>NC_015416.1:601725-1203450 GCF_000204415.1 Methanothrix soehngenii GP6 | reverse complement strand
TCTCTTCCCCGGCATTCAGGCGCCGGGCCACCTCCAGGATGGGCTTCTCCCCCATGCCATAGACCAGAAGGTCGGCGGGGGCGTCCGCCAGGATGGACTGGCGGACAGAGTCCGACCAGTAGTCGTAATGAGCGAACCGGCGCAGGCTGGCCTCGATTCCTCCCAGGACGACAGGAACATTGGGAAAGAGGGAATGAACCCGGTTGGCATAGATGATCGCCGCCCGGTCCGGCCGGAGCAGGCGGCCGCCAGGGGAGTAGACATCCCGGCGGCGGCGCTTGAGGTTGGGGGTGAAGTTGTTGACCATGGAGTCCACGTTGCCGGAGGTTATGCCAAAGAAAAGGCGGGGCCGGCCCAGCCGGAGGAGGTCCTCATCTTTTTTCCAATCGGGCTGGGCGACAATTCCCACGGCGTAGCCCGCATCCCAGAGGACCCGGCCCAAAAGTCCCGACCCGAAGGAGGGATGGTCCACATAGGCATCTCCGCTGACGAGGATGATATCGAACTGCTCGATGCCGAGGTTTTTTGCCTCCTGTATAGATATGGGCAGGAAAGAGGGTTGCTTTATCATGTCAGCTTATGGAAAGGCCTTGGGGCAACATATACCCTTCGAAGGCAGGTTTAGTTATCAATTTTAATTGGCTTAAGCAGTTTAATGGGATTTAATTATCATTCCATTCCTGTACGGAACACAGGGTGACGCAAGAGGTATCAGGACTGATTTCACATCTGCAAGTAAGTTATTCAAATATCCATAAAAGTTAGCTACGTAGTATGTGCATCTAACACAATCGATCAGGATGAGCCTGAGAGTTTGGAGTATTTTGCAGAGAAGATGCTTATTCCTAAATCCCGCGTAGGCCTGGAGAACCACCTCTCCAGCCGCAATCTGTGGATGGGCGTATAGGCGGACGACCGCTTCCGCTGGCAGGAAGATGGCTGGCAGATAAAGACAAGTGTATATGCCAAGCCCTCGTCTCCCGCAGCTTTGACAGCAACGCAGTGCTGCAGATCCAGATCGACATCAACGATGCCGTGCACCGCGCTCATGATGGGCTCTTCACAGTCCGGCCTGATGGGAAGGAGCAGAAATTATAATACAAAAGAGGACAATCTTTCATTCCAGATGAAGCTCAAGATCACAATCACAGGCCCTAAGGTCCACGACGTCGGATACCGGCCCTGGCTCACAGAGAAGGCTGTTGATCTGGCCCTCAGGGGCTTTGAGGTCTACAACGACGCAGAGGGCGATCTGCAGTCAGTCGTGGCCCTGGTGGATAGCGACAAAAGACGTGCCACCCAGTTCTTCGAGTTTGCCAAGGCCGAACTCCCGCCTTTAGCCAGGATTGACGATATAAGGTCAGAGCCCTACGATGAAGAGATACAACCTTTATGGCAGTCGGCCACCCTGGGGACATTTGTGCAGATAAACAAGGCTGTCCCTATACTCCAGGAGATGAGGGAAGATCTCCGGGAGGTTAAAACGAATACGAATCTCATCCCAGAGATCGCGGAGAATACCCGACTCATCCCAGAGATCGCGGAGAATACCCGACTCATCCCAGAGATCGCGGAGAATACCCGACTCATCCCGGAGATCGCGGAGAATACCCGTCCCATTCCGGAGATCGCAGAGAAGCAAGATGTGATCATCGACGAGATCAGGGGCTTGCACCGGGAGATGACCTTCGATGCCGGCTGGAGGGCGAGGATAGAGAGCGATATCCAGGCGATAAAAGCCAAGATCGGCATCAGATAGACCCTAAGACCAATTCAGGCAAAGATCCTCAAGAAGGGAAATTCATAACGTTCTCTGGGCCTGGCAACTGTGATAGATCTTTGACAATCGATAGCCCCTCGCTTTTGAGAAACGTATTTTTCCGTAACCTGGCCTGACGGCTGCGCAGGTGCATCCGAGGGGCAGGGAATCAGCCGGAATTACTCCCAGTTCTGCATTAAGGACGATTCGGTATTGAGGAGCCAGCAAGAAGGCCATTGCGCACTTATGATCTGAAACCATTTGGGCGATAGGCACCTAAAATCCTCTAAAGGCAAGCTTTAAGCTTCAACTGTCCTGTGCGAGAATTATACCAGAGATAAGTCTTAAGACAAGAAAGACCATCGTAGTATTTAAATCCAATAGGGATACAAGAAGCTATGAGGGGAAGGCAATGAGGGAGAGTCGAGTGCATCCAGCTATGCTGGCAGTCGCTATCATCCTTTTGGCATCAATAGCCGGTGGGACAACTCATATCGTCCGCCAGGGAGAGAGCCTCCAGGGGGCCATAAACCGGGCGGATTCCGGAGACACTATAATCGTCCGGGAAGGGGTCTATCGAGAGAGCCTGAATATAACTCGGCCGATTGTCCTGGAGGGCAGGGGACGGCCTCTGCTGGACGGAAGCGCCATTGGCAACGCATTAACCATCAATGCGGATGGGGCAAAGGTATCCGGCTTTGAGATCAGAACTACTCGACGAACTGGGGTCCATGTCCTCTCTGGAGGGAATATCATAGAGAACAACAGCATCTCCGGTTGTCTGGACGGCATTCGCCTGGAAGGGGCCCATTCCAACATCATTGCCAATAACAGCATAAACAACAACACCAACGGCATAACCCTCTACAGCTCAAAAGAAAATCGGATACAAAATTGCGATATCCGGGACAACTACATAAATGAGGAGAGCGACTGCGGCATATTTCTCATCTACTCCTCAGGTAATGTCATCCAGGATAATCAGCTGAGAAATAATGGCGACACCTCCATCTCGCTTCGCTCTGCCAGCAACAATTCGATCATAAACAATACCGTCATCGAGAATGATTGGTATGGCATTTCTCTGTCTGAATCCAGCAACGGAAACCGGATTGCATACAACAATGCCAGCAACAATATCGATGCCGGCATATACCTGGACTGCTCCCGGAACAACCACCTCCTGGGAAACCGGGCCGTGGACAACAGCAAGGGAATTTATCTCTCTTATGACAGCAATGACAACATCCTTGAGGAGAATTATCTCTCCCAGAATGGGAAAGGGCTCTATCTGGCAAATCATGCCAGCAATAACACCATTTTGGGCAACACCGCCCAGGATAATGGGTATGGCATTTACCTGACCTTCTCCTCCCGCTGGGATCTGGTATATGCCAATCATCTCATCAATAACGGCTGCAATGCCTATGACCGGGGGGAGAACAATCGCTGGGACAATGGAAGCCAGGGGAACTATTACAGCGATCTGGGAGGGAAGTTCTACATCCCCGGGGGACCGGGGATTGACAATCACCCCCAGGCGGAGCCCACCGGCTGAAGATCAATTTCCCTGCATGCGTCTTCGGTTAGCAGATCATTCCTAGCACAATCGTTATAAATGCACATTAATTTATCTTCTGGAATAGTTCATCTAATAAGATTTATATGGAATATGTGATACTATATTCAATCCAAGGGATTAGCATGCGAAAAGGAGTATCACAAATTGAGAAAGATATAGTCGAGCAAGAACTAACCAGGATGTTTGAATCCAAGTGGATTCGAGATAAAGCAAGAGAGAGCGGATTGATCGAAAGAGAAAGAAAGATTGATCCAGTGATAATGTTTTGGACTCTCGCTATCGGCTATGGCTCACAGTTGTATCGAACTATAGTGGAGTTGAAACGCGTTTACGAAGTCAGAGGGAAAGTATCAATTTCAGACAGCAGTTGGCATGATCGTTTCACTCCAGAACTGGTAAAATTTCTCAGAGAATGTGTGATTCACGGCATAGAGCACATTTCTGAAGAACCCAGTAGGATTTTGGGTGACCGTCTAGCTAGCTTTCGGGATGTAATGATTCAAGATAGCACTATTATTCGGCTTCATAAAAGCCTTGCTGATAAGTGGCCAGCCACTCGTTCCCGAAAAGTGGCTGCAGGAGTAAAAGTGGCATTTTTAACAAGTGCCATAGCCAATAGTCCAAAAAGCATTTCGATACTGCCTGAGAATACCAACGATGTAAAGACCTTAAAAATAGGTCCCTGGGTAAAAGATATAATATTATTAATAGATCTAGGATTTTACAAATATCAACTGTTCAGCAGGATAGTTGAAAACGGCGGATCCTTTGTCTCTCGCCTCAAGAGCAATGCAAATCCCTTAATAGTAGGAACAAATCAGGTACGCAATACCCGTGGCGTTGATCTAAACGGGAAACATTTGAAAGATATTAAACTAGAAAAATCCGATGATATTTTTGATGTAAATGTGGAAGTATCATTTGACCGAAGATCCTATCGCGGCGAGAGCAAAAAAGATAATAAGATATTTAGATTAGTCGCCATTTATAATACCGAAGCAGAAGAACATCACTTTTATCTAACTAATATTTCATCAGATATATTAAATGCTTCAGAGGTTGCAGCGGTTTATTCTGGGAGATGGGAAGTCGAACTCATCTTCAAAGAATTGAAGAGCAGATATGCGCTAGATCAGATAACAACAAAGAGCCCATACGCGATTGAGGCCTTAATCTGGGTCTCAATTTTGACGCTTCTTGTCAGCAGAAAATTGTATTCGATAGTGCGAAAACTAAATCCCGGTGCCAAAATGGTTCGCTTTACTCAATTGAGATGGAGTAACATCTTTGTCCAAAATTCCTCGCATCTATTGTCTGCGATATTGGATTACCTTGGAATAGAGCATGATTTCTCTACAGTCTTAAATGTGTGTTCAAGTGAGGCACTTGATCCGCATGTCAATAGAGAACGATTCAGGGAGGGATTGTGGTCTTAACCGAAGACGCATGAATTTCCCTGCTAAAAATCCTCTTCCCCATGCTTCTCTTCAACCTCTTTCTGACTTCTCGCCGAGGAGCGAAGCGATATGAAGTTATATTTGCAAAAGAGGGATGGACCATACTCTTCTGATCCATCCTGCCCTTTTACCTGGAGGGCTGTGCTCTTTGCTCTCGCTCTTGAATCCTTCAGATGAACCTGGGCCTCTCCGAGAGCCTCATGGCCATAGGCAGTCTGCGCCAGGGCTTTCCTTTTGTCTCTCCAGTGAGCCTCTCTTTGAGCTCATCCACAGTCATGCTCTTCTTTGCCGGCGACTTGGGGGTGGATTCGCTGCGAATGGTGACGGCCAGCCGACCGGACTGGAGCTCCTCGTCCCCGATCACTGCCACATATGGCACCCATTCCCTTCCAGCATCGCGGATCTTCTTGCCCACGGTCTCGTCCCTGTCGTCAATATCTGTGCGGAAGCCGAGAATCCCGGCCAGGGCAAGAGCCCTCTCCTGGTGGCGCTCAGCCACCGGTATGATTCTCACCTGGGTTGGAGACAGCCAGGTCTCGAGCATGGGCAGCTTGCCCTGAAGAGATAGTCGGGCCGCCTTCTCCAGTATGGCGTACATAACCCTCTCTATCGCTCCGGAAGGAGAGCAATGCAAGAGTATGGGCCGCCTTCTCGCACCAGACTCATCGATATAGTTGATATCGTAGCGCTCGGCATTCTCCACATCGATCTGGACGGTGGAGAGGGCGCTGGCCTTGTCCATGGTATCCACGAAGTTGAACTCGAACTTGAGGACGAAATAGAAGAACCTCTCATCCCACATCTCGATTAAGACCGGCTTTTTGATGATATCCACCAATCCAGCAATGAACTCCTGATTCTCCTTATAAAAGTCCCGAGTGAACCTGATGGCCACCTCATAGTCTTCAACCTCCAGGCCCACCTCCTTCAGGACGCTGATGCTGGCGAGATACTGCTTCCTGAACTCCTCGATGGCGGAATGCATATCCCGGCTCATGGTGTGCATATCGGGCATGGTGAAAGCCCGCAGGCGGCGGATGCCCACCAGCTCCCCCCGCTGCTCGCGCCGGAAGCTGTATCTGGTCATCTCTATCATCTTCAGGGGCAGGGACTTGTAGGATATGGACATGTCATGGCCCATCAAGAACTGGCCGAAACAGGCGGCGAAACGGAGGAAAAGCTTTCTCTTGTCCGAGTCGATCTGATACTGCCGGGCGGGAAAGCGGTCCAGATACTTTTTCAGAGTGGGATGCTCCATATCGTACATGATGGGGGTCTCCACCTCCATGGCGCCCATGTCCGCCGCCTTCTCCAGTACCAGGGTCTCCAGGAGGGACTTGACCAGCCTGCCTTTGGGGTAGTAGCGCATGTTGCCCGAGTCGGAGCCAGGCTCGTAGTCCACCAGCTCCAGCCGTCTCATCAGCTCCACATGGGGCGGGACCTTGTCCACTGCTCTCGCTTTGGAGATCTCGTAGTTGGCGAACTTCTGCAGGTTAGTGTGCCCCTCGAAATTGAACTTGTCTGCGTCCACCAGCTTTCCATCCAGATCTAAGACCCTCCAGTAGGATACCGCTTTGGCCTCAGACTTAAGGGCCTCGGATACCACCTCACCCTCGCCCAGCCTTATGGATCGGGAGAGCTCGGAGAGCGGATGGCCCTTGCAGCTGATGGTGAAGGCTTTGTACCAGCCGAAGGGGGCACGCATGACCTCATAGTTCTGGGAGAGGACATCTGCCATTCCCTTGAGTATCTTGACTGCCGTGGCCGGGGTGGAGAGGCTGGAGCTCAAGTGGGCATAGGGATAGATCATAATGCGGTGGGCCTTGACCTGGCCGGCCACATCTGCTACCTGCTTTGCGCCCTCGGCGATCACAGCATCGGTATCGTCCTCGTCGAACTTCTCCACGGCGATGAAAGCGCATAGCGCCTCATCGAGGCGGCCTTTCTTGGCCGAATCTTCGACCTCTTCTGCCAGCTTCGTGGGCCTCTTGGCCTCGAACTCAATGAAATCCGAGTGAATTAGGAGCAATTGCAATATCGGTCACCTGAACTCTTGAAGGATGAGTGTGGGTGTAATTCAATGTTTCTATCTAGCTCCAGGTGCTCCAGAGGAGAAAGCCTCCTGCTGCCAAGGATCGGGCGTCTGAAGCGGTCCTCTCTCACCCTGCCAAACGCCAGGCTTCCGAGGTGAAGCTTTGATCGTTCCGGGAGAGAAAGCCTTAAATATAAACAATTGCCGTATATAGTAACGGCAAAAGTCGATTTATTTTCTCTCCCTCCATACACTTGACTTTTGCCACCCTCTCTTCATCATTCATAGGCAAAGAAAGCTGGATCGTGCAGATTAAGGGAAGGCCATTGAGAATTAATCTCCCATTCCAGCATGGCAGTTTTTCTTTCCGGATTGGGATTGATTGTCAATATAGGCCTAATGTGAAGAATAAGGCTTTATCTTTGGGCCGCCATTTCATCATGGATTCAGAAGAGGTACCATGAGTAACCCTCACTTGGATCTGATGAAAAAGTGTTGATGATATGCTACGGGCAAAAGCAGCAGCTTCTCGATAGCATTGTATATGGTGATTGATATGAAACGGATTAGAGAATTAGTCTTCGTTTACTTATTTATTCTCGTCATATCGCTGGCGGGAAGTGCCTGGGCTGCGGATGGACCGGGCGTAGAGCTGAGGCCAGGCGAAGCAAGAGCAGAGATGCTTTTCAATATTGGGATCGGTGAAAAATGGATCGGTGGCGATCCACCATCCAAAGATTCCGATTCCATATACGCTCAGTATTACTCGATGGCTAAAGCCTCCTCTGCCAGAAAGCATCTTGAAGCTCCAAAAAAGAGCGACATCAAGGATCTGACCCCAGCCACGGTATATTTCACCTACCAGATGAATGCCATGCCATTTGACCAATATCGGTCTTATGCCACCTACACCGGCGACAATTCGCTGTGGATACAGGGCTCCTCCAGCTGGACTCAGTATGCAAAAGCTCCAGGGGGATCCGCTCTCTCTTTGATTGTCATATCATCCGCCGGCGGCCAGGGAGTCCTGTATGAGATAAATCCTGATGGAAATCTGAATAAGAACTCATTCTACTTCTATCCAGGGTACAATCAGATGGACTTTTATGCCGATTCCATCGGCCAGCACATCCTGTTCTATACAATTGACGGTCTGGTCAGCAATTCGGTCGTCATCGATGTTACGGGCTACTACCAGCCACCATATCAGCATCCTCTTCTATCCACCTATCCCGGAAGTCAGGTTCAGCCTCCAGAGTTGCAACCATCTCCAGCCGACGTAGAGGTGACGATAATATCGGAGGAGATGCGCGGATATCAGGTATTCGTTGACGGCACATTTATCGGCACAGAGGGCACCGGAGGAGACGCCCTGGATGGGAGGTTCATCTTTGGGGTGGCTGGCGATCGGAACCATGAAATAAGAGTCTACGATGGCCAGTACAGTTACCTGAATACCATTTACTTCCCTCGGGGAATGCAAAAGATAATCAATGTGTAGCCAGGATTTAAATTTTAAATTAAACCATTCTTTTTAAATAATATTTAAAAAATATAAATTTAAAAATTATCTGAAAAAAAGAGACGAAATCCGATCCTCATCCTCGCATGAACTTGTCCCAGCCCTGATAGTTCTCCTTGAGGATGATGCAGATCTTCTCCATCATGTCGTAGGGTATTCCCACCACGAGCTCCCCGTCCTCCAGGCCGGCGTTCCTCACCGAGCCGTCGCAGCCTAGTGATACATTCACCTCTCCTTTCAGGTAGGGTGAGCTGGTGGCATCGACGCAAAAGGACTGAATCCCTGCAGTATTAAAGCTCATCCTGCCCCCCTTCTCGAACATCGCCGCCTGAACGATCCTCCTTGCCTGAAGTGGATTTCCCACGAATATGACCACATCAGGCCGCACCCTCATCTTGTCCAGGGGGGCCACATAGCTGGCCACGGTGCTGCCGGGAAGGATGCGGGGCATATTGGCTGCTATCATCGCTCCCGATTCTTTTGTGGAGCACTTGTGCAGTTTGTCAAAGTACAGGGCTCCGGTGCGGATGTTCTCCGGGCATTCCAGCAGGCCCAGGCCCGAGGCACCGCCTTTGCACTGGTGATAGTCGGCATGAGCGAGATAGCTAACTCCCTCTCGCCTCGCTCCCTGGATCATTGAGCAGTAGCGGAAGGGCCTCTCGACGATTTTAAGGTCCTGTGGGATCTCCTCCTCACTCTTGAACAGCCTTACGCCTACGATATTATCCCGGATTCCCAGGGAGGACTTCAATATTTCCGACATCTCTTCAAGATTCATCATAGTACACCGGAATTTAAGTGGGGGGCATGGAATTTGGAGCTTGCGCTCTGGAATGCATCCCATCAAATGCTCTTCATCCTTAAGAGAGCATTGATATCCGCCTGGATCGCTTGGGCAGCACTTCCTCTATCCCGCAAACACCCTTTTTCGCCTTAATGCGAATTCCTGGAGGATGTCATCAGGCCGAAGAATATAAGAATATTTCAAGCAATGTACATTTTATGGATGAAAGGCTGAACAGCGCCGAAAATCAGGCCGGACCCTGCGGAATATTATGCGGCTCATGCCCCTTGGGAGGCAGCATAGTAGCCGAGTCCGCAAGCCGGACCAGAAAGCACATCACTGAATGCGATATTCCAAACTGGGCTCCATTTGTGCCTGGGGGAGAGGCGATCGACTGGGCGGCAGTGGATCTGGGCCTGGCCTGGATGGAGACCTATGCCCGCTGCGCAGGATGCGAGAACGGCGGAGGTCCACCTGATTGCACCATAAGGATCTGCGCTCGAGAGAAAGGATACGACCTATGCAGCTCCTGCGAAGAATTGGAGGGCTGCACCAAGTTCGAGTGGCTCAGAGATCAAGGCCAGATGATAAAAGATAGGCTGAACGAGAACCGCGGTCTTTCTAAGGAGGAGTACATCAAAAAGATGACCGCAAAGATGCCCTGAGGGGCATGATAGGAGGAACGACTGGAGCGGAGATTCGAAGTTCACCTATCAAGGCACAAACTATATGTATTAATCGTGCCTATAGGAACAAGTCGTGTTTTGCGCTGCAAGAACCAGAGATCCAGCAATCCGACTGGGCTCTTTTGCCCGAAGATAGATCGAGAAGAGCATCCCTGCAAATAGATGCGAATATGCATGCCATGATGGGCGTTGAGGCATGCCCAAAAGCTGGGTCGTAGTTCATGCCCGCCAGGACATGACAGATGCTGATAAAGAGGCGAATTGCAGGCCCGGCATCCTTCGGTGAATCGGGCTCCCGCGAGATGGACGCTGCGTGATAGTCCAGTGCTGTACCGCCTTAAAAGCAGCATCATGTCGAGATCTTGGGCGAGGTCAGGCCTGCCACCCTGGTGGTACTGGCTCCTGGAAATAGGACATTGTGGATCGGTGTTGACCCGCCCGAGAATCGACTGTACTGATTTTGCAGGCCCAATGCCATGGTATTCTCTAAATCTCTCCTAGCCTTCTCCTTTTCACTACTTAACCAATTTGAATAGCGAATCATTCTTCAAGCGAGCGGCTTATTCATTCAGAGCGCCGCCAGATCCTCAAAATGGTCGCCATTCCCCCCAGGTTTATGACCAGGATCATGATCACTCCAAAAGCTCGCCTCATACCCACTGGCATGGTCGCCTTTCCTGCCAGGTCTATGGTATCATCCCCATCCACCAGCACATCCCAGGACTGCCCTCCAGCCTTCAGAGTGTACTCTCCCCACTCAAGACCCCGGAAGATATACTCGTTATCCCCAGAGGCATTGGCCAGACAGGTCCCTTGCCCCCACAGTTCTACCCCTGCTGGCGCGCCAGCAACTCGCAGAATGCCTCCCTTCCTGACCGGAAGAGCCACTCCCTCAGAGGATGTATTCGAGGATACATCCAGCAATGCAAGCACTGTGGGGGCAACATCCATCTCCGACCACTGGCCGCCAAGGTTCAGCTCCTCAATTCCCGGTCCCTGAAAGACCAGAGGGACCCGCAATGCCTCCAGCCGGGTGGCGTACTTCTCTGCCGAGTGGCCGCCCTTTCCTTCCCTATCCGGAAAGACCATGCCGTGGTCAGCGGTGACCACCAGCAGGACGTTGTTTTTCTTGCAGGCCCAAACCAGCCGGCCCAGTGGCCCGTCCAGGGCCTGCACCGTCTCCAGGTAGCCGCTGGCGTTCAGATTATGGCCGGCGCTGTCCACCGCTCCGGCATTGACCAGCATGATGAATGGCTTTCCTATGAGATGCTCTACAGTATCCGCCGCCGCATCCAGTGCCCAGGCGTTGTAGCCGGCATAGCCTGCCATGCCCTCACGATTGGAATATCCAGCGAATCTGTCCCGCCATTCCTGAAAGAGGGTACGCAGGCCCTCTGGAGCATCGGGCCGAAATCCCGGTGTGGGCTCAGCGCCCTGCAGGGCGTTATCCTCCAGGTAAAGGACTGCATCCATATCCTCCATGATCGACATAGAGTCTCCCCGCTCCATAATGGCAAGGCATAAATATCCCTCCTCCCGGGCGAGGTCGAAGATGGTGTGGCCGAGCTGGTCCCAGTCCGCTTCCGATCTGCCGGTGACAAGAACGGAATGGCTCTTTGTGGTCTCGGGGACTGGCACTCGCACATCCACCGCCCGCGCCCCACCGCCGGTGAGGTTGAATAGCACCGCCTTATCCAGAGGCGAGCCGTCCAGAGCATAGGCATTGTGCTCCGGATAGACGTAAGATGAACCCAGGCCGTCTATGACCAGTATAACTGCGCCCGCGGGCTGAGCCATGGGCCCCAGCTGGATGTCCCGGGCTGCGCCGCCGGGCAGCAACAGCAGCAAGAGGAGGAGGGCGCGGATCATCCCTCCGGGCTTAGTCAGCTAAATATTAAAATCTTTCATATGTATCGCTTTTAGGGAAAACTCTATTTACTTACAATCCTTACAACATTATCCATGCTTGCTACAAAAAGAATCCCTGTAACTGAAGCCGTATGGATTGAGCTGTCAGAGCTCAAGTCGGCAGGACAGACCTATTCTCAACTCCTTGAAGAGATGATTGAAGAGAGAAAGAAGGCTAGACTATTCAGAGATATGGAAAAGATTGAGAAAGAGGGTGAGTTTGTGGAGCTTCCGTGGTAGCCTTTCATATTGTTATCGATAAGGATGCTTTGGAGTTCATCAACTCGTTGCCCTCTAAGAGCCACCGAATCGTGGTCGAAAAATGCAAAACACTTGCATTCAATCCATTTCCTGGCCAGGGAGACAAAGAAATTATTCAGCGAAAGGACCATGAAGATATTTATAGGTTGCATATTTCAAGGTCATACACCGCTTTTTACAAAATATATAAAGGAGGGTTTCGAAAAACTAATCAATCGAAATGTTTATATACTATTAATATCATAATATTTGATGTATGAGGACGCTCATAGATTTTGCCATGCGAGAAGAATATTCTCGGGTTAAAGCTCTCGGCGATGATCTCTCCGATATTAACTCTTTAATCAATTGGGATCGATTCAGATTTTTAGAACCATTGATCTATAAGAATAAAACTAGCCGTGGAGGTCGTCCAAACATTGATATTGTAATTATGGTGAAGGCACTTGTACTTCAGAGTTGGTTTGGTTTATCAGACCCAGAACTGGAACGCCAAGTTACGGACAGAATCTCATTTCGAATTTTTCTTGGCACCACAGAAGTGATTCCAGATTTCAGCACAGTTTGGCTATTTCGCGAGCGACTGATCGAATGTGGCAGATACGAGGATCTTTGGAAAGAGCTCCAGAATCAGCTTGATGAGAAAGGATTTGCCGTAAAGAAGGGCACAATTCAGGATGCTACTTTCATAACATCTGATCCAGGGCAAAAGAGGAATAAAAAAGATCAGAAAGACCAAGATAAAAAGGATCCCAATTTAGAAGCCATCAAGGCGAGACCGACTCCTGATTTTGATAAAGACTTGCTCAATATTTCTAATAATATCGTTAGCAGCAATGCCAAACCAAAGAGACTCGATGATGGTCCAATAAATGAGGGGACTTGGGCAAAAAAGGGCAGCAAATCATTTTTCGGTTATAAGGGCCATATTCTAATCGATACCGAGTACCATCTTATCCGAAAAATCGAGACAACAACAGCATCTCTTCATGATAGTCAGGTGGACCTTGGAATCAATGGATTACCACGTTACGCCGATAAAGGATATAGCGGTGCCAAGACACAAGGATACGATGCTGCGATGAAAAAAGCTGCAAGAGGTCATAAGCTGGGAATCAAAGACATTCTGAGAAATAAAAGGATCAGTAGAAAGCGATCGCAAATCGAAAGATGTTTTGCGGTTATGAAACGAGCCCATAATGCAGGTCATGTTTCTGTAACGACTATCGCCAGAGCAGGGATAAAATTCATGATGAATTCAATCGTTTACAACATAGAGCAGTTGAAATATTTAGGGCGTGTTCCTTCAACATAGCGGAGGCTATGAAAGTGCACGAGAGAATAGAGAAAAAGCAAGGCAAAATGCAGAAAAAGAGGCTACATAATGGATGAATTGACCTAAAAACAACCATAAAGATTGAAAATATTAACGCAGGAATTTAAAGCTCTTCTAATTGGTGCTAAATCGAAACCCTCAAAGATGAAAAAATTGTCAAGATCTTGGACATTATGACTATTGAGCAAGCACACAAAATATATGGTCGAATTTGACCTAAACTCCGCCCTTTTTAATAACCATATTTGCCTCAACAGGCACGCTAATTTCCATCTTTTCCAAAATCATCCTCTGTTTTTTAGAGACTTCTGTAAGCCTCCACTTTCCACCGACTTTAACTGCTCGCAACTTTGACAATTCCATCAGAATCTCCTCGATAGAACTCTTATCGAGCAGCTTCGCCTCCCTGGCCCTCCGGAGCAAAATCGCTCTCAGTATCAGCGATATGAAGAAGATGAACAGCAAGCCCTGCAATGTTTCGACCTTCTGCACTCTCAGAGGCATAACCTCAAGTTCATTCTTCAGATCATCGAACTTCTTCTCGACCTCGTCTCTCTCTCGATAGAGAGAAAGAACCTCATCCCAGTTTCGTCTTGATGAAGAAAGTAGAATTGTCTTTCCAAATCGATTTACAGCCTGCGATATTGCATTCACTCGTCTGCTAAGATGAATCTTCTTGCCTTCCAGAGTGTACTCAAAATATCTTTCAAAATTTCCTGCTGTCCGCTTGAATTGGTCGATAGGGTTTCGGAACTCTTTTCCGTCAATGGCGCATTCGATATCGATTAATCGATTGTAGAACGAATTTGTCTCTAATCCTTCCCGCTTCTTGTTAAACAGGACATATCCATAGGCATCGACAGAACCAATTTGAATCTCACTTTCCAGGACATAGAAGATGTCGCCACCAAATCTTTTAGCATTAGCTGGGCTCTCAATTTCCCTATTCGTCTCACTGATCAAGCCCTTGCCGACATTGACGCTAAAAGGAAGAGGAATGATGAAATCGATATTCGCGTCGTTCATTTCTTTTATATTATTCTCACTGTAGAATCCGCGATCCAAGATGAATAGACTCTTCGATATTCCAAGCGCTTTGACCTCAGCTACAAGGTTTTTCAGAGTCACAACATCGCTGATGCTGCCTGGAAACAGTTTGAAATAGAGGGGCAGATGCCGATGCAATGAGAGAACCAGGCCGAGGTTAACTTGGGGCAGGTCAAGACCATCGCGATTGTATCCCCACTCCAGCCAATCGATATTTCGGGAAGCCGATGAGAGCGATGTAATATCGAATATCAGCGTCTCATCCTCGCCGGCGATCAAAGAATTATAGAACGAATTCATGGACTTTTCTTTTGTGGCCAATCGCTCCAGAAAATTAGACAGCCATTGGGAACTGAAGGATTCTTTCAGTGAATACATCTCTGGCAGAAACGAGTCATCAAGAACGGTGTTTAAATTCTTAAGAGAGGTTTGATGAAGCAGCTTGCTCATTGCCATGGCCAAAATTATATCGCCATCTTCGCCAAACGATTCTGAAAGCTTCTTTCTGAGCTGAATCTCACTACTTACCGAATCCAGAAGATATGCCGGGCCCAACGATTTCGTTGTCTTGACATCTCGTTCTGCTGTTTTCGGGATGATATGGCCTGTTGCTTCATCCCAAACGCCAAGATATCGCCGTTTCTGCCGGGATTGTTTCTTCTCTGGATCCCAATAATTTTCGGCTTCGTAAGCATATGTCCGCCCGCGGATCTTCTGCTTGACCAGATATGTCATAGCTAAGAGTAATAACCATAATAGTATAAATAACCTTCGGTCAATCCGCGGGCAGAAGGATTCAGCGAGAAAAATGGTTATTGCACAAGGCGGAGTTTAGGATTTGATGCGTGGATGCTTGTATTTCGAATTTCTTTGTATTATCCGAGCTGTGATGCCCTAATCGTGACGACATGCAAAAAAAAATTGGATCGCACCAATCCAGGATCTCAAAAGTCGGTCATGACCCTGTACTGGTCGATCTCCGTCTGCTTCAGGCCGGTCAGGAATTGCTCGGCCATGTCGCGAATGTCCCGGGATCGGGTGATCGCCCGGCCCACCACCAGGATGTCCGCCCCCGCCGCCAGGGCAGCACCCTCGGTATCGGTGCGAATTCCTCCTGCCACCGCCACCAGAAGCCTTCTTCCCTCCTCGGCCAGGGCCTTGATATCGGGGATGTTCTGCCAGGCATGGGCGCTCTTCTCCATGTCGATCGCCCGGTGCAGCTCGACCACATCGGGCAGGACATCCAGCCCCTTGAGCACCGCCAGCGGGTCAGTCACATTCAGCATATCGATTATCGAGTAGATCCCCGTCTTTCTGGCCTCATTGATGGACAGCTCAATGGTCTTCTTGGGAGCGAGCCCGGATATGACCACCGCGTCGGCAGTGGAGTCCGCAGCCAGGCGCACCTCCAGGTTGCCTGTGTCCAGCGTTTTGAGGTCCAGGATGATGAAAGCCCCCGGCCGGATGGCGCGAATCTCCTTCACAACGCTCATCCCCAGCATCTTGACCAGGGGGGTCCCCACCTCGATTAAGATGTGGTCGCTATCCGGCAGGGCAGAGAGGACGCGCCTCACCTCGGCCACATCCACCAGGTCGAAGGCCACCTGCAGATAAGGCGGATCCCAGAGACGGGTGACTCTGAACCCCATGATGGGATGGGTGGAGCGCTCCTTCTCATAGAGGACTTTATCGATATCCGGGAACCCGGCCATGGCCCGAGCCACCGCCAGCTTGGTGGCCCCGTAGTTATAGCGATAGATGGCATCGTAATCCGTAGCCTTGGGATCGATGTAAACGGATACAATGACCAGCAGCTCTTCTGCTCGATCCTTGGGAATGACACCCTCTGCCACTGAATCTGCCACTGCCTTGGCTACTGCCGTCTGAGCCGGCCCAAAAATCTGAGCCGCCTGGTCCATGTTCTTCACTGTCACTTTAGGAACGATAAGGGTAGAAGGCTTAGGCGGCAGGTTCGGCCTGATGACCCCCAGGAGAGGGGTATGCCCCGCTGAAAGCTGGGTGAGACCGGAGGCGAAAGCCGTTCCCACCGGGCCCTCCTTCTCCCCTATAATCAGATCGATATGTGCTACCTCAGGCCCCTTTCCTATGAGAGCCTCTCCGACCAAAAACAAAAAGATTCACCTCGCCCACCGAGTGAGCAATCTCTCTATTTTAACTTGTGGGATTGCGAAGGACGAAGCGGGAAGTCCCCATCCTTTGGGGCGGTCTCCCGGACTGCGAGTCCGGGGAAGTTGCGACGAAGTCGCAACAGGATGAAAGCGGAGTCCTTTGCCATGATTACTTTCACGCCGCCCTCAGCTGATATAAGTATAGGTATCCATAACTGTATTCGTTTGATGATCAGCTACAAGTACCCCATATTCCCGAACAAGATCACTCAATGGAAGTTAGCGGAGAATTTGGATGCTTGTAGGTGGCTCTATAATCGGCTTCTCCAAAACCTGAACGAAGCAAAAGAAAAAGGCATCAAGCTCAAGACCTATGATACTCAGAATATGATTCCTTCTCTGAAGCTTGAGAATCCAAAACTCAACCAAGTCTATTCCAAGGTTCTTCAGATGGTGAATTACACTCTTTGGTCTAACATCAAAGGCCTCTTTGCATCAAAGAAGAACGGTCGGAAGATCGGTCATATTCGCTTCAAAGGATATGGATGGTATGACACCCTGAATTACAACCAATCCGGCTTCAAAATCGATCAAGATCATGGCATATTGCATCTATCCAAGATCGGGGACATGCGGATCAAGATCTATCGAAAGATCGAAGGATGCATCAAAGCAGTCATAGTCAAGAGAGAAGGCGAGAGATGGTTTGCCATAGTCCAGGCCAATCAGGAACCACAGCCGTTACCAGAAACCGAGGAAGCAGTAGGTTTGGATGTCGGTTTGACTTCCTTCGTGGTTGACTCCGTTGGCAATGAGATAGAGAATCCAAGATGTGCCAAGCAATCTGCTGATAAACTGGCAAGACTGCAACGAAGGCTAGCCAGAGCGGTGAGGGGATCGAATAATTATAAGTCCCTCAAGGGTAAAATCGCGAAGCTGCATAAGAGAATCAATTGCCAACGAGATGATTTCCTGCATAAGTTATCTCGGACCTATGTCAATAACTTTGATATCATTTGCGTTGAGGATCTTGATATCAAAGGTCTGAAAGAGAAAGGCCATAATAATGGTATGCATCGCAGCATCCATGATGCATCCTGGTCTAAGTTCGTATTCATGCTTTCGTATAAGGCTCAAAGTGCTGGTCGGAAGCTGATAAAAGTAGATCCCAGGAACACCACTCAAAGGTGTTCTGCTTGTGGAAGCATCGCAGAAAAAGATCTGTCGGTACGAGTACATGAGTGCCCCTATTGCGGATTCTCATGTGATCGAGACTACAATGCTTCCAGGAACATACTAATCTCAGGGATGGAACAGCCCGTAGCGCCCATAGAGCCAAAACCGCTACATCACATATCATTGATGCAAGTTTTGGCGATGAAGTGGGAAGCCGCGCCCTTCAGGACGCGGTAGTTCACTCCTTTTGCCGGTTTTGGAGGTTTCAGATTATCTGCCAGTAGATGAGAGGAGCCAGCACCAGGAGCATCAGCCCGGTAAAAAGCCTCATTCCCACCCGGTGATCCTTACGGAAGCGGTCCACCCTATCCGGGCTCATTCCCAGGGCGAGGAATCCCCCCACCACAATGATTGGCAGTATCACCCCCAGGTTGAAGAACATCAGGTAGGCGGCGCCGACAAAGTAGCTTTTGGCGGAGATGAGATCCAGTATGGCCAGATAAAGCCCGCCCACACAGGGGATCTTAACCAATGAGAAGAGCGCCCCCGCCAGGAAGTAGGAGCTAAACCTTCCCTTTTCCACTCCCGCCTGGAAATACTGCAGCGCCCAGTCCGTCCGGAAGAGCGATGCCTTTCCCTGCTTTAAAAGGATGGCATCGATGACCTGAGATAAGCCCGCAGCCAGGAGTAGCACAGTCAAAGCGTAGCGGAATGTGGCAGCTATAGCCTCAGAATGCAATAGCCTTTGCATTCCCAGGCCGAAGAGGAAGTACATGGAGAAGATGCCAAAGGAGAAGAATACCACCATCATGATCAGCTCCCGCCTCTTTCCGGAGGTTGAGAGGATGGATGCCGCCAGAAAGACCAGAATGCCGAAGAGGCAGGGATTGAAGCCGGCCACAAACCCACCAGCAGTGACGGCCAGGGCAGTGGAGAGGGAGAGGTCCTGCAGATCGTATCCGGGCAGAGCATCCTCCCGCTGCTGGATGGGGCTAGTGTTGCCTGGAAAGCCTATAGAGGGAGCAGTCTCAGATCTCTGGCTCTGATTGTGCAGGGCCCGAAGAGCCTTATTCTCGAGGATGGATGCGTCTCCTCCATAGTCCCTGTAGTCTATGACCTCGGTCCCGATGATTATGGCTGGAATATCCCGGGCGTTAAGCTGATCGATTATTCGGTGGCCCTCATCGGTATAATAGTAATAGCTGCTGACATTAAGTGGCACCGTCTGGCCCACCTTCTCCAGGGTCCTCTCAGCAGCGGCGCATTTGGGACATCCCGGCGAGATGATGATTATGACCTCTACCGGGTCCGCGCCCGATGCATATCCTTCCACGAGGGCCAATTGGCTGGTGGAGGAACCGATTCCGCCGTCCGCACCCTCGCCGCCTGCCGCATGGATGCAGCCAAAGAGGGAGGCCATCGCAATGCCCACAAATAAGAGAATTCCAATGATTCTCCCGGCAGGAATGATAAAGAAAGGCCCTCTGGAAGGGATCGGTGGCATCAGTCCCCTTATGGCATGGAAGTGATATAAAAAATAGGTCCTCAACAGATGAGTCTGGCCGGGAAGGGGGCGAAAATCCCCTCTCCATCTGCCAGATTCATTTACTCTTCAGTTACGTACTCAAGGACAGGCATATCCTCATCTGATGCCTCACTGGACACGAATGCCACAGAGACATCATCCTCACCGACCAGGACTATGCTGTAGGGGCACCCTTCTGCACAGACCTCGACCGCCTTTTTGATTATGGGTGTTACATCCAGCTCAATCACATCCTCTGCCTCATCTATCTCAACGGAATCTGATGAGACATCAAGGTCATATTCTGCCTTATCCTTCCAGGTCAGGGTGTTTAATGTCGCTCCCTCCAGGAAGTAAGCCTTGATCTCGCCCTCGTCATCCACCCGGGCGACGTTAAGGGTGAGAGTAGCAGATTTGATCTGATCCGGATTGAAGATTCCCTGCGATCCGAAGAGATTCACATAGCTGAGGTAGGTCTCATTTATAGAAGCATCATCATCGTCATCGTCCTGGGAAGACACCCACAGTAGATCGCTATCGCCATAGCTTTCTTCCTCTTCAATAGAATTGACGTAGGTATCCACATCGATTTTCGCTTCAAAGCTCCCTGCGCTGCAGGCGGCCGCCAGCAGGAGAAGTGCGCCAATAATCGCAAGCCAGTATCTCAAACTCTATTCCTCCATTGAATTTACCAACACTGCATATACCTTTCAATTGATAAAAAAGCTTACCTTCATATGTAGCCTATATTAGAAGATCCTAAGACTTTTTACCCCCTATCCTAAACCCATATGAGCCATGAATCTTTATAAAATAGATCGATCATCAATAGATGGATCTCTATGAGCCTCAAAATGAAACCATCATTAACCCATCCCAGTGCCACGGGGAAATGCCATGCTCCGGCTTTATCGAATGCATATCATCCTTCGCGCGGCATAGGTCGCTCGACCATTTGGGCGGTATCCCTTATTTATTCTTTTATGCTGATCGCCTCCCTTGCCAGCGCTGCTTCCATAACCGTCAGCTCCGATCTGCAAGCGGCAATCAACGCCGCCCAGCCTGGCGATACCCTCCTGGTGGCTCCGGGGACTTACGAGAAGATATCCATAGGAAAGAGCCTGAACCTGATAGGCAATGGGGCAGTCATCCAGGCGGGAGAGAGGGACGCCTGCGTGAATATAGAAGCGAGCGATGTCAGCATATCCGGCTTTCTCGTCAGGAATGGGTTTTATGGCATAAAGCTGAACAACGTTCGGGGCTGCACTGTGGCCAACAATACCGTCATCCGGTGCACCCAGCCAGGGATTGCCCTCCTTTTTTCCGACGGCAATATCATCCAGGGAAACAACGCCAGCTTCAACGGACTGGGGGGTGAGGGGTGGTATGGAATATACCTCTCCAACTCCAATGACAATCTGATCCTTGATAATGTGGCCTATGGCAATGGCGCCTACGGCATAAACCTCTTCCCCTCCTGCAGCAATAACACCATCCGGGGCAACGTCCTTCAAGGAAATATGTACGGCCTGTACATGTTCACAGATTGCAGCAATAACATAATAGAATACAACGACCTCTCCCGGAACACCAACTCCGGCCTGGACCTCCGCTTCGACTGCACTGATAACCTGATCCGAAATAACAGCATGATCGAGAACGTAGTCGCCGGCCTGACCCTCCTGGACTCTGGATATAACAGCATATCCGGCAATCTGATAGAGGCAAATGGGCGCTATGGCCTGCAGATCCAGAGCAATTCGAACGGCAATACCATCATCGATAACACAATCTCGGACAGCCAGACCGGCATCTTCCTGGATTCGAGCCAGAACCTGATCTACAGAAATAAGATCAGTTACAATGTGATCCAGGCGGAGGATAGAGGAGAGAACTCATGGAATGCCAGCTATCCGCTGGGGGGCAACCTGTGGAGCGACTACCATGGGAGCGATGATTACCAGGGACCGGAACAGAATGTTCTGGGTGCGGATGGATTTGGCGACCTGCCCTATGAGATAGACAGTTCCTCCTTAGATCGTTATCCCATTATGGGCGATCAGGTCCGGCAGATCTCCATCATCGATAAGGCTCTTAATCCCACCCAGGCCAGAGTGGGAGACGATATAAAGGTCACCGTGCGTATGGAGGCTCTCTATGACCTCAACCAGCTGACGGTTAGAGCATATCAGTCGGGAGAAGAGGCAAAGGGCTACGGCCGCCTGGTAGCCTCTGGGGATGCATATCAGGGATCCTTCTCCACCGCCCTGCTCGATCCGGGCGAGTACGACCTGGTCTTGAGGGTAAATGATGTTCGTGGATTCGAACTGGAGGAGACGTTAGGAAGTTTCTCCGTCACCCCCAGGAGCTGATGAGCACTTGCATAGTATGGAGATGAGAAGTTTGAGAAATTCAAGAGGCTTGCCATGAGAGTTATCAGAATCGCAGGCTGCAGCTTGTTGCTGGCAGCCTTATTCATGATGGCGATCATATGGAATGCATCACCTGTGGCCGGGGAGTGCGCATCCTGCAAAGCCGCTGGCTCGAGCGCAGAGCAGGATCCGCTCAATCAACAGTGGGCTTCGTTCCTGGGTGAGGTGGGGGCATGGTCTCAGATGCCATTCCATCCGGGCCTGCTCAGAGCACAATCCGATTCATCCAACTGCTCGTCACTGTGGGGAGAGAATGGGGAGCGGGGATTGGATCTGAACCTTTCTGCTCCCAAGGACGGTCTGCAGAAATATCAGGGCAATCGATCCGATATGGCCCGGGGGATGGGATTTTCCACAATTTTGATTTCACCAGAAGAGATCAAAATCCTAGATAGCTCCGACATAATCATCGATATCAGCCCCAGATCGACTGAGTACATTCCAGGAGCGATAAGCATTCCTTATGACAGGTTCATCGATCCTGCAGGAAGGCTCGAGCCGATCGGCGAGATGGCCCGGATTTTGGGGGAGGCAGGCGTGTCCGAGAACGATTCGATCATCATTTATGGTGAATGCCAGCCCTGCGGCGGCGGCCCCTCAGCAGCCACCTACGTCTTCTGGATGCTGAAGTTCTTGGGGCATGAGGATGTCAGGCTCCTGGACGGGGGGATAGACGACTGGGTGGCAGCGTCGAATCCCACCTGGTCTGAGCCTGCACGCCTTGCGCCCAGGAATTATACTCCCGCTATAGATGCCGATCTTCTGGCAACATATGATTTCGTTTGCAGCGGCATCCCCCAGATAATCGATGCCCGAACGGGTAGGGATTTTGAGGCAGGGTCGATACCAGGAGCGATCAATATTCCTTATACAAGCGTTCTGGATGGCAAGAAGATAAAGGATCAGTCAGAGCTGGAAGAGATATTCTCAGATCTGCAAAGAGAAAGGCCGGTGGTGGTCTACACCAATACCGGGGTCAAGGCCTCCATGATCTGGTTGCCCCTCTCCCTTCTTGGCTACGACGCCAAGGTCTACGCCTGGCAGGACTGGAAGGCGGATCATTCCAGTGGTGAAATGACACCAGCAAATATAAGAATATCGAAAAGGATAGCTGGAGTTAAGAGTGAGACCATTGAATCCTAGCCATATCCTCCATTTTGTTCTCCTGCTCAGCCTGGTCAGCTACGCATCCGCTTTTCCGATACAAAATGCCCTGGAGAACAATAAGGCAACCGCCTGGTTTCAGAAGGAGTACGAAAATCGCCTCAGACCAAGCGTCGACGATGGCGCTGCTCCGGTCATCTATGGGGTGAGCGTGAGCCCCTCCATTCTCAAGACAGGCGATCCCAGGAGCGAGATAAATGCCCGGGTCCATGATCCTTCCGGCCTGGGAATGGTCTATGCTGATATAGGCAATCGGATGAACCTCATGATAGATTTAGACCGAGATGGCACTTTCACCGGCTATTGCGGCTCCAATATGCCTGCTGGAACCTACAATGTGACAATCATCGCCGTAGACAAGTTCGGCAATGCGGCGAAGGACGAGTCCAAGAAGATCACCATCCGCGATCCCAGGGATCTCAATGGCAATGGAATAGAAGACAGCCTGGAGGAGCAGAAAGCCAAAGACCTGAAGGTCATTGTGCTTCATGAGGACGACCTTAAAGGGAACCTTACCGGCGTCGGCTCCTCTCTGGAGAAGAGGTTCAAAGTCCTGCCCGGGAGCGCAATGACCGTCTCCTCGGACAACCTGGAAAAGATCGCCAAGACCGACGGCGTCCGAGGGGTGTACACCGATCAGAAGCTCACCGTGCTCTCTGCTGCCAGCATGAGCAGCCCGAATCCTGGGCCTTCGATCATAGACGATCCCAGAGAGATCTCCGGCCCAAAAGGCGAGGGGGTTACTGTGGCTCTGATCGACACCGGCGCAGATGCCGATCATGAGGCTCTTTCTCGTAAGATCGTCGCATTCCAGGACTTCGTGAACAATCAGACAGAACCCTATGACGACAACGGCCATGGCACACACTGCGCCAGCCTGATCGCCGGCGACCTGGGCATGGGGGTAGCGCCGGGAGCGGAACTTGTGGTGATCAAGGTTATGGACCGGGATGGAGCATGCTATCTATCCGATGCTCTTAAAGCTCTGGACTGGTGCCTGGATAATCGGGATCGCTACGGGATAAAGATCATATCGTTTAGCGTGGGCGGAGAAGGGCCTTCTGATGGAGCATCTCTGCTAGACGAGGCCTGCGACCGGATGGTCGAGGAGGGGCTGACCATGTGTGTCGCCGCTGGAAACTCCGGGCCTTCGCCCTCCTCCATTGTCATGCCCGGTGGCGCAGAGAAGGTGATAACCATTGGGGCCATTGATCGCACCGGATTGATATTCGAACAATCATCACGCGGCCCGACCCTGACCGGAGAGATCAAGCCGGACCTGGTCACCCTGGGAGTTGATGTCCCTTCCGCCCTGGCCGGCTCCAAGAATGGCCTGAGCTCAGTGAGCGGTACATCAATGGCTGTTCCTCAAGTCTCCGGAGCATCAGCTGTTTTGCTGGAGGCGAATCCTGAACTGCAACCAGCAGATATCAAGAGGCTGCTGCTCAAGACCGCAGATGAGCTGGGGCAGGAGGGAAAGGATAACCTCTATGGCTATGGAGCTCTCAACCTGACCCGAGCCCTCAAGAGCATCAACGCCCCGAAAGAGGAGCTTTATCCTCCGGATCTGGTCGATGTAAGGCTGAACCGGGATGAGGCCACAGAAGGCGAGCCGGTGATGGTAGAGGCCCAAGCCTCCGGAGAGATCAAGTCCTTAAACACCAAGATCATCGGGCCGGACAGAAATCTGGAGATTCCCATGGACGACCTGGATGGCAACGGCATATACTCCGCCCGCTGGGAGACGAGCTTCTGGACGGCCGGGGATTATAAGATATCCGTCGATCTGGTGGGTGGATTTGGGGAGATGGAGTCAATAGCCGTCCCTTTCCGTCTGCTGGAGAGGTGATGAGATGACGAGCGATGCCTGGCAGGAGATCGCGCGGTTTGGCAGAAAGGTCGTCTCCTCAGGACTCACAAGCTCTCGATTCGGAAATATCAGCATCTGCCAGGATGGCAGGATATTCATCACCGCTACGGGATCGATGCTCGACGAGCTGGATTCGTCCACGGTGGTGGAGGTCAGCTTAGAGAATCCCTGTGAGATGGATAAGATTGCCAGCATAGAGACCTGCGTTCACCGGGCGATTTACCTGAATACTGGGAAGATGGCCATCATCCATACCCATTCTCCATATGCGGTTGTCCTGTCTATGGTGGAAATGGAGAAGGTGGAGCCAATTGATAGCGAGGGCGTTCTCTTTCTGGGAGAGGTGCCTATAATCGAGGGCAAGCTGGGGACCGATATGCTCGCTAAGGCCGCATCTTTAGCCCTTAAGTCCCATATGGCCTGCATCGCCCGCGGGCATGGCGTATTTGCTGCAGGCGGGACCCTGATGGAGGCCTATACCGCAGCCTGCATGGTGGAGCATAGCTCTCTGGTGAGATATCTGGTGAATTGCTACCCCCAGGGGAAAAATTTATATCTTAACCAACACACTTTTAAATCGAGCGGGTAATCCTAGTTTTTAGAATCCACACTGAACCCCCACTCTCCTACCCGCTCACTTAATAAATTAATAAAAATTGCTTTCTGCGTGGTGCCCACCATTTGCGCCATAAATTATCAAAAGACCTATTAATGTTTGGGTGATACTAGCACATGATGAACTCTTCATTGCAGTTAGGGAAGATCATGGGAATACCGGTGCAGCTGCACTGGTCCTTTCTGCTGGTCATCCTCTACATAGCCTGGGCCTTTGCCTCATTCAGCCAGCAGGTCCTGGGGAGGAGCTATGGCTTTGGCGAGATCGAGCCAGCCGGCCTGAGATGGGCCTACTCTCTGATATTCTCATTGGTCCTCTTCACCTGTGTGGCCCTTCATGAGCTGGGGCACAGCTATATCGCCCTCAAGAATGGAATCGCTATAAGGAGCATCACCCTTTACTTCTTTGGAGGGGTCTCTGCCATGGAGGAGATACCTAGAAATCCCCGCCTGGAGCTCCAAATGGCCTTCGCCGGGCCTGCAGTGAGCGGCATCCTGGGTCTGATGGGAATTCTCCTCGCCACATTGCTGGATGAAGGCAGCCCTCTTGGCATAATGCTCTGGATGCTGGGCCTCTTGAACATCATCCTCATGCTCTTCAATCTGCTGCCCGCTTTTCCCATGGATGGGGGCCGTCTCCTGCGGGCCTGGTTTGCTACCCAGATGCCATACATAAAAGCCACCCAGCGGGCGGCCAGCATTGGAAAGCTCTTCGCGATCATCATGTTCGTCCTCGGCTTATTCTCCTTCAACTTCATCCTCCTCTTTGTGGCCTTCTTCGTCTATGTCGGAGCCTCAGAGGAGGAGAAGGCAACCCAGATCAGCGTGAGCCTGGAGGGTACGAGGGTCATGGATATAATGTCAGATGATGTGCACACCGTCGACCCGGATATGACCCTGCAGGACTTGAAAGAGCATATGTTCGAGGAGAAGCACCGGGGCTATCCTGTCATGTCCGGTGATGAAGTGATCGGTGTGGTGACCCTTTCGGACCTGCAGAGGGTTCCCCAGGTGGATCACGCAGATACCCGAGTGGCTGAGGTTATGACAAGAAAGTTATATGTGATCGGTCCTTCAGAGGAGGCATCTGCTGCGATGATGATGATGAACAAGATGAATATCCGCCGGCTGCCTGTAATGTCTGATGGCCGCCTGGTGGGCATCGTCTCCAGAGAAGACCTGGTCAGGGCCATCGAGCTATGCTCGGGGCAGGACTGAAGAGGTAATCGATTTGGATTTTGATAAGACGGAAGCAAAGGAAGACTGCCCGGAGCCGACATGCAGGATAATAGAGCCTGATGCTGGCGCCGACCTGACTGAGGGCCTCTCCCACGAGATAACCATAGTGGGAACGGCGCATGTCTCAGAGAAAAGCGCTCTGGAAGTGGTCAGAAGGATCGAGGAGACAAGGCCGGACATAGTGGCAGTGGAGCTGTGTCTCTCTCGCTACAAAGCCCTGACCGGACAGGAGGAGAAGTCTGAGATCGAGATCGGCAAGCTGTTGAGTGGCGGAAAGCTCTACGTGTTCCTGGTGCAGTTGCTCCTTGCCTATATGCAGCAGAAGATCGGTCAGGAGATGGGGGTCAAGCCCGGCTCGGAGATGCTGGCGGCGATTAGGGCAGCGCAGAGCACTGGAGCCAGGGTGGCTCTGGTGGACAGGGATGTGGGAATTACCATTCAACGCTTCTGGTCGGCTATGGGATTCTTCGACAAGATTAGGCTGATCGGATCCCTGATCCAGGGGGCCTTGTGGGGGGAGGAAGAGGAGATCGATATCGATAACATCACTCAGGATGATGTCGTATCCCAGATGATAGGCGAGTTTCGCAAGATCTCTCCCGGGGCGGCCAGCGTTCTGGTCGACGAGAGGGATGCATACCTGGCCCGAAATCTGCTCAGCCTCTCCAGGCAAGGCAGGGTGCTGGCAGTGGTAGGGGCTGGCCATAAGGAGGGAATAGAGAGGCATCTTAGCAACCCCGAGGCCATTCCCGCCATAGAGAGCCTGAATGTGAAGGCCAAAAAGAAGATCACCTTTTCCCAGGTATTCGGCGCGGTGGTGACATTGACCATACTGGTGATGATTGCCCTGTTAGTGATCACCGCTCAATCCAGCAGAAGCCTGGTCTTAGCCTTTGCCATATGGTTTGTGATAACAGGCACTCTATCCGCCCTGGGGGTGATCTTGGCCCGAGGCCATCCGCTCTCCGTTTTAACGGCATTCGGCATCGCCTGGATGACCACACTCAATCCATTTGTGGCCGCTGGCTGGTTTGCGGGCATGGTAGAGGCCTGGAAGATCAAGCCCACCGTCTCTGACTTAAAAGAGCTTCCCCAGGCGGAAGGCTTCCGCCAGATGATGAATAACCGCCTCTTCAAGGTATTGCTGGTGGCATCGCTGTCCAATCTCGGCGCCATGGCAGGCACCTTCATCGGGGTCTATGTCATCTGGAAGGTGATGAATTTGATCAATCCGACCGAGCTGCCAGGCATGGTGATAGAAGCTCTGAGCGGAATGATCTAAAATATCAATTGGGAGCAGGCGGTCTCTCCGATATTATACTCACCCCAGCCTCTTTGATCTTATTCTTCCGGGCGACATTAAGGAGCATGGGGGTCAAGCTCTCCACCTGGGACGAGGCAGCCAGAGGGCCGACAAATAGAGGCCGGAGGTTCTTTATATCCATGGTCAAGCTCCTGACCATATCCACTGCCTCTGCATCGTCACCGCATATCAGGACATCGCCTTTCAAAATTCTATCCTTCGCCTGGAGAGCGGCGGCAGGCACGGTGTGAAAAGCGGCGACAACTCTTATCTGGGGAGGGAGGAGCGACTTGGCCTGCAGGGCGGAGCTGCCCTCTGGCGGAGGATTGAAGCGGAAGAACTTGCCATCGTAGCTCATGGGGACTACGGGAGAGATCACAAGCTGGTGGTTGAAGGATGTGGATAGATCATAGGTTACAGATTTCAGATGTTCAGGCGGGACACAGAGAATGACCGCGTCCGCCACCGCTACTGCGCTGGCGTTATCAGTTCCCCATATGTTCCCATTCGCGCCCTCAAGCTGCATAATTGCACTGGCGCTCTCACGGGCCTTATCCTCTTTACGCGAACCGATGATGATCTCATGAGAGCACATCAAGCGCAGGGCAAATCCCGTACCTATGTCACCTGTCCCACCGACAAGAGCAATCTTCATGAGTGACACGTTATCCCGCCCATTATTACATTTTTGGGTCAAGCCATTGGGGGATGAGAATGGATAAGATAGGATCAGGTCGAGAACGGATCATATAAGGATAAAACTGAGCAACTCCGGATTATTTTACTCATGTTATAATACGTAATAAGGGATGGCACGAGATGCGAAAGGGAGTAGCAATGAAGGGGGTAATAAACGTCACCTCGTGCCGCGAATTCCTGCATTATCCTATCATAATGCAGCTATCACTATTACATCTCTTCTCCTTTATTAAGTTTTAGGTGGAAAAAAAGAATATCAATTTTTATAAATTCTCAAATATTGTTCTCTCTCAAAACCTCCTCCAGCTCGGGAAGGGTGGCATTGGTCTTTATGCCAAGGCCGGTGAAATGAGTACGTGAGGCCTGATGACCCAGGGACTTCAACCTCGATATGACATCCTCAATCTTGCCGGGAGTGATTCTGAGCTTCTCACAGATGCAATGATGGTCATAGTACATGGGCACATCCACCTCCTTCGCGCAGGTGCTGAGTATCTTTTTGGCTCTGGGGCCAAGATCCCCCGCTACCAGGGCGCTGGTAATGACATCTGGATCCTGTATTTTGCCCAGCCATAGGGGCCCGGCCAGGGCGGTTCTGGAACGACAGTGGCGGCATATACCCACAGGATGCAACAACCTGAGAGTCTCAAAGCTTCCGCAGCTATTGCAGTGCTCCAAATATCCCAGGGACTGCAATGATCTGTCTGCTGCTTCGGCCCCTTTGACCACTCGAAGGTAGGTGCGCACATAGTGATCGGTGACGTGGGTGAGCAACGGCTCTGTACCCTTGTCCAGCCGGGCCAGCTCGCGCGCCGCCAGTCCAAGAAGGATTCGGGCCCCCATCTCCCGGTGATAGTCGGTGCACAGGGGAACAGCCATATATTTTCGGATGCCGCTTTTCAGATGAGCGCCGCAGAGAGGTGCGGTATCTGTAGCGGTGATGAAGAGGTATGAGCGGGCAGATCTGCTGGCAGCAGAGATATAGGGGGAGGGAGAGCCGAATGGATCCAGGTCTACCGCCTGAAAGTGCTCCTGGTGCATCAGGACATTGGCGTTTTTTTCGCTGACAACGCAGTCCAGCTGATTTCGGGCCACATTCCTTCGCATCACCTGAACCGCCCGGGGATCGAAATCATTGAGAGTCACCTTCTCCGTCCCTGCCTCTGCTGCCACTCTCATCCCCCGAATACCGCTGGCGGAGAGGGCATCAAGATACTCGCTGATGCCCAGGGCTTTGGTCATGGCTACCCCTATATCCCGATTGAGTTGCATCCGGGGATTGAAAAAGGCCCCCGTGGCTTCGAATGTGATTGAGCCTTCCGTATGGAGAGTCATCTAAAAATCATTCACTTCCTGGAAGGGAGAACTGCTCCCATCCAGAGGTTCAGAGTCCTTCCACTGGGGCGGAGAGCTGGGCTGGGGATGGGATATGACCATAACCCCTTCTACCAGCCGGGCCGCAGTCACTGCCTCCTCCTTAGGCTCAACGATGGCATATTTTTCTACCAGTTCCCCTATATCCGCCCGCTCCAGCCTTCCTTCATCGAAGGGACGGATCGAAGGCATGCGGTCGGATGAGCTGGATTCCGGTCCGGGAAGGGAGTAGGGCACATCTCCTATGCCGTCCTTGTTCTCATCTTCACCCTTATAATCGCTATAATAGTTGCCCAGAGTGGTATTCCAGATATTGCAGCTCTGGTTCTCATAGGCATTGATGTTATTAAACTGAAAATTATTTCCAAATATGAGGTTATTCCGGTTCTCATTCATCCTTATGCCGTGCTTGTTCTCAGCGGCATTATTGGCATAGACGGCATTGAACTGGCAGCCTTTGGAGATCTCCAGGCCATTGTAGTTGCCCCGGGCAACATTTCCTATGACCATGTTATGGCAGCTGTTCTCCTGCAAAGACAAGCCGATGCCAAATCCATCGATGATCTCACCTCTGCTATTGTCGATTAGGAGGTTGTCGGTGATGTTATTGTAGCTGGACCAGTTCGTCACCAGAATGCCGTAATAGTTATGGTCGAGCTGGTTTCTCCTCACCTGATTGAATGAGGCATTCCACAGGGAAAGGCCGAAGGTGCACTCCGATATCAGATTATCATCCATCTCTGCCCATTTCCCCTCTCTTAAGAGGATGCCAATATTTGAGTTTCTTATGATGCTGTTGTTCTTTACCACTATTTCTCTTGACTGCTCTATATCCAGCCCATATTTTTTGCAGTTCACTATGCTGCATCCTGAGACATTAAGGCCCCTTCCACCATGAAGGAATAGGCCCGTATCGCAGCCATCCAATGTGGAATCCTGGAGGGTAATCCCCTCTGCATCCAGGGCATAAATCCCGGCCTGGGCTCCGTAAATGCTGCTGTTTTTAATGGCGAGGTCGCTGCCCTCAACTACTACTGCCGAGTTGGGCATATCCAGGCGCTGGCCCCTGGCAGCCTCGCGGTTTTCCATATAGTATTCGAACTTGGCGGTGGTGTCCTTTCCCACTCCGTAGATCTCGAAGCCATCGATTGTCACCCCATCGCTCTTCACCACTACCGCCGGATTCTGCTGGGTAGCATTCAACACTGGTCTGCCCTCGCCGATCAAGGTCAATGGCCTGTCAATGGTGATGGAAATATATGTCCCCGGGCCGACTGCAATGATATCCCCCGCCTGAGCGGAGTTTATCGCCGACTGGATGTCCTGGCCAGCTTGAATACGATCGGCAGAGGCTGGGCTGAACAGGAGAGAATGGAACAGCAACAGAGCAAGAAGGCCCGTCCACGCCTTCCCCCCTTTGCAGATTTTAATGTCTGAAATGGCGCATGCCCGTGAAGACCATGGCCATATCATGCTCATTGGCGGCATCAATCACCTCAGAGTCCCGAATGGATCCGCCGGGATGAATCACTGCGGTCGCTCCTGCCAGGAAGGCCTGATCCAGGCCGTCCCGGAAGGGGAAGAAGGAATCTGTGGCAGCAACAGTTCCGTTCGTGGACAGGCCGTGCTCCTCCGCCTTCTCTGCCCCAAAGCGGGCGGAGTCCACCCGGCTAACCTGGCCGGATCCTATGCCGATGGTCTGATTCTCAGTGGTGTAGACCAGGGCATTGGACTTGACATACTTGGCTATCTTCCAGGCAAAACGGAGGGCCCGGGCCTCAGAGTCTGTGGGGGCTCTTCTGGTCACCACCCTCCACTCCTTGATGTCGCCGGTATCAAAATCCTGCAGCATCATACCACCGAAGATGGTCTTTTTGTAGTATCCCCGGTACAGTTCGCTCTTTCTTTGCAGCAGGTCTCCTATGTCCAGGATCCTGCGGTTGGGCTTCTTCTCCGTGAGGAGCCGCAAGGCCTCTGCCTCGTAACCCGGAGCGAGAAGAACCTCAACGAAGCTGTCCCCTATGCACTGGGCCGTCTTCACGTCCACCATCCTGTTGAAACCTATCACCCCACCGAATGCAGACTTGGGATCGGTGGCAAAGGAGAGTCGGTAGGCCTCATCAAGGCTTGTGCCATAGGCCACGCCGCAGGGATTGGCATGCTTTACAATGACAGAGAGTGGCCTATTGCAGGCTTCCCCATCGTAATCCGAGAGGTCGATGAGCATCTCCAAGACCGTTTCTGCATCGACCATATTATTGTAGGACATCTCTCGGCCGTTCAGCTTCCGGGCGGCGGGCAGCCCCAGACCCTGGTCATTTGTGTAAAGAGCAGCCCTTTGATGCCAGTTCTCTCCATAGCGCAGGTCCTGCACCTTCTCATAGGCAGACGCTACGTAATTTGGCAGGCCGTCTGCTTCAGGCTGAAGGCTGGCCAGCCTCTGGATATCCTTCTGCAGGCACCGGTACAGCACCCGAGCCTCCAGCATGTCTCTCGTCTTCTGGGAGAGGTCGCCCGTACTCCTGATCTCCTCCAAGACGGAGGGGCAATTCGAGTTATGCAATAGCACCGCACAGCCTCTTTCCATCGCCTGCCTGATGAGGGCAGAGCCAATCGAGGTATCCGCATAATCCTGATCGCATACCAGGAGACAATCTTCTTTATGATCTTGGGGAGAAAAGCATTCGCACATCTGCAGGCCAAGCTGCTCTAAGCCCGAGGAAATGGAGCAATCAATGTGGTCCTTGCCTGCCAGTACGACGACCTGTTTGATCTTCATCGAACCTCTCCCCCTTCATCGCTAACGGTATTTTAACCTTTTCCCATTAACACAGGAACACCCCTGCAATCTCCTCCCATCAGCAGATTGTGATCGATAGTATTTAAACTCCCGGAGCATTATAAAGAGCATGGACTATGCTGAGGCACTCGATTCTCATCCTCTGGGATGTATCATCCGCTTTGAAGTGGTGCCTGGCTCATCCCGGCTGGCCGTTCCCTCGGGCTTTAATCCCTGGAGGAGGTCTTTAGAGGCCCGGCTGACTGAAAAGCCATCTCGAGGCAGGGCAAACCGCCAGCTGGTCGAGGAGCTGGCAAGGATTTTGGGCGTGGACGAATCCGGAATCGAGGTGATTAAAGGAGAGAAGAGCGGTCGAAAGCTTCTGCTGGTTAAGGGAATAGAGAAGGATAGAGCGGTCTTAATCCTCAAGCCTCTGCTGGATCAATAGAGAGGAAGATGAAATGAAGGGATCGGTCAGGGACAGAGAGCGAGAGGAGTGCAAGGAGAAGGGTACCTATGATCTGGAAGCCTTAGAAGAGCTGCTGGCTGCCCTGGTCGAGGCATCGGGCCAGGGGGCGGCGACCATCGTTGAGGGCAGGCGGGATGAACTGGCCCTGCGCGCCCTGGGCCTGACCGGGCCGGTGATCATGGCCTCGCGCCGATCGGCCCTCGACCTGGCCGAGGATGCTGCCCGGAGCTACCGGGAGATCATCCTACTCACCGATTGGGATCGCAAAGGGGATGAGATGGCCAGGACCATCGAGCAGCATCTGTGGTCGGTGGGTTCCCGTCCCGATGGGGAGATCCGCTCTCGCATCAAGAAGCTGGTCCGAAAGGAGATTAAGGACGTGGAAAGCCTGCATCGTTACATGGAAAGGATGAGGTATCTGTATGGCCCTTAGAATTGCAGTCACTGGCAGCCCAGGCGTCGGCAAATCAACTCTGGTGGCAAAGGTGACCTCCGGGACGAAATTGAGAGTTGGCGGGGTGCTGGCCAGAGACAGGCGCTACAAGGATCGGCGAACTGGCTTTGAGCTTTTGGACCTATCCACCGGAATGGTGGGGATACTGGCCGACGAGTCCGGGGACGGTCCGCAGCTGGGAAAGTACCGGGTCCATCTGGATGACCTGGACCTGATAGGAGCGCAGGCGGTGGAAAACGCTCTTGGCTGCGATTTGATAGTGGTGGATGAGGTGGGTCCCATGGAGCTTTCCAGTCACAGTTTCGTCCTTGCGGTGGAGAAGGCCATTGCCTCACCCAAGCCCATGCTGGTGGTGCTGCACCAGTGGTCCAACCACCGCCTGGCAAAGAAGATCCGGGGATCCTTCCGGGTATTGACAGTAACCAGGGAAAACAGGGATTCTCTGGCCGATGAGATTGCCAAGGCCCTGAAATCGGGGTGATGCTGCCAAGATCAAAATCCCGCCGTCTGGATCAGCTCAACCCCAGATCGCGGGCGATGCGAGCAGCCTCTTCTGCCTCTTGATCGCGATGCAATGATCGGTAGGCTACTGCCAAATTCTTCCAGGCAACTGCATACTCAGGATCGATCTCGATCGCTTTCCGGAAGCATACCACCGCCGCCTCCTGTCGGCCAAGGGCTGATAAGGAGACTCCTTTGTTATTCCAGGGATAGATGTCGAATGGATCGATCATTATCGCCTCCTCATAACTCTCTATGGCCTCCTCATGCCGGTGCAGGTTGTCTAAGGCAGCTCCTCGATTGTTCCAGGCCCTCCTCCCGTCCGGTCCAAGGGGATTCAGCTCGATGGCCCGGGCATAGCTCTCCACCGCCTCCTCGAACCGGCCGAGGATGTGAAGGGCAAAGCCTCTGACAATCCAGGTCCGTGGATTATCAGGATCGATGGCCAGAGCCTTCTGGCATGATTTAAGGGCATCAGCGCCACGATCAAGCTGGTTTAGTGCCACTGCATGGTTTCTCCAGGCATCCGCGCTCTCAGGATTCAGGGAGAGGGCCTTCTCCAGGGCACACACTGCCTCTTCATTACGGCCAAGCTTGCGCAGAGCTACACCTTTCCAGTAATGATGCTCAAATCCTTCCGTTCCCTTCTCTGATCGCTCCCAGGCAGCGACCGCTTCCTCGTAATCTCCCCGCAGATAGAGGCTCTCTCCGCTTGATCCATCATCCTCTGTCATAGCACCGCCAAATCCATTGCGCTATATCCATATCCCTATTTCTCCGTGAACTACCGCGTCCTGAAGGGCGCGGCTTCCCACTTCATCGCCAAAGCTTGTATCACTGATATGTGATGTAGCGGTTTTGGCTTTATGGGCGCTGGGGGCTGTTCCATCCCTGTGATGATTATGTTCCTGGAAGCATTGTAGTCTCGATCACACGAGAATCCGCAATAAGGGTACTCATGTACTCGTACCGACAGATCTTTCGTTACGATGCTTCCACAAGCTGAACACTTTTGAGAGCCACCTATAAGCATCCAAATTCTCCGCTAACTTCCATTGAGTTATCTTGTTCGGGAAGATGGGATATTTGTAGCTTACAATCATACTTTCTCCATTTGAAGATTCTACAGTGCTGGGGCGCAGGGGTAGAGAGGGCTCCGGTCTTTAGGCCGGAGATGAATCGTACCCCGCCCTACGCTATGAACCTTAATATACTATAACAGCTTAGAACTGTACATGCTTAAGGCTTACAAGTTCAGGCTTTATCCCACAAAGAGCCCATGATCCTCAGGCGGGGATCATGCCCAAAGCATGAAAAACCCATAGAGCCATAGGCAAGGCTGATATGGGCAGTGAAGGTTGATCTGTGACCTGATCTCGACACAAAGACAACCATGATCTCGTGGATGCCCAAATGCGTCTTTGAACGCGTATGTGAAGTTGCACGCACGAGTGATCATCATCTGCCCATATCAGGCAAGTGAGACGATGGACTCAGATAAGGAAATAGTTTGCGGAGCAGATATCCACAGGGATTTTCTTATTGCTACAATGATATCCCGAAGTGGATTGAAGCTCCAAGAACGTTTTAATATGAACCAAGATGGCCTCTTGGCATTCAGATCCTGGATAATAAACCACAGATGCCAGAGGCTGGCTGTAGAATCCACGGGAGGTTTTTGGTATCCTATCTTCACCATTCTAGAAGGTCATGTCGAATTTATCCTGGCCAATGCATATCAGATCCGGAATATTGAGCACAAGAAAACCGATAAACTTGATTCGGAACGAATCGCGATATATTGTCTCAATAATCTCATCACGCCCTCCAGAATCTATCCAAAAGACTACCGAGATCTAAGAAGCATAACTCGTGCTCGTGAGACACTGGTCAATGCAAGGTCCAAAATCAAGAACCAGATTCATCAATCACTTTCGACCTGCTGCATCAAGCTCTCCTCAGTCATATCCGACTCTTTTGGCAAATCTGGAAGATATATCATTGATAGGCTTCTGGAAGGAAAGACGATCGATCAGATCATATCTGGAATACCTTCGAAGAGGATTCGGAAAAAGGAGGACGAACTCAGAGAAGCCATCAAGAATGGATTAGATCCCGTTCAGGTATTTTTGATCAAGGCAAATCTTGATGTCATAGATGATATTAGCAAGAAGATAAAAATTCTGGAAGCTGAGATCGCCGAAAAAGTCAAACCCTTCGAGGATGATTTGAAAATTATTTTGTCTGTTCCAGGTGTTGGATTCATTTCGGCAGCTACCATTATTGCAGAAATGGGAGATTACAGGGACTTTCCGAGTGCGGATAAGATGGCAAAGTACTTCGGTATTGTGCCTTCGGTCTACCAATCGGCAGGGAAGCTGCGAACTGGGAAGATCACTAAGACGGGATCTAAGCATATGCGAAGGATCTTGGTGGAAGTTGCAAAAGCCATATCCAGGACCAAGAAGAATTCAAGGTTAATGAGATTCTTCCAGAGGATATTGGCGAGGTGCGGAAAGAAGAATATTGCAACCGTTGCGCTCGCCAGAAAAGTGCTCTGCATCATCTATCATTTGCTTATGAATCACGAGAATTATCAAGAACCAGAGGTCACGAAAACCAAACCAAAAATTCCCAGCTCTGTTTCGCCCATAAGAATGATGGATATCGACGAGATGATAAAGATCATCAGTCAGGCAGGATACTTGGTGGAGAAAGATTTGAAGGAGGGATGCGGATGATCCGCAGCATCTTGTTTTTTTAAGTTTTTCATGTGAAGTCTCAGATAGCCAAGATGGAGCGAACGCTGGACTTGTGCCGATGGACATACAACCAGACTCTAGCATACAGAAAGAACGCCTGGGAGAATGAAGGCAAATCAGTTTCCAAATATGAAACGAACGCTCTTCTTCCTGGTTGGAAAGAGGATAAACCCGAACTGAGAGACGTATATGCTCAGACCCTTCAGAATGTTCAGGAGCGGGTAGATCTAGCCTTTAAAGCCTTTTTCAGAAGGGTTAAGGCGGGAGAAGAACCCGGATATCCCAGATTCCGAGGGAAGGGTTGGTACGATTCATTTACTTATCCACAACCTGAGAAGGGCGGCAATCTTGTTAACGGCATGGTACGTCTTCCCAAGATAGGGATATCAAGATCAAGCTCCATCGCCAGATAGAAGGCAAGATCAAACGGCTGACCGTCAGAAGGACAGCCACAGGCAAATGGTTTGCATGCTTCTCCGTCGAAACTGAAGATGTTCCTCTCCCCCCCTGGAAAGATGGGGCTGTAGTAGGTATTGATGTCGGCCTTGAGAGCTTCGCCACCTTTTCCAATGGTGAGACGATAGCTAATCCTCGATTCTTCCGAGAAGAAGAACACGAGTTAGCTAGAGCCCAAAGGAAACTCTCTAAGGCTCCTAAAGGAACTCCAGATCGCAAGAAAGCTCTTAAGGTTGTTGAGCGAGTCCATGAGCGGATAGCTAACAAGCGATATGAGTTTGCCCATCAGGTTAGTCATAACTTGGTAGATAGATTTGGTCTAATAGCTTTTGAAGATCTTAACATCAAAGGCATGGTTCATAATCATTGCCTGGCTAAAAGCATCTCAGACGTAGCTTGGAACATGCTAGTGACTTTAACCTCTTACAAGGCTGCAAGTGCCGGTTCGGTGGTGGTCCTGGTAGATCCAAGGAATACGTCTAAGATGTGTTCCAGGTGTGGTACTCTCATTGAAAAGTCGCTGTCCGATAGAGTCCATAACTGCACTCAGTGCGGGCTGTCGATGGACCGGGATTGGAACGCAGCGATAAATATTCTCAGATTGGGATTGCAATCTGTCGGCACAGGAAGCCGTGGAAGCCCTGCTCTTTAGGGCGGGGAGCAGTCACGTCCTGCATTCAGTAGCTCTGATAGGCGTAGATACCGGCAGCGGACGGCCAGTGATAGATGCCAACGGATCGTCGAGCGCCATCACATTGAGGGCCAATGGAACGAGGATTGAAGGCTTCAACCTGACCGGCTCAGGAGGATGCGGATGCGGAAATGCCGGCATATTCATCGACTCTTCTGATAACATCATCCTGAATAATATCCTCTATAAGAATAGGTATGGCATTTACATTGAGGAAGGGGCGACGAACAATACCATCCATTCCAATGACTTCCTGGAAAACAGGGTCGCAGCAAACGATACTGTTGGCAACCGGTGGAGCATGGAGATGAAAGAGGAGGGGCTCATGGGACTGCTGAAGGGCGCAAAGATCATCGGAAATCATTATAGCGATTACGACGAGCCAGGCGAGGGCTGCAATGATACCAATTCGGACGGCTTTTGCGATGAGCCCCGGACGATAGGGAATGGGCCGGGGATCGACGAGCATCCGCTGGTCGCTCCCATAATAGCTGGTCAAAAGGAATCTTCATATACTTATTGATGATGAAGCAATACAGGTGATCTTTACGATCAATAATAAGCTTCTAGCCATAATTCTAGCAGCACTGAATCTGGCGCTGCTTGGTTGTGCTTACGGTTCTATTGACTCCTCTTTAAATGGCAGCATTCAGGCCCAGAGCGAGCCTCTGGACACCTCCGGGGCCCTGGACCTCTCCGACCTGGATGAATGGCTGTTTTATGAGAACTATGACTATGGATTTGAGCTGATTTATCCGGCAGATTGGATCGAGCAGGAGGCCGAAGCCAATGATCAAGGAATGATCGTGGGCTTCCTGGCCCCTGGAGAGGATGTCGATAATCCGACGGTATATCTGTTGCTCCAGAACGAAGAGCTTCCCGCGGGGCAGGATGTAACCCTGGAAGTGTATAGCCAGGCAGCGTTGGGAGTTCTCAATGACATCATGCCAGATCTCCAGATCCTGACCGAGAGCGATATCACAATCAATGAAGTGCCGGCTCATGCCATAGTGTATAGCCTGGAAAGCGAGGGTGTGACATTCAGAGTCTTGGAGGCCTGGACTGTGATTGACGAGTATGCTTATATATTCACATATAAAGCTCCTGATGAGGTTTATGATCAGTTTGCCGAAGATGCCGCCGATATCATAGACTCCTTTGATGCTGACTTATTTGCTCGAATCCCTGAGAGCTCAGGACCATTGGAGGAAGCGGCTGAGAATGAGAGCCTGAATGAGACGTCGAAGCTGATGGAACAGAACACCAGCGTTGTCCTGTAGGATGGAAAAGGGGGATATGAGGAGAAAAGGAGATCGCCAATCAGGGAGTTTTCCCGCCGATTGTTGCTAACCCTTTTCCCTCCTAAAACCGGCATTTCAGTGGTTTGCGTTGATCGGCAATACCGTGATCTGCGCAAAGAATATGTCCAGGAACTTGCATGAAGGCCGGTAGATGTCCTGGCAGTCTCTCGCATTCGCCATTGTTCTGGCGATGGCATTGGTATCCCTGGGCGGCGCCCAGCAGTCTCTGCCCGCCCAGAAGATCCTATCCCAGATTGCGGCTGGGCAGCCGGTCCATTACGATGGCATTGCCATCACCGGCGATCTCGATCTATCCACATTGCCCGGAGCACAGATCCCGGCAGCATTCGCACTTTTCAACTGCACCATCCCCGACGCCTCCTTTGAGGGAATTACATTTGCAGAGGATGCCTTCTTCTGGGGAAGCTCCTTTGGCAATGCCAGCTTCCAGGGGGCCACATTCCTGGGCCGGGCGGACTTTGCCAATACCTCTTTCCGCCAGGCCAGCTTCGCAGGCTGCACCTTCTATCAGCCGGCGCTCTTCGGTGGAGCGCTGTTTGAGAACGATTTGAGCTTTGAGGATACCGCCTTCGGCCTGGATGCCTCCTTCCATGACGTCCGCTTTCTGGGGAGGGTGGACTTCAACTACTCCGATTTCGATTCCTATTCCTACTTCGCAGCAGCAGAGTTCTCAGAAGATGCCTTCTTCTCCGATGTCGACCTTTCCGCTACCTCGGACTTCTCTGCTGCCACATTCTCCGGCCAGGCCAACTTCATCCGCTCCCGCCTGAATGAGCCCTATTTCGGAGATGTCCTATTCTCCGGTCCAGCCCAGTTTGGCATGGCTCGTTTTTCCGGCCTCACCTCATTTGGCGGGGCGGTATTCGCCGATGAGGCGGGCTTCGGCCTGGCCAGATTTTCCGATGCCGCCTACTTCTCCGGTGCCCACTTTCAGGACCTGGCCCTCTTCGGCCTGGCCAGGTTCGAGGACATCGTAACCTTCCAGGATACCCGGTTCGATGGCGACCTCAACTTCAAATCCGGATCCATCACCTCTCTGCTCTTCGACGAGGCAGAGCTAAAAGAGGGCTCCCGCATCATCCTAAACGATACTGAGATCAACCTCTTCCGGGCTCACTGGAAGGAGATCCAGGATCATGTGGCCTGGCAGCCGGGAGCATACCTGGCCCTGGTGGAGAACTACCGCCGGCTGGGCTGGCTGGAAGATGAGGACGACTGCTACTACCAGTATCGAAAGCTCGATCAGGCCAGCAAGGGCTGGGGCTGGTCAAAGATCATAGATATCCTGGCCTGGCTCTCCTGCGGCTATGGAGTGCGGCCAAGCTATGCCGTGGTATGGTCTTTGGTTACTATTCTGATCTTCGGCCTGGTCTTCTGGATAGGGGACGGCATCCGTCGCTCGTCCAAACCCCTGAGCGGGCCGGTGGAGAAAGACAGCATCCCCGAGCGGGCTACATTGCGAAATGCACTCTTTTTCAGCACCATGATCTTCCTCTCCCAGGGCCCCATCGACTTTCTGCCCGTGGGCAGGCACAGGTACTATGTGATGCTGGAGATGATATTGGGCTGGCTGCTCTTGGCGCTGTTTTTGGTAACCTTAGGAAAGGTGATGATTCGATAGCTTTGGGGTGCTGCAATGGGTCAGACCGAATCGATCCAAAAGATGGCTCCTCACTATTTAAAATGGGTGAACTTGAATCGCTGATTCTCTGTGTCTCAGTGACTCTGTGGTGAGCTGCTATGCTCTGACCCAACCACAGAGGCGCAGAGGAACAGAGGCTATAATCGCTGCCGGGCCTGACCCACATAATTCAGCGAAGAGCCCAAAAGATGTTCGAGCATGGCAAATCCAGCTCATGTTACATTTCCAGCCGCCTCGCATTTATAGCCACTATCACCGTGCTGGCGCTCATGAGAATAGCCCCGATGGCGGGACTGAGAATTATGTCATAGCCGTAGAGGACGCCTGCGGCCAGAGGGATGGCCAGTGCGTTATAGCCCGTTGCCCATATCAGGTTCTGGAACATCTTGCTGTAAGTCCTTTTCGACAGGCGGATGATATTTGCCATATCCCTGGGATCGTTCCTGACCAGCACTATGTCCGCCGATTCAATGGCTACATCAGTGCCCGCTCCGATGGCAATTCCCACATCAGCCTGCGCCAGGGCAGGTGCATCATTAACCCCGTCTCCAACCATAGCCACAATGTATTCCCTCTGAACATTCCTTATGGCCTGAGCCTTTTCATGGGGCAATACCTCTGCAAAAAAGTCGTCCAAGCCCAGATCCTCCGCCACCCATCGGGCGACGAATCGATTGTCTCCGGTGAGCATCATGCAGTTGATGTTCATCGACCTGAGCTCTTCGATTGCCTCTCTGGATTCTTTTCTTATCACATCGGCCAGGGCTACGGCCCCGACAAGCCGATCCTCTTCCAGTAAAAAGACGACTGTCTTCCCCTGCTCCGCCAGCCTGTTCACTCTATCATCATCTAGCTTGATGTTGTTCTCTCTCAGGTAACCTGGGCTTGCCACCATCCAGCTCCTTCCCTGAATCTGACCTTCAATCCCTTTTCCGGGAATTGACTTAAATCCCTGGATGGGAATGAGATCAATGCCCATTTCTTTTGAGCCTTCTGCAATTCCTGCTGCTATGGAGTGCTCCGAGTTTGCTTCCAGAGATGCGGCCATTCTCAGGACTTCGGTCTCATTCAGGCCGGCAAGTGGTATGATATCGGTGACCCCAAATCGGCCTTCGGTCAGAGTCCCCGTCTTGTCGAAGACCACCGCCTGGATGTCTCTGGCCCTCTCAAAAGCGGATCTATCCCGGATCAATAGACCTGATTTCGCAGCCAGTGAGGTTGAGACTGCAACCACAAGAGGAACTGCCAGCCCCAGAGCATGGGGACAGGATATGACCATCACTGTGACTGCTCTCTCAATGGCAAAAGCCGAGTCTTTGCTGAAGTTGAGCCAGGCGGCAAATGTGATAGCTCCGACGCTCAGAGATATTATGGTAAGCCATCGAGCGGCATTGTCTGCCAGGTCCTGAGTCCTGGATTTGCTCTCCTGAGCCTGCCTGACAAGCTCGATGATCTGACTGAGGTAGGTCTCGGATCCGATCTTCTTAACTTCTATCGATATCGAGCCCTCGCCATTGATGGACCCGCCTATCACGTCGTCTCCCGCTCTTTTCCTGACCGGCCTGGATTCGCCTGTGAGCATGGACTCATTTACGCTTGTCTCTCCCTCGATCACCGTTCCGTCGATGGGTATCTTCTCCCCGGGTTTGACCAGGACTCGGTCTCCCGGCTTAAGAGATTCGACCTTGACCTCCACCGTCTGGCCATCTTTTATCAAGTGGGCTTCCGAGGGCATGATCTTGACCAGCTCCTCTAAGGCTCGGGAAGCTCCGAGGATTGAACGCATCTCAATCCAGTGGCCAAAAAGCATGATATCGATCAGCGTGGCCAGCTCCCAGAAGAAGGTCTCGCCCATAAGGCCAAAGACGACCGCCGAACTGTAAAAATAAGCTGCACTTATGGCGGTGGCGATGAGAGTCATCATCCCTATATTTTTATCCTTGACTTCTTTGAAAAATCCTTTCAGAAAGGGATAGCCACCATAAAAATAAACCAATGATGAGAGCAGGAACACCACATAAAGGGAGCCCGGAAACTGCAATTCGAACCGGAATAATTCCTGGATAAAAGAAGAGAGGAGCAGGATTGGTATCGTTATAATCAGAGAAATTATGAATCGTCTTTTAAAATCCTCGGTTTTATGGCCTTCATGTCTGCCACGGTGTCTCTTGCTGGATTTGTCCGGATGCCGGGCCATGCCCATTTGGTGATTCTCATGCATTTCGCCTGCATCATCCGTCTTATGGCCTTTGGCCGTGCCATGCATCCCATGTATGTTATGCTCCATTCCCCTATTCGGCGACTTGGGCCTCTTGCTCTCTTCCGCCACCTCTAATCCCACCAGTACGATATATTAATGGACGGCAATGGATTTAACTCTTCGTAAAGAGAATTCCTATTCCGATGGTTTGTTCTGGAGACGGTGTTTATGCTAGATTTAGCGATAATGGGCACTGGTCGACAAAGAGGACCCGCAAACTACCTAAGTTTCAAATTACCAAAAAAAGTATAAATCAGCTAATTAAATTCTTGCTCCATGAAATATAGCCCTCTGGGTATAAAAGATCATTTTAAAAAAGTCGACGACAGAACAGTTGGGATTTCCGATCTGCCACTAAAATTTCAGGGCTCTACAGTTACTATCGATTTTGATGATGTTGGCACATATAAGGGACCCTTTGTTGTCAAATGTTTTTTGGCTTCCGAGTTCCTTATATATTTTAATGATACTGAACACCACGTTAACCCCTGGGAAGGTTTTTCCCATTTGCTTTTCCATGAGCATTGCGACCATCGATTAAATGAAATCTCGTTTGAGTATCGTTATCCTGATGTTAATGCCGATTTGCACCAGGCCACTGTAGAGTTGAAGAGCATAGAAGGCTTGCTTCGAAGCATCGTTATGACAATACCCGAAGATAATATAGATTCCGCTCTCGATATTGCTCATAAGACGTTTATTGGAATTCTTGATGCGATATGCCTCCGAAAAAGAATACCAATTCAAATACAACGTATAGAGGTTTTGACAAAAAAAGGGCGAATGCAGCGATCTTATACAACAATGCCATACATGCCAGTTGAGCTTGATGTGGATGACATAATTACTGTCAATTACATTCCGCAAGTATTGCGTCCTTGTCTAACGCTTTATAGAGAAGCAATTAACTCATGCAATCCATACTATAGATTATTATGTCTTTTTAGAATAAGCGAGCGTTTAAGAGAAATACAAAATGAAAACGTGATGAAATTGAAGCAAGATTTAAGCTTCAAAAGGCCATCCATTACGATACCGGATAATGATCTTACTAGAATATTTTTCAAAAGGTTTATTGGCAAAAGCTTAAATAATTTTCTAGAGAACCACGTAAAGACCGAATATAGAAATAATATATCGCATTTGGGCTTAAGGAAGGGCAGCTTTGACGCATATGGAAATATGAAATTACCTCCCGCAGATAACAAGATTAATAGCTCAGTTGAAGCAACCAATGCAGTCCTTATAGATGCCATTAATGTGGCTATCAAAGAAGAAATCACCATAATGAAAAAATATAATCTAGCGTAAAAGAACGAGAGGATCGATCAATTAATCTTTCTCCAGAACTGTCACCGGAGCCTATGTATTTTGGCTGCCGTTCCCGAGGGGATGTCGCAGCAGGAGAGCTCGCAAGTCGTCAATCTGATGATCGATGTGAGCGGATCCGCAACTCCTACAGAGGAGCAATCGGCAGACGACAGGGACAATATCGCCAACGTGTACAACTCGATGATCAAGGATAAAATACCATCAACCATGTTCTTGACCCAGGACGTTTCCGCATCCAGTCTGGTTTTGTATCTAACCCAGCTGGGCCTTTATGGGAATATCGAGTTTGGCATGGCGGGAAATCATTCGGATGAAAAATTGAGCACAATGCCATATAAGGAACAGCGGGCAATACTTGAGAGCTCCTATAGTTATGCGAGTGCGGCTCATGTATGCGGCAAGAACGAAAAGCCCATTCGGGGATACAAGCCGTTGTCCTTTGATCAGAACGAGGACACCTACAAGGCACTGGACGATCTGGGCATCGAGTATAATGCCGGCTTCCAGGCAGGGATCATTTATGCTCCCGGCCATGAGGACGATGTCTGGCCCTATCCGGTTGACGGCCACGATTTCTATGCTGTGCCAACAAGCAGCTATACGGTATCGGACGGTTTGATGCCGCTTCAGGACAGCTGCTTTAAGGATAACGGTCTGGGGGCCGATGAGTGGTATGATGCTCTTGCCGCCAAGTATAATGAGATCAAGGGCCGGGACGAGCCCCTGGTGATAAGCCTGACCACATCCATATCGGGCAATGGAGATTATCTGGATGCCCTGAAGAGGTTCATCGAGTTGGCCAAATCGGAGAATGCCGCATTTGTCAACACCACGCAGCTCGTGGACATGACCCGAGCAGGAGTGGACCGCGTATCGGCAATACCTGTCAGGACCAGCGATTCCGCCGCATGTCCTGATTGCGAAGAGAAGAAGAGCGCCGGGATTGATGACGATATGAATATTGGCAATGCGAGCGCCAGCAACGAGACGATCACAATATTCGTGGATATGTATAATTCAACCACGTCCGGCTGATATGGGAAGTGAGGATTGGATTTCATATCAAATGTTACATTTTTTTGCATTAGGGATAAATCGATTTTGGCTCCTCTCGCTATTTGGCATGGGTGAACTTGAATCGGAAATTGTCTGCATCCTTTTGCATCTGGGGTGAACCGCTATGCTCTGACCCAACCACAGAGGCGCAGAGGAACAGAGACTATAACCGCTGCCGGGCCTGACCCACATAATTCAGCGAAGAGCCCCTTAATTGAAACTAGCACGTAGTTGCAGCAGCTTCAATGATGTCCGCTCTTGTCGACCAACCAACACAAGTGCGGGGCAAAAATTTTTGCCTGATCGATGCATTACAGCATCCTCTTCGTCCCATATTCCTTATCGACCACTCCGGCGGGAAATCTTCAGAGCGGCGGCCTCGGCCTTTGCAGCTTCTCGCTCCTCCTCCGGGGGAGGTATCCTGCTATGGATAGCATGAAGGGTGATGATTTGACAGCCGCTATCTGAAAGATTGGGAAATTCGGGGCATGGCTGCGGGTTCTCTGCCGCGTTAGGCATTGGACATGCACCCAAATCTTCAAAACTGGGATGAGGTGAGAGCATATCACGGAGCTGAGGGGCGATCTAAAACAATTAAAAGAGGCTTATTTGGGGTGCATACCACCACAGGGAATATGAGGTGTTCTGCAAAACATAATCAATCTCAGGAGGATATCGAAGTATCGAAGATGTTCGACAAGGTATATATTTTGGCTGAAGCTAAGACGAAGACTGAATGATTCAGAGCTTGCCCGTGAGGGATATTAATTAATGAACGTACCAACGACTACATTATCAGTTTAGTACATGAGCTATCCAAACAGCCTCGAGAAGCCGAATGGGTAGAGTTCAAAAGCAATTACGCTGAACCTCATGATATCGGTGAATATATTTCTGCATTATCGAATTCCGCTGCGCTGGCTGGTAAAAGCTCGGCCTATATAGTGTGGGGGGTGAGTGATGGAAATCATTCAATAATAGGCACTCAGTTTTCGCCAAAAACTACAAAAGTAGGTAATGAGGAGTTGGAAAATTGGCTGCTCCACGAATTGTCACCTAGAATCCATTTCCAGTTCTTCGAAGTCAAGGTGGAGGGGCTATCTGTGGTGTTGCTAGAAATTGGACGCGCTTCCCGCCAACCTGTGCAGTTCAAGGGTAATGAGTTCATCCGGGTAGGCTCATACAAGAAAAGACTCAAGGATTTCCCAGAGAAGGAACGAGCTCTTTGGCATATTTTTGATCGATATCCATTCGAGAGCAGTATGGCGGCAGAGCGAGTTAGCGGAGAGGAAGTACTAAAGCTGTTAGACTACCCTGCCTTTTTTGATTTGCTGAAGCTTCCATTACCTGAGAGTCGTGCTGGTATCTTGGAAGCGCTGGCCAATGATAGTCTGATTGCACCCTGTGAGGCAAGTGGCTGGGATATAACCAACCTTGGCGCGATTTTGCTTGCCAAGAGGATAGATAGCTTCACAGCACTTAAGCGCAAACCTATACGAGTGATTCAGTATCGAGGAAATAATCGAATTGAGACTATCAAGGAATATGTCCTTGTGAAGGGTTATGCTAGTGGTTTTGAAGGTCTTATCGAATACATCAATGGTTTGCTGCCTTCTAATGAGCTAATTGGACAAGCTTTACGCAAGAAAGTACCTATGTTTCCCGAGTTGGCGGTACGCGAACTTGTGGCCAATGCGCTCATCCATCAGGATTTTTCAATTGCAGGTGCGAGCCCGATGGTGGAAATCTTTGCGGACCGCATAGAGGTTACCAATCCAGGTAAGCCATTAGTTGATACATATCGCTTTGTGGATACGCCTCCTCGATCTCGTAACGAGGCATTGGCTGCACTCATGCGTCGGTTCGGAATTTGCGAAGAGCGTGGCAGTGGATGGGATAAAGTGGTGTTTCAAACAGAGTTGTACCAACTTCCAGCTCCTTTGCTGGAGGCTACAAGTGATCATACTCGAGTAGTGCTGTTTGCGCATCGTCCATTGACCAAGATGGACAAGGCAGATCGCGTTAGAGCCGTGTATTTGCATGCCTGCCTGCGCTATGTTAACAGGGAAAATATGACAAATACCTCAATTCGAGAGCGGTTTGGCATCGAGCAGAGGAACCTTGCTCTTGCCTCTCGTCTCATCCGCGAAGCAGTGGATTCCGGCCTTGTCCTTCCCTACGATCCAAGCGCAGCGCCGAAATTGATGCGATATATCCCGTTTTGGGCTGACCCAAGAAGGGACAAGATTACTTGATGGATACTTGATAGAATCGAACTAATTGGCATGGCAAGGCAGTCAGAAATCACGGAAAATCGAAAGGCTCTGGTGGTTTTCATGCACTTGATGGGTACTTGATGGGTACTTGATGGGTACTTGATGATTGCCATGATAGGTGCTCCTTCCTCGCCTTTGGGCTAATAGGATTGCGAAGAAGGCCGGACTTGAGTGACTTTTAATTCAAGCTATTGTTGGTTGGTTCCCGCCTTTTGCTAGTGGTTCTGCCCGGGACCGTTATATTTATAGTTGTATACAATACAGTTGGTAATATGGTTAGCTTTTAAGATGTAATATATTATTCGGCTCCTCGCTCTGAGCAATCAGTATCGGTCTGGTCAGAAGATCCACCTTATCCTCCTCTAAAATTGGGTTGTCCGAGTCTCGCAGAATTCCTCTCTTCCTATCTGCATCTTACCCTCAGATCTACTCCTCCTCATAGATCTTTTCCACCAGATCGCAGATCCTCTCCCAGTCGTAGCCCTGTGCCAGCTTCAGGCAGGGCCTGCGCATCCTCGGGCTCTCTTGAAGAGCCAAAAGGAGGCCGTCTGCCAGATCCTCGGGCGCAGGCGGGCAGATGATCCCGGTATTCTCTGTGACCAGATCCATCACAGCATTCATCCTGTGCTCGACAGTCACCACCGGCAGGCCGCAGGCATTGGCATCCAGGGCGGCCATGCCGAATCCCTCTCTGGTGGAGGGTGAGGCGAAGGCCCGGGAGGACTTCATCAGGGCCAGAGCATCATCATAGTTCTCCAGAAATCCGCAGAACTCGATATTTTTCTCCAGCCCCAATTTCCCTGTCAGCGATCTCAGCCTCTCCATCTCCGGCCCGTCGCCAATGATCGCCGCCCGCACATCCGGGATCTCTGACTTCATTATGCTCACCGCCTGAATTAGGAGGTGGATATTCTTATGGGCGGCCAGCCTTCCGGCAAAAACGATATCAAAACTCTTTGGGGAGGGCGCTATCCCCTCGATCTTTTGCCAGTCGATGCCGTTTGGCACCACCTGTACCCCTCTTGCCCCCAGGCTCTCCAGATCCCTGGCCGTCCTCTTCGATACTGCCAGGTTGCGATCGGTCAGCCGGGCAGCGATCAATTCCGTGATCCTGCCAATTTCTCCCTTCTTTCCCAGGTACTCATGCCAGTAATCTTTCCAGACCTCATGCCAGGTGATAAAGAGCTTCTGGTTCTTCTTCCTCCAACTGTTCAAGAGACGAGCGGAAAAGCAGGACAGATAAGGAAAATTCTGGCAGTCGACCACCGCCTCCTTTGAGGGGTGAGAAAGCAGCCTGGCGGCAAAGTAGGCAGCCTCTCCAATCGATCTCTTTCCATTGACATAAAGGGGCCTGGGCTCGCATATGCCATGAAAGCGAACGCCCTCTCTTTCGATCTCGTCCTCTCCCTGCCACCATTTCATGCCGTAGCAGTGGACGACATGCCCGCGCGCCGCCAGCCTTCGGGAGATCTCATAGATCCTCTTCTCCGCACCGCCTTTGACCCAGGGATAGACGGCATCGTACACATAAGCGATCTCCACCTCTTATTCGCCATCCTGGTGCCCATTGTAAAGCAATAGCAGGCTGATGAACATCCCGGAGAAGATGGTCTGAATTCCAAGAATGGTGAGTATCATGGCCACCATAGCGTTCTGGGCGGCATCCAATGCACCAAAGCCCGCCCCTCTCCACCTCATGAGGACCACGAGGCCAATGACAATTCCCGCTGCCAGCAGAGCCAGCCCTATTAAGAGCTCTTTTTCCAGGGAATGGTAGCTGATAAGCTTCTTCATTCCGCTCGACCTGGAAAGGCCCCAGGCAGCGCCAAAAGCTCTGAAATGCATCCCGGCAAGAAGCATCTGATAGCCGATGATCAGCAGCAGTCCCCCCAGGATCAAGGAATGCATCCTCGAGCCACCCTCTATGTAAACCACCACTGCCAGGATCAGGCCGAGGAGGAGTGCTACCAGGCCCGGGACGAGCAGAAAGGGCCCTGGCCGGTAGAGCATCATGAATCGCATATGCCTCCAGCCATCGGTGAACGAGTTCAGCTTGGAGTCTCCCCGGCGGGGATAGTAGGTAATGGGAACCTCAGCAATCCTCAAGCCGCGGGAGGCGGCCTCGATCACCATCTCCGAGGCGAACTCCATTCCCCCGGACCTGAGGTTCAGCTTATAGAGGGCATCCCTGGTTATGCCACGCAGACCGCAATGGGCGTCGGAGATTCCGGCAGAGAAGAGCCTGTTCAAAATCCAGGTCAAAATAGGATTTCCTACATAACGATGAAGGGCGGGCATCGCTCCTGGGATGATCCTGCCTTTGAGCCTCGATCCCATGACCAGGTCATACTCGCCGCTCTCCAGGCAGGGAAGCATATCCAAAATGGTCTCGGGGTCGTAGGTGAGGTCCCCGTCCATGAGAAATATATAGTCCCCTCCAGCCTCCTGGAAACCCAATAGGTATGCATTGCCATACCCCAGCCTCTGGGGGAATACAACCTTCGCCCCGCAGGAGGCAGCGATATCCGCCGTCTGGTCGGTGGAACTGTCCGCAACGATTATCTCTCCCTCAAGGCCCGCCTTCTCGAAGGCCTCCAGTGCCCTTTGGATACACTGGCGTATGGTTTGGGATTCGTTTCTGGTGGGGATGATCAGGCTTATCCGGGGCACATTTTCCCTTACTTTAGTTTAGCTGTTAAGCCTTTCCTTTTATAGATCATCTCCCGGAATCCGGGGATTATTTTGAGCTCAGAGCGTCTCGGGCTCGACCTCATGCTTAAAGGAGAGAGTCACCCTTACCCTGTACTCCATTATCCCTCCCTCTCTAAGCCTGGTGTCCATCCTCGTGACCTCGGCAATTCTTACGTTGGTCAGTTTTCGGTTCGCAGTATTGATTGCAGATTGGACAGCGTCCTCCCAGCTTTCATTTGAGGTTCCCACGAGATCGATAAAATTGTACACGCTCTTGCCTATTGGGGCTTCCATAACATATTCTATGCTCTTATGATTGATATATTTTGTCTGAAAAGAAAAAAGATTCGCAGATCTATTCTGCCTTCTTCTCTTCGCTCTTCTCTGCCTCTTTGTCCCCTTCTTCGGTTGAATCTTCAGACGTCTGAGCCACAGGAGGCTGAGCCTCTGGCTTCTTGGGTCCCCTGCCCATGGCGATCAAAGAGGCCTTTGCCTGGATCCTGGCCAGGGGATAGTCGTCCTTGGCCACCTTCTCTAAAGCAGCCACCGCCCGGTTCTCCTTCAGCTCACCGATCACCCAGGCCGCTCCCGCACGCACATCCTTGTCTGCATCTTCCAGGGCCTCGATCATGCGATCGGATACCTGCTTTCCATATCCGGCAATGGCCACCATGGCATTGCTCTTTACCAGATACTCCTCGTCTTTGAGGGCCTCAATTAAAGCCTCCAGGGACTCAGATATATCCCGTTTAGAGAGGAGCATGATGGCGTTGGAGCGCACAAGCATATGCTTGTCCTTGGTGGCGGCGATCAGCTTCTCTATGGACCAGCTCATGTCGGGGAGGACGGCAGGCATGGAGGGCTCTGTCGCTCCGCAGGTTGGGCAGGCCTCTTCCCTCATGCTCCGGGTGATTACAGGCTCTGCCTTCTCCTCAGTTTTGTTTTCTTCTGGCTTGTTCTCAACCATTTTTTTCTCTTCTTCCATAGACTGGTCTATCTCCCCTATTCTACTTCAGCTTTTCCCAATGCAAATGCCCTCTTATTTGCCTCCAGATGCTTTGGCGGCACAACCTCAACCAGGGCTTGGATGATATGCTCCTCTGAGAGGGGAATATACTGGGAAAGGGCGCCGAGCATCACCACGTTCATGGCCTGAGCGGTTCCCGCCTTCCGCGCCAGGGCGGTGGCATCCAGGGCCAGGACCCTCTGGCATTGGCCACAAAGCGGCTCTATCAGATCATCTAAAGAGGGATACCGGGCTCTTCCGGTGGTGACAGTTACCGGCAGGACCGGCTGGTTGCTGATCAGGGCCACCCCATCTGGGGAGAGGAAATGGCCAAATCGCAGGGCCTCAGCTGGCTCCAGGGCGATCAAGAGATCGGCGCTGCCCGGAGCGACCAAGGGGCTGAAGCGGCATCCTATTCGGGTGTGATTGATCACGCTCCCCCCTCTCTGGGCCATGCCGTGGGTCTCCGCGCCTCGCACCGGCTTTCCCGCCAGGACTCCTGCCCTGCCGATCACGTCTGATATCAATATCACTCCCTGGCCGCCGACGCCGACGATCACCATATCGCATTCTGAGGTTCTCATATCTCCACCTCCAAAATGGCAGAGCTGGGGCAGATCTGGGCGCAGATCCCGCAGCCGGTGCATAGATTGTTGATCTTTGCCATCTCTCCCTCAAACTCAATGGCCGGGCAGCCGTACTCCACACAGATCCTGCATCCCTGACACTCATCGCTCACCTTGAAGGCCCGTGGCCGTGTCCCGCTTCGGCGGGCCTTGATCACGCAGGGCTGTCTGGCGATGACTACCGATAGGCCGGGAAAATCCTTAGCCCTCTGGAATCCCTCCATCGTCCCCTCAAGGTCGTAGGGATCAACGGTCTCGACCAGCCCTGCCCCCAAAGCCCTGGCCAGCTCCTCCAGCGAGACCTGGGCCGTGGGCTCGCCGGTGGCAGTGACCCCGGTTCCCGGATGAGGCTGATGGCCGGTCATGGCGGTGGTGGAGTTGTCCAGAATTGTCACTGTGATCCTGGCCTTATTGTAGGCGGCATTCAATAGGCCGGTCATGCCTCCATGCAGGAAGGTGGAGTCTCCGAGGCTTGCGCAGATCCCCTCCGTCTCACCGCCGAATCTTATGCCGCTGGCGAGGCTGATGCTCGCCCCCATGCACAGACAGGTATCAACCGTCCCCATGCCCACTGCCATGGTATAGCAGCCTATGTCGCTGGGATAGATCGCCTTCTTGCCATAGACCCGTCTCATGGCATAGTAGGTGGCACGGTGGCTGCAGCCTGGACATAAAGCCGGAGGCCGGGGTGGGACTATCTCCGCTGCTGCAAAGGATGCTCTCTCCATAATACCCAGGCCGTTCATCCTGGCCAGGGCATTTCTCACCGTAATAAGGTCCAGTTCTCCCTCGCGAGGGATCTCCTTTTCCTTGCCCAGGATCTGTATGGAGGGATTTATCTTCCCTGCCAGCATCGCCACCTGTTCTTCGACCACCGGCTCCAGCTCTTCTATCACCAGCACCCTCGAGACATGCTCGAGCATGCGGCATATCAGCTTCTTTGGGGCGGGATAGGCTCCAATCCTGAGCAGAGTGTGGTCAAGGTCCAGATCCGTCAGGGCCTCTTCGGCATACAGACCGGCAATCCCCGAGGCTATCACTCCCGTCTCCCCCCGGAGGGTTAGCCTGTTCCAGGGGCACCCCTCCAGCTCCTCTTCTATTGCTGGCTGCTTGGCCAAAAGCTCGTGGTGGAGCGGCCGGGCATGGCTTGGCAGGGCCACCCGTCGCGCAGGATTCTTGACGAAACGGCGCTCGACTGGAATTGGTCGATCCTGGCTCACCTCCACATCCGCCCGGGCATGAGAGACGCGGGTGGTGGGCCGGAGCATTACCGGGATGTTGAATTTCTCCGACAGCTCCAGGCCATAGATCGCCATATCCCGGGCCTCCTGGGGGTCGGCAGGATCCAGACAGGGAATGGAGGCGAACTGGGCGAAGCGTCGTGAGTCCTGCTCATTCTGGGATGAATGGCAGAAGGGATCATCGGCACAGATCACCAGCAGCCCTGCTCCTACCCCCAGGTAGGCCAGGGTCATGAAGGGGTCGGCGGCCACGTTCAGGCCCACATGCTTCATGGTGGCCACGGAGCGGCAGCCGGTCCAAGAGGCACCTGCCGCCACCTCCAGCGCCACCTTCTCGTTCACAGACCATTCTATATGTAGGGGCAGATCGCCTTTCAGCTCCACCAGGCCCTCAATGATCTCTGAGGAGGGAGTTCCCGGGTAGCCGGCGGCAAGTCCGATCCCCGCCTCCAGCAGTCCTTTGGCGATAGCTGCATTTCCGAGGAGATATTCTCTCACAAAGAACCATCCTTTTAAATATATTTTAATTATATTCTTTCTTTGAAAGGATCAATGCCCTTCTCTCTGATAACCGTTTTGATGCCGCTGCCCCTGTGCTCAGCCGATTCCACAAAATTGATAATCCAACCCACCTTTCCTGCAATCATGCTCCAGTGGCAATCCGATTCTGTGGGATCGATCTACAACTACCTCTCCCCTGGCTGCCAGATCTGTCGGCAGGGGGCGGGCCTGGTCCTCTTCGTCACTGGCCGGTGCGAACGGGGCTGCTTTTACTGCCCAATCTCCGAGGATCGAAGGGGAAAGGATGTGGCATATGCCGATGAGCAGCCGGTGGGAGAGCTGGCTGATATCCTGAGCGAGGGCAGGGCCATCGGCGCCCTGGGCACGGGGATCACGGGAGGAGAGCCCCTCTTAAGGCTGGACTATGTCTTGGATTGCATCCGGGCATTGAAGGAGGAGTTCGGAAGCGAGCACCATATCCACCTCTACACCGGCATTCTGCCCAACAGATCTGTCCTGAAGAGGCTGGTAAGAGCCGGCCTGGATGAGATCCGCTTCCATCCGCCTGATGAGGAATGGTCTGATCCAGTCGGACTAAAGGAGGTCCTGGAGGAGGCAAAGGCATTGGGATTGCAGGCTGGGGTGGAGATCCCGGCATATAAGCCAGCGCCCCAGATCGTTCATGCCGTCCGAGAAGCAGATGCCTTTCTGAACCTAAATGAGCTTGAGTTCTCAGAGACCAACTTCTCTCGTCTAATGGAAGAGGGTTTTTTGCCCCTGGACCTGGGCTGCGGTGCAGAAGGCAGCGAAGAGATGGCCCGAGGCTATCTATTGGATGACATCAAGGTGCATTACTGTCCCTCCCGCTTCAAGGATGCTGTGCAGCTGAGAGAGAGACTGCGACGCCGGGCGGAGAGGACATCCCGGCCGCTGGACTACATCACAGAAGAGGGAACCATAATCCACGGCATAATTGAGGGTAAGGAGGGTGATCTAAAGTCAGCGCTGGGGATCATCGATGGGCTGGAGGTGCCTGCTGAAATGTACTCCTGCCTGGAAGGAAGGATCGAGATCGCCGCCTGGATTCTGGAGGAGATATGCCCGGATCTAGAGGGCTGCAAATGCGATCTTTGTATAATTGAGAGGTATCCTCTGCAGGATGGACCGGTCGTGGAGAGAATACCTTTATAATCCTTAAATCCATTCTTTCGAGGCGGTGATTTTGCCGGATGGAGAGCGCGGAAGAACGAATCCAGGAAAGACTGAGGAATTATCTTAAGCGAGATGGCGTGGGAATCCGGAAGGCGGTCTTGAAGCTTTTCCTAAGCGATGGTGCCTATACCACGGAGGACGTCTTCACCTATCTCGCGAAGGAGGGCTTTGACGTCAGCTACCGAGGGGTTTCGGCGATGGTCGGGCTCATGAACACTCGCCTGGGCATTTTGAGCATTGATGTCTCTGGGGATCACAACGTTTACTCCCTAAAGGGGGACCACAAAGGAGTGGTGAGGTCTGTTTTGGAGAATTATTGATCTAATATCTCTGAATCCGGATGCGCGCTCGGCAATTCCGACATGTCAATGGCAAAATATTTGTGTTTGCATAAGAATACCTCTAGTACTATAATGATAGCGTGACGCTGGTGCTAGAACGTCTCTTCCGCTTCTCAGCTCCATATGCCACCGCTAGGCAGGGGCTCAGTTGGGCGGCTCGCCTCTTTTCATTCTCTTCAGATATTTATTAAGTGCGACGTCTGCGATCAAGTTCACTCCGGTCAAGGCAGCGTGAACCAGTGGTCCTGCAGTCATCCTCTCTTTGTATAGCTGGTGCAGCTTCTTCAAATGCTTTAGGTTGTACTCAAGACACAGACCTACCAGATGCCAGTGCTCGGGCAAGGCATCGGCCTTTGAAAAGCCCCTTGTGCCGCCCAGTTTCGTCTCGGCGATGGTGGTGAAAAAGAGGGGGAGCATTAGGCCGGTGTAATCTTTCAGAGACTCCACCAGCTCCGTGGTCCGGATGACATCCTCTGCCGTCTCTCCAGGCAGGCCCAAAACCAGGCTGGCCACGGGAAGCCAGGATTCCTCGTCGAAGAGGCGGTAGCAGTCCTCTACGATCTGGGGCCAGTTCTCCGTCTCTCCAGGAAGCGCCTTTTGGGGCATATGCATCTTCAGGATGCGGCAGCTCCCCGTCTCTATCCCTATCCAGGCAGACATGTGGTTCTGATCCGAGCCTATGCCCACGATCTTGGAGATCTCTCTTAATAGACCCTGGTTGGAGTGGACCGAGGCCAGGCTGAGATGGGAGAAGTCCATCGTCTTCGGCCCCAGCTTCTTGACTTCGGTCACGAGCTCAGTCATCTTCTTTTCATTCGGCCTTGTGCCTTTGGAGCCATAGGAGAAGACGTCCTCGCTGTGGAGGATGATATCCTCTTGGCCGCATTCCAGGTTCACCCGCACGTCTTTAAGAATATTTTCAATAGGCCTGTGGCGCACAGAGCGCATGGTGGGCGAGCAGAAGGCGCATCCTCTCCAGCAGCCCCTGCCGATCTCCACAATTCCGCCAATGGTCGCTCCTCTGTTTACCGGTATCTTATCCCCAGGCACCGCCGATCCCCGCAACACCTCCGGAACGTTCTCTCCTCTTATGATCTGCCGGCAGATCTCGGGAAAATCGCTCTCGCCCTCTCCCAGGTAGATGTGGTCGACATCCACCTTCTCCCCCATGACCTCCCAGGCGCCGTTTCCACCCAGGACTACTCGTGGCCGGTGCTCTCTTATCAGGGGGTGACTTAAAAGCTCGATGAACCGAGAGCGGTTGAAGGGCGGGCCGCGGCGGATGATATCCTCTATTTCCCGGAGGGCGATCTTTCCCATGGGGTCATCATGGGTTATCCCCACGATCCTGGTCTCCGGTCCGATGGCCCGGTCAAGGTGAAGGGGATGGGCCACCATCACCTCATCCCTGGAGAATCCGGACTCCAGGAGTGCCGCTTCCACCTTTCTCATGCCGCAGGGGGCAGTTGCCGCCGATCCGTCCTCCAACGCCGGCACTGGCGGGCAGAAGAAGTTCTGGAAGATCCAATCGGGCAGGGTTGCCCTGGGCATGATGGCAGCAAAGCCGAGCATCACCCCTCCATGATAGCTGCTCATCATGGTGGTATCGCTGGTGAGGACGATTCTCTTCCCTGGAAATTGCGCCATATATCGACCTCTGATTCTCTTTTGGCAGATAACGTTATTGGCAGTGCTAGCCCAATAAGTTTTTATCGGATCGCCCCCCCTTTGCCGATGTGCAAGAGAAGTCGTTATCGGAGATCAACGAACGCATTCGCAACGGCTCGGCCCGCGTTGTTACGGCTGAGGAGATGCCAGATCTCGTGGATGAGCTGGGCACGGCGGGAGCGGTGCGTGAGGTGGATGTCGTCACCACTGGTACCTTCGGCGCCATGTGCTCTTCCGGGGTTTTTCTCAATTTGGGCCATAGCGATCCTCCCATAAAGATCGCCCGCGCCTATCTGAACAGGGTGGAGGCCTATGGGGGCATCGCCGCCGTCGACCTCTTCTTAGGAGCGACCCAGCCCTCTGAGGACCGGGGGATCGAGTATGGCGGGGCGCATGTTATGGAGGACCTGGTAATTGGAAAGCAGATTGAGGTCGAGGCTCATGGATCTCCCTCGGACTGCTACCCTCAGATGGATCTGGAGACCAGCCTCAGGCTGGAGGACTTCAACCAGGCCACAGTGGTCAATCCCCGCAATGCCTATCAGCGTTACAATGCCGCTACCAACTCCTCCGACCGGACGATGCACACCTACATGGGCACCCTCCTTCCGGGTCTTGGCAATGTCCATTACAGCGGTGCAGGGGTGCTCTCTCCCCTCTCCAACGATCCGGGCTTCGAGTACATCGGGGTAGGTACGCGCATCTTCCTGGCGGGGGCTCAGGGCTATGTCATAGGCGCGGGAACCCAGCATAATCCTGAGAATGGCTTCTCCACTCTGATGGTCACCGGCGACCTTAAGAGGATGAACAACAGCTTCCTGCGGGCAGCAACATTTCATAAATATGGCCCCAGCCTTTACCTGGGGATAGGAATTCCCATACCGATGTTAAATGAGAGGCTCGCCAAGAGCACTGCCGTGCGGGACAGCGATATCACCGTCCCGGTGCAGGACTATGGCATCCAGCGCAGGGATAAGCCCTCGGTGAGGATGGTCAGCTATGAGGAGCTGAAGTCGGGCACGATCGACCTGGGGGGCAAAGAGGTCTCCTGCTCTCCTCTATCCAGCTTCCAGATGGCAAGAGAGGTTGCCCGGACATTAAAGGAGCAGGTGGAGCGGGGCGAGTTCCTGCTCAGCCAGGCAGCAGAACCCCTATCCCGGGTGGGAAGCAGCCGGCCCATGAAGCAGACCAAGGAGTCGCCCAATGTGGGAGATGTCATGAGCAGGGATGTGGTTACCGTCTTTGAGGATATCCCGGTGGAGAAGGCGGCAAAGCTGATCATCAGCGGCAGCTTCGACCATCTGCCGGTGGTCTCCCGGGATGGAAGGCTGATCGGCATTATAACTGCCTGGGATATATCCAAAGCGGTGGCCAGCGGAAAACCATCCCGCATAGCGGAGATCATGACCCGTCGGGTCCATTCGGTCCGCTTGGATGAGCCAATTGAGCTCGCTGCCCGCACCCTGGATACTCATAGCATCTCTGCCCTGCCGGTGGTGGACAGAGAGCATAAGGTGATAGGAATGATTACCAGCAATCATCTCTCTCGCCTCTTGGCCCGGAGGCGATAGCCTTGAAGCTGATGCTTCATGTGGCTCCGGGCATTGTCCGCCATCCCCTCATCGCCTCAGTGATTCTGGAGACTGAGGCTCTGGTTAACATCGAGAGGGCGAGCATCAATGCAGTGAGCGGCGAGATAGTCCTGGAGGTTCCGCCTGAGAAGGTCCAGGAGGTAATGGAGGCCTTTGAGAGGCGGGGAGTAAGGGTGGTTCCTCTGGAGATCCCGGTGATCAGGGATGAGTCCGAATGCGTGAACTGCGGGGCATGCGTATCAATATGTCCCACCGGAACGTTTCGCTTTGAGGATTGGCGGGTGGTCGCCGACTCGGGAAAGTGCATTCAATGCGGAGCCTGCGTTGTGGGCTGTCCGCAGAGGGCCCTAAAGCTGGTCTTGAAGTAGCTCCCCCAACGGGAGCCGAGCTTTTTTGTCTTTTGTTTTATATGTTAATTCCAATATTAATATTAAGGTGCACACATTTTTTGATTAACATTATGAAGAAATAGAAGAATTTATATGGTCGAACAGTATATAGTGGTGTGGTATGTCGGCCGAAGAATTTTAAAACGATTGTGGGGATGATATAATATGTTATTTGATGCCGATCTCATGGCAGGTGATAATGCAGCCTTCCTTAAGCATAAAGGGGTATTCAGACATGCTGCAGTCCTCAAATCGAATAAATATCCTTCAATTTCCCATCCTATCTTGGGGGGCGAATATGGACTCGAGCTCTGAGAGCGTCGTCTCCTCCCTCGGCTCCTTCGCCGAGATGCTCTCCGATCCCGAGGGCTACGATCCCGAGAGGCTGAAGAGCCTATCCGTTGGCGTTCCATCGTTATTATCCTCTTTCATTGAGGCCATGCTCTCCTCCGATGAGGAGGTTATGAAAAGGCGCCTCACCGACCTGGAGGATTATGCCTCTGTGGTCAACAGCGTTCAGGCATGGTTCAATCTGGGAAGGCTTGCTCACCATCTCTTCTTTCATCAGGCGGCAATTGAATACTACAGCAATGCTTCGGATCTGGCCCAGATTCTCTCTGATGATGATTCATTAGCCAGTATCCTCCTATGCTTGGGGGCCCTCTACGGTGAGGAGGAGGACTGGGCCCGGGCCTGCCAGTGTTATGAGAAGGCTCTCGTTGCTATCGATATGGCTAAAAGGCCACGCCTTCTGCCTCAGGTCCTGGAGAGGCTGGGCCGCGCCCGCCGCCTGCAGGGTGAGTACCATCAGGCCCAGATCTGCTATTCCCGCATCCTGGAGGTGCTCGATCCAAGGGACAAAAAAGGGCGGATGGAGGCTACCAGCAACCTGGCAGAGCTCTGCCAGATTCAAGGCGATATGGAAAAGGCGGAGAAGCTGTATCAGACCATTCTGAAGGAGAGGGAGCTGTCGGATGATCCCGTGGGGGCAGCTCGGGCTCTTGCCTCCCTCGCTAGCATCTACTCTCAGACCGGCAACGGCAAGAGGGCCCAGATCAGTCTGCAATCAGCCAGCCATCTGCTGGCCGATCTGAAAGATCAATCCGGAGCGGCAGAGATGCAGTGCCGTCTTGCTGATATCTATTTTCATGAGGGAAGGCTAAAGGAAGCTCTGGAGCTCTATGGCCGGAGCTTGGCGGCATTGCAGAAGGGCCATCCCTCTCTCGCCTCCAAGGCCCTCTGCCGGATGGGTCAATGCTTCCTGGAGGACGGGAATTGGACCCTGGCAGAAGACCACCTTCAAAGGGCAATAGCGATCATGAAAGAGCATAAAGATTCCTCCTCCCTTGCCCGGGCTCTGGTTATTCTGGCGGGCGTTCACCATAAGCAGGGGCAGTTGGAAATGGCACTGCAATGCTCCCGGGAGAGCCTGAAGATCAGGGAGAGATCCAAAGATCTGAGTGGATCTGCAGAGGCTCTGAATTGCATTGCCAGGATCTGCTGCGACTGCTCTGATTGGCCGGAGGCGATCGAGTGCTACCAGAGGGCGGCGGATCTCTTCATGGAAATGGGCGAGGTGACAGCAGCGGCTGAGGCCCTATCCAATCTGGGCGGCGTATATCATCTGAAAGGAGATCTGGATGTTGCCCTGCAGATGTATTCTCATGCCTATAATTCATTCTGCCAGCAGGGAGACAGACAGGGTGCATCGATGGTCCAGTCTAACATCGGCCTTGTCTATCAGAGCAGGGGCGATCTTCACCTTGCGGGGGAGTTCTTGGAAAAGAGCATTGCCACAAAGGAGGATCTGGGGGATCAAATTGGTGCTGCCGGCAACAGGCTGAGCCTGGGGCTGATCTATCAGCTCGGAGGGGAGTGGGATCAGGCCCAGTCCTGTTTTGAAGGGGCGGCCAGGGCATTTGAGGATAATGGGGACCTGCGGGGTCTGGCTGCAGCGGAGAACAACCTGGGAAACCTCTACTCCGATCGAGGGGATCTCATGCATGCCATCTTATGCTACCGTCAGGGCCTGGAGGCGAGGCGTGTTCTGAACGATGGGCACGGCATGGCAGTTACCCTGGGAAATCTGGCAGGCGTCTATCTTCAGTCTGGGGAGGAGGAGCGAGCAGAGGAACTGTACCAGCAGAGCATAGATGGCTTCAGGGAACTGGGTGACGCTCGAGGGGAGGCTAGATCGCTCTATGGCCTGGCAAGGAGCATGGCCGAGAGAGGCGATCTGGAGGGAGCACTGGAGTGCTACCGAAAATGTCTCGATCTGCAGATTGTGGGAGGGGACTCCAGGTCGATGATCGAGGCGCTCGAGTCCATGGTAAATCTGCTCCTGAGAAGGGGTAGATGGCAGGAGGCTCTGACCAGGTATGCTCAGGTTCTGGAGGCCCTCCGTTCCAGAGATGATCTTTCGGCAGTGGCGGCAGTCCAGTGCGCTCTGGGAAATCTCCATGCCGATCTTGGCCAGTGGGATGAGGCCCTGGAGGACTACAATGAGAGCCTGGCGATTATGGAGGGGCTGGGGGACGAGTACTCCGTTTCGGTAGCCAGGAACAACCTGGGCAATATGTGCTACCGGCAGGGTGACTGGGCCGCTGCCTTAGAGAACTATCGCTTGAGCCTGGAGGGCTTCGGGAAGGCAGGGGATATGGAGAGCGAGGCCTCGGTCCTGAGCAATGTCGCAGGCCTCTGCTATAAGAGAGGTCAGTGGGCGGATGCTCTGGATAGCTATAGCAAGAGCCTGAGCCTCTTTGAAAAGCTGGAGGACTCAGCCGGCATTGCCCAGGTGCTGGGAAACATGGGAAACCTCTACCACCGCCAAGGAGAGCGCGATCTAGCAGCAGAGCACTTTCAGAGGGCTCTGGAGATATACCGGCGCCTCAAGGATCAAGCGGGCGCGGCGGAGATGCAGGCCAGCATCGATATGATCCGGGCAGGACGGGGCGAGATTTCCCCTGATATCGAGGAGTACAAGAGACAGCTGGAGGAGTTGGAGGAGACAGGCGACCTCTCCGGCCAGGGGGAGGTCCTTTCAGCCCTCGCCGGCAGCTACACAGATAGCGGCCAGTGGGCAGAAGCCATTGCCTGCTATAAGAGGAGCGTGGAGAGGTTTGACCAGACTGGAGAGGTCTACAACCGTGGCCAGGTTCTCTTCAATATGGCCCTGGTCTACAAGGATATGGGAGACCTCAACCGGGCCAGAACGCTATTTGATGTGGCTTTGGACATCTTCCAGGATCTAGATGCCCTGCCCTGTGTAGCTTCAGCCAAATTGAACCTGGGAATCATCTCCGGCCAGATGGGCAGATCGGATGAAGCAATTGAGCTTTTCTCCCAGTCAATAGGCATTCTGGAGGGCCTGGGGGCATTGCCCGATCTATGTGAGGGCTACATCGCCGCCGCTCTGTTCAATATTCAAGAGGGGCATTCGATGCAATCCCGCTTCTATCTCTCCCAGGCAGAGACTCAGGTCTCTCGCACTGACTATCCGCCTTTGAAAATCCAGCTTTATAGAGCTCAGGGAGAGCGCTTTCTTAAGGATATGCTCTATCCGGAGGCAAAGAGCTGCTTTGAGAAGGCCCTGGCTTTATCTCGGAAGCTGTCTCTCTCCTATGAGGAGGCAAAAGCCATCTCATCTCTTGGTCGGCTAGCCCTGGCCAGCGGGGATTATGAGGATGCTCTAAGAAGGATGAAACAGGCTCTTGTGATCTTCGGCCGGCTGGGTGCATCGCTGGATCTCATAGAGGTCTACCGCGATATGACCCTCCTCTTCTTGGCTCAGGATGATTATCAGCGAGCAGAAGAGATGGCCATGTTGAGACAGCGCCAGGCCAGGATTCTGGGACATGCTGATCTCAGTCTCCTGGCTACCGTCGATCTGGCGGAGTGCGAAGCCCGCACCGGAAAGAAGGAGGAGGCACGGGCGGACTATGCCGGTGCATTGCGGCTGGCCGGGAAGGAGGGGGATCGGATTCCTTCATCCACCATCCGCCAGATCTCAGAAAAGGCGATAGAGTTCCTGGAGGCTGAAGCGTCTCAGCCGGAGGAAGGCCGTCAGGCCAGCCTACTGCGAGAGAGGCTTGGAGAAGAGGATTATGAGAAGCTTCTGGAGGAGCTTCCCCATAAGCTGGAATGCAGAAGAATTGGCTAGAGGCCCGAATCCATCATGGAGGGGAGAAGGCTGAGCTGGAGGTCGACCTTGGCCAGATCCTGCCTGATATGGGGATCTTTTAAGAGCAGCTCCAGCTCAGTCAGCCTGCCGATCACATCGCCCAGCCGGGCTCCCTTGTGCTCGCTCATATTGCGTATCGGTGCATAATATATCTGTCCGCCATTGCCGTCAGCCTCTACTCCGAAGAAGTCCTTGCCATAGAATCCCTTGAACCTTTCGATTATGGGCTTGTAGACGTTCTTTATCGCCGGGATATAGAACTCCTCCAGCATCACCTGAACCATTCTGTTCTTTGTGTCTGCCACCCTGAAGCGTATGTATCCCTGGCCGTGAATATAATTTCCGTAGTTGATTGAATACTTTATGCGAGAAGTGAGGTCAGTCTTCAGGCTCAGGATGAACTCACAGGTATCATCGGTCTGAGAGGGATCGAGGTTTAGGAAGTACCTGATGAAGAGCATAAAATTATTATTAAATATGATTAGAATGTGATTTTCATCTTCCTTCGAGCTGTTGACCAGTATCTCTGCGACATCCCAGCCGAAGAGCTTTTTAGCCTCTTCTTTGCCAAAATCATGAAAGGCAAACTCTTGAACTTTCTCCAGGAGATCTTGCATGGTTTCCATTCTCATTTACTCCATCCTCGAATTGGATAAACATTATGGTTATAGGAGCAGGCAGATGAACGCCGCTGCCAGTGTGAGGGCGATGGCCGACTGGACGAGGCCTGTGGCCCGGAATATATCCCTTGTCTCTGGATTCGGATTCTCTCCCAGCAGGATATACTGGCCAGGCTTCTCTAAGCGGATTTTCAGGCTCCCGGCAGCTGCGGCCATGGGCCAGCCGGAGTTGGGGCTGGGGGTGGCGCTGTGATATTTAAAGGCTTCTCTAATGGCCGAGCGGGCGCCTCTCGGTCGGGCCAGGGCGATCAGGATTATGCTTAATCGAGCGGGAATCCAGTTCGCCAGGTCGTCCAGCCTCGCTCCAGCATATCCCAGCTCCTTCAATCCAGGCTTCTTGTAGCCGATCATCGAGTCCATGGTGCTGATGGCCTTGAAGGCAATGGCCGCCTCCAGGCCTAGGCCTATGGGTGCGAAGAGAATATAGTAGAATATGGGGGAGAGAATGGAGTCCACATAGTTTTCAGATAGCGACTCTATCACCGCTGAGCTGGCCTGGGCAGTTGTTAGGGTGGAGGTGTCCCTTCCCACCAGGGCGGGCAGCATCTTCTTTGCTTCTTCCATATCCTGGTCTATCATCCTGCCGATATTGCTGGAGGTCTCCAACAAGCATCTGATGGCAAATGTGGACTTCAAGAGATATGCTCCTACCAAGAGAGGCAGCACGGGCATAACATGCGCCGCCCTGACCAGCAGATGAGCCGCCAGAACTGAGACTGCAATCACGGTTATGGCCAGCAGGATGCCCTGCACCTTAGTGGGCCCCGCCCGGGCGCGCAGGAAGGAGATCAGTCTGCCGATCCAGACCACGGGGTGAACTCGAACCGGAGGCTCGCCGATCAGTATGTCAAAGGCCACCGCTAAAAGAAATACAGTTAAAGCCTCCTCAATGGCCAGGGTCATAGCCGCTCCTCGAGGCTCTTCCAGACCTGGGAGATGGGCAGGCCCTGCAAGAGCCCATCCAGCACCATCTCAGCCACATCTTTTTGGTGAACGATCTGGCAATTCTCACAGCACCAGGAGCCATCTCGCTCAAAGCCTCCCGTTCTCACATCCCGGCAGGGGTAAAATGGGCAGAAGCATAATGAGCAGTCCTGCTCGGGGTGGTGGCAGGGAAACCTCTCGCAGCTCAGTCTTTGCATCTTAATGCCCTCTCCAGGACATCGATTAGCCGCTCGTTATCCTCGTGGCCTCTCACTGCCACCCGGATGTAGCTCTTCTCCAGGCCGAAGGACTGGCAGTCCCGCACCAGAACGCCACGGGCCATGGTGCGCTCTGCCAGGACGTCCGAGCCAAGGCCCGCCGATTCGATATTCACCAGGATGAAGTTGACCTGACTTGGCAGCGGATCCAGGCCCAGATTCTTCAGGGAGGGGATCAGATAATTCAGCTCCTCGGCTATCAGCTCTCTAGACCTGGTCAGGTGATCCTCACATCCCAGGAGATATTCTGCTGCAGCGGCGGCAATGGAGCCGATGGACCAGGGGATCTTTGCCCGGTTCATGATTCCAGCTAAAAGGGGATTGGTCACGCCGAAGCCCAATCTCATCCCCGGCACTCCAAAGGACTTGGTCAGGGATCTCATCACAAAGAGATACTCCCTGCTGGGAGCAAGCTGAGCTACGCTCTCCTCCGGGCGGCTGAGCTCTATGAAGGCCTCATCCACCAATAAGAATACCTCTGCCTCCTCGCATCTGTCCGCCAGATCGTGAACCTGATTTTGGGAGAGCAGCCGTCCGGTGGGATTATTGGGATTGCAGAGGAAGAGGGCTTTGGCCCGGTGCAGGTCGGAGTCGCGAAGGAGGGGGGTGCCATCCTTACCAATCGCCAGCCTTTCCGTCCTGCCTCCGGCGAGCTGTGATTGATTCTCATACTCTCCAAAGGTGGGGGTGGGGATTATTGCCAGGTCCCCCTCTTCCAGCACAGCCTCCGCGAATATCCTGATCAGCTCAGATGATCCATTGCCTGGAACGATGCATCCCGGATCGACCTGGACGAAGCGGCTCGCTGCGCGACAGAATCCCTGGTAGCTGCTGTCAGGATAGTGGCCGACCTGCTTGAGCTCTCGGCTGACCAACTCCTTCAGGGGGGGCGATCCCAGGGGATTGATATTGGCGGAGAAGTCCAGCGGCTCAGCCCCCAATCTTCTCTTCGCTTCCTGCACCTTGCCCCCATGCTTGCATTCGGCAGCATTGACAAAGCTCTTCCGCAATCGATTTTTCATAGGTCGTTGTGGCCTTCAATGTATTGGCATTTCAAGCTTGTGGGCAGAGTACACTTCATTAACAATAGTGATCTTATTGAGTCGCTGTTAACTGAAAATTTATTTATAAAATTAATACTATGATGTTTAATCAAAATTAATAAAATTCTATATTAACTGGTATCCGAAAGTGTTTTATCTACTCTATGCGAACTCAAGCGGCGTATATCAAAGGAAGAGGAGGCTAAGATTCCGATGGCAACAAGAGAAGGCAGCTTTTCGGTTGAGGACATGAAGAACGTCCAGATCAACATAGGAGCTGTCGTAAAAGAAGAGGATGAATGGGACCAGGAGATGGGCCCCTTCCCCAAGCCAGGTGTGGCAACGCTTCGTGACTGGGACTTCAAGATTTGTAACCGGTACAAGATCATGTATTCACCGGCAGATGATACATGCACCCTCTGTACCTATGGACCATGCGACCTGACCGGCAACAAGAAGGGGGCCTGTGGCATTGACATGGCCGCTGCCTGCGGTAAGATCGTTCTGGTTGCGGTTTTAATGGGAACCTGCGCCCATACTGCTCACGGCAGGCACCTTTACCACTGGTGTCTGGACAAGTTCGGAGATATGCCCTTCGATATGGGCAGCGAGATCCTGGTGGATGCGCCCCTCACTCGCACCATCCTGGGGATCAAGCCCAAGTCGCTCAAGGACTTCGGCGAGGCCCTGGAGTATTGCGAAGAGGAGATCGTGCAGCTCCTGGCGGCCACTCACACCGGTCAGGAAGGCTATTTTATGGACTTCGAGTCCAAGTCGCTGCACGGCGGCATGATCGACTCCCTGGGCAAGGAGATCTGCGACATGCTGCAGACGGTGGCTTACGATATGCCCCGCGGCGCAGCCGATGCACCCCTGGTGGAGATCGGCATGGGCACCCTGGATCAGAACAAGGGCGTTCTCATCGCCTACGGCCACAACCTGGCAGCAGGCGCAGAGGCCATGATCTATGCCGAGAACAATAATCTCTGGGACAAGGTTGACATAGGCGGCGTATGCTGCACCGCCATTGACCTCACCAGGATCACTGAGACCGGCAGGGAATCCAGGATCCCCCCCAACCTGGGACCCAAGGCCAAGGTGGCTGGTGCCATGGGCTGGTGGAGAAAGATGGTTCGCGCCGGAATCATGGATACAGTGATTGTGGACGAGCAGTGCGTATTCTGCGATGTGCTGGAGGACTGCCAGCAAAGGCACATCCCCGTCATCGCCAGCAACGACAAGATCATGCTCGGCCTGCCCGACAGGACCAATGACTCAGCCGATGCCATTGTGGAGGATCTGGTCAGCTTCAAGATGCCCGGTGTGGCAATCCTCGATCCAGTAAAGGCCGGAGAGGTGGCCATCAGGACCGCGGTTGCAGTCAAGCCCAAGCGCGAGCAGTACAAGAAGGAGAGCCTCTTTACCGAGCAGCAGTTCAAGGATACCCTGGCAACATGCACAGAGTGCAATCAGTGTGCCTTCGTCTGTCCGCCCCACATCAGGATCAGCGAGATGATAAGCGAGGCACTGAAGGGCAATCTGGAACCATTCTCCTCTACCTATGAGGTATGTGTGGGCTGCCAGAGATGCGAGCAGACCTGCCCCCAGGAGATTCCCATACTGAAGCTCTATGAGTATGCCAACCGCGAGTATATCAGGAACCAGAAGTTCAAGATGAGAGCGGGCAGGGGACCTGTGCTCGATACCGAGATCAGAAAAGTTGGTGCACCCCTGGTTCTTGGCCAGATTCCGGGAGTTATAGCGCTGGTAGGATGCTCGAATTATCCCAACGGCACCAAGGAGTGCTACGACATCGCCAAGGAGTTCGTTGACAGAGGCTACATCGTCGTTGCCACGGGCTGCATGGCCATGGACATGTCCCTGTATAAGGATGAAGATGGCAAGACCATCTGGGAGCAGTACGAGGGTGCCTTTGATGGCAGGAACATCTGCAACATAGGCTCATGTGTGGCCAATGCCCACATTCATGGAGCAGCAATCAAGGTGGCAACCATCTTCGCTCACAGAAATGAGCGTGCCAACTACGATGATATCGCCGATTATATCATGTCCAAGGTCGGAGCATGCGGCGTGGCCTGGGGAGCATACTCCCAAAAGGCAGCATCCATCGCTACCGGCGTTAACAGGCTCGGCATTCCAGTGGTTGTTCAGCCAAGCTCAGTCATATACCGCAGGACATTTATGGGCAGGACCGACAAGCCCGAGGACTGGATGGTCATAGATGCCAAGAACGGCAATATGCAGCAGATCGAGCCAGCACCTGAAGCCATGCTCTATATCGCCGAGACCAAGGAGGAGGCCATGCTGGAGATGGCAAAGCTCTGCTTCCGCCCGTCTGATAACACCCAGGGCAGAGGAATCAAGCTGACCCATTACTGCGATATCTCCATGAAGTACTTCGGCAAGCTGCCCGATGACTGGCATCTCTTTGTCCGCGATGTCAAGGATCTGCCCCTGAACTACCAGACGCAGATGATGAAGGAGCTGGAGGAGAAGCACGGCTGGAAGATCGACTGGAAGGCGAAGAAGTTCATCTCCGGACCGCTCAGGCCCGCAGACGTCAGCTTCGATCCCACGAACATCCCGCGCAAGATAAGGGCCAAGAAGTGAGGACGAGGAGGAGATAGAAATGGCAGCAGAAGTTAAGAAGGGCATTGACACCACCAAGAATCCCATTCCCTTTGAGATGGCTCAGATCCCTGGGCCAGAGATGGCGAAGACCTATTTGCCGAAGGTAATCGGCGCGATCATCAGAAAGGCGAAGAGGCCTCTGCTCGTGGTAGGAGCAGAGCTCTTCGACGATCCCGTGATGTTCGATAAGATGATTGAGATGGGAAAGATGGGAATTCCCATCGCCGCCACGGCGCATAGCGTCAAGGGCTTTGTGGATAGAGGCTACCTGGAGAACGTCTATCAGATCGGCCTGCATCCGTTGACCAACTTTTTGAGGTTCCCCGACTGGAAGGGCCTGGATGGACAGGGACAGTACGATGTGGTCATATTCCTGGGCATCTACTACAAGTTCGCCAATGGCATGCTATCCACATTGAAGAACTTCAACCGGGACATCAAGCGCGTCTCCATAGACCGCTACTATCATGTCAATGCCGATATGACCTTCGGCAACCTGGCCTTCAATCCGGACGACTATCACGCAGCCGTAGACGAAGTAATCGCAGCGATGAAGAAATAGAGTTTATCCTATAACAGAAGAAAACAGAAGAGGTGTATTAATGGCAGATATAAAGTTGGACATATCCCCCATGTATGAGGGCGAGAGAATCAGAAAGGACGATCTATGGGTAGAGCTTGGCGGTCCCAAGGCAGATGGATTTGAGCTGTCGCTTGCCACGCCCATGGACGAGATTGAGGATGGAAAGGTAACAGTCATCGGTCCGGATCTGGGAGAGACCCCTGAGGGCACCACCATGCCCTTCGGCATGATCTTCAGAGTCGGCGGCGAGAAGATCGAGAAAGACCTGGAGTCCATCATCGAGAGGCGCAACCATGCCCTGCTCTCCTATATAAGTGGCCTCATGCACCTCAACCAGAGATACGATATCTGGATGAGGATTGGCAAGGGTCTCAAGAAGAAGGGAGTCACCTCCTGGAAGGAGGTCTACGCCCCGGTCATCGACCTGTACAAGGCAGAGATGCCATTCATTGAGAAGATGGACATCACCATCGTCACCGATCCAGCAAAGGTCAAGGAAGAGCTGGCCAAGGCCATGGCCGTATACAAGACCCGCGATGAGCGCGCCAAGGGACTGCACGATGAGGATGTGGATGTCTTCTATGGCTGCACTCTCTGCCAGGCATTCGCTCCCACCAGCGCCTGCGTGGTCACCCCGGACAGGCCATCACTGTGCGGAGCTATCACCTGGTTCGACGGCAGGGCTGCCGCCAAGGTGGACCCAGAGGGCCCCCAGTTCGCCATTGAGAAGGGATCGGCGATGGATGAGGTCAGCGGCGAGTATGAAGCCATTAATCAGATGGCTGAGCAGAGGTCCGGCGGCGAGTACAGCAGAATGCTCCTCTACACATTCTTCGATGCACCCCACACCTCCTGTGGCTGCTTCGAGACCATTGGATTCTATATGCCTGAGGTTGACGGCATCGGCCTTGCCGATCGTGACTTCAAGGGCGCAACCCCCAACGGACTGCCTTTCTCCACCATGGCAGGACAGACCGGCGGCGGCAAGCAGGTCGTGGGCTTCCTGGGCATGGGTATTCTCTACTACTTCTCCCCCAAGTTCCTCCAGGCGGATGGCGGCTGGAGAAGGATCGTCTGGATGTCCAAGGGCCTCAAAGAGAGGGTAAAGGAAGGCATTGATGCTGACATGATGGACAAGATCGCCACCGAGGACGATGCCAAGGACATCGCAGCCCTCAAGGCATTCCTGCTCAAGGTCAACCATCCCGTGGTGGATGGCGTCACCAGAAAGGTGGACAACAAGAAGATCACCGAGGGCTGGAAGCTTGAAGAGGTCGATGATGATATCAAGGGGAAGGTCATGGCCTATATCGAGAAGACCGGCGGAGACATCAACATGGATACCGTCAAGTCCGAGCTTGCCCTGACCGAAGGCCAGTTCATGCAGGTCGTCGAGGCCTTGCAGGAAGACGGCGTGCTCGAGTGAGCAGATTCAAATTTAAGAGAGGGTGTTAAACTATGCAGCTAAAACTGAAACCCAAGGCACCTGCAGCGGCGGCTCCAGCAGCCGCACCTGCAGCAGCAGGCGCAGCAGCACCAGCCATAAGCATGTCCGGCAGCGCCGGCGGCATAAAGCTGATCCTGAAGGATGCCAAGATAAGCATAGATAAGGTAGTACTCGCCAAGTAGAGTACCGCCTTTTTCTCCCTTTTTTGGGAGATGCGGTTTTCCTGCGAGTGCGATTATCTGATCAAAGAGTGAGGGAGAGATATTATGCAGCTTAAGCTTAAGAAAAAGGAAGCGGCTCCGGCCGCAGCAGCAGCACCTGCAGCAGGCGCAGCAGCTCCGGCTTTCGCTATGCCAGCAGCAGCATCGGGTGGAATGACCATTGAACTGAGGGGCGCATCCATCCACGTAGCGGAAGTTGTAATAAAACCGAAAAAATAAGGAAGGCTAGACTTTGGGGAAAGTAATAGCGATAACAGGTAAAGGCGGCACCGGCAAGACCGCAGTGACCGCAATGCTCATCAGACACCTGAATAACTCTGAAAAAAAGTTTCGAATCCTTGCTATCGATGCCGATCCTGATGCCAACCTGGCAGATGCGCTGGGCGCTAAGGTGGAAAAGACCGTTGGCGACATGAGGGAGTTCATGCAGGATTCCCGGTTCACATCTTCACCGGACACTGATAAGCAGGCGCTTTTCGAGGCTAAGATCTTTGAGATCCTTTTGGAAGAAGATGGTTACGATCTTTTGGTGATGGGCAAGCCCGAGGGTTCTGGATGTTACTGTTATGTCAATAATCTTTTGCGAGCCATTATGGATAAGACCGCCAAGGATTATGATCTGATTGTAATCGACTCGCCCGCGGGCCTCGAGCATTTCAGCAGGAAAATTTTTCCAGACCTCGACGACCTTATCGTCGTAACTGATGAGTCCAGAAGAGGGCTTACCACCGGCGAGAGGATTCGGGACATTGCCCGCGAGATGGGACTGAAGTACAAGGATCTGTATGTGGTTGTGAACAAGATCACCACCGGAAGGCGGGATAAGGTCATCGAGAACGCAACCAGCCTGGGCCTTACTGTTATCGGCACTATCCCCTATGATGAAAGCCTGGCCAAATTCGATTTAGTGGGAGATCCATTGACCGGCCTGCCCGATGATTCGCCTGCAGTTAAAGAGATGGCGAATGTCGTCGGGAAACTGGGCCTGTGAGGGTGATTCGAATGGCAGACAAGATCACTTTATCTGACCTGAATAAGACATTAACAGAGATGAATGTTCAATCCCTCGAGGGACTGAAGATCGAGGGAGATGTTGAGATAGACCTGGACGTGGGCGCAGGTGGCGTAGGCCCGCTCTTCGCATACTACTTTGGAGAGCAGGCAGCCAAGATCGCCATGCAGCTCATGGACTTCGCCAAGGCAGTGGGATATCCAGTACAGAACCTGATGCAGCCGGTGGCTGTCGCTCAGGCCATATCCCCGGCGCCTAAGGACATAGCAGCAGCCGCTGCCGCAGTCCCCGCTTTTAAGGTGGCCTCGGCGTTAGCCAGCGCCAAATTCAGCGTGGGCGTTGACAAGACCTGGAAGCATCCCATCCAGGAGGTAACCCTGGGAGCGACCAAGGCAGACGGCGGGAGCCGCGGCCATGTGGTAAAGCTGGGCGGCGAGAAGGCCATGCCCTTCTTCCCGGATGCAGCAATGCCCCATGCCCCCAAGATCACCATGGACGTCTTCGACATGCCCATCGGCATGGCCAAGGCAGTCAAGATGCATTATGAGGATGTAATCAACTCACCAGGCGAGTGGGCCAAGAAGGCAGTCAGGGATTTCGGCGCCGACATGGTCACCGTTCACCTGATCAGCACTGATCCGCTCCTCAAAGACACTTCCGCCCAGGATGCAGTCAAGACGGTAGAAGAGGTCCTGCAGGCTGTGGACGTGCCCATCTGCATCGGCGGATCAGGCAACCCAGACAAGGATCCAGTAGTGCTATCCAAGGCAGCTGAGGTCGCACAGGGCGAGCGGGTTCTTATCGCTTCCGCCAACCTGAACATGGACTGGGAGAAGATCGGCAAGGCCTGTGTGGACAACGGACATGTCTGCCTCGCCTGGACCCAGCTGGAGATCAACTCTCAGAAGGAGCTGAACAGAAAGCTGATGAAGGTGGCTGGTGTTCCGCGCGAGTCCATAGTTATGGACCCGACAACCGCTGCCCTCGCCTACGGCTTGGACTTCGCTTACTCCAACATGGAGAGAATAAGGCTCGGCGCTCTGAAAGGCGACGATGAGCTGACATTCCCCATGTCCTCCGGCACCACCAACGCCTGGGGTGTCAGAGAGTCCTGGATGGTCCGTTCACCGAACAAGGACGACTCCGACTGGGGAGACAGAATGCTGAGAGGCCCGATCTGGGAGATTCTGACCGGCTACTCTCTGGCCATGGCTGGAGTGGACATCTTCATGATGATGCATCCAACGGCGGTCGCATATCTGCATGAGATCACCCAGTCTCTGATGGGAAGAATAGAGGCCAAGACGCCTGAAGCCAATGCCTGGCTCAAGATGGGGGTGTGAGGAACATGAAGGAAACAAGCCCGCTTAACCTTTACAAGCAGCTTCCACAGACCAACTGCAAGAAGTGCGGAGAGGAGACCTGCATGGCCTTTGCCGCTGGCCTGATCGCCAGAACCCGCAAGGTAGAGGAGTGCACTCCGTTAATTGAAGAGAAGAAGTACGCCAAGAAGCTTGCGACCCTCAGGAGCACCGTCGCTCCCGAGCTGAAGATGGTCTATGTGGGGGTCGGAGACAAGCAGGTCAAGGTAGGTGGCGAGGACGTCATGTACCGCCATCAGATGACCTTCTTCAACAAGCCGCCATTTGCCTTTGATGTTGCCGACAACATGGAAGAGGCAAAGCTCATAGAGCGGGTCAAGAAGATCACCACCTGGCGAAAGTTCTACATCGGCAAGTGGCAGGGCGTGGAGATGATTGCCGTCCGGTCTGTGACCGACGATCCGGCCAAGTTCGCCGCCTGCGTCAAGACTGTCATGGCCAATGGCAATGGCTTCCCGCTCATCCTATGCTCCTTCAATCCGGCTGTTCTCAAGGCAGGCCTGGAGGTCGCATCCAAGGAGAAGCCACTCATCTATGCCGCAACAAAGGACAACTGGAAGGAGGTTGCTCAGCTGGCTTATGATTACAAGGTCCCAGTCACATTGAGCGTTCCCTTCGACCTGGATGGCCTCAAGTCCATGGCCGTCACCTTCGCCGAAATGGGACTGACCGATTTGGTCTTAGACCCCGGAACGGCACCCAACGGCAAGATGCTGCAGCAGACCCTCACCAATTTCATCAACCTGAGAAGAGCTGCTGTAGAGGAGGCCCAGAGGGATATCGCCTATCCGGTAATGGTCCTGCCCATCAACGCCTGGCTGACCACCGATGATCCGGTTCGTGCTGCTTACTGGGAGTCAGTGCTCACCGCAGCCTTCGTCATTCGCGGAGGTGCGATCATGATCAAGCACTCCACAGAGCCCTACAGCATGATGCCCGATATGCATCTGCGCTTCAACATCTACACCGATCCGAGAACTCCGGTGCAGGTCAAGCCCGGCATCTACAAGGTCGGCAATCCCGGACCGGAGTCGCCAGTCTTCCTGACCACCAACTTCGCCCTGACCTACTACACAGTGGAGTCGGACGTGGCCTCAAATGGCATCGATGCTTACATCATCGCCATCAACACCGATGGCATAGGCGTGCAGGCATCTGTCGCTGGCGGCCAGCTCTCCCCGGTCAAGATTCAGGACTCCTTCAACGAGGCAGGCTTCGACTGGGCCGGTCAGAAGTACCCGGCCATGGTCCTGCCCGGCATGGCAGCCAAGTTCTCAGGCGAATTGGAGGACCTCTTCGCAGGCAAGGCCAAGATCATGGTCGGCCCAGAGGACTCCGGACGCATCATCGGCTGGATGAAGGACTTCTGGCCACCCAAGTAAAGCGAACTCGAAAAAGGGTATTGCATGTGCCCCAAAGCGGGCACATACTCTTATTTTATGGCTTCTTGATCTGAAAGTCAATTTCAGGAGGAAAACGATCTTCTATGTTAGCCCTAAAAAATTCTGCTTTGAGCCTGGCTCTGATGCTCTTCATTCTGGCAGGAAGCGCCCAGGCCCAGCCGTCTGATGGGGCGGAGGTCTATCTGGGTGAACTCGATCTGCTGGCAAATATCAACTCCACGAATTCCAGCTTGATAAACAGCACCCTCATAAATAGCACAGCGGCCAATAATTCCACATCGATCGATGTCGCTCTTGCCCTGCCCCAGAACCTATCTGCCTCCATCGGAAAAGAGGTTCTTGACCTCACCAGCTATGCAAGAGACAGGGTAAACAAGAGCCTGGCCGGCTACACGAATATCATGTATCCCATCACCGGCTCTCGGGGGACCACAGCCTCTACCTCAGGAGGAGGAGGCGGTGGAGGTGGATGCGGCTGCGGTTAGCTTCCCGCGCGTCAATTTTTGCGATGTCTATATCTTTTTGCATAGATACAGGCCTAAGAACCCCTCTTTTTGTTCCTCTCTCTCGATCACAAAGCCCGCCCTCTCGATCAAGCCGCGCATGATCCAGTCCATGGTGGAGAATTCCTTATTGATGTGGCTGGTCATACTCTGGGCAAATCCAGGACCAGCCTTCTCCATCGTTTTAGATATGAACCTCTCTATCTGCCTCTCATAGTCGCCCGGATCGAAGGAATAGACGATGTCCCTCAGACAGAGCCTTCCTCCCGGCCGCAGCATGCTGGCTATGTTCAGCAATGCGATCTGTTTCCAAAAATCTGGCAGGTGGTGCATGGCTATCTGGCTGACGATGGCGTCAAGCGGCCCGTCATGGTGGTGGTAGGTGAGAAAGCCGCCGACTAGGAAGCTGATGTTGGAGATTCCCTGCCCCTGGGATTTTTCCCGGGCATACTGGAGCATCCCCGGGGATATGTCGATGGCATAGACCCGGGCGCAACGGCGGGCGGCGGCCAGGGCGAACTCGCCAGTGCCTGTTCCTATTTCCAGCAAGGAATGATGGGGCTTGATCTCCAGGAATGATAGGATCTCCTCTATCTCCCCCTGGATGTCTCTGAACCTTTGCATATTTCGGTCGTAGGATGGGGCGATGGCATCGAAGTCCATGCCGGGATGGTCCGGCTCGTGGTAGCACCATTCGGGTGGAGGTAGTCTATCTTCTTGCATTGAGTTCACCTTTGAAGCTCGCATAGAGCATGGGTTGTCATATCTAAAAGTATGTAAAATGTGGCTCAACAAAAATTAGTTATAAAATGCAGGATAGGTTATCTAAGGGGATCGAAATGCCAAAGATAGCTATAATCTACGCCACAGGCATGGGAAGGACAAAGAAAATGGCAGAGGCCATAGCCAGCGGGGCAATGACCATCGAAGGGACTGATGTATTGCTGAAAGAAGTCTATGATGCATCTTTAGATGATATAGCGGACGCAGATGCAATCGTTCTTGGTGGCTCGACTTATAACTATAAGCTCATCAAGTCGATGGATCCATTCTTAAAAGAGATGGTAAAGCTCGACTTGAACGGGAAGGTGGGAGTGGCATTTGGCTCGCATGGGTGGAGCGGTGAGGGAGTTGTAACCTTGATCGCCCGCATGAAATCCTTTGGCATGCGAGTAGTGGAGCCAGGGACGACAGCCATACAGGTCCCGGGCAAGGAGGATATTGAGAAGTGCTTCCATCTGGGAAGAACGATCGCTGCGGGACTGGGAAATTAGGTCCCTTCCCGGATGGCTGAGAAAGAATGCGGGATGCACTGAGGCTCAGGAGATAATTCAATTCTCCTGCAACTGTTTGCTCCTGGCACCAGAGCTTCAGGCTGCATCCTTCCGCCGGCTGAGCTGCTTTATCATCTCTTCCTGGCTTGCCCCTTGGCCTAGCAGTTCTTTAAGTCGGCTCTTCGCTATATGGGCGATTTAAGGTAGGGAAAATGGCCTTTTGTTCCTCTGTGTCTCTGTGGTTGGGTCAGAGCATAGCGGTTCACCACAGAAGGCACGGAGACATAGAGTTTTTCCGATTCAAGTTCACCCCTTCAACTCTCATCCGGGCGACATACCTCCATCGCCCTCTCCAGCTCCAGCGCTACCATTGCCCCTGCCATCCTCTTCTGCACCGTCCCTGCCAGCATCCGGCCCGCCCGGGCCCGAGAATACTGGTCCACTTGCCAGTCCAAGCCATCGTAGCCCACTTCCATGAGAATCAGCCCCTCTGCTGGGGCGGTAGGAGCGCCGTGGTTCAATTCGGGACGGAGGAGATCCTTAAACCAGCGCATATCCTTCTGGCCTGAGCCCACCTTTTCGGTGGCTCCCACGATCTTTCGCACCATATTCCACAGAAAGCCGTCTGCCCGGATGTCGAAGATGAAAAGGCCGTCTCTCTCTCTTATCTCCAGCTTCTCTACCCTCTTTACCGTTCCCACCTTGGCGGAGGAGAAGTTTCGAAAATCGTGCTCCCCCAAGAGCATATCCGCTGCCTCTTCCATTAGATCCCTGTCCAGGCCGGGGTGCCAGAGAAGATACTGGTACTCCCGCCAAAGGGCATTCCAGCGGGCAGAAAAGCCCACTGGGGCGATGGACCATGCCCAGGTCCAGATGTCCCGGGGCAGCCTGCCGTTCACGCACCGCGGCCTGGTCAGATCGATTTTATCCTCATCTATCCAGAAGTCGATCACCTGGCCCAGAGCTGAGACTCCCCGGTCCGTCCGGCCAGCATAGCAGAAGTCGCCGTGGATGACCCCTATCTGGGCCAGCGCCCGTCGGACCTGGCTGTCCACAGTCACCCGGTCGGGCTGCTTTTGAAATCCATAATAGTTATCTCCCAGATAGGCGAGCTTGAGGGCGACCTTCATCCTGATCTTATCCTGAAAAAAAAAGATGGATTGGCTGGCTATTCCTTGATCCCTCTCAGATCTCCCTGGGATCGGTGATATAGCCGGTAATGGCGCTCGCTCCTGCGGTGGCGGGGGAAGAGAGGTAAACGAAGGCCTGGGGGCTTCCCTGCCTGCCCACGAAGTTGCGGTTGGAGGTGGCCAGACAGCGCTCTCCTGCCCCCAGGAGGCCGAAGCTTCCTCCCATGCAGGGGCCGCAGCAGGGCGACTCCACCATCGCCCCCGCCTCCATGAACCTCTCCACCAGGCCGGCTCGCAAGCATTTCATGTACTCATCCCGGCTGGCGGGGACCACGATCATCCGTACTCCTTTGGCCAGGGGCTCATTCTTCATCATCTCGCTGGCAAGCTGCAGATCCTCGAATCGGCCGTTGGTGCAGGAGCCCAAGAATACCTGATCGATCCGGGTTTGGGGAACCTGGCTGATGGGCAGGACGTTGTCTACATTATGGGGCATGGCGATCTGCGGCTCGAGATCGGATACATTCCACTCCCTCCGGGAGAATGCTGCATCCTCGTCTCCCTTGACGAATCCTGCCTCAATTGCCTCTCGATCCTGGACTCGTCCCTCCAGGTAGCTCTTCGTCGTCCCGTCCGCCGGGAAGATGCCCACCTTGGCCCCCATCTCTATGGCCATGTTGGAGACCGTCATCCTCTCAGGGATGCTCATCCTCTCCGCGGCCTCACCCCGGAACTCACAGGCCAGATAGTTGGCCCCGTCGGCACCTATATCGCCGATGATGCGCAGGACGGCGTCCTTTGATGTTACTCGGGAGGGCAGCTGGCCCTCGATCATTATCTGGAGGGTCTTGGGCACCATAAACCAGAGCTTGCCGGTGGCGAAGACTGAGGCCATGTCCGTCGAGCCGACGCCGGTGGCAAAAGCCCCAAAGGCTCCATAGGTACAGGTGTGAGAATCGGTGCCCAAAATCACGTTTCCAGGAAGCACGTGCCCTTTCTCAGGCATCACCTGGTGGCATACGCCGCAGAAGATATCGTAGTTGAGAATATCCTGCTCGGCAGCAAACTTGCGCAGCTGGATGTGGTTTTCTGCTGCCTTCAGGCTGTCTGCCGGGACCTGATGATCGAAGAGAAGAACGATCCTGGTTGGGTCCCAGACCCGGGCATCCCTGCCTGCAATCTCATAGAATCCCTTCACTGCCAGGGGGCCGGTTATATCATGAATCATGGCGCCATCTACATTCGCCATGACGAACTCGCCCGCCTTTACCTCTTTGTTTGCCGCTCTGGATAATATCTTCTCAGACAGGGTTTGGCCGCTCATGGTGACTCTGTTGCCCTTCATGATAATAAATCTTGACCTTTAGCCCGGCCATGCCGCGGGTCATCCTCATTCAGCAAAAGCGTCCTTTGATAGTTTGAGGCTCTGAATCTTTGCTTCTCTTAGGTCGGAGACGAAATCCGCCATCAGATTTCGGTTTCTCAGGACGGCCGCCGGATGATATGTCACAAGAAAGCGATCGCTCAGAATCCGGCCGCGCAGGACAGTAACCCCCACAACTCCCAGGACGGCTTGAATGGCAGTGTTCCCCATCAGGCAGATGATCCTGGGGCGGATGGCATCCATCTGATCCTCTAGATAGGGCAGGCAGAGTTCGATCTCCTTTTTATTCGGCTTTCTGTTCTGGGGTGGACGGCATTTGATGACACTGGTTATGAAGACATCCTCTCTTTTCAGGCCGGCCTCGTTCAGAGCCTCGTCCAGCAACCTTCCCGCCCGGCCGACGAACGGCAGTCCTTTCAGGTCCTCCTCCCGACCGGGGGCCTCTCCCACCAGCATGATCTCGGCCTTGGATGGGCCGCTTCCGGGCACAGTGAGGTTTCGGCTGAGAGAAAGAGGACAAAGATCGCAGGAGGCGATCTTCTCCTGCAGCAGGATCAGGTCTGGCGGGCACATGCTGGCAGCCATTGAAGCTTGTCATTGATAACCCTTCTCCATCGATCCTTCCCCTATGAAAAATCAATCGCAACGAAAGGTTCTTATTTATTCAAGCCCTCTAGCCAGATGAGGAGGGTACTGATGCAGTTCGCAGAGTGGACATATCCCCTGAGGAAGTTTGACGATATATATTATACTATTGAGAGAATAGTTTATGGCAAAGGGGAGCTGAAGGGCTTCACCACCGAAGATATCTACAATAACCTGCGGGATAAGCGCTTTTTCAATGATGTGCAGGATCTGAATCGATATCTGCTGGAGAACGGGCGGAAATATAAGATAAGAAAGATCGATGATACCTGGGAGCGCTATTACTAGCGCTTCATCTGATCTTTTCTTTGAAGTAGATATTTCTCTCATCAATTCCCAGTTCATTGAACCTACCAGTGGCCAGGATGCTATGGCTGTACTTGAGCAGGGCCACCCTTACCCCCGGTGCCACCACCGACTCTGAGGGGAGGACCACATTCTCGCCAACAACCGGAACACCCCCTTCCGCACCATTATTCAATCCTAGAGCACTATGCTCCTCTAAGATGCAATGGCGGCCCACTATTGCTCTGTTGATAATGACTGAATGCATAATATGAGCAAAGCTCATCACCATGCTATCCTTTATCTCAACGTCGCGGTCGATGAGGCTGGTATGGCCGATATGGGAGTTCTCAATGACCACACCCCTCTCTATGCGGCAGTTTCTTCCTATGGAGACATTCCCTTTCAATATGATATCCCCTGAAGCAAGATCCGGCTCGATCCTGGCCAGGGTGCTGGGATGGATCCACTGATTGGTCTTGTAACGGTACTTGCGGTCGAAGTGCCTTACCCGGCCGGAGAGGCAGTCCATAGCCGCCTGATGCAGTCTCTCCGGTGTTCCTATATCTATCCAGTATCCTGCGACGGGGAAGCCGTAGACAGGATAGCCGTTCTCAGTCAGGTAGGGGATCAGATCGCCGCCTATATCCCTGGCCTTATCACCCATCTTAGCCAGGACCTCCCGGACCTCGGGGCTGAAGAGATAAAAGGCGGTGTTTATCATCCGGCTGGGCTCGCTGCCTGGCTTTGGCTTCTCCACGAAACCGCTGATGCGCATATCCTCATCCACCCGCGCTACGCCATAAGATGAGATGCTCTCCCCCGGTGCTATCTCCTTCAAGGCGACGGTCAGAACCGGCTTATGCAACTGATGGAACTGGACAATGCTTGACAGATCGATATCGATAAGGTTGTCTCCTGACACCACCAGAAGGTCATCTTTTATATCAAAATAGTTCATGCAATAGCGCAGAGAGTCGGCACTGCCTACGTCATCATAGAGCGGCTGATAGCTGAAATCCTGGTGGTCGGCGATTCCCAGACGCTTGAAGAAGCCCTCACCGGCCTTGAAATAGTTGCTCAGGTTGAGGGTATTGCTCGCTCCCTTGCTGCCTAGAATGAACCGGCGACAGCCTTGGCTGGCCAGAACCCGGAAGAGGTTGGCAATTATGGCCGTATCGCATAGCTCCACCAGCGGCTTGGGCTGGTCCAGGGTCAAAGGATAAAGGCGCGTCCCCGAGCCGCCGACGGTTGCTAGAACCTGGGGAAACATGCTCCATAATTGAAGCTGGCAGGAATGATAAACCTATCCCCGCAAATCATACCGGTTGCATCTGTTCTATCTCTTTCATTCTATATTCAGTACCCTCGCATGATCTTCATAATGATGCGGGCGATCATGAAAGCGATAAGGAACAGAATAGCATAGAAGGCTATTGTAATTACATCCATGGCAGGTAATCAGTCATTTCTGGTTTATAGATTTGATTGCCATACAAAAAGATTGATCAGCCATAAGTGCCCCAACCCAGAGCAATCAGGTGCGATTCATGAATCATACAGGGGCCATAGAGAGGGCGAAGGAGCACTTCGCTGAACTGCTCAATGAGCAGCTCAAGCGCGTTGATCAGATGAAAGCAGGAGAGGACTGGGCGGACTACAGCCGGCTTATGCCGATAATAATTGGGGTGGTAGGAGGAGACGGCATTGGCCCCTTCATCACCAAAGAGGCAGTCCGGGTGCTCGAGTACATCCTGGCTGAGGAGATCCAGTCGGGAAAGGTCGAGCTGAGGTGGATCTCGGGCCTTACCATCGAGGAGAGGGTCAAAGTGATGAAGGCCCTGCCCGAGGAGACCCTGGCGGCGCTGAAGGAGTGTCATGTGATACTAAAGGGTCCCCTCACCACCCCCAAGAAAGGGGATAAATGGCCAAACCTGGAGAGCGCCAACGTATCCATGCGCCGGGAGCTGGACCTCTTCGCCAATGTCCGGCCGGTCAAGGTGCCGGAGAAGGGTATCGACTGGATCTTCTACCGGGAGAACACCGAGGGCGAGTATGTCCTGGGCAGCTCAGGATTCAATGTCACTGAGGACCTGGCAGTGGACTTCAAGGTTATCACCAGCCAGGGAGCGGAGCGAATCGTGCGCCTGGCATTCGAGTATGCCAGGAATAATGGCATCAATAGAGTCTCTGCGGTCACCAAGGCCAATGTGATCAAGACCACTGACGGCAAGTTCCTGGAGATCGCCCGGAGGGTGGCGGCGGAGTATCCGGAAATTCAGTTCGATGACTGGTTCGTGGATATAATGGCGGCAAAGCTGGTGGACGAGAAACGGAGGCGCGACTTCAAGGTGATCGTCCTGCCCAACCTGTACGGGGACATCCTCACCGATGAGGCCGCGGAGTTCCAGGGCGGAGTGGGCACCGCCGGAAGCGCCAATATCGGCAAGAGGTATGCCATGTTCGAGGCCATCCACGGCTCAGCTCCGCGCATGGTCGACGAGGGCAGAGCGCAGTATGCCGATCCGGCGAGCATGATGAGGGCCTGCGTGATGATGCTGCGCCACATCAGCTTCATAGATCAGGCCAGCCGGATGGAGATGGCGCTGGATATCTGCGGCCAGTTCGAGAAGAGAGTATCTCTCACCGGCAGGCCAGATGGTGCCACTGGAGCCCAGTATGCAGACTATGTGCTCGAGACTGTTCAAGATCCAGATCTACAGAATCGCTGGCAGAGATATCAGGCTTCTGGAGAGGTAAAGCTTTAGCTGAATGATCCCATATTAATTCTCGTGGAAAACCTTGCAGAAGCATTTCTGGGCTTGAGCCGAGAGGATTTCTCTCTGCTGGGCGCGATTGAAACCGGGATGAGGACTCACGAGTGGGTCCCCACTTTTATAATATCCAAGCTTGCCGGCCTCTCCGCCAGCAAATCAGAGTATCGCCTGCAGCATCTTTTTGAGAAAAAGCTGGTGGTACGAGAGGCTCAGCATTACCTGGGCTATCAGATAAACTTCGATTCCTACGACCTTTTAGCGCTCTCAGACTTCGTCCGGCGCGATCAGGTAAAAAGCATCGGAGAGCGGATCGGGGTGGGCAAGGAGTCCGTGGTCCTTGAGGCCCAGGGATACGCCTCTTTAGCCATCAAGTTCCACCGCCAGGGACGGACCAGCTTCAAGCACGTCCGCCGCCTGCGCGATCACCTCAAGGACAAGCCTCGGGTTCCGTGGCTCTATGCCGCCTCCCTGGCGGCGAGACGGGAGTTTGCAGTGATGGAAAAGCTCTACCCAAAGGTCTCCATCCCCCGGCCGGTGGCCATCAGCCGGCATGCTCTGGCAATGGAGTATGTTCCCGGACCCCTGCTCAATAAGATCACCCTCTCCGATCCCGAGGAGGGCTTAAGGTTGATCCTTCAGGAGGTGGGACGGGCTCTAGATCTGGATATCGTCCATAGCGACCTGAGCGAGTTCAATATCATGATCACCGATTCCGGGCCGGTGATCATCGACTGGCCTCAGGCGGTGGATGCCGCTCATCCTCATTCAGATGAACTCCTGAAGAGGGATTTAGGCAATGTGCTGCGCTTTTTCCGGAGCAAGTACCGCATCGATATGCCGCTGGAGGAGGCGCTCACAGCGGTCCGGGAGGCAGAGAGGATTTGAGCATCTTTGGGGTGGATATCGCCAGCGGATCGCCGGGCAGCCGCAGGGCTCCCAGCTACTCACTGGTGGTCCTGGAGGGGGATGCCACTGCCCTTCACCATATGATCAGCAGGCATAAGCTGATCCGGATGATCCGGGAGCGGCAGCCGGAGATCGTGGCTATGGATAACGTCCATGAGCTGGCCCAGAGCCACAGGGATCTGATCAACCTCCTGCGCCGTCTCCCCCCTTCGACCAAACTGGTTCAGGTGACGGGCGGGGATCGGCCGGAGTCCCTGGTCCGTCTGGCCCGCTGGAATGGCATCACCTTCGACCGCACCAGGCCCCTGGAAGAGGCGGAAGCTTCGGCCAGGCTGGCGGCCAGGGGCGTTGGGGCCGTGGTCTCCGCCTTTGAGGACAAGACTCTGATCAAGGTGAGCCGGAGGCGGTCATTGGGTCGGGGCGGCTGGAGCCAGAACCGCTACACCAGAAAAATCCATGGAGCGGTGATGGCCATGGCTCGGGAGGTGGAGAAGCAGCTTCGCGAAGCCGGTTTGGAGTACTCTCTGCGGACGGTGGAGGGCCTCGGTGGCTTCACCCGGGCGGAGTTCGTGGTGGAGGCCACCAGGGATAAGGTGCACATCAACCCCGGCTATTCGGTCGATGCCCAGCTGAAGGTGCAGAGCATCGAGAGGCCTGCTCTGCAGTATAAGCCGCTGCTGCACCGCAGAGGCTACATCATTGTGGGCCTTGACCCAGGCACCACCACCGGCATTGCCGCCCTGAACCTGCGGGGGGAATTGGTCGATCTGATCAGCTCCCGGGCTATGTCCTCATCCGATGTCATCGAGTGGATAGCTGCCAGGGGAAGGTCGCTGATTGTGGCTACCGACGTCTCGCCCACGCCGGGGGCGGTGGAGAAGGTAAAGAGGGCCTTTAATGCCGTCTTATTCAGTCCGGGGGCGGATATGGCCGGGGAGGAGAAGATAGCCCTGGGAAGAGAGGTCGGCTACAAGAACGACCATGAGAGGGATGCTCTGGCTGCTGCTCTATCCGCCTTCAGGAAGTACAAGAACAAGTTCATCCAGGTGGAGAAGAAGGCTCCGGCGGAGGTAGATCCCGATGAGATCAAGGCACTGGTGGTCCGGGGCTATTCCATTGAGAACGCCATCGCCGAGTTCACCCATCCGCCCCCGGCGGAGGGCAGGCCAGCCGCCCCGGCGGCCTCCGGGGCCCCTGCTCCAGATCCGGATACCGCCGGCCTGAGGCAGCATATCCAGCAGCTATCCGAGCAGGTGAAGACGCTGCGCACTTACGTGGATGAGCTGCGGGCCCAGCTGGCGGAGAAGGATGCTGATCTGCAAAAGGCTATCGAGAGGCTGGACCGGCTGAAGGATAAGACCTCCAGAGAGATCAAAAGGGACCATGAGATCAGGATCCGGGACAAGGAGATCGGACGGCTGCGCTCCATCCTGCGCTCGGAGAGGAAGTACACCAAGAAGCTGAAGAGGACGGTGGCCGCCCGGAAGAAGGCGGAGAGGATTGAGGAGGTCAAAGGGCTGCGCCGTCTGAAGCCGGTGGCCGCCTTCTCCAAAGAGGCGGTTCTGGCTGCGGCGGAGCGCTACTCTCTGGCTGAGGGGGACCTGGTCCTCTTGGAGGACTCCAGCGGCGGGGGAAAGAGCACGGCTGAGATGTTTCGGGAGAGGGGGGTTGCCGCCATAGTGGCAGAGGGGGAGATGGCCCAGGCGATGCAGGAGTATTTCCTGGACCTGGGCCTGCCCGTATTCACATCCTCGGAGATTGCGGTGCAGAGGATCGATGGGCTGCCCTTTATCCAGCCGGAGGAGCTTGAAGCGGCGCGGGAGAGGTGGGAGGTGCAGCAAAAGGCCAGGCAGGCGAGGCTGGAGGCCGAGAAGCTGGAGAGCTTATTCCAGGATTACAAGGTGGAGAGGATGAAGGAGGAGAAGAGGAAGAAGAGGATGAAGATGGCTGAGAAGATGGGGGCGGAGGGGTATGAGTGAGTCGAAGCTCTCCGACAATCCATCCCTATCTGACCTATTATTGAACGGCTACACCCCAGTATTGAGGATAAACGCAAACCAGTAATCAAATCTATTGCGGATTTTGTAGATGAATTTCTGGACATTCATTTACGGGTACACTCCATAGACCCAATGCGATAGTGCTTCTTGCGCCGATTGCCAGATATTTATTCTTATTTATGGCAAAGGATTGTTTTCTTAAGACTTGGTCTGCGATTCATTAAGCACCTTAAGTGCTTCATGCAGAGGAACCGTTTCTTCAAAAAGGAAGGTTAAGATTTGCTGCGTAATCCGGACATAGATCGGCTGCAACCTCAGATTGACGATCCGGAATAGCTAACTGTCTGGTCACACCCTATGCCCGACCTTTTGGCCAGACTTTCCCTGATTGTTCTTATCCTTTTTGAGATTGCGGCCACGTCGAAGGTTCGGAGGAGTATGGGCATTCTCATATTAGCTAATCGGGCTTCTAGCTCACTTATCCTCGCCTTGAGCATTTCATTTTCAAGCCTTAATAGCTCATTTTGCTCTCGAAGTTGCCGGATAATCTCTAATTCGTCCATATTTTCAATAAAAGAACATTACCATAATATTACTTAATTTTCCCAGTCTAATTTAATTCTGTTTGATGGGTAGATCTAAAAAGGAAGGGGAGCTAAACACGTAAGCTATCTTTAATAGACACGAAGCATAATCGATAGATTTCTATAATAGTATTCATCAAAGCAAAATAAGCAGAGAGCATAGGAAATATAAATGAGGGATTAAATGGATGAACAATATGCAAACCTTATTAAAATCATAGAGCAGAACTATAAACAGGTTCCTAATAAGAACTCTAGAAGGAATAATTCGATAGATGACGAATATCACTTTAACCGATACAGTTACTCTAATTTTATATCTAGGAGCGAATTTTCGCGCGATAGAGATAGAATACTTTTTTCGAGGGCATTTAGACGCTTAGAACATAAGGCACAGATTTACTCTCATGAAAGAGGAGACCATTTTAGAACAAGGCTTACACATACATTGGAAGTGCTTCAGATAGCAAGAAATATTTCAAGATACTTAGGGCTAAATGAAGATTTAACAGAGGCGATTGCCCTAGGTCACGATATAGGACACACCCCATTTGGTCATGAAGGGGAGAGAGTATTAGATCAGATTCTAAGCGGAAAAGCAGAATACAAAGAATTAAAATATGAAATTAATTATACTGGATTTAAGCATAATTTTAATAGTTTAAAAGTGCTAGATGAAATAGAAAAAAAATATGATAATGAAAGCGGCCTAAACTTAACTTGGCAGGTTCTCGAAGGAATCTTGAAACACACAAGAATTAAACGAAATAATGAATTATGGTGTGATATTGATAGATTTTTGCTCAATTTAAGCAACTCTAAATTTAATATTAAATTTGAAAATTTGCTAAATTATGAATACTCGGTTACATTGGAGGGACAGGTCGTCGCGATAGCGGATGAAATTGCACAACGACAACACGATCTAGATGATGGCATGCGAGATTCAGGCTTAGGATTAAATTATGATGATATTTTTAAAGAGGTTAAAAAGTATATAATTGAGATATTAAATAGTCATAGAGATGAATCAGAACACCATTTCGTAGACTTATTGAAAAATTTACGTGATATCTTGGATATAAGAGATAAAGGAACTAACGTATATAAAAGAAACACTATAATTCGAGATATCATAGAATATTTTATTTGTGATGTTACCCTGATGTCGTTTAAAAATATAGCAGAAATGGCAGAAGATTGTCTAATTACGGAAGAAGATTACAAATTTTTTGGTAGAAAATTAATTACATACTCTCAATTAGGAATAGAATTAGATAAAAAATTAGATCAATATATTAAGAATAGAATAGTGAATTCAAATGAGGTAAATAAATTTGATGGGAAAGCGAATTACGTGATCAAAAGACTATTTAAAGCTTATTATTCTAATCCTCGGCAGATGTCAAAGTATGCTTTAGAACGGTTGTCTACTCTTATCTCATATAATTCAGAGATATATATTATACGATTTAGTGAATTAAAAGATAATGATACTGGAAATCCACTCGAGGTTAAGAATATAAATTTCTCAAATAATAGCCCTGATGAAGTCAATAAACTAATTGATTATTTGAAAATGGATATAGATATAAAGGAAATATTATGTCCCGATGATTTCTTTAATTCTGATCTAACTGAAGTAAGAAATAATGGCATATTGCTAAAAGTTAATAAATTGGATGAAATACAAAATATGTCCTTGGCGGAAGTAATGCTAATGGATGACCATACTAAATTTGTTAAATGCATGTTAGAGGATCACTACGCTTTCCTTTCAGTAATTTGTGATTATATATCCGGCATGACAGATAATTATGCTGAAGAAGAATACCAGAAATTATATCAAACTTAATATTATCTTTTTAAAGTTCAAAATTTCTTCGATATCTTTTTTATACATAAATAATAATTATAATAGCTTTTATTAATTGTACAATTGGCAGGTAGTGTCCCGAAATTGCTGTAATTTCGTAGCGGCCCTGTATCCTACTATCATTACTCTACGTCCATCGTTAAATACTCTTTACCTGTGACCCATTCTTCATTTATATTTATCATGATGCATCCTGCTAATCTCATCAGGGATTGATCGCTCGGGAATGCTCCCACAGGTCTGCTTCTGCGCCCCAATTCCTTATTGATGCGCTCAATGACGTTTGTGGTTCGTATCCTCTTCCAATGGGCCTTGGGATACGCCTTATAGTTCCAGAGATCGAATCTGAACCTGTCGATTGTCTCTGCAGCAGGATCGTACCCTCGATCTCTCAACTCCTTCGCCAGTTCTTGCATCTTCATCTCGTCATACGATGCCTCTTTTAGCTTATCGGCAATCTCCTGTTTGTCTTTGTTGGGAATGCTCTCCAAGATCGCCCTACAATGATGAACATGGCAATGTTTCGACTATGCCTCGACTGCATCGAGGCTGCCACCGATCGCATGATGGCTGTAATCGGTAAATAAATATTACAATAACAAATTTTTTGCTCCCCTAGCTAGGATATGCAAAAATTAGAAAATAATTTCCTAAGAATTTTTGCAAGAAACGATCTTGATTTTAGTAATCTCAAGTTTTAATGTATTGCCTATTTGTACTTAATTTCTAGTATATGCTCTTTAAAGTTTAGATAGCCTAATATATTAAGAAAATTGAAACTAGTTCAATGAATAATGTGGGTGGGACAATGTGTGAAGATCTTTATTAGTTGGTCAGGTCCAAGAAGCAAAGCTATGGCAGAGGCCCTGAAAGATTGGCTTCCAAATGTGATACAGTCAATTGATCCATGGGTTTCCTCATCAGATATCGACGCAGGTATGAGATGGACTCCAGCTTTAGCTGAGGAGTTGCAGCAAACTCAATTAGGAATCATATGTCTCACAATTGAAAACCTGAGTGCCCCCTGGCTTCTCTTCGAAGCTGGTGCATTATCAAAAATAATCGACAAAACAAGAGTATGTCCTTACTTGATGGGACTCGAACCCACTGAGGTCACGGGTCCACTTGCCCAGTTTCAAGCAGTTAAAGCAGAGAAAGATGGCACAAAGAAACTACTGCAAACAATTAATCATGTTCAAGGAGAAAACCCTTTATCGGAGGATAGGCTTAATATAATATTTAATACATTTTGGCCATCGCTCGAGCAAACCCTAAAAGATATCTCGAATAGCCCTCAAGAAAAGACAGAGCCAAAACGCTCATTGGATGACAAGGTTGACGAAATATTGAATATCGTTCGCGAGCAGTCCTGGGCAATTTCATCAATTTCGTTGAATACAAATCTATCAGATGCAACCAACAAAGTGAAAAATGAGTTGGCCAAGTACAAAGTCGAAATGTCAGATGGTGAAATAGAGAGTCGGCTTGAGAAGCTTATCATTGATTTTAGAGTTCCTGAGTCAGAAGCAATTAAAAGCGTCCAAAATTATTTCCTTAAGGAAGCAGGTGTCAAAACTAGGCGCAAACGAGTGGAACCTGGTGATATAAAAATTTAAGGGTAGACATATATGATCCATATACCCCAAGGATAATAGATCGTATGAGGAATTGCTATGAACATCACTAGGGAAACGAGATGAAGGATAGTATATTGTCTTCTCTTGAGGGGAATGCCGTTAATTATAAACTTATATTTATAAGAAAAATCTCAAGTGCCCTTTCAGCATCCGAAAACACTCATCATATTGCTTCCCAAACCTTGAACGGCTCCCCTCCAATTGTATCCAAGCCACCCCGGCGTTGAGGGGCCCAGGGCATTAGCGCGGGAGGCCAGCAGGCCGACTCGCGGCGTGCACAAAAAAAACAGTCTGTTTAGATCAATCTTAGCCTTGATAACAGCCCTGGATTCGAGAACTCAACTATGCTGAAAGTCCAGATCTTTCGAGCCTCATTAAAGCAGTTCAAACTTCTGGCCCGGCCCGCCTGGCGAATTTTTCCTTTAATATATCACAATCCAAAACCATCGACGGCTTATTCTGATCTCCCTGGCTTTGAGGGGCCCTATTTGCCTGCGTCCCGGAGGGCCGACTCGCGGCTTGCACAAAAAGAAACAGTCTGTGTAGATCGATCCTAGCCTTGATAACAGCCCTGGATTCAAGACCTCAACTATGCCGACAGTCGAGATCTTTCAAGCCTCATAAAAGCAGTTGAAGACTTTGGCCAGCCCCTCCTGGCGAGTTTTTCCTTTTATATATCACAATCCAAAACCATCGACGGCTTTTTCTGATCTCCCTGGCTTTGAGGGGCCCCCATTGCCTGCCGCCCGGAGGGCCGACTCGCGGCACCCACTGAAAAGAATCCAAAATGATGAATATCTGTAGAAACCTGATGCATACTTGGAGGCACAAATGAGGATCAGAGATGCCATAAAACTGATCGAGGCCGATGGCTGGCGATTGGTGAACACCAAAGGCAGTCACAGAGGATATCTTGGATGGCCAAATACACGATAATCATTGAGAAGGGTGAGGGTAATTACTCCGCATACTGCCAGATCTCCCTGGAGTGGTTTCCGCGGGCGAAACCGAGGAGGAGACGGCAGAACTGATGAAAGAAGCTATAGAGTTGCATCTGGAAGGGCTGAAGGAGGATAGGATACCTATTCCAAAGCCAACGATCTCTGCAAGATATGAAGAGGTCATGGTATGAAGGCGTAGTCGCGCCCTGCGCTTGCCAAACAGCTCTTTCATAACCATTCCGGTCTCCGGGGACCTCAATATAGGTCTCCTCGAATCGGCAATAATAGACTTTAGGACGCGCTCTATGAGTCCACAGCTTAACCGCCCTCGCCTGGCCGGCCGCGACCATAAGCCGCGCCCCCAAACATAGCGCAGGAGGTCAGCAGGACAACTCGCGGCGTGCACTTAAAAAAAGCCTGCATGGATTATGTTAGCCTAATCCAGATTCATAAAATAGACTCAGAAATGTATAACCTTAATTAATTTATAAATCAGTAATTGATCAAAACAACAATGTCTTTCCATTGATCTCATTCTTTCATAAGTCTTATATGTCTCCTGAGCAATCTATTATTATAATGAGCGCAAAAGCAGTTGATGATGCACAACTCATCATTAAGAGATCCCTGGAAAGAGAAATAAGCCTCCTTGATATGAAGATGAGGCTAGCCGAGAATGAAATTCGAGAGTTCGAAGAGCGATATGGGATGGACTCTCATAAATTCTTGTCTAAATTCGAAAGCGGAGAGTTGGGCGATTCTCAAGACTTCTTTGAGTGGTGGGGTCTATTGAGGGGCAGGGATGCAGTTGCACATGAGATACAAAAGGCAAAAGCGGTGCTCTCCCTTTGATCTCTGACTATTTTAGAATAGTTGATTTCAGATTAATAGATGCAGAAATAATTGCTGATAAAAAGGTCAGTTACAGCGAATTCAGTCCTGATCAAGGCATGCTGCGTGGAAGGTTGCTCTTTATCGACGGATCAACTCTGGAGTTCATGGAGTATCTTCACAGAGACCAGAGGCTAAAATATAGATTTCACTTAATAGATAAGAATGGGCAGATGGTATTTCGATATGATAATGCCCCACATCACGAGAACTCCACCTTTCCCCATCACAAGCATATTGCCAATGATATTTTGGAATCCGAAGAGAAAGGAATTTTGGATATACTCAGGGAAATAGAACATCTCATATGTAAGAGTGTTTGAGTGTATGCTCCCTGCCTAAAGCACCTAATCATGGATTATAGGGGACATAAGGCCGTATGGATGCCAGAATGAGAATATCGACTAGGATTAATTACACCCTAAACGGCTTGCCTCCGATTGTATCCAAGCCACCCCGGCGTTGAGGGGCCCAGAGCACTAGCGCGGGAGGCCCGCAGGCTGACTCGCGGCGTCCCATAAGAAAATTTGCAGCCGCTTTCCATGCAAGCACAGGCCAGGCACGCCGGCCAGCCCCTTCAAGTCGATTCGTTAGATGTCAAATTTTAGTTCTTGGTTTGAGGAGCAGGTCCATCAAGCGAGCGGAGAAAGAGACCGAGCAGGAGGATAGACTGAAGAGGCCGCAGTCTGAGTCTTAAATACAATGAAAACATAACTTTTCTGGAGAGATGTCCATGGATTCCAGCAAGCAAAATGCCATTGATGAGTTCATAAAGAGGGCAGTTCAGTCTTACGGAGACCAAATCCAGAGCATCACCCTCTTTGGCTCTGTTGCCAGGGGCACAGATCGGCCCGACTCGGATATCGATCTTCTGGTAGTAGTGGACAGAGAGGACTTCCGGCTGCGCAGAGAGCTGATCGGCCTGACCTTCGATATTCTGCTGGAAACAGGAGAAGATATATCCGTAAAGGTTCTCTCTCAGGATGATTTTGAAGCCAAAAAGTCTTTTTCATTTTTAAGCAACGTCCTATCTGAGGGTATCAAGATTGCCTGACGATGAGATAGCGCATCTGCTCTCGGAATCGGAGACGAGGCTTGATGCCGCCCCCGCCACCTCTTTGAAGAGGGCTTCTATGACGATGCTGTAAGAAGCAATTAGCAATCAGGAAATAGAAAAATCGTGAAATAATGAGATGTTTTCGGCGTTTTCAAAGCCTGTTTAGCTCCCCCAGCCTCTCCGGCCCCGCCATCAGCTCCGTTCCCACCAGCAGGGCATCCGCTCCAGCCCGCACCATCCGCACCGCATCCTCCGGGCTGTGCACCCCGCTCTCCGCCACCAGGAATACCCCCGCATCTCTTGCCCGCGGCGCCAGCCGCTCGAAGGTCTCAAGGTCAACCTCCAGGGTCTTAAGATTGCGATTGTTTATGCCGATGATCCTGGCCTCTGTCGACAGGGCCCTCTCCATCTCTTTCTCCGAATGGACCTCTACCAATGGCTCCATTCCAAGATCCCTGGCCGCGGCCACGAACCGATCTAAATCGATATCCAGGGCGGCGATGAGCAGCACCAGATCCGCCTGGACCTCCGAGAGTTGCACCTCACTGAATATGAAGTCCTTTCTCAGTACCGGCAAGCCCGCCCGGCGAGCAGTCCTTGCATTCTCAAGACTGCCCTTGAAGTGGGTGGGCTCGGTGAGAACGGATATGGCGCAGGCACCGTACTGCGCGTAAGCCCGAGCGTAGGTTGCCACCTCCTCCTGAGCGAGGGTCCTGCCAAGTGCCTTGGGCTTGATCTCGGCGATGATTGGTATCAGGCCATTTCTTTTAGCCTCCGCGGCAGAGGCAACCAGATCTCTCCTCTCCTCCGCCGGCCATAACTCCGTCGCCGCCGGCCCCCGCGCCCGCGAGGCCTCCAGGATGCCGTCTATCAGGGAGTGCATTCTTCCACCTCCTCCACCCAGTTTCGGATGATCCTCTTTCCCGAGGGGGTAAGCACTGATTCCGGATGGAACTGCAGGCCGCAGTGAGGACGATTCCTGTGGCGGATGGCCATAACCACCCCTTCAGCGCTCCGGGCACAGGCCTCCACCTCCGGGCTGAGCTTCTCGATGGCCAGGGAGTGGTAGCGACCGCCCTGCAGGGGATTTTCCACCCCCCGGAATATCCCCCGGCCATCATGCTCGATCTGGGAGGTCTTCCCGTGAAGAGGCCTGGTGTGAGAGATGGTCCCCCCATAGGCCAGGTTCATGGCCTGGTGGCCCAGACACACCCCCAGGATGGGCGTTTTTGGATGGCCGAGAATTATCTCCAGGCAGCTGCCTATATCCCTGGCCTTGGCCGGATGGCCCGGCCCAGGCGAGATCACGATCCCCCTGGGGTTCAACCTCTCCACCTCCGCCATAGAGATCTCATTGGAGCGGACGATGGTGTTATCATAAAAGACGGAGACATAATCCACCAGGTTCCAGACGAACGAGTCATGATTGTCCACGAAGAGAATCGGCCTCATGCCGCCACTCCCAGGGCCCTTTTCATGGCCGCCATCTTCCTTTCCGTCTCCTGGTACTCTTTCTCCGGATCCGAGTCCGCCACTATCCCCGCTCCCGCCTGCACCGTGGCCACGCCGTCCTTGACCAGAACGCTTCTTATGGCTATGGCGAAGTCTGAGCTCCCGTCTATGGAGAAGTAGCCTATGCCTCCCCCATAAATTCCTCGGGGAGCCCTCTCCAGGTCATCGATGATCTCCATCGCCCGCAGCTTGGGAGCACCGGATAGGGTGCCAGCAGGAAATACCGACCGCGCGGCATCAAATTGGTCGCACTCCTCCCTCAGTTCGCCAATCACCGTGGTCTCTATGTGCTGGACATGAGAGTACTGCAGAACGGACATGAAATCTTCTACCTGGACCGTCCCCGACCGGCAGACGGAACGCACGTCGTTCCTGCCCAGGTCCACCAGCATCACGTGCTCCGCCCTCTCCTTCTCATCATTGAGCATAATCCGAGCATACCGGTCGTCCTCAGACCTGGTCCTCCCCCGGGGACAGGTCCCGGCGATGGGATTGACCTTCAACATGCGGTTGTAGGTATTGAAGAGGGTCTCAGGCGACGCTCCCACAATGGCCAGATCACCGAACTCGAAGAGATAGGTGTAAGGGCTGGGATTGATGCTCCTCAGCTTCAAATAGAGCTTGACCGGGTCCGGGCATTCAATCCTAGTCGATCGGGCCAAGACGACCTGAAATATGTCCCCGTCGATGATATGCTCCTTGGCCCGGGATACGGCATCCTTATACTCCTCAGGCGCCCCGGCCGAGAGCACCCTGCCTGATATGTTCGGATCCTCTTCCGGATTATAGTCGGGATCTAATCCGCCGATGGTCTCAATCAGATTGACCTTGGGGCCGGGCAGAATGGGGGCGATGGAGAAGTAGACCTTGCGGTCCAGGTGATCGAAGATGAAGGTGCTCTCCGCCAGGCCGAACTGGGCATCAGGGGTCTGGGAGGTCGAGCCTTTCCCCAGCCTCTCTTTCACCAGGTCGTAAGCCAGAAAGCCTATCCCTCCTCCAGTGAACACCTGCCTGGAGAAGCTGTTGGGCGCTCCACGGCGGGAGGGTATGGCCGCCCTCAGCACATCGAAGAGATCATAGCCATCCTTTATCGATCCCTGGAGAACTGAGCCCTTTCTTTCCACATCCACGCAAACCGAGAGCCTCTCCGTCATCGGCCCCATTCCGCCGCTGAAAAACTCCATTTCAAGGAAGCGGTTCTTGATCGAGATCATGGCCGATGGATCGGCTCCCACAAAAGAGAACCTGGCCTTCTGCCCGGACTTTTCCACCGACTCCAGGAGATAGGGGTACCTGCGATCGCGCAGAGCCATATACAGGGACAGGGGAGCGTCCACGCTGACCTTATTGCTCACATCTATGAATACCGGAGCTACTGGGTCGCTGGGCATCTTCTCACCTTCTCTACAAATGCTCTGACCTTGAAGGGGTCCTTTCTGCCCGCTGTCTCTGTGCCGCTGGAGACATCCACCGCATAGGGCCTCACCCGCTCTATGGCCAAGAGGACATTATCCGGATCAAGTCCCCCCGCCAGGATCACCGGCACCTGGAGCGATCTCGCGATCCCGGCGCTCTTGTCCCAGTCGTGCACCCTTCCCGTACCGCCCAGCCTTCCTTCGACCATGCTGTCTAAGAGTATTGCGTCCGCCACCCTCTCATATCTCTCTGCCTGCTGGCCGCCGTCATCTGCGGCCACAGCAACCACCAGCTTGGAGCCAGTCCTGCTCTTTAGATCAGCTACATCTGAAGGCGGCAGCGACGAATGCAGCTGGAGAACATCTGCCCGCGTTATATCGGCCAGTCGCAGCGCATCATCTAAATCACAGGGATGGATCACCGCCACGCTCTTGGTGTAAACCGGCACCTTATGGATCAGATCCGCTGCTTCTTCCGCCGAAATGCAGTGCCTGGAGTCTTTGATCTCCACCACAAATCCCACGGCATCCGCTCCTGCTTGAAGGGCAAGGGCTAGATCGTCACCGCTCATAATTCCGCAGATCTTGACCCTGGTCATAAGAAGCGCTCCAGCTTCTCAGGCTCTCCACTTGCCTTAACCATTCTCTGAAGGGTCTTTAAGGCCTCTCCGGAATCGATGGCATCCTCGGCCATGCTCGCTCCCTTCTTCATAGTGGAGACGAGGCCGGATACATAGACAGCCGCCCCGGAGTTGATGACGATGATATCCCGGGCTGCTGAGGTCTCTCCTTTCAATACTTCGACTAACCTCTTGGCATTCTCATCGGGCATACCGCCGGCGATATCAGCGCTCTCGGCCTGGGGGTAGCCCAAATCCTCAGGACGGAGGGTGTAGCTTTTTACCGATCCGTCCTTGAGCTCAGAGACGCGGGTCTCTCCTGTGTTGGTGATCTCGTCCATGCCCTCGCCGTTGACCACCATTGCCCTCTTCGCCCCCAGGATTTGCAGCACACAGGCCAGCTTCTCGCACAGGCTCGGATCGTAGACTCCCATCACCTGCGCCTTCGCCCCGGCGGGATTGGTGAGGGGTCCCAGGATATTGAAGACGGTTCGAATTCCTAAATCCCTTCTCACCGGGCCCACGCGCTTCATGGCGGGGTGGAATGCCGGCGCCAGCATGAATCCTATTCCCACCTCCTGAATCAGAGACTGGACCTCAGCCGGATCGGAGCTAATCCGCACCCCCAGCGCGTCCAGGACGTTGGCGCTGCCGCACTTTGAGCTGATGGCATAGTTGCCGTGCTTGGCCACGGGCACACCGCAGGCGGCGGTGACGATGGCGGCTGCGGTGCTCACATTGATGGTGTTGGAGCCGTCTCCTCCTGTGCCGCAGGTATCGACCAGCGTGCCGCTGACAGAGGGCTCTATGCGGATGGCGGACTCTCGCATCTTCCTGGCAAATCCCGCGATCTCGGATACTGATTCGCCCTTTCTTCGCAATGCTACCAGAACTGCTCCGATCATGGCATCGGATGCCTTATTGAATATCTCGTCCATCAGGGCCTCAGACTCCTCCAGGGATAGGTCCTGACCTTCCATGATCTTTTGAAGATAGCTCAAATGAATCACCAGATCGATTGATGTACAACTTTGTACTTTACTGAGTAAAAACGTACATTATATTTATAGATTATGCATTGCTGGCATTATGGGTTCATGGTCCGGAGGTTCTGCCCTTGGATCTCAACCATTTTCTCGTCCTTGTCCTGTCATCCAGTGAGTATCAGGCTCTTCGCTGAATTATGCGGTTGAGGTCCGACAGAGGTTATAGCCTCTGTTCCTCTGCGTCTCTGTGTTGGGTCAGAGCATAGCGGTTCGCCATAGAGGCGAAAAGATGCAGGGAATATCCGATTCAAAATTCACCCACCAAATCCGGAGATCAGCGATCTCTGCCGCAAAGGGGATAATCCAGTAGTCCGCATTCCGGATCTCAAATGAAAGCGGGTGGATCTATGAATGAGAGAATGACTTCAATGATATTGGTGGCGATGTTATTGGCTGGGACGATACTGTCCGTGACCATGGCTATGGAAGCATCGGATCTCGGCTCTCAGACCGCTCCAAACGAGGAGCTGGTAATCTTTTGCGGTGCAGGATTTACCGGAGCTATGAGCGAGATCGCCGAGCTCTATGAGAATAGCAGCAATTCTCAGGTACGATTCAACTTCGATGGCCTTCCCGCCCTCCGGGTTCAGATCGAGGAGGGTGCCTATGCCGATCTTTTGATATCGCCGGATCAGAGGTACATGGATCCATTGGTCGATGCAGGCTTTATTGGGGAGGACACAGTCGAGGCTTTTGCCAGCAATAAGGTGGCAGTGGTCTTACCGGTGGACAATCCTGCCAATATCACCACCATCCGGGACCTGGCCACTCCCGGGACGAAGATCGTGATGGGAATAGAAGAGCTTCCCATAGGGGACTATGCCCTGCAGGTCCTTGACCTTATGGCAAAAGATCCCGAATACGGCCCTGCCTTCAAAGAGGCGGTCCTCGCCAATGTGGTATCTTTAGAGACCAGGGTCACGGGCATAGTCTCCAAGGTCGCCATGGGGGAGGCGGATGCCGGCTTCGCCTTCATGTCCGATGTCACACCTCAGATGAGAGGAAAGATCAGAAAGATTTCCATTCCGGAGGGTTACAATATACGGGGAAACTGCAGCGCTGCTGTGCTCTCGCAATCTGATAATTCTGAGGCTGCAGAGGCATTCATCGATCTATTGATATCAAATGATGCTCAGGCCATATTAGACGAATATGGATTCATTTCCCTGGAGGGCTGGGAAGAGAACGCAGCCTTGCCGGCCGGGGACCGGGCCGCGGCCATCGATTAATGCCGAGAGGATCCAAATCGCATGACCTGATGGGGCGTTGAGGCTCAAAGATATTATGAGGCTATAAAGCACGGGGATACCATCAGCTTTAAGAGGGGAATTACTATGACCGGCGGAGAATTGTTAGAGGAGACAAAGAGGCGTTTCATTCAGCTGCTCAAGTTCCAGGGCGATGGGGTATATCGCCGGGAGCTGCAAAGCGAGGTGGTCATCAGCCGGCCGCTCAGCGTGGCGGAGGCCATCGGGGATCCGGGAAGGGACGATTTTCCCATAATCAGGGGACGAGAGGTTCTCATGCAGGCCACATTTAAGGGAGTTGCCGGGCAGGCGTTCACTGCTGCTAGTGGGGATTTCCAGGGAACTTTAGGAGATGTTCTGGCCCTGCCCCTGGATGAGAACTTCGAGCGGGCGGTCTTTATTGCCACCATGAATGCTGCTCTCAGATATCTGGGCAAGATCGAGAAGACAGTTCACTGCCGGGATGATGGCCCGAAGAGGTGCTCCTCTTTGGCAGTGGACTGGCTGAGAGATCAGGAATGGGAGATGGTGGGGCTGGTGGGCCTGCAGCCCGCTATTCTGGAGGCTTTGGTCAAGGCCTTCGGCAGAGAAAGGGTGATGGTCTCGGACCTGGCTGAGGCGGGCAGCGAGCGCTGTGGGGTCAGGGTGCTGGACGGCCTGAACTCCGAGGAGATTTTCGAGCAGTGCCAGCTCATTTTGATCACCGGGTCGACCATAGTGAACGGCACCATCGACGACCTCCTGGACCGGGCAGCTGAGCATGATAGGAGGGTGGTGCTCTTCGGAGTGACCATAGCAGGAGCGGCATATCTCATGGGGCTGGAGAGCTGGTGTGCCTGTTCAACCTGAATGCTTAAGGCAAGAGAAATATGCTAAAAATATATAATCGTATGTGGGCCGGTGTGAATAGGTCGGATATCGGGCCTACCACCTGCCGGTCTCGATTACATTGAGCTTATCTAAGAGTTGAGCTACCGCCTCCGGGCTGAGATTGTTCTTCCGGCTTATCTTCAGAACGCGCATCAGCTCGGTATTCTGATCGGTTCCCGTTAGCTGGGCGGCATATATCTCCGCTGCATCCAAGCTCTTTTCTAATACCACCCTCTTGGCCTCCTTGAGAACATCTCCGGTTATGCAGCTCTTGGCAGCACCGATCTCCTCAATCGCCTTTCCCATATCCTCCAATTCCTTTGAGCTCAGCATATCCTTCACCTCACATATTACTAATGAATAATGATGAGGCTTGATCTGATAAATATCTATTGTCTACTGCCTGCTCTTTTCCTTGGGTACGCCCTTCGCTGCAGGGGATGATTCAGTACTCTTCTTCCGGGATTCTCTCTCCTCCTCCTCCAGGTCAGACAGATCTGCTCCGCACATCGCTGGATCTCTTCTTTCTCCCTATAAAAGCAGCATAGATGGGAATGAAAAGGCCCTATCCTGCCACCGCAAGACCTATTATCCCAAGGATAGATTCAGGCATTGTATGTCCAATCTCAATGTGGCGATCCTGGGCGCCCCGGAATATGGCAAGGAGCTGGGAAAGAAGGGCACCGTCAGCGATCTTACCTTTTACAATCTGAAGAAAGGGGAGAATACCGTTACCCTCATCGAGCCGAGCAGATATCCGGAGAGGATAGCACCCTTATTCTATGCCATCTCCATGTCCCAGAAGATTCTATTGATTGTGGATCAGATGGATCCCGCCTTTGGGGAGACGGTCCTCATGCTGGACTCTCTGGGCAAGAAAGACGGCATGGTGATACTGAGAAACTTCATAGACAAAGATCGGGTCATGCCCTTCATCAAGGGCACTGTGGTCGATAGCTATGAATTTTTGGATGATGATAAGAATGCCCTTCGCGAGAGCCTCCTGGCCCTTTCTGAAAAGATCAAGACCAGCTACGACTCTCCAACCGGGACCATGCCCGTGGATCACTTCTTCAATGTGCGGGGCATAGGCACTGTGGTCTTGGGATCGGTGGCGGAGGGGACCCTGAAGAAGCATGATGAGCTGATGGTTCTCCCGGGAGAGAAGACCGCCCAGGTCCGCTCCATCCAGAAGCATGATGAGGACTTCGATGTCGCCGGGGTGGGTGAGAGGACTGGGATCGCCCTTAAAGGGGTCGATGTTGAGGACCTGGACCGGGGGACCATCCTCACCAATGACAAATCGATCAAGAAGGTCTCAGAGATCTCAGCCATGGCCCGGATAGTTAAATACTGGCCAAGTCCCCTCAAAGAGGGAATGGTGCTTCACATCGGCCACTGGATGCAATTCGTCCCGGCCAGAGTGCAGGAGGTCTTGCCGGAGGCTGACTGGCATCGAGCAGAGCTGAAACTGAAGCTGGACAAGATGCTCGTCTTCCGGCCGGGAGCAAAGGCAGTTCTGACGTATCCTGAGGGTGGAAAGCTCAGAGTAGTGGGAACGATAGACCTTCCCTGAAGGCTAAAAGCTAGTCCTCCGAGGACGAGGAGCTGATCTCCTGCCAGTGCTTTCCCCTGGGCGGAGCCAGCCTCAATGCCTCTTCCCGCTCGGCATTCATCAGGCCGTCCAGCCAGTCGTTGAGCTTTTTGCCGGTGTTATGGGCTGCCCAGTACGACTGGAGCCTGACATGCTGGTCGCAGCGGTGGTTGAGGCTTATGCCGCGCTGGCAGAGAGGCCCGCCGCACGGCCCATGGCCCTTGAGGTCGCATTCCAAAGAATTCATCTCTTTCACGGGCTGCCCGGAGGTTTATCTAGATTATCCCGGATTTCCTCTAAACTGAATCCACTCTCCCATCAGACCGACGAATCGAGACATTCCAGGTGGAACGACTCCATCAGCACCTCATGATCGGTCTTGCCGCATACGAAAGTCCGTCGCGATTTGATCTCATTCATCACCACTTTGGCCGGTGCAAAGACGTTATGGTCCACCTTGAAGAAATCAAAACCAGCTGCCTTGAATGTCTGGTAGAAAGGCGCTCCCCAGTCCCGGGATGCAGAGGAAGGCATACCCTTCAGATACCTCTGCAGCTCTTCAGTATCCTCATAGAGGAGGGTGTAATAGGTCTCTCCGCCATAGATTATGGCATCATTGGAGGAGCCCATGCAATTGGTCGCGTCTCCGGTGATGGGCGAGATGGGCGCTCTTCCCCAGCCGCTCTTGATGGTGTTTATGTCAAAGCCCATGGTGAAGAGCTTGTGCAGGCCGGTCTCCACCACCCGCGCTGATACCTGCACCAGGCCGGCCACGGAGTCCGTGGGGGCAATGGCAATTCTAAGGTCAGCGGGATCGATTCCACACTTCTGGGCAATCGATGCCGAAACCTTCTCATCCGGCAGCTTGTTCGACTCCAAGACGATGACCCCTATATCAGAGAACTCCTCGAATCCTATCTTCTCATATAGATCCCTGGTCTTTCCCGCCAGAACCCTTGCCGGTCCGCTGCCCATGGCGAAGTACTTGTCTGCCTTGATCTGCCACATGGCGCACTGGGAGGCCATACAGGATACCGCCGGATAGTCCGTGGCCACCTGCACTCCTGGGAGAAGAATTCCGCCTATATCGCAGGGAGCGAGCTGGATGTCGGCCAGGTCGCTCATGCACAGGCGGGAAAGGTAGATGCCGGCTCCTATTCCGCCCTGAGCCTTCACTCCTGCATCGATGACTACGGTGCCATTCTCAAGCTCATAGACCTCTATTTGCAGCTCATCTCCATAGTCGAGCATCTCCTCGAAGACCTCGAAACCCATCTCATTGATTCCCATCAAGAGGAACACCTTTCCCCATCGAGAGGGACATTGTCCATAAAAGTCTATCGACAGTATTTTGAATTCAGTTCAATTCGGTTTATTCCAGAGGCGACCCATTTCAGAGGGTGATCATCGACAAGGCTGCTGAGCCAACTGGATATGTCACTCTGGCCTTGGTGCTGCCCACCTGGGCTGCTTCTCTGAAGGTATTGCTGCTGCCGATGGCATAGGTCGATTTTGCCGTTAAGCCGAGCAGTATTGGCGGAGCCTGTTCAGTCTCCATCTTGCCGAGGATACTGGTTACGGGTGCTACTGTCTGGGCGGTCTCAACTGCAACTTCAACAGGGGCAGCAACCGTCTCATTCTCCGCGGGCATGGCATCAACCACAGCTGGAACGGTCTCATTCTCAACAGCCACTGCATCATTTAAGGGAATGGTCTGTACAGGAAGGAGGGCAGTTTCATTCTGCAGCTCTACCGTCTCGTTTGCACTCACATTGATGGTCTGATTGGCGGATAGATTTATGGTTGTATTGTTTAATGTAGTGTTGTTCAGCGTAGTGTTGTTCAGAAGGGTGGCGTTCAGGGAGTTATCCTGGGCAGAGACGGCCAGGACCGCAGTCATCATCAGCAGGAGGACGCCTGTAAAATATATTAATTGTTTACTCATATAATACCTCGGCCTCCTTTCAAGCCTCTAAGCTTATCAATTTTGCCACTCAAAATGATATGGATGCCCTTCAATTCTCCCTGGAGATCTGAACGACCTTGCCATCATCCTCGCCCATCACGCACAGATCGCTGGCAACAAAGCCGTCATCCTTTCGCCTCATCTCGCATACGATCTTCCCATCCACGATCCTCAATATGCGATCTGTCTTCTCCGCCAGGGTCATGTCATGGGTCACCAGGATGAATGTCTGGTTGATCTTCTGGTTCAGCTCTCGAAGCAGATTGTATATGAGCTCAGAGGATTTGGTGTCCAGGTTTCCAGTCAGCTCATCGCCTATGACGATGGAGGGATTATTGGCCAGGGCCCGGGCAACTGCTACCCGCTGGTTCTGGCCGCCGGATAGTTGATTGGGCCGGCTGTGCAATCGGTCCCCCAGGCCGACGGCTCTGAGCAGCTCCTCCCCCCGCTTATGGGCCTCGGTCTTGCTCTTATTGGCGATGAGCATGGGCATCATCACATTCTCCACTGCGGTGAACTCCGGGATCAGATGGTGGTACTGAAAGACGAATCCAAGCTCCTGGTTTCGCAGACGGGCGCGCTCATCCGGGCTGGCTCGGCTGACATCGATCCCCTTGAGGAAGATATGGCCGGAGCTCGGGGTATCCAAGAGGCCGATCATATTGAGCAAGGTGCTTTTACCGCTGCCGCTTGGGCCGACGATGGCCACGAACTCTCCTGCTTTGATCTTCACGCTCACCCCATCCAGGGCGCGGACCTCCACCCCGTTTCCGTAGATCTTGGATAGATCCTTCAGCACAATTATGTCATCATCCCTGTTATTCACTGCCAATCGCCTCCACCGGGTCGAGCCGTGCCGCTGAGTATGCTGGATAGAGCCCGGAGACGAAGTTGAGGGACAGGGCGAAGGCCAGGGCTATGACGAAGTACTCCGGCCTGGCGGCTATAACGATCCCCTCTCCTGCTGCTGCGCTTGTCACATTCAGGGGGAGAAGAGTTATCGCCCAAGCAGCAGCATAGCCCAAAACCGCCCCCAGGATCCCAGCCGGCAGGCTGATGAGCATGTTCTCCAGCAAGAATATCATCAGTATGGAGCGCCTTTTCGCCCCCATGGCCATTAGAATGCCTATCTCCCGTCTCCGTTTGCTCACCACCATTATCGTCGTATTGGCTATGACGAAGGCTGATATTAAAAGGATGAACATGTAGAAGAGAATGTTGGTGACTCCCTGGTTTCCCACGAACCTGGCTATCTCTCGGCTGAAGTCCTGCCAGCTGGTGGCCTTGTACCGGCTAGCATCATTTAGCTTTTTGGCCATGGCCGGGGCTCGGGTATAGTCCGCGAGCTTCACCCCGATCTCAGATACCACATCCCCCTCGGCCACCAGCTCCTGGGCGGTGCTCAGGGAGAGGTAGACCAGGGTCTCGTCCTTGACTGTATCCTTCTGCAGTATGCCTATCATCTTCAGTCGAAGGGAGTCGTTCTTGAGGTAGAGATAAAAGTCCCCGCCCTCTCTGATGTTCAGATTCCTGGCCAGCTCAACTCCTAGAAAAGCGCCCCTGTTATTGAATCTGAGGTCGGAGAAGTTCCCGGAGATCGTGGACTCCTGAACGCTCATCAGCCGGTCCTCAAGGGCGGGATCGACCCCTACAAACTCCACCGATTGCACATTATCCTGAAAGCGGGCCGCCCCCTGCCCGACCAGCCTCGGGGAGACGGCGAGCACTCCGGGATAGGATCCGACCTGATCAGACAGGGAACGGTACATGTTGATGTAGCTCTCGCTCTCCTTTGGGCCGATCAGAATATGAGGATTCTTGTTCACTGTATTCTCGATGATCTGGCTGCTTACGCTCTCAGTCAGACCCAGGGACATGATGATTATCGCCACTGCAATGGCTACCGAGATCAGGGTAAAGGCAGTGCCTCTCCTATTGGTCACTATATGCCGCAGGGCCACATCCAGCTCGAACATCGCTCTGCATCAGCCCCGTGCCTATCCCCCTCTCAGGGCTATGACCGGATCGATTCTGGAGGCCTTTCTGGCCGGATAAAGCGCAGCCACCATGCTCAGAGCTACCACTACAATATTGAGGAGCAGGATATCCCAGGGGTTCAGGATGAGAGGAAGGGTGGTGATCACGCTTCCCCCGGCAGCGACTTCGAAAGGGACCCGTCCCAGATAATAGATCCCCGCAAGGCCCAGAAGGGATCCTGCTGCTGCGCCGATCAGGCCCAAGAGGCTGCTCTCCGCCAGAAAGATATTGCGAATGTCCTTTGTTCTCGCTCCCATGGCCATGAGCATGCCGATCTCCTTTGTCTTTTCCACCACCATCAGGTTCATGATGCTGGCCACGCCGAAGAATGCCACCACCATGAAGAGCAGTATGGAAAGCCTGGTCCAGAACCCGCCGATGTTTATCGCCCGCATGATCTCCGGGTTCTTCTCCTCCCAGCTCCTGGCGTTGTAACCCCATGAGGAGATCAGGCCGGCCAGGCTCACTGACTGGCGGATGTCGTTCAGGCTTATCTCCACCGCATTTATCACATCCCCTTCATCCCTGAAGTTGCGGGCGGTGTCTAAAGAGACAAAGGCCACCCGATCGTCTAAGGGAGTGCCGGTCTGGAAGATCGCTGCCACCGTCAGATCGGTGCTGCGGGACCTGGGAAAGGTGGCCAAGAGCTTATCCCCCAGCTTCAGTTCCAAAGAATCGGCCAGCTTCACCCCGATCGCTGCATTTCGGTCCTGCTGAACGCTGACAAAATCGCCCCGGACCAGGGACCCTTGAATCTTGTATATCTTATCTATATCTAGAGGATCAGCTCCTTTTAACAGGGCATTCTTGGTCTTATCCTTGCGGGAGAGAGTGGCCGGGGTGGAGAGGGAAGCAGCAGTGGACCTCAGGCCCGGCTGGGAGACGATCCGATCCAGCAGGCTGTTATAGAGATGAATGAAATCCTCTCCCTCTCTTGGCTCGACCACCACATGAGGCAGCTTCTCCTCCACGAGATTGGTGAGTATCTGCTGCTGGCCGTTGATGAGTGAAGAGAAGATTATGGATATGCTTACCGCCAGGGCGACCGCCAGGACGGAGAGGAACGTCTGTCGCCTTCTCCGAATCACATGCCGCAGGGCTATGGTCAGGGGAAGTGGGTTTAGAAGATGGGGAGAATTCGGATCCATTTTTTGCCAATCATCAGGGAATTGCTCCTATCCATTTAGACCTGACGCCAGTGGATAAAATATTTAAGGAATTTCTGCAGTGGTGAACAGAGGCAAAGAGGGGGATTGAATGGCACTGGAAGGGATTAAGTCAGCAGCAATCTTGCTCATACTGCTGGCGTTTCTCTGTGCACATGCTTCGGGTGTGGAGAACAAGACGGCTTACACCCGGGATGGGGTGCACTTTGTGAGCAAGGAGCGGATGGAGGAGAACATATTGTATGAGTATGCCCGATCGAGCGATTATCGTGAGGTTCAGGTCCCTCTGGATACAATCGTTGTCGGCGCATCTGTCATTCCTGAGCTGGGGGGAGAGGAAGAGATGCAGGAGGCGAAAGGGGATGAAGGAGAGAAAGGGAAAAAATCTCCAAATGCCGAAGAGAATGCTCCCCGATATCCTTATGCTGCTATTGGCGTTGGAGTGCTGTTGATCTGCGGCCTGGTTGCATCGGTGGCCTGTATCTGGAGCAAAAAAGGTCGGAGGGGTCGCCGAAAGCTCAGGCGAAGGTAGAGATCATGGCCAATTGATTGGAACGGGAGATCAGCTATCAGGCCTTGTCTGGGCACTGGCCCATAGAATCTTTTGATAGCGATCTAGATGAAAAGAGCTATCGGCTATTCCCAGCCCTTAAGAAAGATCGCTTCTATCTGGGATCGAACCAGATACCTTCCTCTCACTCGCATATTCCAGCAGTTGCTCTCGATCGAAGCGGGCACCAGCCGGCAGAATAGCTCACTGGTCTCAGATTCAGTGAAGTAATGGGTGATTATCCCAGAACCCCGCAGGAATGTAGCTTCTTCCACCTCCTGGCCTTCGCCCATACGCATATCGAGCCATCCAAACTCCCGAAAGAACAGCTTTCCACCGGATTTGAGCACCCTCGAAACCTCGCTGGCGAGGGCCCTGCGCCCCGGCAGGAAGAGGTGGCCGGCCACATGGTAGGCGAATACGCCGTCGAAGCTCTCACTTTTGAATGGGAGTCTTTCAGCATTGGCCAGGATCAGATCGGATTGGGGATGGGATCTACTGCACAGGCGCAGGGCAGGAAGAGATATGTCCAGGGCAACGATACTCCAGCTGCGAGGCATAGCGGAGAGGGTCTTGCCGTCTCCGCAGCCCAGCTCCAGGACACGGGTCCCCTCGGGCAGATCGGGCAGGTTGCGGACTCCACCTCCCCAGAGCCGACCCCGGGTAGAGTAGTCACTATCCCAGGACTTCATGGTCATATTCGCCCGGCCGATCGTCCTAAAAACAGATTTAATAGGCGCTATCTGCCTGATTGGCCAGCGCCTATCCTTCTTAATATGTAACCTATCTTATCTTGCTGCTTTGGCCACGCGCTCCACGCTGTCCTTGTGGTTTATGGCGTAGCTCTTAACATCGCGGTTAGCAGCAGCGATGATCTCATCGGCCAGGGCCGCCTCTGCAGTCTTGGTCTTCTTGAATGAGGCAGCGTGAGCGCCCTTGGCGATAAACATCAGTGCGGTGTCCACCCTTCTCTGAGGTGCGGTGTCCACTGCTTTGGGCACAGTTATGCCGCCGTACTTGAGACGCACGACCTCTTCCCGCGGCCCGGCGTTGGCAATGGCCTGGCCCAGAACGGTAAGGGGATTCTCCTTGGTCTTTTTGGCGATGATGTCAAAGGCCCCTTCCACTATGGCATAAGCTTTGAGCTTCTTGCCGGTGTTCTTCTCCTTGCGCATCATCTTATTGACCAGACGCTCGACGATATGCTGCTCAGACTTCTTGAACTGCTGCTTTGCATGCTTTCCGCCGGAGTGCATGACCGCTTTTGGCGCAAGGTTCATGTATCCTCTCACTCCGGGATCCAGGACCTCTGTCTCAATATTCTCCCATTTGCCGAATACCTTCATGTCGATCACCTCACCGGCTTCTCTTTCCTGCCCCGCACAAGCTCTTGCAGGGATACGTTATTGACAGCGATGACCTTGAATCTGACTCCAGGGATATCTCCCATGGATCGGCCCTGACGTCCGCCGATGCGGTCTACTAGGACCTCATCGTGCTCATCTATGAATCCGATGGCTCCATCGCCCGGAGCAAAAGCCGTAACCTGACGGCCGTTTTTAATGAGCTGAATGCGCACTGCCTTTCTTATGGCCGAGTTGGGCTGTTTGGCCTCAATGCCGACCTTCTCCAGGACAATACCCCTTCCCATGGGCGCTCCACCCAGGGGATCAGCCTTCATCTTGCTCCCTGACATCCTGCGGATAAACTTGGGATGGCTCCACCTCATTGTCTTCCTATCACTCTCCAGTTTCCTGGCTGCATAGATTCCATTTCCCATTCATTTCACCTTGAATAAATCGTGATCCATCATTGAATTATAATATCGTCAACGCCATGGTGCCTCTGTGCAAGCATCTTGGCCTTAAGTATGTTGCGACCATCCCTGCCGATGGCAATGCCCTTGTCCTTATTTGCTACCTCTACATAAGCCAATCGCTTGCTATTCTTGTTCACGACCATGACGTTCTTGATGGCCGCGGGCTGGAAGAGGTTTTCCAGGAACTCTTTAACGTCCTCGCTATACTCCACGATTTCTATCTGCTTGCCGACTGATTTCTTGACTCGGTTGATGTTCGAGCCTTTTCGGCCAATAGCGGCGCCCATATCTCCTTTCTTGATGACGAAGATGATCCTCTCGTTCTCCTCGTCTACCACACAGTCCCTTGCCATGCCTCCCGTGAGGCTCTCAAACAGAGCTATATATCTTATTCCTTCTGTGGTGAGCTTGAACTCACTCATGCCTCAACACCCCGGATCTCACGCTGCAGTGCCATTATCTCCGAGTCGCCTGGCTCGATGATGGCCAATGCAGCCACGGAGAAAGGTTTTCCGCAGGCAGATCCGAGGTCCTTGCCCATTCCCTGATAACCGTAGACCGGCAGGTCCATGGTCTCCAGCTGCATCCGCACGTCTGCAGGGCAGTCGAGGGCATAGACTATGAGCTTTGCCTGTCCGCCAAGTCCTGCTTCAATGGTCCTATTCGATCCTAGCATCACATTTCCAGTTCTGATGGAACTTCTTAACGCTCTATCTACATTGATCATCGTTATTACCTCTTGCTTGCTACCAGCTTCACGTCTCCGGTGCCGAGCTGTATCGGCTGGCCCACGATGACGTTTTCCGTAACACCCTTGAGATCGTCTACATCTCCTCTCACAGCAGCATCCAGGATGTGATTGACAGTGACCTCGAAGGCCGCTCTGGCCAGAACGCTGGCCTTCTCACCCGATACGCCATGTCGACCGATCTGCTTGAGCTCTCCGTCTACAGTCATGATGTCCGCCACCAGCATGATATGGCGGACATCCACCGATAGGCCCTGCTCGCGCAGGGTATCTGTGGCCTCGTTGATGATGGCGTTTCTGGCCGCTTCTATACCCAGAACCTCGCCGATCTCGCTTATATTGTTGGTCTTGATTCGGGTGGGGTCCACTCCCTCGAACTGCATAACCTTCTTGAGGGACGAGCCTTCAGTATAAAGGATATACTCGTCTCCCTCCTTCCTGATCACCACCCTCTTGATTCCTTCCACCCCTTTTAGGGAGAGCTTCTTTATCTTCTCCACCAGCTGAAGCAGTTCCCGGTAGGAGGGCTCTTCCGGTGCCATTACCAGGAGGTTCTCCTTCTGGTCCACATCCAGGCCCGTCTCTTCCTTCAGCTTTGCTGCCACCTCCTCTGCAGTGATCTTGCGTTGCTCGAGGGCCCCGGGGTTGAGCTCGATGATCACATTCATCTCCGCGAGATCAGTGGCAATCGATCCCAGATGGAGTATGGAGGAGGACTCTATGGCCCAGGCGACCTCCCTGGCCAGGTCACGATCATGAGCATACTCTGGAGTCAGTTTGATGGTCATTGTGGGGGTGGAGGGGATCTTTCTTGCGTCCACGATCTCGATCAGCCTGGGGAGCCCCAGGGTGACGTTGATCTCGGCCACGCCGGCGTAGTGGAAGGTTCGCATCGTCATCTGGGTGCCAGGCTCGCCTATGGACTGGGCGGCGACCACACCCACCGCCTCGCAGGGCTCAACCCGTGAGTGCTCGTAGTCAGCCTTCACCTGGGATACGATCTCATCGATCTCCTCAGAGCTTATTTCTGCTCCCTTCAACTCGTTTTGAATTGACTCTTTGATGCTTTGGGGAAGCTCTACTCCATCCAGTCTCTCCTGGATCTCCTTTTCTGATAGGCTCATGCCGACTCCTTCTTCAGCACGTTCTTGATGATGCGCTTGACGTTATCCGTGCTGGCATAGTCCCTCCTGGAGGCATCAACCCCATCCTCGCCGTACTTGAACTGGACGATCATCCCTCTCGTCTCCTTGACTGTGCCATCATATTTGACCTCCAGATCCTGCAGGGCGTTGACCAGCCTTCTTTGCAGGTAGCCGCTCTGGGATGTTCTGATGGCCGTATCCACCAGACCCTCGCGACCGCCTATGGCGTGGAAGAAGAACTCGGTGGGATTCAGGCCGTCCTTGTAGCTGGACTCCACGAATCCGTGTGCTTCTGCTCCCAGGTCTCCCCGCCGGAAGTGAGGCAGGGTTCTGCCAGCATAGCCGCGCATGATGCGCTCGCCTCTCACCGACTGCTGGCCGACGCAGGCCGCCATTTGGGTCAGGTTGAGCATGCTGCCCCTGGCTCCGCTCACCGCCATCACCACCCCGGAGTTGTCCAGGCCCAGGTACCTTCCGGCGATCTTGCCGGCGGTGTCTCGAGCTTTGCCCAAGGTCTGCATGATCCTCATCTCCAGGGTCTCATCCAGGGTGCGGCCGGGCAGAGGCTCGAGCTCTCCTGCGTTATAGGCCTCGATGAGCTGCTGGGCCTTCTCCCTGGCAGTACGGGTAGTCTCTTCGATCTGATCTACTGCTTCAGGGGGAATGTCCTCGTCATCTATTCCGAAGCTAAACCCAGCGTGCATTATGCCCCTCAGGGCCAGGCGGGTCATTCTGTCCAGGAACTCGCTCGCCACGGAGGGGCTGTACTCCTTTATTATCCTGTCTGTTATCTTGCCTTTGAAGGCCCCCACCGCCTTGGCGTCTATGGTCCCTATCTTGAGCTGGCCGTCCTGGATGACTACGTAGGCATCGTTCTCGCACTCCTCGTTCTTGCAGACATCGCAGTTGTAGCAGAAATCGGCCTTGAAGTTCAGGTCCAGGCCTCGAGGGAGGATGAGGCTGAATATCTGCTTTCCCGTCCAGTAGGGCTCACCATTAAGTTCTCCCTCGGGTGCGGGAAGCTCGGTTATATCGAACTTCTTCAAGAGTTCCATCGCCCCCCGGCGGTCAATTGGCTTTCGCCCGTGTGTCAGCAAAAACGAGCCGGTCACATAATCGTGGATGCCGCCGATGATGGGGCCACCGAACCTGGGGGATAAGATGTTCTCCTGCACCCTCATCAAGATCTCAGCCTCTGCCCGGGCCTCCTCGGTCTGGGGCACATGCATGTTCATCTCGTCGCCATCGAAGTCGGCGTTATAGGGAGGGCAGACCGCCGGATTGAGCCGGAAGGTCTTGTAGGGCATTACCTTCACCCGGTGGGACATGATGGACATCCGGTGCAGGGATGGCTGGCGGTTGAACAGGACTATATCGCCATCGGCAAGCTGGCGGTCGATCTTCCAGCCGATGTCGATCTGCTCTGCGACCTCCTCACAGTTCTTGTCTGTGACCTTGACCCTCCTCTGGTCGGGACGGGTGACGTAATTGACTCCCGGGTGCCGGTCCGGACCGCGGCGCACAAATGTCTTCACTATCTCCATGTTCCTGGAGTTGGCAATCATGGGCACAGATAGCTCCATGGCTATATCCATGGGCACGCCCACCTCGCCGATGCTGAGGTTGGGATCGGGGGATATGACCGTCCTGGCGCTGAAGTTGACCCTCTTGCCGGATAGAGATCCTCTGAATCGTCCCTCCTTCCCTTTCAATCGCTGGGAGAGGGTCTTCAAGGGCCTGCCGGAGCGGTGGCGGGCAGGAGGAACGCCGGAGACGGTATTGTCCAGGAATGTGGTTACATGGTATTGCAGGAGCTCCCACAGATCCTCTATGATCGGCTGGGGAGCTCCAGCCTCCCGATTCTCCTGGAAGCGTTGGTTTATTCTGATGATATCCACCAGTTTGTGAGTGAGGTCGTCCTCGCTCCTCTGGCCCGACTCCAGGGTGATGGAGGGGCGCATGGTCACCGGTGGCACAGGGAGGACGGTCAGGATCATCCATTCAGGCCTCGCAGTCGCCGGATTCATGCCCATGACCTGGATATCCTCGTCCGGGACCTTCTCAAACCGGTCGCGAATGTCTGAAGCGGTGAGCTTGTGGCCCTCCTCTATATATGATAAAGGCCGCTCGAACTTGATCTCCTGCTGGGGAGCGCCGCAGTAGGGGCAGGTCTTATTCTTTCTGGCCTCGGCGAATACCTTGTTCACCGTATCGTCGGTCATCTGGCCCAGCCGTTCCAGCTCTTGGATCTGCTCCAGGTACATCTTCTTCTCATTGTCCTTGAGCATCAAGCGGGAGCAGTCTCTGCATATGGCCCGCAGGACCTTCCGGATCAGCTTGGCAAAACCAACGTGGATGACCGGGGCGATGAGGTCGATGTGGCCGAAGTGGCCGGGGCACTCTCCAGGCCTCCCGCCGCAGGACCGGCAGCGCAGGCCTGGGTCGATGACGCCAAGCCTCGGGTCCATAAGCCCCATCTCAATGGGAAAGCCGTCATCATCGTAAGTATCAGCGGTGATGATCTTGACCACGCTCATCTTTCTAAACTCTTGGGGCGAGATCAGGCCGAAGCGGATCTTGCCTATTCTCTTGGGTACAGTCATATTTACACCTAAACAGCGTCTTCAAGGATCAGTCGTGGTGCTACTCCCAGCGATTTGATCTCGTCCAATAGGAGCTTGAAGGCATAGCTCATCTCCACCGGATAGATCTCAGTGTCTGCTCCGCAGGTCGGGCAGAAGTCAGCATTTCTTCGCCGGTCGTGAATGGCGATCATGCCGCAATGGCTGCAGACGAGCTCTGTGACCTTGTCCGACTCGTCCACCAGGCGCTCTTTAAGCGCCAGAGCGGCTCCATGGGCGATGAGCACATCCCTCTCCATTTCCCCAAACCTCAAGCCTCCTTCCCTTGCCCGGCCTTCTGTTGGCTGGCGGGTGAGGACCTGCACTGGGCCGCGGGAGCGGGCGTGCATCTTGCCTGTGACCATGTGGTAGAGCTTCTGATAGAGGATCACTCCCACGAAGAGGTCTGCCATGATCTGCTCTCCAGTGGCTCCATTGTACAGTATCTCCCTGCCGGTATGAGAGAACCCGAACTTCGTCAGAGCGGTGCGGAGCTCCGGCTCGTTCTCTCCTAAGAATGCGGTGGCATCGATGAACCTCCCGTCCAATGAGCCGACCTTGCCGCCGATCATCTCCAGGACGTGTCCAACGGTCATCCGGGAGGGGATGGCATGAGGGTTTAGCAAGAGGTCCGGCACTATGCCCGACTCGGTGAAAGGCATATCCTCCTGGGGGACGATCAGGCCTACCACGCCCTTCTGGCCGTGGCGGGAGGCGAACTTGTCGCCCAATTCCGGGATGCGCTGGTCGCGGCTCTTGACCTTGGCCAGGCGGTTGCCGTTGGAGGATTCAGTCAGGATGACCATGTCCACCACACCCTTCTCGTTGGAGCGCATGGTCACCGAGGTCTCCCTTCTCTGCTGGGGGGTCAGTCCGAACTCCGAGGGCTCTTCCAGGAAACGAGGAGGGCTGGTCTTGCCGATCAGGACGTCATTGGGGCCCACATAGGCATTGGGGTTGACCAGGCCGTCTGAGTCGAGCTGGTCATAGGCCTCGCTTCCTCTAGCCCCCCGGACCTCAACATCCGGGATCTCGAACTTGTCCTCCTGGCCGCCGGGGTACTTGCGCTCCTCTGCCTCTGAGACCCGGAAGAAGTGGCTGCGAGCCAGGCCACGTTGGATTGAGCCCCGGTTCATGACCAGGGCATCCTCAATGTTGTATCCCTCATAAGCGAGGACTGCCACCACGAAGTTCTGGCCTGCAGGCCTCTCGTCAAAGCCGATGGCCTTGGAGGTCTTCGTCCGCACTATAGCCTTCTGAGGGCTGTTGAGATAGTGGCCGCGGGTGTCGGGCCGGAGCCTCATGTTGGCGGTGGACATGCCCAGGCACTGCTTGACCATTCCCGCGCCCATGGTGTTTCTGGGGCTGGCGTTATGCTCGGGATAGGGGACCAGGCCGGCAGCGATTCCCAGAATCATGGATGGGTCGAGCTCCAGATGGGTATGCTCGGGAGTGATGTCCTCCTCCCAGATAGCGATGAGGCTGTTCTCCTCCTCCTCTGCATCCAGGTACTCCACCAGGCCCTCAGCCACCAGGTCATCGAATTTCATCTCTCCCTTCTGGATCCTGGTAACATGCTCATCGGTGACCAGGGCCCGGCCATCCTCGACCACGATAAGGGGCCTCCTCGCCCGGCCAGAGTCGGTGTTCATGAAGATCTCACCGGTATCCTCGAAATAGGCTACGTTCGTCTGGCTGCTGATGCTCCCCGAGTGCCGGAGGCGGCGGAGGTTCTCGACCAGAGTCTTGGGATCATCATGATAGCCCACTATCTCACCGTTCACATATACTCTAGCGCCGCCCGTCAATACTTCAGCCAATGCTACCACCTACCGAAATTACCCCTAAATCCATGAGAATCTTCTTGATGTCTTCCGAATCGTCTATCCCTTTGGAGAGCTCGACGCCCTGGGCGAAGTTCTTCACCAGGCCGCAGTTTGGACCCTCTGGCGTCTCAGAGGGACAGATGCGTCCCCACTGGGTGGCATGCAGATCTCTGGCCTCGAAGTGGGGCTGGGACCGGGATAGTGGAGATATCACCCTGCGCAGATGGGAGAGGGTGGCCATATAATCGGTCCTGTCCAGGAGCTGGGAGACTCCGGTTCTCCCTCCTACCCAGTTGCCTGTTGCCAGGGGGTGAATCATCCTCTCAGTGAGGACATCCGCCCGGACGGTGGTCACCACATTCAGGTCTCTGTTTCTCATGCTAGCTCTCTCCAGCTGATACTTTATGTCTCGGGTCAGACGGTTGAAAGCCACCCGGAAGAGGTCTTCCATCAGGTCTCCTGAGAGCTTCAGCCTCTTGTTGGAGTAGTGGTCCTTGTCGTCCTCGTTCCTCCGGGCCAAGGCCAGCTCGAAGCAGGCCTCGGCCATGCGGGAGAGGAAGAGAGCTTTTGCATACCTATCCTTCTCATCGACGCCTATGTGGGGGAGCAAGTAGCGGTCCAGGACATAGGTCGCCCTCTTCTTCTGGTACTCCTTGGCCTGGCCGGCTGCGACGCGAGAGCCTATCTTCTCCAGGGCCTCATCGTTGGTGGAAACCTCTGCTTCCTCCAGGTTCTCCAGCATGAACTTGATGATCTCCGGGTTATCTGATACCGATTTAACGATATCCATATCCGTCTCCATCCCCAGCGAGCGGAGAAGGGTGACGAAGTTCAATCTGCCCGAGACGGAGGGGAATGAGACCTCCAGGATGGATCGGCGTCCCCTCTCCACAATGACCAGCGATCTGTAGCCCTGCCTCTGACTGAAGACCTTGGCCACCTCGATGTTCTCATCGTAGCGCTGGTTGTACTCCACTAGAATCTTGTTTGGCGCCAGATCCTCCAGGGTCATGATCACTCTCTCCGATCCGTTGACCACGAAGTAGCCACCGGGGTCAGAGGGGTCCTCTCCAAAGGATATCATCTCATCTGCGCTGAGGCCGGAGAGGTTGCAGACCTTGGAGTTGAGCATTATGGGCAGGGTCCCTATGTCCGCCTCAACCGGATCTTTCTCCGTCTCCCCCTCAACGATGGTCATCTCCAGCTTTATTGGCGAGGCATAGGTCAGGTTGCGAAGGCGGGCATCATTGGGGTAGAGCCTTTCCACGGAGCCGTCCGCCTCGCGAACCATGGGCTTTTCCACCCGGATGTTCCCCAGCTTGACATAGGTGTTCTCGATGTTGGTTTCGATGATGTTCACCTCGTCGATCACCTTTTGTAGGCCTTTATCTATGAAATCGTTGAATGAGTTGATATGATGATGCACCAGCTTATCCCTGGTAAAATAAGCGCTATAAAGAGAATTTCTGTCGAGCAAAAGATCACCCTTAATCGATTACCAGCCGGTAAAAGGTCGAATGCTTGGCTGTTGTGCTTTTTCGTATTATTTTGATTATGTCGCCCACTTTGGCCCCGATCTCTTTGGCTGCGGGGTCACTTATATGGATTTTTGGTAGCTGTGGCGCGCCGATGCCGAACTCCTTCAGCACATCGAGGCCCTCTTCCGGAGTGAGCAGAATATGTTCCGGAACCATCTCATGATCTTTTACGGCAAACTTGGTCACTAGAACCACCAACTCTTAGAAAGAGCAGCATACAGGCTCAAGGAAACTCCAAACGGGCTCGGGGGGATTTGAACCCTCGACCACCTGGTATCTTCATGCAAAAATTTAAAAGCCAGACGCTCTGCCTAACTGAGCTACGAGCCCTCGCGGCCTGGCATGCCTCAAGCCTCATGTGCTGCACTAACTGAGGAATGAAGAGATCCCCCATAAAAGCTTTTTCCCTTGTGGGACTTAGATAAGCCCCACTAGGCGAGCAATCTCCGATCCCACCTCGGAGGTGGTTGAGCTTCCTCCCAGGTCATATGTCTTTATACGGCCTTCAAATAGGTTCCGCTCTATGGCTGAGACTATATCCTCGGCAGCCGCCGGCTGGCCGAGATGCTCGAGCAGCAGAGCCCCCGCCCAGATAGTGGCCAGGGGGTTGACCATATTCCGGCCCTTGTACTTGGGAGCAGAGCCATGTATGGGCTCGAACATGCTGGTCCCCTCCGGGTTGAGGTTGGCTCCCGGAGCCAGGCCCAGGCCGCCCTGGATCATGGCTCCAAGGTCGGTAATGATATCTCCGAACATGTTGGGGGCGACGACTACATCGAACCACTCCGGGTTCTTGACAAACCACATGGTGATGGCGTCAACGAAGTTGAAGTCGTATTTGACCTCTGGATATCCTTTTGCCACATCTAAAAGGACCTCTCTCCAAAAGCCGTAGATGTCGCTGAGCACATTGGCCTTGTCGACGCTAGAGACCTTCTGGTGGCGCTTTCTTGCCAGGTCGAAGGCGTACTTTATCACTCTCTGGCAGCCCTCCCGGCTGACCTCGCCTATCTGGTAGGCGATCTCCTCGCTGTCCGAGTCGATATCCAGGCCGAACTTGATGTTATAGAGGTTACGACGGATCTGGAAGTCGGCGTGGCTCTTGCCCTTCTGTGCGCGACTGCCAATGCCGATGTAAAAATCCTCAGTGTTCTCGCGAACTACGACGAAATCGATATCCTTCGGCGTTTTATCCTTAAGAGGAGTCCAGACCCCCTCCAGGAGCTTGACCGGCCGGAGGTTGATGTACTGGTCGAGGTAGAAGCGCATGGTGAGAAGGACGCCCTTCTCCAGCACGCCCGGCTTGACCCTCGGGTCGCCTATTGCTCCCAGGTAGATGGCCCGATATCCGGATAGCTCTTTGAGCGTCTCCTCGCTTATCAGCTCGCCCGTCTTCAGATAATGCTCTGCGCCTATGGAGTAATCGATCCACTCCAAAGAGAAGTTGTGCTTGTCTGCGGCTGCTTCCAGGACCTTCTGGCCCTCGGCTATGATCTCTGGGCCGATGCCGTCGCCACTGATAACTGGTACTTTATAGTTCATGTTTTCGCTCCGGATACCTGTCGTCTGGTGTACTCCACCAGCCCTCCCACATCCACGATCTCCCTTAAGAAATCAGGGAGCGGGGTGGTATTGTAGGATTCTTTGCGGGTTATGTTCTTTATCACTCCGCCTTTCATATCGATCTCGATTTGATCGCCATCTTCGATCCTGTCCACATCCGGGCAGATGAAGAGGGGCAGGCCTATGTTTATGGCGTTTCTGAAGAATATTCTGGCAAAGGATTTGGCGACGACAGCCGAGATTCCTGCTCCCTTCAGAGCCAAGGGGGCGTGCTCTCGCGATGAGCCGCAGCCGAAGTTCTCGCCAGCCACTACGTAGTCGCTTTCTTTGACCTCTGATGCCATCTTTGGCCTGACCCCTTCAAAGAGGTGTACCGCCAGCTCCCTGGGGTCGTTCATTACCAGGTAGCGACCGGGGATGATGGCATCGGTATCGATATCGTCCATGAACTTCCAAGCTCTGCCCGCCAAAATATCAAGCTCCCAATAGTGAAATACTCCCAATGAGATTGAGGTATATTAAAGTAATGCACATGAATTTCCAGGAGAGGCTGCTCTTCCCGTCTGCGATACCTGGAAAATGCCCAAGCCTACGTATGGTGCAGGCGGACTATCATACGATCTTATGATCCTTTAGATCCATGGAGCGGTAGTGATATAGCAGAGGAGGAAAAACAAGGCCAATCCCGCCACCCAAAGATAAGGAGACCGAATCTGAGGCTGCCGGATTGAACGGACCCCTGCGGCTCTATGAACTTGGCTGATACTTATTCGGACGGGCAGCGGCCGAGCCCGGACGGGCGGCATGACATGAGGGGCATAATCTTTATCGCGGTGCGAGTACTTGGGATGTGCGGATTGGCAAAAGGCAGCAAGATGCTCTAGTGTCTGGCCGGAACCGGCGGGATTTCTGCCCCTGAGCATCTTCTGCATTGTCTGGAGGGAATCGGCGGCTATGATAAGAGCAGGTTATTCTGGAGGGCGAAGAGCTGTGGTTATTTGCGCAGACCAAGTGGATTGTGTGTGGATTCATGCAGCTTTTCAGGGGGAAGGGGAGAGGATCTTTGGTGACTCAAAGGGATCGGAGCAATGAGGCGGGAATTGAGAAGGTCAGTTCTTTGTATGATAGGGTCACCTTGATAAATTGGGATGGAAATATGAGGGACCAGTATAATTATTTTGAGGTGTTCAGACTTGATTGATCGCAGTAAGGTTCTGGAGGTATTGAGGGGATACGACCTCAAGAATCTTCGAATCGGAATGATAGCATCCCACTCTGCCCTGGATACGGCAGATGGCGCAGTGGAGGAGAATTTCAAGACCCTGGCGGTATGCCAGGAGGGGAGGGAGAAGCCCTATATCAAGTACTTCCGGGCGGAGAGAGACCAGAAGGGGAATGTCATAACCGGCATGATCGATGAGGTGATGATGCTGAAGCGGTTCCCGGATGTCTTGGATCCGGAGAACCAGGATATTCTCAAGGAGAAGAACACCCTGTTCGTCCCCAACCGCTCATTCACCTCCTATTGCGGGATAGACGCGGTGGAGGATCAGTTTACGCTTCCGCTGCTCGGCTCTCGCAACCTGCTTCGCTCCGAGGAGAGAGGAGACAAGAGGGACTACTACTGGTTGCTGGAGAAGGCGGGTCTGCCATATCCTGAGCCGATCGAAGCGGAGGACATCAACCAGTTGGTTATGGTCAAGCTGCCCCACGCGGTTAAAACCCTGGAGAGGGGATTTTTCACTGCTGCCTCCTATGAGGAGTACTGCCAGAAGGCGGATCTCCTCTTGCGCCAGAATGTGATCGACCAGGATGGGATTGAGCTGGCCAGGATTGAGCGCTATGTCATTGGGCCGGTCTTCAATCTGGACTACTTCTACTCCCCCATAACGAAGAGGATTGAACTGATCGGCATAGACTGGAGGTTTGAGACGAGCCTTGACGGCCACTGCCGACTGCCTGCGCCCCAGCAGCTAACCCTTAATGAACAGCAGATCAATCCTGAGTACACCGTCTGTGGACATAACTCCGCCACCCTGCGCGAGTCGCTCTTGGAGAAGGCGTTCGTCCTGGCGGAGATGTATGTGGAAGCGACCCAGGAGTACTACAAGCCCGGGATCATCGGCCCCTTCTGTCTGCAGACCTGTGTGGACAAGGACCTGAACTTCTACATCTACGATGTCGCACCCAGGATCGGCGGTGGGACCAATGTGCATATGGCTGTCGGCCACCCCTATGGCAATGCCCTCTGGCGGACCAATATGTCCACTGGCCGCAGGCTCGCTCGCGAGGTGAGGATCGCTCTGGAGAACGATTGTCTGGAACAGATTGTGACCTGAGGCCACTGGAGAAGATGAACGAAATCGCAAACAAAGGCGAGGGCAGAGGCCCGAGCCCGGTTGTTCCCAAGAAGCTCGGCCGGATAGCCAAGAAGCTCTCCGCAGCTGGGGAGGAGCTGGTGCTCATCGCCCCGGCCATTCTTCACAGCCAGGCATCTGAACAGATGCTGGCCATCGCCAGGATGGGGATGCTCGATAAGATCCTGGGATATCTCGTCACCACCGATAAGAATGTGCATTTCGTCCGGCCGGGGATCGCCTGGGATAGCGTGCGCACGGTGCCCCTGGATGTGATTACCGGCGTGGAGTATGTGGAAGAATTTCATACCAACACCCTGAAGCTCCTGGTGGGGGAGAGGGCGGAGAAGATCATCTTTTATGAGGACCTGGATGGCATCCGGTTTTATCAGTATATCCAGGGAGTTAAGCGAAAGGACCAGTCGGCAGGGGTGTGAGCTGGTCTGGACCTTCTTTTCTGGCCTCTGACTCAGTACGCGATGATTCGGTGATTTTATGCCGCCGTCAAGAAAGAGCATTCGGGCCGGGGCAGAGGAAAAATCGCCTGCTACCGGCGGAGAGGAGGTGGCACTGGTGGCTCACTGCCTTCTGAATCCTTTGACCCGGGTCAAGGGTCTGGATACTCTATCCTTCTCTCCCGCAGGACCAACGATGCAATTGCCCTGTCCGGAGGCGCTCTATCTGGGCACCGAGCGCTGGGCGGTGACCAGAAACCAGCTGGATGTGCCCCAGTTCCGCCAGTTCTGCCGCTCGCTGATCGTTCACTATGCAGATCTACTGGAGATGCTGGCAAAAGAGGGAGTGCGGGTGCGCGTGGTGGGGGTGGCCGGTAGTCCGAGCTGCGGCGTGCAGACGACGAGCTTTGGCTATGCGGGCGGGCGGGTGCATGAGGCGGAGCACGAGCATGTGCCCGGGAGGGGGATATTCATGGAGGAGCTGATTGGGGAGCTGGAGAGGCGCGGAATTCCCTATGAGGCGGAAGAGGTCGGGAAGAAGTGCATGAATGAGGCCGAGTTCGGGAGCATGCCGGGAATCGAGCCCTTCATGAGAGAGGAACGGGACCGGTTTGAATGAATGGTAAAATGGATGGGTGCAGATAATCTTCTTTTGGTGACGCCAAAAGCGGTATTGATCTAGATTGCTCGCTTGTGATGCTCATCTCCCTCGACCCTCCGGCAGCGCTGCGTCCAGCACATGGCCTACCTGCTGATCCGGGCTAGGCCGTTGCCGGATGATTTGAGCAATCAGTTCTGTTTGATCTATTCTTACGAACCGATTTTTCAGTGGACGCCGCGCGCGATTAAACGCGCGGTAGTGCTCTGGCCCCCTCAACGCCGGGGAGTCTTGGATACAGCGATTGATATGGCTAAGTCGGAATAACTGCGACCGGAATCCCGTTGATGTGTGTCCATGTGGGCAGGCACATGCGCGGGGGCGAGGCAAATCCGGCCACCTTTTGTGGGAAGAAATGAAGGCGGTTCTGGTATAGAGAAATCACTCTCTTTTCCGGTGGCAGATGCTGTAGACAGCCTGTCAGCCATCAGAGGAGGTTGATGAAATGAAATAGGAGAAAAGTACTCTGGGAGAAAAGTAGCCACCCTTGAGGCACAGGCATGCCAGGCCTACGAATACCATTAAATACTACTACTGCATGAGATTGGGCTGCATCCTTTTGCGGGGATTGCCAAGCCAGGTCAAAGGCGCTGGATTCAGGGTCCAGTCACGAAGGTGTTCGTGGGTTCGAATCCCATTCCCCGCACCTAATCACTACTAATCCATAAAGGCCGTGAGGCGTATTTTTTCCTTTGATATGTCTGACTATTTGGCAGCCTTCTCTAGCTATACCTTTAACGATTCTTTGATTTGTCTTTTAATCTCTGAGAATTCTTCATCACTGATGCGATAAGACTCGATTTTAGAACCACTCCACCAGTCGAATTTAGCCTCATTAAGAATGCTGATGAGCAGTGTATGTGTCTCAAGCCAATCATAATCTATGCCATGCTCACTCAGTGCTTTTGTGAATTGGGGGCAGATGTAAGCTATGCATTTTGGCGTCTTATGCGTTTTAAGAATGCAACCTATATCGCTGGAATAAGGGCAAGATCTTGTTAAGTCGCCCACGCCATAAATCCTTATTCGCTCTTCATCCAGCTCGCTGCAACCGGCGATAATTTTTGGATATTCAACGACATTTTCATTGCAGCAACCATTACATGTTCTGCCATAATTCTCTTTACAGTAGCCAGTACTCTCAAAAAAATTATGAAGCAATAACTCCAGCTCCAGGTACCTGGCCAGGGGCTTGCTTAAAACGGGGGAGATTCTCTCAGGCATAATGGCTTTCTCGGCTCCTCGCCATTTGGTATGGGTGAACTCGAATTGGAAATTCTCCGTGTCTCGGTGCCTCTGTGGTGAACCGCGATGCACTGACCCAACCACAGAGGCGCAGAGGAATAAAAGACCATATTCTCTGCCTGAACTCACCCCCATAATTGAGCGAAGAGCCGCTTTCTCCCTGCCGGTTGGAATTGGATCCGATTTCAATTATCCTACCTGCATTTTCTACACTATTAAGCCTGTTCCTTAATAACTATTCCTGATACTAACGTGACCATTTGGATCTGCAGAGTTTGGCGCTATTAGGACAAGGACGTTATTGCCAATAAGACTCCCCGGCGAGAAGAAGCCGATAAACTCATTCCGCCCGGATCAACCCGAAATCCTCGCCATGCAAAAGCGCAGCATAAGTCCATGTGGCGGAGCAGCAATAGGTACAGCGTCTCACAATGCATGTGAGAGGTGTATCTGGGAGATATATCCGGGTCTATAATTATCATCTTTTGTAAAATTAAAATATTTTTACTAATCAATCAGTGAAAATATAATTACTTTTAGGATCATATGGCATAAAATGTTGTTTATTCTTCACATTGGTACTTAATGCGGTTTCTCGAATCCGTTGCAGAAGAGCTCGAAGGACCTGATCTGGAGATAAGAGTTGCGATGGCTAAGGGGGCGTTCAAGCGGACCTAGGAGAATGATCGAAGAAGGCTAATCATTTTCCGGCAGCTCCCTCCTCAGCCTGGCTGGAAAGAGCACCGGTTGCAGGTCGATTCAAACCTGCAGAACCGGTGCCGCCCATTCCACTGAAAAGTGCCTTTGCCCATCCAGATGATAAACACGATATATCGATCTGAGGAGGTCAGCATCATCTTGCCGGCTTAACCGGATGGAATGCAAATCCTTACCTTACGCCGGCGCGGGTGTCAGACCATTTATTCAATCCCCAGGGCAATAAAACCACCATTGCTCCAAAGAGAATTACCGCATATATTTGGGACATCATATCCATGCATCATCACCTCCGTTCTATTCCTCATCTCGCCCTGGTACATCTTGCACTATAAATGCTGCGGTCAAATAGTGAAAAATATAGATCAAAAATGCCTTCAAAGCAAAATTATCCTCCCAAATAATGAAAAAATTGGCATATTATTAAATGATAAATTAACCAAAAAAGGAAAATGGATTATTGGACAAAAAGGTAAATTGCCAGAAAATATGCGCAGCTCTCCTCAGCCACAACCGACATCTAGCGTGCAAGTGGCCTATTGCTCAGGAGATCCATCTGGCGAGATCAAGCTCGCGTCCGATTATCCTGGGGCCTTCAACGCCATCGGCTGGCAGGCCAAATGCACCCCGATGAAAGCCGCTGGCCTGAGGGCTCCTCGCTATTTGGAATGGGTGAACTTGAATCGGAAATTCCCTGTATCTTTTCGCCTCTGTGGTGAACCGCGATGCTCTGACCCAACCACAGAGGCGCAGAGGAACAAAAGACCATATTCCCTGCCTTAACTCACCCACATATTTCAGCGAAGAGCCCATAATTGCCTGCCGGTCCTGGCACAGCTTGCGCTGGATGTATAATATTATGGCAGATACACCAGCCTGTTGGACGGATCGGCCAGGACTGCTCTTGAATTTGAGGATTCACCCATACAGCACAGATTGTGTCTCATCCGCATCCAGTGTGGTATCATCATCCTGGGAAGACGGATGCTGCAATATGGATCCCACGGCGGAATTGTGATCGCCCATGATGAATGCCTCGCTCTTGATCACATCCGGCTCATCCTCTTCGGTTATAACGTCGGGGTGTAGGGGCAGAGAAGACCCCTCTCCTTCAGGGGAGGGGACGAATCGTGCCCCACTATTATGCAGAAACTATAAATATAATAAAATGCATAACAGATATCTATGCTCAAGGCATACAAGTTTAGGATCTATCCAACAAAGTCCCAAAGGACGAAGATGGAGCAGACCCTAGATCTATGCCGATGGACATACAATCAAACATTAGCCTATCGAAAGAATGCCTGGGAGAAAGAAGGCAAATCCATCTCAAAATACGAGACTCACAACCTTCTTCCAACTTGGAAAGAGATTAAACCAGAACTCAGTGGTGTCTTTTCCCAAACCCTTCAGAATGCCCAGGAAAGGGTGGATCTTGCCTTGAAGGCGTTCTTCCGAAGAGTCAAAGCCGGAGAGAATCCTGGATATCCAAGATTTCGGGGAAGAGGTTGGTACGATTCTTTTACCTATCCTCAGAAGGGGTTCAAGCTCAATGCTGGTAAGCTCTATCTTTCCAAGATTGGTAATATCAAGATCAAGCTACATAGACCCATTGAAGGCAAGATCAAGCGACTAACCGTAAGGAGAGCCGCGACAGGTAAATGGTTTGCATGCTTCACCGTCGAGATGGAAGATCAACCTAAGCCCCCCTGGAAAGACGGTTCTCTCGTCGGTGTAGATGTTGGCCTTGAGAGCTTCGCCACCTTTTCTAACGGCGAGAAGATAGCTAATCCTAGATTCTTCCGAGAAGAGGAAAAGGAACTCACCAGAGTTCAAAGGAAGCTCTCAAAAGCACCGAAAGGTACTCTGGAGAGGAGATCCGCCTCGAAGGTCGTTGAACGGGTCCATGAGAGGATCGCTAACAAGAGATATGAATTTGCTCATCAGGTTAGCCGGGATCTGGTTAACAGGTTCGGATTGATCGCTTTTGAAGATCTTAGTATTCAAAATATGCTCAAAAACCATTGCCTGGCAAAATCCATCTCAGACGTGGCTTGGAATATGCTTGTGACTCTGACCTCGTACAAGGCTGCAAGTGCCGGTTCGGTGGTGATCCTGGTAGATCCAAGAAATACATCTAAGATGTGTTCCAGGTGTGGCATTCTGGTTGAAAAGACGCTTTCTGATCGCGTCCATAACTGCCCTCATTGCGGGCTTTCGGTGGATCGAGATTGGAATGCGGCAATCAATATACTCAGATTGGGACTACAATCTGTCGGAATCAAAACCGTAGAAGCCTGCCCCTTTAAGGGGGCGGGAGTGGTCACGTAATAAGCATAAATCTGTTCCCCGGACTCACCATTCACGAGAGTGTTGCTGAAGGCAAATCCCAGTATGGTATCCTTGGGATGAACAATGGCCTGCACAACTGCCCTATCTGCCAGGTTGGACACGCATGCCAGGGCTTGAATCAGCCGGTCTTTCGATACCGCAAATTCTGCCAATAGATTGGACTTGACCATGATAATTCTCCTCTCAATATAGTCTGCGAGCCAAATATCCACTGGAGAGGTAGTCTGGGGGATAGTAGTAGCTGCTGGGGTAGATGCTGCCAAACAAGTAAGGATAATTGTATCCAGGATACCATCCGCTTGCGTATGGATATTTCCATCCCGCCCAATAGCCTGTGCCGTTTTCTGACTTCCAGATATAGCGCAGATCCGGTATCAGGTAGCCATTGACCGCCATGCTTCCTTTCGGGCCGCCGCCCCAATTCCACAGGTCGCTATATGTGCTCTTCGCAGGTTGAGCACTTAATTGGCCAATGTTGCCCAGCCACGCCCTGCCAAAATCGCCACCCACATATGGTGCAGAGCTTGAGCCTTGTGCATAGCAGCTCCCGGCCAATGCGATTACCATTAGCGATAGCATTAGCAATGCGATCATTGATGTAGCTATTTTCATTCCAACTCTCCACTTTATAATAGTCGACAGAGCGATAAAAGGCTTTTGATGCAATATATCGAAAAAATAAAGATCAAGCGATCACTTTTGCGCTCATGATCTTGACCTCTTTTGCCGGCCGGTCCATGGCACCGGTCTGGACCTTACCGATCTTGTCCACCACATCCATCCCCTCGATCACCTTGCCGAAGGCGGGATGCTTGCCATCCAGGAAATTGTTGTCCACCAGGTTGATGAAGAACTGGCTACCCCCGGTGTTGGGCCCGGCATTGGCCATGCTTATGGTCCCCCGGGCGTTTTTGCTATTTGGGGTGAACTCGTCCTTGATGGCATAGCCCGGCCCTCCCCGGCCTGTTCCGGTGGGATCCCCGCCCTGAATCATGAAGCCGTCAATGATCCGGTGAAAGATCACCCCATCATAAAAGCCCTTCTCGACCAGCTTCTTGAAGTTGCCTGCGGTGATGGGCATATCGCTGTAGAGCTGAATTGTGATATCGCCCATGCTGGTAGCGAGCAGAATCCGATCTCCTGCCTCTGTACTCTCTGTTGCCATAATCAAATCATCCCCAAATTTAGACAATCGCACCGGCCCGAACGATCACAACTTCCTCCAGGGGCCGGTCGTTGCTGTCCGTCTCGACCTTACTGATCTTGTCCACCACATCCATTCCCTCGATCACCTTGCCGAAGGCGGGATGCTTGTCGTCCAAGAAATTGTTGTCCACCAGGTTGATGAAGAACTGGCTGCCCCCGGTGTTGGGCCCGGCATTGGCCATGGCAATGGTCCCCCGATCGTTTCGATTATTATCAGTGAACTCGTCTTCGATGGTGTAGCCCGGTCCACCCATGCCCGTTCCCTCGGGATCTCCGCCCTGAATCATGAAGCCGTCTATGATTCGGTGGAAGATCACCCCATCGTAAAAGCCCTTCTCGACCAGACTCAAGAAGTTACCTGTGGTGATGGGCATGTCGCTATAGAGCTGAATTGTGATGTTGCCCATGCTGGTCTCCAAAAGGACCTTTGCACCTTCATCCTCTTCGCCAAGGCAGCCTGCCTGGACCACGGCGAGCACAAGGATGCCGATGGCCAAATAAGATCTAAGTCGCATCATCGAAAAATGGAGGACCTAAGAAGAAATAAGCTTTCCGGAGAGCAGAGAGTGGTGCTGAAGAACTCTGGCTGTGTCCAGATGAGCGCTATGAGTCAGGGAATATGTGCAAAGATACGTTTTAAGGCAAAGAAAAGGAATTGAGCCCCAGCCTCCTACTTTTTCATAGCCCGGCTCTCATCCACTACGATGTAGTCTTTGACCGCCACCACTGAGCTGAATGGTATCAGCACAAACTTGCCGTCCTCTCGGTACTTGCTGCGATCAAGGCCCGAGTTTGGCTTTACCACCAGGTCCACCAGCTTGCCGGTCATGACCTCGTAGATAATGTTCTCCAGATCTCCCAGGACTGTGCCATCGATGTTTACGATCTCTTTATCTCCAATGCTTCCCGCGAACACCTTTCCCATGCCCCTAAAACCCTCCTCTCCAATTTAATTGTCAAGACTTGAGCATCAATTCAAGCATCATGCACAGATTCAAGCCATCATTCTATTCCGCCAGGCTACCGGTAGCCAGCGAGCGAAGCCGGCTCAACCTTGATTCCGCCCTTAAACCTCTCGCCGATGCGCTCATAGTAACTGAGCATATGCTCCTCCACGCTCGGCCTCACCTTCTTCAAAGCCTCCCGGTAGTGTCTCATCTCCACCCGGTCCAGCCCTTCCCGCAGAGCAAGCATGGCCGCCTCCCGGCAGAGGTTGTCCAGATCTGAGCCCACATAGCCATCGGTCAATTCCGCCAGCTCCTCCAGGCTCACATCCTCTCCTTTGGGCGTCCTGGAGGCGTGGATCTTGAGGATCTCATGCCTCCCCTGCCGGTCAGGCGGCCCCACCAGGAGCATTCGGTCGAACCTTCCCGATCTAAGCAGCGCTGGATCGAGTATATCCGGCCGGTTGGTGGCGGCGATCACCACCACATCCTTCAAGGCTTCCAGGCCGTCAAGCTCTGCTAGAAGCTGGTTTACCACCCTCTCCATCACTCTGCCCCCCTCGTCCATTCCCCTCATAGGGGCAATGGAGTCCAGCTCATCGAAGAATATGATTGCCGGCGAGACTTGCCTTGCCTTGCGGAATATCTCTCTGATCGCCTTCTCCGACTCGCCCACCCATTTGGAGAGCATCTGCGGCCCCCGGATGCTTATGAAGTTGGCGTTGGTCTCATTGGCCACCGCCTGAGCGATCATGGTCTTTCCCGTGCCCGGCGGGCCGTAGAGCAGAATTCCCTTTGGGGGCCTTATGCCCATCTTCTGGAACTTCTCCGGCTGCTTGATGGGCCACTCTATGGACTCGATCAATTCCTGCTTTAGTGCTCCCAATCCTCCCATGTCGTTCCAGTTGACCCGGGGCACCTCCACCAGAACCTCTCTCATGGCCGAGGGCTCGATCTCCTTGAGAGCCTCCTCGAAGTCCGCACCCATGACCTGCATCTGATCGATGATCTCCTGGGGTATCTCATCCTCTGAGGTGAGATCGGGCAGATAGCGGCGCAGGGCTTTCATGGCCGCCTCTTTGCACAGGGCGTTCACATCTGCCCCGACGAAACCATGCATCCGGTCCGCTAATCCCTCCAGGTTCACATCATCCGCCACGGGCATGCTGTGCATATGTATCTGCAGGATCTCGATTCTGCCCTCCCTGTCCGGAACTCCGACCTCGATCTCCCTGTCGAACCGGCCCGGCCGGCGCAGAGCGGGATCAATGGCCTCTTCCCGGTTGGTGGCTCCGATCACAACCACCTGGCCTCTCTCTTTCAGGCCATCCATCATGGCCAGGAGCTGGGCCACCACTCTTCTCTCCACCTCCCCTGTAACCTCACCCCGCTTAGGGGCAATGGAGTCGATCTCGTCTATGAATATGATGGATGGAGCGGACTTTTGCGCCTCCTCGAAGATCTCCCTCAGCCTCTGCTCGCTCTCTCCATAGTATTTGGACATGATCTCCGGCCCGGCAATGGAGATGAAGTTAGCTCCACTCTCATTGGCCACTGCTTTGGCGATGAGGGTCTTTCCCGTGCCCGGCGGGCCATAGAGCAGAACACCTTTGGGAGGCTCAATGCCAAGCTTCTGGAAGATCTCAGGATGCTTCATGGGCAGCTCGATCATCTCTCTTACCCGTTGCACCTCTGAACCCAGGCCGCCCACATTCTCATAGGTGATTCCCGTGGCTTTGACCGATCGGACGCTCTTGGCCGGCTTCTCCAGGAGAACGATCTCCGTCCTCTCGCAGACCACCACCACATTATCGGGATGGGTCTCAGTTACCACTAAAGGCACGGGTTCCATCCGGCCTACAAAGGGATGGGTGCCGGAGCTCATGATGGGAAGTATATCTCCCGCCACCACCGGCCGCTTGAGCGTCTGGCGGCGGATCATATCAGCTGCCTCATCCCCATAGTGCATATGCGATCCGGAAGGAGGAGCGAGGACGATCCTCTGCGCCTCGGCGAACTTGGCCTTGCGGATCTTCACCTTGTCCCCGATGCCAACGCCGGCGTTCTGGCGGATGAAGCCGTCTATTCTTATATAATCCTGAGACCAATCCTGCCGGTCGGCGCGCCAGACCTTGGCTGCGGTAAGCCTCTTCCCCTCAATCTCGATGATGTCACCCGGACTGAGCCTCAGGGTTAGAAGGGCATTGGGGTCCAGGCGGGCGATGCCCCGGGCGGAGTCGTTGGGATAGGCTTTGGCCACTTTCAGAATTATATCCTTGAATTCACGCACAGTTTAGTTTATCTATGCTTCTCGATTTAAATTTATCTGGTGTCGATGAGGATTTTTTTATTCAAACAAGGGGAAGCTCCCTTCATCTCGCTGGACAAGAGGTGATCCGGGTCATTCAAATATCGCATTTAAATAGGACCGACTGTAATTGATTATCATGGGCCAGATGGAAGAATATGAGGAGTTGATAGCTGCCGCCAGGTGTGAGATCGAGGTGGATCTTCTCCTTCTTGGGGGATCCGTAGCCAATCTCATATCGGGCGAGGTTCGCAGATCAGACGTTGCCGTACACAAGGGCAGGATCGTGGGCTTTGAATGCAGCAGCGCTAGCCAGATCATCTCCCTGGAGGACCAGATCCTGGCTCCAGGGTTCATCGACGGCCATGTACATATCGAAAGCAGCATGGTCACAGTTCCAGAGTACGCGCGAGCAGTGGTTCCACAAGGCACCACCACAGTTATCGCCGACCCGCATGAGATCGCCAACGTCTGGGGTGAGGAGGGGGTTCGCTATATCCTGCAGTCATCAAGAAATGTCCCTCTGAACGTCTTCGTCATGCTCCCCTCCTGTGTCCCAGCCACCGACATGGAGACTGCAGGGGCAGCCCTGGGCCCGGATGCCCTGGTCGGTCTCTTTGAGGAGGAGGGGGTCATAGGCCTGGCCGAGGTAATGAACTGTCCTGGCGTAATCTTCCGGGACCCGCAGATCATGAAAAAGATCCAGCTGGCAGGGGGGCGGCTCAAGGACGGCCATGCCCCTGGCCTTTCCGGCCCGGACCTGTCTGCCTATATCTGCGCCGGAATCCGCTCCGATCACGAGTGCACCACCCTGGCCGAGGCAGAAGAGAAGCTGTTTTCCGGGATGTTCATCATGCTGCGGGAGGGAAGTGCTGCCCGGAATCTCTCCGATCTTCTGCCGCTGGTCACGCTGAAAAACTCTCGCCAGTTTTTATTCGTCTCAGACGACCGCCACCCGGCAGATATCCTCCGGGAAGGGCATATCGACTTCATGCTGAGAAAGGCGATAAATGAGGGTCTGGACCCCATAGTTGCCCTGCAGATCTCCTCTCTCAATGCTGCCCGCTACTTCGGCCTGGCCGACCTGGGGGCAATAGCACCCGGCTATCGGGCAGACATCGCCGTCTTGGACGGTCTGGATGAGCCGCGGGTTACTCATGTCTTCAAGGACGGCAGGCTGGTGGCCAGGGATGGAGATTTCCTCGCCCCTATGAATAGACCGGTCAAGGCAATGCATAAATCGATCCATCTCGCTGCTCTCAGCCGCCGGTCGTTTGAGATTGTGGCACAGAAGGGGCCAGCCCGAACAATTGGCATCGTCCCCGGCCAGATCATCACCAGATCTCTGCCCCTCTTTCCCCTGATCCGGGAGGGAAAAGTGGTATCGGACACCGACCAGGATATCCTCAAGCTGGCGGTGGTCGAAAGGCACAGGGCCACTGGCAATGTGGGGCTTGGTTTGGTGCAGGGCTTCCGTCTGGTGAGGGGCGCTCTGGCCACATCCGTCGCCCATGACTCCCATAACATCGTTGTGGTCGGAACCGGGGACGAGGAGATGCTGGCTGCAGTCTCAGCAGTCACGGAGATGGATGGCGGGCTGGTGGCGGTGGAGGATGGTGAGGTCCTGGCCAGCCTGCCTCTGCCCGTGGCAGGCCTGCTCTCGGAGAGTCATATGCAAGAGGTGGCAGAGGGCATAGCGGAGTGCATTGATGCCGCTCACAAGCTGGGATGCACGCTGGAGGACCCGTTCATGACGCTATCGTTTCTGTCACTGCCAGTGATCCCAGAGCTGAAGCTGACGGACAGGGGGCTGGTGGATGTGAGGGTGTTTCGGTTTGTGCCTTTGTTTTTGGAGGAATCCTGATAATTGTCAGTAGTGTGGCAAAAACTTCTCTAATGGCCACCATTCTTGAATCCATTCACGCTTGAATCTTGCATCTCCGTTTTGTGACTCCGGTGCAGGTCAGTGTAGATAGCAATAGCTTGATCCTGGATTCCCTGTTGAGCAACCAAAACGTTTTTCCTCCAATAATCGTATTCTGATGTAACGCAAAACGTCTGATTGGGTCAGAAAGGAAATGGTACTAAGGCCAGAGTGTCAGAATGGGATTAATGTATTATGCGATTCAGCTTCTCAGTCCCTGGCAACGTCTCTAGGATTTGGTGCATGAGTCACCATTACTTGGCTTAGATGCGCGTTAATGTAAGCAAAAGCGATTAAATAGAAATGCTGAATGAGGATATCCCAATGGAATTCAACGAATTCATAACTTTAAATATAGAATATTGGAATAAATATTTCAAAAATCTGTATACAAAAATAAAGAAAAAGGAAATTAATCTAGAAGAAGGCATGCTATTGTATCCAAATATCATGCTTTTCACAGAGACTGACAAGCATTTCATCCTTGAACTATTTGGCGCACAACGTGATTTTAAGGGTTTAAAATCTAAAACAAACAAAAAAAAGGGAATATCAACCAATATATATTTGTGTCAATTCGATATAAGGGATCATGAGGAACCTTTCTTAAATCTTGCGGATACACGTGGTTCTCATTTTAGGAACTTATGGCTTTCCAGAGAAATTGATTACGAATCCCTTAATAAGAGATTCATTTTTCGTGACATATGGCCAACAAAATTGATTCAAAAAAGCGAGAAGAACGGTTCCCTATTTGCATTTGGGGAAAATTTTAGATCCTGCTATATAGATAATTGTATTATCGTGAATAGACTTGAAGAAATCTATCGTATTAAATATGTTTTGCACCTCACAATAATCGGAAAATCGTTTTCGAAATGCGAATATTTGAAGGATATTAGCCGTAATCTTGAATCTCCATTAGAAACGTCAGATGATCTAACAGGTATTCATTACATCAAAAATGAATCAGAAGAAGATCATATGTTGGCCGGACAATTTGCAAATCTATTTCTTGTTCCTGGATTGAGAGAAACAACTATTGGAGATTTTCTTGAAAAAAATCCGGATTTCCTAAGAAGGGCCTTTCGAACTTTGTCTTGTAGAGATGTTTTGTATCAAAAGGAACTCAAATGGATTGAGGGAAATCCATACCCGGAAAAATCAATAAAACCGGATTTATTATTTGAAAGAAATGATGGTTGCTTTGATATTGGTGATTTAAAGACACCATTGTTAGATAAAGGCAAAATTACTAAAAGCGATCATAGGCGGAGAAGATTTACTGATGACGTGAACGAAGGAGTAGCCCAACTGGCAAATTACAGAGAATATTTTAGTTTTCAAAAAAATAGAGCATATGCTGAATCCAAATATGGCATAAAAGTTTCAGAACCTAAATTAATACTCATCGTTGGAAGCTATGAAAACGTTATTCAAAACGAGGTTAACGAAGCTTCAAGGACGCTTCCCCTCAATTGTATGGTCATCGATTATGATACCTTAAACCTAATGTACTTATCATCATTTGATGCTAGATGAAGCTGTCCATCAAAGCATATCGATCCTGTTCATCGGGGATTAAGGGGCACACCAGGAACGCGAGCAAGCTCCGGCACCTTTCGTACGAGCTTCCCGGTCATCTCTGCTCGATCGGATTGCTGCCAGCCATACCCGCCGCCCAAGCAGCATCGCTGCAGCCCCGCCCGGAGTCTCCGGAACAGCGAGCCCCCCGAGCATCGCGGCAATGCTCGCTGCGACATACTGCCATGGCGCAGGGTATTTACTCTCTTCAACTTGATTATGATTCATGACACGGCCCCAAAGGCGGAGATAAATATGCCCTATGATATTGCTCTGGGCCTGGCCTGGGTAGAGATGGGAGGATTATCGCCGTCATTAAGATATGCTGTCCCTCTTCTCACGGAGACCTATGAAGTCGATATAGATAGCCGCACAGTGCTTTCCATGTCATCCGGCATTCCTGCAGAGGAGAGCATAGCAGTGCTCATCCTCCATTACCTCATGGGCATGCAAAAGCAGCAGGGCTTCAGTCCCCGCGGAGATTAGATCTCTTCCAGGGAAGTCGAAGGAGGAATCTCCTTTCTGCCTGCTTTCCAGGAGTCAGTCATTAAGCCCCTGATCGAATGTCTCGGAATAGATCCTGATGGGATAATCAGGAACCTGATGGAAGGTCTTGGGGGCATCTGGCCCCCTATCGTGCGGGTGTCCCCTACAGCCATGTCTGCCAGATATGGATGCGCGCGATGAGCGCTCAATGCTGCTCGCTGGCCTTCCGGATGGTTCCTCTCTTCCTGGGAGGATCCCTGGAGGATGATTGAGGATTTGATCTCGATTTAGATAGCTCATGGTGCCCCGAGATTTGGAGTGCTCGCTAATGCGGAAAATGTTTTATGGAATAGGCCATAAAATGCGAACCGGTGATCGCAAATGGCAAAGATAAGAGGAAGGCCGGGAAAGACTGCGGGAAGCCCCGCCGAGGGAGTGAAGTTCGAGCAGGAGATCTATATGACTGCGGCAGAGATGGCTGACATGCTGCGGGGCCTGGCGGATGAAGTCGAGGCCCGAGGGCGGGTGGAAGCCTCTTTTGGCGATTGGACTATAGGAGTGAATCCCGCTGAGCCCCTCAAGGCGGAGATACAGTACAAGCATGATCCAGCTAATAGAGAGCTGGAGGTGCAGCTGAAGCTCAAAGAGAATCCGTGAGGATATGGTTTCGCTCCAATAGCAGGAACTCCTATAGCATCGCTGCTCTCATACCTCTGGTAGATGCCTCTCTGGCTCCGGGGCCCAGGGCGGGAATCATGCTCTACAGCTTTGCCACCCCTCAGGCGGGGGAGGTCTATCAAGAGGTCGATACGGCAAGGAAGGCAAAGCTGGATGCCGTCTTTGTCGCCGGCGGCCCCCACCCCTCCGCCCTGCCGGAGGAGGTCCTGGAGCACTTCGACTTTGTGGTGGTGGGCGAGGGCGAGGAGACCCTGCCCGAGCTGATCAGGGCGATAACCGATGGCCTGGATCCGGGGATGGTGAAGGGCATCGCCTACAAGTCCCAAGGTCTGATCTGTTTCACGGAAAAGCGTGCCCCGGTGAACCTGGACCTCTATCCTCCTTTTACCAGGATCCTCGCCCCCATAGAGATCTCCCGCGGCTGCCCCTGGGGCTGCACCTACTGCCAGACCCCCCGCCTCTTCGGGCGCTGCATGCGCCACCGCACTATCCCCGTCGTTGCCAGATTCGCCCGCCGCCATAAAGACATCCGCTTCACCTCTCCCAACTCCCTTGCCTATGGCTCCGACGGCAGGCGTCCACGGCTGGAGAAGGTCAAAGCTCTGCTGGAAGAGCTGTCCGAGCAGAAGAAGCCCATCTACTTCGGCACCTTTCCCTCCGAGGTCAGGCCCGATTTCGTATCTGATGAGGCCCTGGAAATAATAACCAAATACTGCGCCAATAAAACGATCAGCCTGGGAGGCCAGTCCGGCAGCCCCGCGGTCCTGAAGAGCATCGGGCGGGGGCACGGCCGGCAGGAGATAGAGTCTGCCTGTGAGCATATCCTGGATCATGGCCTCATCCCCCTGGTGGATCTGATATTTGGCCTGCCCATGGAGTCAGCAGAGGATCAGCATATGACCCTGGACCTGGCCAGATGGATTGAGGAAAAGGGAGGAAAGGTGAGAGCGCACCGGTTCATGCCCCTGCCCGGAACCCCCCTCTGGGAAAAAAAGCCTGCGCCCCTATCCAGCGATGCTGAGGCGCTCCTGGGCAGCCTGGCACAGAGAGGCCGTCTGACAGGATCCTGGGGCCGCAAGATCAAGGCGGAAAAGGATGAAACGGCATGACCTGTATCTGATCCGGACCAACTCGGACCAGTGACCGGCCAGGGGAAAAGGTCGCTAGAGATAGAACTGCTTGAAAGGCTTGCGGTATTCGTCTTTTAATTCGTATTTTATTGTCATCCTCTCAGGCATTACCTGAATCTCTTTTACAGATTGTGAGAATAGGAACCAGATGAATCCTCTGTCCGGGAGCCGGTACCTGTCTGGCAGGGTGGAGGTGAACTCAGACTCTCCCAGAATATAAGTGCGCAGCATCTCGCTTCCTGAGGCGAAGAGGAAGGGGAAGCTCACATTCTCAATCTCCCTCTGGCAGGTGCCCTTAAGCCGCAGGCGGTCCGCAAGAAATTTCAAATAATCGTCCTTATTTATCACCAGTTCTCTCATCTCGCTCAATCTAAGTCACCTCTTGCTGGCACTGGCCGGGATGTGAGATAAAATTAATCGTCAGGGAGTCAGCCGACGGTCTGCTTGATATCCTCTTCATCCACTATTATCGGGTTTTCATGATAGTGAGATCTGTCCATTCTCTCACAGCTACAATTATCACGATCTTTCTGGACCGTGGCGGATTCTGTCTCTTCTCCGCCCAGCTCATTGATCTGGCATATCAATCCAGAGAATGCCTCCACCTCTCTGGCGATAACCTCCTCGGTGGTCATGTAGATGCTTCTCTCGGATTCGACTGTGAGGGCATCAGGACCTCTGAAGACCAGCCGGCGCACTCCATCACGGCGAAGAGCCCTTCTGATCTCCTGGTCATGAGCTAGAACCATTCCCGGTATTAGCACCCTCTCTTTTATGTTCCCCAGATCCAGGAAGTTGAAATCCTCCAGGGTGATCAGGTTTCCTATCTCCTTATTCACTGCTACCACATTCACATCCTCTCCTATCTCCTCGAATATGGTCGATAGGAATGGATAGGCCACAGAGCTGGTGATGATGGTGGCGCTCCTCTCGATGGCCGGCAGTCGATTCAGCTCTTTTCTATGATGGGCCAGGGCGAAAGGAGCTCCTGTCTGTGGATCCCATAGAGGCGTCCCTATGACCCTCATATCATATCGTTCATTTATTTCAGTGGCAATCCTGCGGATCTCCTCCACGGAATAGGGAACAATGCCCGGCATTAACGGCTCGTTTCCAAAGATGAGCCCTTGCTCTTTGCTGTTGGCAAATGACATGAGCATCAGGCCTTTTGCTCCCATATCGCAGAGGTCCTGGCAGGTCTTCTCCAGCTGAAAGCCATCGTTTATGCCCGGTATGAGGACGATCATGGCATATAGATCGCATCTTTCGCAAAAGGTTCTGAGGTTTGAGAGCGCAGCCTCTGGATGTTTATCATTCACGTACCTTCGCCGAAGCTCAGGGTCAGTTGAGAAGACGGAGAAGCTTATCCTTCGCAATCCGGCTTCGATCAGGGGACCGGCTTCATCCCCCTTAAAAAAGCCCTTTCCGCTGGTGTAATCCAGGTGGATGGGTACAACGCCGTTGCTGAGGGTTTGAACCAGTTTAAGCAAATCTGGATGAAAGCTGGCATCACCATTCCCTTTTATGGTTATGGAATCCGGCCGTGATAATATGCATTGCTGGGATGCTTCAAATACCAACTGATCCAGGGACTTGAAGCCTGGCTGGATCTCAACTACTGCTCTAGAACAGTAATCGCACCCCTTTTTATGGGGTGGGCAATATTTGCATCCCAGCGGCTCAACCGTTTTCACTCCTTTAAAATAACAGAAGCTGCAAAATCCCCCGCAGTTATAACCAGGCCTGCCTCCTATATCAACGACTGCATCCATGTCTTTTAATTTGCAGTTAGAGTAATTAAATCTTGCGTCAAATATTCAGATAAGTATTGAAGAACGAATATGGCAAATCATAGCGCATATTCGGTCAGCCAATTGGCCAATTACATATTATAATTAATACAGAAAATTAATCTTCAAATAACATTTATGTCTCCCTATAAGGAGCGATTATAGGGCTGAAATTCGAATAAATATTAAATTTAAATATATAATATTCTCTATCAACCATTGATTTTAGTAACATATCTATAATTATTTTTTAAAAGATAGGGGAATTTCCCAGGTTTTAAGCAATCTTCATCCGATCTATTATGCAGGCAGCATTATCAGAAAAAATCATGTCCATTAGGCGACTTATTTTTTCATTTTTAATAATATTTTCCATAAATACAAAAAATTTGGCTAATTTTACCATTTGAGCAACTCTCTGGCACTAGAGAGCTCTGCCAGGCTCATCTGCCCGGGAGCGGTGCTCTCTCTAACATAACCATATGCCAGAGCAGAACCATACAAAGGAGCCACTGCCCGCAGGTGTCTGCCCAGATCTCCCATCGCGATCAGACATAAGGGCAAATCTGCAGCTAGCAAAAATTCTAGGAGATCCAGGTCGTCTTTCAGGCTCCTGGGCGTCACGGCGATCTTAGCAATCGCCGCACCTGCCATCTTCATCCTCTCTTTTATGGCAGCGAGCTCATCGATCCCGGGCATTCCCTGGAAGTCATGAAAAGAGACTATGACCGGCCTGCTGACTTGAGAGATGAACTCTTCTCTTAACTCTGCCTGAAGCTCGATATCCACCAGATCGGCGTACTCAGAGGCCTGAACGAGCAGCTCGATCCTCTCCCTCTCTGACCCCTGGAACTTCCCTCCCTCCGCCTGGAGGCGATTGGTGGCGATGATCGGCTTTTCTGTAGCCTCTCTGATGGCTTTTATCGTCTGAATGGGCTCAGTGGCCAGATCCAGCCTCAGCTCAATCATGTCTGCATCGGATGCCGCCTTGAGGTCGTCTGCTGCCCTCTCTCCCAGGACGGCAACGATCTGCGACCTTTTCATAACGTATCTCATCTCTCCACGATGCTCTCCTCAATCTTCATGCCGAAATGGCGGGCAGCCTCCTCCAGATGGACCAGCACCTCGTCCCCGGCTTTGAGCTCCGTCACCGGCCTGGGGGTGCCATCGCTGCTCACCAGCTTTATGGTCTCAGCATTCTGCAGCAGCGTGCTTATGAGCACACCATCTGCCTCCGCCTCGATGAGGATCATGGGCCTCTTCTCGATCTTCGCCCGGCCCACGATAGCGCTCCTGGAGAGGCCATCCTTGCTCACAATGGTGACCTCGTCACCAGATTTTAGCTCCGATAGATAGCGTGTCTTCTCCCCCACCCGGATATAGGCGTGAACCGCGCCGGCGTTCACCCGGAAGGGACGCGCAGCCACATAGGGGCTGTCCTCTGACTCGCTATGGACAAGGAAAAAGCCCTTGGCCTGGGAGCCGATGAGCATTCCCTCTCCTGGGACCATCATGTTGGCGGTATCCACACAGACCCGGTCGCCCATCCCCACCGGCTTGACCGAGACCACCCTGGCTGGTATGAGGTCCAGGCGCCCTTTTTCCGATTGCTCTGCTGCCCTCATAACCCTCTTGATCTCAGAGAGGTCAGAGCTGTCCAATAGCACTCCATCTGCTCCCTGCTCCAGTGTGGCCAGGGCCAGCTTTGCCTCATCCGAACTCTTGACCCCACTGATGATCTTAACCTGGCATCCCTGCAGGCCGGCGATCATATTCTCCAGGGGGATCACCTTCCAGTCGGTGCCGATCACCAGCAGATAGTCCACATGCTTTCCCATCTCCACTGCGAATTGCTCATACTTCTTGCCGGCAATGACCACATATGCGGCCTTGTTCCCGGAGATGGTCTTGGCCAGAGCATAGTCCATGGAGCTGTTCAGGTCTTTGGGCAGAGGCACCGAACCATCGCCCTCACCGTGCCTGCCGATCACCAGAATGTCCTCCGCACCCTTCTCGGCGCCAAAGCATGCTACCTGGATATTTCCCAGCTCCCGCACCCGCTCGACGTTCTCCCGATCCACGATTACGCATTCGAATCCAGATTCAAGGGCGGTGGTTATCTGGGGTTTGATCTCCTCCCATGATCCTCTGGCCATGAGCCACTTCTCTTTCATATGCGACTCTTTGACATACCATTACAAATCTCTTTTGCAGCTGCACGCCCTTATACAAAAGGTTATACGCCTGGGATGGCAATATAGAGGAAAATGGAAAACCGTCTGATCTACTCTCCAGTTGGCATATTGATCATGCTGGGCTTCGCGTTCTTGATTGCAATAGTAGTGAGCTTTCTTTTCCTTGATCTGGCCAGGACAGCCTTCACCAAGATCGGTTTCTCCTGGAGCCAGGCCCTCTTTGTGCTTTTGGCGTCTCTGGTTGGATCCAGCATAAACATACCATTGACCAACCTAGAGTGCAGCACTCCCATGGTCCATGAACGACACATTCGGGCCTTTGGCGTATCTTATCATGTCCCTGTGGTGAAGAGCTGCAATACCCTTTTGGCCATAAATGTGGGTGGGGCCCTGATTCCCTCATTGATCTCCATGGCACTCATCTACCGGTTTCCAGAGTCCATCTATTATGCACTATCGGGCATTGTCTTGGTGGCCATCATCACCAACCGGGTGGCGAGGCCGGTTCGAGGGCTGGGGATAGTGACTCCTGCCCTGGTCCCACCCCTTTGTGCCGCCCTGGCGGCGATCCTCATGGTCTATGTGCTGGGCGCACCTCATGATCTCATCTTCTTAATTGCTTATGCGGCAGGAACCCTGGGCACTCTGCTTGGGGCGGATATTCTCAACCTGGGAAAGATCCGCGACCTTGGGGCTCCAGTGGCCAGTATCGGCGGAGCTGGAACCTTTGACGGTGTATTCCTGAGCGGTCTGATCGCTGTGCTCCTGGTGTGAGATGGATCTAAAATAGTGGAAAGAGATAGAATGACAAGAGATTATTAAAAAGATGAGAAAAGGTGGCGGAATGAAGGCAAGCGTAATAAAAAGGAGGGTAAGATCATGAGCTTCAGGGGCTTTCTGGATGATCTGGAAGGGTCAGGTTTGATGAACCACGTGCGTGACCCTGTATCGCCCGTTGAAGAGGTCACAGAGAGATCCTGGGGTAGTGGGCCGATTCTATTTGACGATGTCTCCGGCCATAAGTGCTGCCTGAATATCCTTGGGACGAGGGACCTCCTGGCCCGGGCCCTGGGCATCCCTGCTGAGGATATGGTCCGCCACCTATCCCAGATCGGATGCCAGGGTCCCGTGCGAGAGGTGGATTGGTCCAGTTTCATGGAGAATGTCTCCCAACCGGATCTCAGCAGGCTTCCCATCATGACCTACTTTCCGGGGGACGGCGGCCCTTATATCACCTCTGGAGTGGTGGTGAGCCGCTTTGAGGACAAAATCAATGCCTGCGTTCACCGCCTGATGGTCCTGGGAAAAGATCGACTGGCAGCAAGGTTGGTCCCGGGAAGGCATACCCATCAGCTCTATGAGGCCGCTCTGGCCAAGGGCAAGGAAGTTGCAGTGGCTGTGGCCATAGGAGTGGATCCGCTGGTATTGATGGCTGCCTCCACCCGCGTTCCTCCAGAGATGGAGTTTTGTTATGCTGCCGCCCTGCGAGGCTCTCATGTGGAGCTGATTGCTCTGGATAATGGGGTTCTTGTTCCCCATGCACAGATCGTTTTAGAGGGATACATCACCACTGAAAGGGCACCGGAGGGGCCGTTCGTGGACATCACCGGCACTCGGGACCTGGTCCGGCAGGAGCCGGTCATCCGGCTAACCAGGATGATGATGTGCAATGAGCCCATCTATCATGGCCTTCTGCCTGCAGGAGGTGAGCACAAGATGCTGATGGGAGTGCCCTATGAGCCGCTTATCTACCGGGAGGTCTCCAAGGTGGCAAAGGTGAAGGACGTCATGCTTACCGAGGGAGGATGTTGTTACTTCCATGCCGTGGTGCAGATTGAGAAGGAGACAGAGGAGGATGCCAGAAGAGCGATCGATGCCGCTATCAAGGCCCATCGCTCTTTGAAGCATGTGCTGGTAGTGGACTCAGATATCGATATTCACGATCCTCGAGACCTGGAGTATGCCCTGGCTACGCGCATGCGTGGTGACGAGGATATAGTTCTTTATCCCAATGTGCGCGGCAGCACTCTCGACCCCAGGAGCAATGAGGGAATGACCACCAAGGTGGGTGTGGATGCCACAGCCAGGCTGGACCGGCTCTGGAAGTTCCAGAGGTTGACCCCCGCAGGGCATGGCTGAATGGGGCATGGATATCGCCAACGAATTGGCAATGGGCACTGCATGTGGCGATGCTATTTCTTCGGACGCTGAGCCTGAAAGCTGCAATTTGCAGCTAAAGCCAAATGACCCGCTTTCCGCTCAAATCTCCAGATAGAGGCGGATGCTGTAGATCGCGGCAATGCCCAGGATTATCGCCAGGATTAAGGCCATTATCTGAAACAAGAGTTCATCCATGCTATCACGCTCATCTTTATTCCCCTAATATCCTCATTTTATGACATCAGTCCTTGTCCGGGCAAGGCCAATGCACCGATCGGCTGGCAGACTCATCTCCTCCAGTGGATCCATCCCCGCCTCGGTTGACCCCAGCACCTGGGCAGATTTCACCCCGGTTATTATGGCCATCAGCTTCACCCTGCCCTTGAGCTCAGGCTTGATCTTTGCCCCCCAGATGACATTCGCCCTCGGGTCAAGGTCCTGGGTTAGGCTGCTGGCGATGGAAGCTGCCTCCTTCAGGGTCATATCCGGTCCACCGTCAATGTGCAGCAGACAGGCTTTTGCACCTCTGAGCTCCACGTCCAGGAGGGGATTGTTCAGAGCGGAGCGGACGATATTCTCCGGGCTCTTCTTCATGCTCCCCTCTCCTACCAGCATAAAGCTGGCCCCGCCGGTGTTCATGATGGTGTGCACATCGGCATAATCCAGGTTGATTAGCGAGGGGGTGGTCAATGTCTCGCAGATCCCCTGGATGATCTCGCCTGTAATACCGTCGACCAGAGAGAATGCTTCCTGGAAGGGCAGGTGGGGGGCGCGCTCCAGCAGGCGATTGTTGTCCATCACAATGGAGGTGTTTGCGTAATTGCGCAGGTTCTCCAGGCCTTCCTCGGCGATGAAGATCCTCTTCCTCTCCATGTGAAATGGCGTGGTGACCATGGCCACCACCAGGGCGCCCTCTTGCCTGGCAATTCTTGCCACCACCGGCGCTGAGCCGGTGCCAGTGCCTCCACCCATGCCCGCGAGGACGAATACCAGGTCTGCGCCGCGCAAGAGGTCCTCGATGTCCGTTCTTGCGCTCTCCGCCGCCTTCCTTCCCACCTCGGGGTCTCCTCCTGCTCCCATCCCCCGGGTGAGCTTCCGGCCAATCAGCATCTTCTCATCCGCAGAGACGGTCTCCAGGTGCTGGCGGTCGGTGTTTATGGCTATGGTCTTCGCCCCCATCAGGCCCATTCTTTTGAGTCTGTTGATGGTGTTTCCGCCTGCGCCGCCACAGCCCACGATCAGTATTCTGGGGATACCGAAGTCGTCGCCTGAATTTGAAAAATCCATGGCCTCCCGTATATCAAGTTCCATCCCTATCCCTTCATTGCTTTCTCATAATCAATTAGTGCCATCTGTTAATAACAATTGCGGATAGAGATAAGAATGATCAGACGAGAAGTGGCAACCAAGATGACGGGACAGACGGCTGCCAGGGACCTGGCGGAGTTCATCGCCAAAAACTACCCTGGCAGGGTGGTGGAGGTGGGTGTGGGCCATTTTCCCCATGTTGCTCAGAGGCTGTCGGATATGGGCCTGGAAGTGATCCTTACGGATCGGGTGGAGAGGCTTCTGGCGGGCATGATGGTGGAAAAGGACGACATCTTCGCCCCCCGGAGGGAGATCTATCAGGGAGCGGGCCTCATCTACTCCATTCGCCCTCCTCTGGAGATGCAGCTTGCCATGGGGGAGCTGGCGGCTGCGGTGGGTGCGGATGTCATCGTCCGGCCCTTGCAGGATGAGATAGCGCAGCTCGCTGGATTTGGCAGGAGGCTGGTCAATTACCGGGAGGCGAGGTTTTATCTGTTCAGAGAAAACGAGTAGAATTTATAGTTTTGAACTTTTAAACCTAAGGATTTCTCATACATCCCCTCAAATCTTCTTAAATCCTCTCAAAAAAAGCTATAATCCATTATTCTCACCTTATCAAGGACCATCGTAATGCAGGGAGAGATGAGCGATGAGATTGCACTACATCCAGCACAATCCCTTTGAGGACCCGGCAAATATCGCCCTCTGGGCGGAAGATTCCGGTCATGATGTCTTCGGGACTAAAATATTTGCGGGCGAGAGGCTCCCCAAAGATGCTGATTTTGATCTGCTGCTGGTTTTAGGTGGGGAGATGAACATCTACCAGGAGGATCTTTATCCTTGGCTGGCGGAGGAGAAGAGGTTCATACGCAGGGCTATGGATAGCAAGAAGACTATTCTTGGAATCTGCCTTGGCGCCCAGCTGATCTCAGATATCCTGGGAGGAATGGTGCATAAAAATCGCTATAGGGAGATCGGCTGGCATGAGGTGAAGCTGAATCGTGCTGCCTTTAGCTCTTCTGCTTTCAAGGGGTTTCCTGATAGATTCACGGCATTTCAATGGCATGGGGATACATTTGACCTGCCTAGAGGAGCGACTGGGCTGGCATCGACTGCAGCCTGCGCTAACCAGGCCTTTGAGATCGGGCGAAATGTTGGACTGCAATTTCATCTGGAGTCGTCCAGGCAAAGCATACGAAGGCTGATAGACAACTGCGGGGACGAATTGACTCCAGGAAGGTTCGTGCAGGAGCCAGAGGATATGCTCTCTGCAGAAAAGCATCTAAAGGAGTTATACAAGCATTTAAGAATTTTTATGAAAAACATCGAATTAATGGTGGGTCAGGATTGATCCGGATTGCCATCTTTGTGCCTTACCTAAGCATTTGCTGAACTAATTTGTATAAGCCTCCCCGCTCCAGAAGATATCGTTTCCCTTGCTGTCGTCTATATCCTGGCTGTCGAAAGCCATCAGGGAAAAGATGATATTGCCTCCTCTGATCTCCGGAAGAATCTCGTATCTATCTCTGATCACCTCAAAGACATCTCCCAGCATGTCCAGACCGTGCTCAACCTCAAAGGCATTTATCTCTTCCTGGGAGATTCCATGATCTTCTGCAATCTCTGACATAAGCTCTTTTATGGCATCCAGCTCCTCTGAGGCCATCAAGTAGATTCTAAAACCGCCGATATTGTCATCGATCGGATCGATCTGAAGCCACATTTGCCATGGTTCTGTCGATATCTTCCGCTCTCTTGTTCTCAAAAGATCATCGATCAGAGCCCGGGAGAGGGGTAGCTCTCTTGCTGCTTCATGCATGATGGAGAAGAGAGGCGCATATTCAAAAGCTATATCCTCGATCATCTCCTGCCAGAGATCGTAGTTGAGTTCATACATGTTCAGATGTCCTGGTGTGTATTCGATCTGGGATTCTTTGATAGCAGCAATAGCCTGAAATCCATTTCTACTTTTCTATTTGCCTTTTGCGGTGGGTGACTACTCCCCGCCGATAAAGGGTATGGCTTCTACGTTTTGATTCCGACAGATTGTAGTCCTACTCTAAGGAATCGATTATCGCGCAAAGGTTCATCAAAGCATTTTATCAAGGAATACTATTATTAAACAAAAAAATTATAATTTTAAATATATATTGCTCTGGTTAAAATCCTAACGTCATGTTATATAAAAGTTTAATAAAATGTCATTAAAAAAATTTGCCTCTCATATACGGCATCCTTCCCATGATACTGCAATTGTCTCGCAGTTCCATAATTTAACCAATGGTTTTTTAAAGCTCTTGAACTCCTTATGGTATGAGTATGAATTGCTGCGAACATAAGATATCAGGGAGCAAGGAGAAGATCTGGCTACCCCATTACTTTGAAGGGCGGGATCGAGGACTCAAGCCCCATCCATATTGTACGGAGTGCGGTCTTGTCAAGAGCCTCTCCTCTGATAGGTTGCACAGCGTTGGCTATTTTATGAATGTCATTGCAGAACTCGGCAAGCATCATAAAATCACCCAGGTGCAAACGAGATTAATCGCCCTGGAGATGGAAAAACAGTTGATAAGCGATGCATTCGGGATCGATCGGCACCAACAGGAGATTTTGTTTATTGAGATAACCACCCGTATCCTCAATGTCTCAGCAAGGTCGGTAACTCAGCTTCTTTAAATATAATTTCAAATCCACTTTTCCTTTAATGCCACCCATCCCACCCAAATAACGATCACCATATAGGTTATCATCCAGGCATATCCAGCTCCCAGGATGCCGTATCGATTTACCATAACATAGCTCAATCCAAGTAGCAGGATGCACCTGAGGGCATTCAGCTTCACTATGCTCTCAACCCTCATCCTCACATTCTGAATGGGGATGAATAGGGAATAACAGGCCACAGGAAAGCTAGAGAGGGCGATGATCTTCAGAAGGCCGAATCCCTCCACGTACTCTCCCCTGAGAAGTCCAAGTAGCTGGTCGCCATAGAAGAAGAGAACCAACACGGCGGGGAGCATTATCATCAGGCTTGCGCCTCCTGCGCGAAAGGCGCTCTTCTTGAGGCTATTTCCATGACTCCCCTCCACAAAGAGGGAGGTCCCAAAGGAGCTGGGGATGATAAGCACCAGAGTGCCCAGAGCGAAGGCGATATAGTATTTTGCGGCTTCAGCTTCATCGAGCAGGCTCAGCACCAGTATGGGCATCATGAGGGTAGGTGCAGCATATAGAAGGCTAGAGAGGTAGTTTAAAGAGGAGAATCGCAAGGACTTGCGTATGAACTCCCGGTCTGCCTGTGGCCTGATCCGGCATATGCTCAGCTGAATCTTCGTCAGGCTGTAGAGCGCTGCGGTCAAATACCCCAGGCCAATAGCGCCGAAGATTCCGAAGACGCCCAGGAAAGCGAGAGGCACAAGGGCTGGAATTCGAATTGCCTGCAAGAGATTCTGCAAGAAGTAATGGTCCGCTTTTCTGTCAGCAACAAAGGCGTATCCTCCCATGACAGCGATTGAGTTCAGGGCTGCTACCAGAATGAAGGCCAGAGAATTACCCGGATCCTGCCAAAATGGCATGGAGGGAGTCATAATCATCATCAGTAAGATGCATATTCCACCGAAGATGATGCTGGCTCCGGTGGTAACAAAAAAGCTCGTACTTATGACCTTCCCCTTATCCTCCAGGGGAAGGAAGCGGATGATGGAGGAGTCAAAGCCAAGGGTTGAGAAGAGAGCGACGAGTGCAAGAGATGATATGAGCGCTGTGGCCAGGCCCACCTGCTCTAGGGCATAAAGCCTGGCAGCGATAATCCAGAAGAAGAAGCCGCATCCTGCGCTCATGATGTTGGCGAAGGCCATGAAGAAGGATGTTCTATATAAACCATCTCCGGCCATTCCTGCGATTGCTTTGCAGCTCAGATAACGGTGCAGATTGAAGTTCATGACTGGTTTCCAGGCCATAAGACATTGTAGGCCAGATTTATGAATTGGACGCCACTGATTCGTATCTAATCTTGTATCTGATCTTGGTTGTATAAATGCTTTCATGCAAGAGCAGTCGAAAGCCCAAGCCATATATGGTCAGACGATCATTATTACATATATCGAAAAATCAAAAAGTTATTTATATAGCAACGAGAAATAGGTATTAGAGGCTCAAGTGTGCTAATATGGCCGTTGTTGCCTTTACGGGACTGAGTCTGAAGCGGAAAAGGCCTGGTGTCTGCGGCCAGATAGGGTGCGTTCACTTGCGCTCAACTGGGAGAAAATTGATGACTGTGCAGATCGGTGTGGACCTGATTATGTTGGGAGGACGGCAAAATGAGCTCACTATCAGAGGGATCTGATATAAAAAATTTGAATGATATTGTATATCATGTTATCGTATCTATCGAAGGCGGATCGATCATTGCTAGGGATGTTGGTGGCAATGTGATCTCCAGCGGTGTGGCTGGAACTGACGACTCTCGAGTAATAACAGAGGCCATAACTTTCGTCCCCGATAATGGCAATGTCTTAATCTCCAATGGGGAGTACCTTCTCAGCGCGGACACTCAATTCTACTTGGACGAAGGGGATTTGAATCCTTTCTGGATCTGCATTCCTATATTGGGCAACAAGAATGTCCACATCTTCGGCTATGGGGCAGGCATAACCGTACTAAAATTAAAACCAAACCAATTCTCCGTCGGCCATCCTGTAGCGATGATGCTCAACCGTGCAATCTCTCTGGATCCGGGTTTTACCGCCTTTACTGTTGCCAATATGACCTTTGATGGCAACAGGGACAATCAGGAACAATGGTACAAAGATGGCGCTTCGCTGATATTGACCGGCAGCCCCAGGTCCGGCGGCAATTACTACAACCTTGAGTTTAAGAACTCATATGGAACCGGCTTGTACCTGGGAAATAATGGGATGGGATCTGAATCGCATTCTTCCATAACCAATGTAGTTGCCAGAGACTGCAGCCTGGAGGGCATACTCCTTGATACCGCACAGGATACTGTTGTCTCTGATTGTGTTTTTGAACGCTGCAGAACCGGGCTAACAATCCATGGGAATAACGATTACCAAACTCGGACAAAAGACCGCATTGTGGTAAAAGACATATCGTGCATTGCCTCCCCTCTCACCATATGGTGCATAAATGATCTGCAGATGTCCAGCGTCAACATGGATTGTACTGCGAGTCCGAATGCATATGGTCTATTGATTCATAGCTCGATTGGAGTCCATATCAAGGAGTCCTTCTTCAAATCGGACCGGAATAAAGCCAGCTCTTATGGAGGGGCATCTTATATAGACGCCGACATCGATGGTCCCACGGCAGCAACCCTTGAAAATTGCGTTTTGGATGGATATTATGCATTGCATGTATTGGGATCTGCGACAGCAACTCTGCGCGGGGGCGCAGTCAATGCCTCATATGCCTGCGCCTATCTCCGGGGCATCGATCCAAGCACAGCAATGGCAACGCTGATCGGAACCGTATTCATACCTGCAAAGCATACCATAGACTGTGCTCCGGGGACGAGCATTAATATCATGTACTGCTATTCTTCCTCCATTGGATCGATGATTGTGGAGGGAACGCTCAATAATCAGGGATCGTATGGATTCGGTCTTCCAGATGTCTGAATGAGAATATTTCAAGGCTCTCGGGGTCCATGAGCCTTGGCCCTCGAGGCTTACATCCGATTCCTGTTGGGAAAAAAGGTTTTAAGCCAGGCTTCCAGGAAGATGGCCTTCCATAGATTTCGAGCGTGATTTTTGTTCTTATGTATATGCTCTTTTATCTGATGGCGCAGCTTTTTCAGATCAATGTACTCTCTGCACAGGGGTTCGCCCCTTAAAAACCAATCGCTCAAAAGCTTTTCGAAGTCCTCGGTCTTCAGCCAATATGCATCAGGGGTCTCATATCCGATCTTATCCCGTCTCTTTAATATCTCACTGGGCACGATATCGATCATCGCATCCCTGAGCAGTGCCTTAGTTCTTCCTTCTCTTATTATGAAGTCGTCAGGCAATCCCGATATGAATTCAATTATTCTATAATCAAGAAACGGAACTCGTGATTCGGTTTGATTTCCCATTGAGTTTCTGTCCTCCCATTTCAATAGCTGCTCTAGCCGGTATTTCAGATGGAACTCCAGGGATTGTCCCAAGGATCTGCAATCGGAAAAATTTTTAAAGTATTCTGTCGTGGCAACGGATCCGTTCATCATTTCTCTGGATAGCAGGGATTCGCGCAGAAAAATCTGCTCTCTTATAAATATGGGCAGCAAAAGATATAATGAAGACTGGATGCCGATCATATATTCCTTGCCCTTAATCAAATTGTAGCATTCAGAGGCGAACCTCTTTAGCCTTAAGGTTTTTAATAAGTCTACTAGATAAAAACCTAGAAAATAGTGATATCCAGCCAGAAGCTCATCTGCACCCTGACCGTCCAGCACCACAGTGACATCATTGCCCTTGGCCAATTTCTGCACGCAATTTTGGGCATAAATGGAGGCGGAGGGAAAAGGCTCTCCAATTAATTTAATAATTTTAAACAAATCCTCTCTCAGCTTTTCCGCAGTGGGGTGAACTCTGTAGTTGGCCATGCCCGTCTTCTCTGCCACAATCGATATGTATCTTGATTCATCTCTCTCATAGCCATTGTAGACCGCTGAAAATGTCTTTATCTTCATTTTCCTGTTTATCAAGCATGCAATGGCAGATGAATCGATTCCCCCGCTCAGACATGTGCCCACTGGAACATCGCTGATCAATCTGATATCCACACTATCCACCATCAAATCTCTAAATGTAGATATTGCCTCCTCGTATGTGCCTGCGAATCTCTCATTATATTTTATATTATACCACTCTTTTATCTCTAACTCACATCGCATGAGATCAAAGGTGGCATAGCAGCCTTTGGGAATCTTCTTTATCCCGCCAAAGAAAGTCTCGTCAGTGTGATCCGATACATTATAAAGTAAATAATCTTTTATCAACTTTTTGTTCGGTTCGATATCGATCTTGTGTTCCAGCAGGGGTGGAATCTCCGAAGAAAACAAAAAAACTTCGTTTTTTTCATCGAAATAATAATATAGCGGCTTAATTCCCATACGATCTCTCGCCAAAAAAAGTCTCTTGCTTTCAGAATCGTATACTGCAAAGGCAAACATTCCATTGAACTTTTCCAGACATCGCTCTTTCCATTGCATATAGGAATATAATATGACCTCTGTATCCGTATTGGATTTAAATGAATATCCCAGTAATTCCAGCTCCTCTCTAAGAGCCTGAAAATTATAAACCTCTCCGTTATATATTATAAAAAATTTATCTTGACGATCAGACATCGGTTGATGGCCATTTTCGGATAGGTCGATGATGGACAGGCGCAAGTGCCCTAATGAAACCTCTTCATCGACATAAATTCCTTCATCATCTGGACCCCTATGCCGCAAACTGGAGTTCATTTTTTCTATTATATATTCGTCTTTCCAGTTAAAACCATTGATTCCACACATAATCGTCCTCAGAATCCTCTAACTAAATCCAAATGGCTCTTATATTATTGCATGACTGCAATTCAGCTGATCACATGAATTTTTTATAAATTTCAAGCAGGTTCTGTCTCTGTCTGTCCCATTCATATTGCAGTGCATGGCTTTGGATTGCATCTCTATTCCATTTTATATTCAGCGCATCGAGCATTTTATTGCATAAATCCATGCAATCATTGCACTCGCATATGAGGCCATACTCTTTTGATGTGATGATATCTGAGACCCCGCCCACATCGGTGCTAACAAAAGGTATGCCGCAGGCCAGAGCCTCAAACATCACCGTAGGGTTTCCCTCGTTCAAGCTTGGCAGCACAAATATGTCACAGGCATTTATCCACAGAGGGAGCTCCTCTCTGGGCTTCCTTCCAACGAGCTTTATGACCTCTTCGAGGCCACATTTTTTTATCTCCTTCTGCAGTTCATTTCTGAGATTTCCCTCTCCTAAGATTATACATAAAATGTCTTTTGATCTTCCTTCAAGCTCACTGATGGCATGGATGAGGTCTATGTGCCCCTTAACCTTTACCAGGCTTCCAATGGTCAGGATTATCCTTTTTTTCTCAGGCAGTCTTAATGTTCTTCTGCATGCCTGCTGATCGCGGGGATAGAAGCGTTTGCCATCATATCCTGTTGGCAAGATCTCTACCGGTGTATTTACATCTAGTTTCCTAATATAATCCGCGAGGCGGTTGCTGACGGTGATTATGCAATCAGAATCGTTCAATATGCCCCGGATTCTCTCTCTCCATTGAGGATTCTTGAATGGTAGATCATATAGGTCATATCCGTATCCTGAGATGATCAGTGGTATATGGTATCTTTCCTTTAGCCTGGCTCCCACATAGCCCGATGTCCATACGAAATGAGAATGAATAAGGTCGGGCTCCCGCTTCTTCTGGACAATCATATTTAAAATCTTTCGATAATGCTTCTCTCCTAAATGGCGGTATTGATAATCAATGGGGATAAAAAAGGTCGGAACTGTTGATACCGACACATTCTCTGGCTTGCCAGAATACTCTATTAGGGACTTTTTTGTAAAGAGGCTCAACTCGTGAATGGGCAAATAATTTGATATCTCAGTGATTGGATTATGGTATACGAAGACATCAATCGATTTAAAATCACTGGATATGGACTCTATCTGATCTTTGACAAAATAGTTGTAGGTAGGGGTAATTGCCAGGAGGCTTTTTCGGTTTGACATCGATTTAACCCTCGTTATCTACCTTGTTTCGTTATCCATAAAGATGCTGGGCATTTTTTTTGATCTAACCATAAACACATCATGTCAATGAATGTGTAATTATATGCTCGCAAATTATTTTTTATATAGATTTTTTCATGTCAATAACCGTATTACCCACAACGTTATTTTGTTATGTATTTTTTAATATTAATAAGCAAAGTATTCTCAAATTGGTCGCTATTTGCAGCTTTTGCTTCTCTAATTAACTCTGGAGTAAGCAAAGCAAGATCTGTTACCAGATGTATCTTTTTCATCTTATGCAATTCCAAAGCCAAATCCAATTTATTGTCATATCTGCATTCATTATACTCCTTCAATCTTGGCACGACAATAGTCCTTTTTTTATTCAGGAGGCAGTTGAGAATAGAGCCTGCACCATCATGGGTTATTACTGTGGAGGATTGTCTTATGAGCTTCAGGAATTCTTCATTGCTGGCAAAGTCGAAGTATTCGGCATTTCGCGGGCAGTAACTGGTAGATCCCTTTTGTATTATCATTTTATCCTCGATTTGTCCTGCAAGAAGGTCGCATTTTTCTATTAGTCTGTCGAAACCCTGATTATGCATGCCAACGGTCACGAAGATCATATTAAAGCCCCCTCAAATACCGCTTTCTTTCCATATTTGGAAATCAACTGCGGCCATTGAACCAAAAAATGATCCGCAATAGGATATACAAGCCTGCCGGTGAGGGAAGGATTATTCACCCTTGCCCAGCTCTCTATGAATATGATTTTCGCGCCCAGTAGTCTCCCAATGTATAATGCAGGGATGGCTATCTCAGATCCATTGCTGATTATAAGATCGGGCCTGTATCTTGAAAATACTCTGAGAAATGTAATTGCTGCCGTGAGCATCCTCACAGGATTATAGCCTATATTTTTCACTAAATATTTTTTATAATCCAACTCTTGCGTTCTCTTGGAGTCATAGGTAATAATTATAATATCGTTACCTTTAAATGCATCCATCAGATATAGCATTTGAGTGAGATGTCCTCCATGAGAGCATACAATCGCTATCTTCATAGATCCTCTACCATTAATTGCTATTTTCATCAGCTCGTCTTATGAAGTTGTCTCTTGAAGATCGGACGCGAATCTTCAGCATGGATTCAGGCTATTTATCATCAGTCTCAAGCCCTCATCTATATTAATGTGGGGGCTCCAGCCAAGGATATCTTTAGCCTTTTTGGTGCTCGAATAGCAGTCCATTATCTCGTTTCTGCGCCTTTCTCCTCGGTAAATTACCCTGGTCTCTGATCCATGTAGCTTTATAATTTTTTCAATTATCTCCTTAACGCTATAGCTCTCCCCATATCCGATATTAAATATATCAAAATCGCCTTCGTATTCGCCTGCTCTGATATAGGCATCGATCATGTCGGTAATGTAAATGAAATCCCTTTTGGGTTCTGGGTCTCTCACGATAACTTCTCCGCTTTTAATGCAGGATATAATCATTGGGATCAGAAAATCGGATCTTTGACCGGGCCCATAGATATTGAACGGCCTGAGAACTATACATTCTATTCCAAAATCATCATGATATGATTTGCAGAGTTCTTCGCCAATCAACTTGCTTCTCGAATATGGATTGGTTGGATTCGTCATGTGATTTTCGTCGATGGGCAGATAATGCGGCTTCCCATAAACATAAGAACTTGCATAAACAATTTTATTTATATCATATAATCGGCAAAGCTCCAATATATTTAAAGTACCCAGAACATTTGTCTCATAGGTATCGTGGGGATTCTCATATGATGAGTTTACCGAAGCTATCGCTGCTAGATGATAGATGACATCTACATCGCTTAAATAATCTAAACTGCTTTTGATGAGATTCTTTTTCCTTATATCTAAGCTATTTCCATTGATGTCCTTAAGCAATGTGACTGACGAGCCCATTCCGTTGAGCGCATTGACCAGATGCCTGCCCACGAATCCATTAGCGCCAGTGATTATCACTCGCTTTTCGCTAAGCCTCATCTATGCTTACTCCCAGCTCGCGATATATTTTCTGTATATCTTCATTAGCTTTAATGTAATCATCTGGCCTTCCGATATCCAGCCAGTATCCATCATGGATGAAACCATTGACCTTCTCCCCTTCGGAGAGCAATCTCTTCATCAAATCTGGGATATCCAAATATTCGTGTGACGGTATATATTCGAGAATGCTTTCATTAAATGCGTAAACGCCCATGCTTACCAGATAATCGATCTTTGGCTTTTCGATATATCCAATGAGAGTCCTGTTCTCATCGAGCTCAACCACGCCGAAATCAATATCAACGTGTCTTCTATTGAGCGCTATGGTTGCTATTGATCCCGTTTCTTTGTGAAATTCAAGGAATTCAGAAAAATCCAGGCCTGTCAGGACATCACCATTCATCACCAGAAAATCGTCCTCTAGCTTGTTCTTTAGCAGGCCCAACCCCCCGGCGGTTCCAAGTTTCTTCTCTTCTTTAGAATATTCTATCTTTAGCCCGTATTTGCTGCCGTTATTAAAAAAAGCCATAATCAATTCCGATAGATGTCCAACTGCCAGGGTGATCTCATTGAAGCCTTTGGCTTTCAATTGCTTGACGATTATCTCCAAAATGGGTGACTCTCCAATAGGCATGAGAGGTTTGGGAAAAACGGTAGTATAGGGCTTGAGTCTCGTGCCCAGCCCACCCGCGAGGATCACGGCCTTCATTTACTCTCCTAGCATTTTACTAATTTGATCATTTTTTTATTCTCGGAAATCCATTCTATTGTCTCCTTCAGGCCCTCATCTAAGGAGACCTGCGGTTCCCATCCCAGCAATCTCTTGGCTTTTGCATTGTCACACCACAGTCTCTTTACCTCGCTTTTAAGAGGTCGGACTCTTGACGAATCCTGCATTATCATAATATCTTTGTTCAATAATGATGAGATTCTCTGGGCCAGGTCCCCCATGGATATCTCAAAATTTGAACCGATGTTGATCACCTCTCCAATGGAGCTTTTTGATTCAGCCGTCCTTATAAATCCATTTACGGTGTCTTTGACGAATGTATAATCCCGTGTAGGGAATAAGGATCCCAATTTTATCTTCTCTTGCTCAATAGCTTGAGTTATGATCGTGGGGATTATCGCTCTCGCAGACTGCCTGGGTCCGTATGTATTAAAGGGCCTGATCGTTGCCACAGGCAGATCAAAAGAGCAATAAAAGCTCTCCGCTATTTTATCCGCTCCTATCTTGCTGGCGGAATAGGGGGACTGGCCCTGAAGTGGATGCTTTTCGTCGATGGGCACATATAAGGCTGTGCCGTAGACCTCGCTGGAGGATGTATGGACGACCTTCTCCACACCCAAATCCCTCGCTGCCGTGAGGATATTCAATGTACTTAATATGTTATTTTCAATAGTATCTCTGGGCCTAATATATGAGTAAGGGATTGATATCAACGATCCGAGATGAAAAATAACATCTACGTCTCTAACTGCGCTAAATACCGCATCATAATCCTGAAGATCTCCTGAAATGATCTGCAGAGAATCGAGCTTTTGGGATGGGATTATCTCCAGCAATCCCCAATCGTTCCTCGAATTGTATCTTGCAAAGCCCTTTACATCAGCGCCTAAATCTATAAGACGCTCAATAAGATGGCTCCCTATAAAGCCACCTGCTCCAGTGACTAATACCTTTTTTCTGCTCCAATGATTATCCATTCTACAGCCTCTAATCTATTCATTATATACAAGCCATTTAGCACTTAGGATACCCTGCATCATGGTGATCTATCCGGATTCAATCGGCTATCTTTATAGCTATATTTATAGTCTATGCAGATCTTCCTGATATGAAGTTTAATTTTGCATACAGGAATCTGAAAATGCAGGGTCATTGATCGCAAATCTGTTAAAATATAATTATCTAGTCAAATAGAATGTGAATCAACGTTTCATGTAAATGAAGATCTTGTCCGTACTCAAAACCTTATTTATTTTTTTATTTCCATTCAATATATCGTCAGAGATTCTCCAGGGTTTTATCTGAATCCAATTTCCTATATTCAATATATTTAAGTCTCTGTTTATAACAAAAAGGTCATTAGGACTATGCTCTCTCCTGTTCAGGAGGAATGCAACGTCATTCTCATCAAAGGTCTGGAAGTTATTAGATCTGTATTCCAAAAGATAGAAATTTTTTGTGAGCTCATCGCTTTTCGTCTGGGCCCCATTCGTCTCTTCTTTACACCACGATAAAGGCATATTGATATAGTCAAACTTATCTATATCTTTATTAGATAGGTTTGAATTATATATGAGGATGTGATAGATAGGATTCAGGATCAATAATATTATCACGCCAATCGTTGCCCATCTCTTAAAAGATCCTCCGTTCCTATACAGCCAGGCTATGCTGAATATGGCTGGGTAATAAAAAAATCCGATTTCAACATGACCTATTAATAAGCGAATGGCTGCCCAAATCAGCATAGAGGACAATATCGATATAACAAATGCCGTCTCTCTTTTATACCTTACATTTGTATTATATATAAAACTAATCAAAAACAAAACAAGGAATGCTAAAAGAATGAAATACTTAATATAGCCATAGAAATTTATAGATCCTGGGTATTGAATATACATATCTCTTATAATGTTATCTTTAATATTCGTAGAAAAATAGGCTAATAAGAACTTATCCAGCACAGACATAGTGAAGGATTCGGGTGATTTCAGAGCATAAATAAAATTATCGTAGACGAATTCTGTGAGCCCCATCTCAATAATTATCAACAAAGTGAATAATTTTATCGATTGGCTCTGCCTATAATCAGGTTTATACCTATTTAAATATGCAGGATTATTAAATAACATTGTATAAACTATATATGAAGACAAAAAGAGAAGATATGTGAAAATAACATCATATGATGTAAACACCAGGGAAATCCCTATCAATACGGTCATGAGGTGATATTGCCACCCGGATTTATCCTTATTATAAAAAGTTAATAAGAATAATATTAGTAGAGCAAAATATAATATATTTCCTACACCGTGCGGCCAAAAGAAGATCCGTTGGGTCCCTGTGAATCCAGTCATCAACTCAGCAATCGATACCAAGCTAGCCAAAAAATAACTGTTGGAAATCTTTAGCATCAGAACAAAAAAAAGCACTGCATAGGGTATGAGCTGAACTGGGGAATATAATAAAAAGCGGCAATTTTCATTTAATACCATTGCCAGCTCTGAACCCAATACATAAAATGTAGGAACGGTATTTCTGTATGCATCGAGCAGAACTCCCCTGTCAACCGTTTCATCTATTGCGCCTACTTGAAGCGGTGCAAAACCATCAATCGAGCTATTGAAGTGCAGGAGCAAATAGCAACAGGAAATAGCGAATGTGATCAGATATAACTTCTTAATTCTCGAATCATTGAGGGCAATTGGCAGATTTAGCATATATGTGCTTCAGTCATATGATTCAAATTTATTCAATCAACGGGATTATTCAGCAATCTATGAGATATCTGCAACACTCTCTTCTCGATCTGCTTTTGATACGACATCTTTATGGCCTTTAGACAAGAAAAGTTAAATGAATATATAAAATTAATTGACCTTATGATAAAGACATCCAGCTTGTATGTGGTCAGTTGATCATCCGGAATCCTATCATCTAATGAACCAATCAGAAGGTGAGAATTTCCTTTAACAGGCGTGATTTCATCCGTTAAGCCATGCAACATGGCAAGCATCTTATTATATAAATATGCCATGCCATGTCTTGAGGCAAAGCCGAATGTTAGTATTTCTGTGATCAGCAAAGAAGGACCAAGCAGCAACAAACACTCTGTGGAGAGGTATTTTCTCAGGATTGTGTATCTTCCTTTCTCTAAATGGTATAGTTTTTTAGGTGACATTTTCAGAGTATAATCGTGCTTGACAGTCGATTGAGGGATATATAGTATTTTGAATCCGTTTAAATTGGCTCTCCACGACAAATCAGCATCATCATTATACATGAAAAATCTCTGATCAAAACCGCCAAGGCTTAAGTAGAGATCTCGTCTAATTGCAAAAGAGCAACCAGAGAATCCGCTAACCCGCGTTTTGCAGAATGGCATATCAATGGGACATCCCAATCCTCTGGTGAAAGTTAAGCCTGAGAAATGATTGATAGCGCCACAGGTATTGATAAGCTCACCGTCATATGTAAGGATTTTAGGAGTGGTGATGAGTTTATCCTCATTTCTTAATGGTTCGATGAGCTCTCTTAACCATCTCTCTTCCACAATGGTATCAGGATTGAGAATGACGATATATTTGCCAGATGCATATTTAACTCCTTCATTATTTCCTGCCCCATAACCAGCATTCTCCTGATTTTTGATCAGCCTGACATGGGGGTATTTTTCCTTCAGGATCTGGCAGCTATCATCTCTGGAATTATTATCGACTGCAATGATCTCATGAGGATAGTCCTGCCTCATGATAGATTCAATGCATGGTTCAATATAGCGACTGCTATTGTAAAGGACTATTATTATGCTGGCTAATTCGTCCCCGTCTCCGGCGTGCCCTCTCATTTGTCTCTCCATAGTGATCCTCTTAGCTAGTCCGCCTCCTTGTTTTGCCTTCCCTGCGCCATGAGCTCTCTTTTAAACTCGTGCATAACCCTCGAGAGTATATGGAGAACCATACCTGTGAGCGCGAGAAATGATCCCAGCAGCACAAGCAAGATCATTATTAAAGCAAGGCCGTATTGCAGGCTCCCTCCATGAGCAAAGGCTTGGAGGAATTCCAGCCCCATTAATATTCCTGCCGCCGCCATTGCCAATCCAGGAATGGTGAAGCATATTAGAGGCTTTCGCAGCTGCATGTCCTGTAAGACATTGATCAGTACCCTGAGTCCATGGACCACTGGGTTCTCTGAGGAGCAATTCACATCATAGCGCACCCCGATTTCTACCTCCTTGATGCGCAGGCCCGCAGAAGCGGCGTCGGCCAGCATCTCGCTCTCTATTGCCAGCCCCTTCTGTTCAAAACGGAATATCCCCTTGGTCCGGCCAGCAAAGGCCCTGAATCCGCTCTGGGTATCGGTTACTGATAGGCCACAGCCTATGTTGGTGGCCACATCCAGAACCTTCTGGCCCATTCGACGATATATGGGCGTATCTCTCTTATTGCCGTTGAGATAACGGCTGCCGTTGACCATATCCGCTTCTCCCTTTAGTATGGGACGAACCAGGCGTGGGATGTCAGCCGGATCGTGCTGCCCGTCGGTGTCGATGGTGACGATAACTGCATCGCCATTGAGTAAGGAGAAGCCAGTCTTGAGGGCCGCTCCCTTTCCCAGGTTCATTTCATGGCGCAGCACCTGAGCGCCTGCCAGCGCTGCAACCTCAGCGGTTCGGTCGAGACTGCCATCATCTACTACTATCACCCGGTCAGCGAACTTGCGGGTGCGCAGGACGATGCTGCCTATGGATACCTCCTCGTTATAGGCAGGCAATATGGCTGTGATCTCCCCCACCAAAGTCTCCACCCATCCTTGCTATGCAATAATAATAAAAATGGCCATTACTGCATTACGATTCGACCAATTAATTCTATAATATTCTGGCAGCATAATCAGCTGACTATTGCAGGGCACAAGGAATATAAAAATGCTTTGGGCTATCATTTTCTGTAGCATAAGCTATTGCGCCAGTGCCTCTTATCATCGAATCAATTCAGCTGCTGGCATGGTCATATATATTGATGCAGGTAATTATTGTATATATGATCGGGAAAATTGGATAAGTAGCTTGCTTTAATTCTTTTCATATCTATGATCTCACCTTACATACTCCTCGATCAGATCAAGACAGGTCGTATCCATGCCGCATTGCTGCAGATAGTGAGCCAAAAGGCTTGCCCTCTCGCTGGCCGGATGGTAGACCAGGAGCTTCCGGGGCGATATATGCTCTATCATCCTCATCAGTCCCCGAAAGTCCAGATGGTCGCTGAGCTGGATGGTGGGGTAATGACTATCCCTTCGCCCGGTTAAAAAGTACTTATTTCTTCCCGGAACCTGATAAAGGCTCCAGGGTGTGACCACATTAAAGCCGCTACCGTTAATCGGGGTCAGGGGTCCTGCCACCTCCTTCATCAATTCCTGTGTCAGGGCCAGGCACTTCTCGTCCATGCCGATCTCATCCTTGTAGCCCATGGCCCTCATCAGAGCCACAGCTCTCTGGGCTTTGCCGAAGGCATAGGCCCCGAAGCTCGCCCCCTCCTCCAAAGCCTCATAAAATCCGGCCAGATCATCCTCGAAGATGCAGGAGGGATCATAGGGATCGCCATAGTTGGCCTCGGTGACCAGATAGTCGCAGCGAGGAAGGTGATGGTAGTCCTTAACATCCCCGGTGACCAGCACCCTCTCCCCGGTCTCCGTCTGCCAGGAGAAGGCAGAGGAGCCTATGGTGTGGCCGGTGGGATGGGTGTTAATCCTGACCTCATCCACCATGATGCTCTCGCCCACCTCAAAGGTTCGGCCCATGTACTCCCGGCCATAACGAATCTCCAGAGCGCGGGCCGTTTGGACGGAAGCCACCGCTCTTGGCGAGTTCATGGCCGACTTGCCATAGTGATCGCTATGGGCATGGGTGATGAGATAGGCATCCGGCTGGGTGCAGGCCTTGGGAGCGCGGCTGGTATCTATGGAGAATAGATGGGAATCGAAGCGAATGGCGAGGTGGGGCGCACAGCTGCCGCGGCTGTTGATCCTTCTGACTGGCTCAATTCCGCCCTTCGATTTGCCGCCTTCCTGCATCCTCTTTGTCCCTCCTCTTCCCTAAGCTTAGAAGATGTCGCTTTTTTCAAATAATATCGATGCTAATTAAGCTGGGACCCTGGGAAGGTCTCCTAAATCTAGCAGGCTCCTCGCTATTTGGCATGGGTAAATTTGAATTGGAGATTCTCTGTGTCTCTGTGCCTCTGTGGCGAACCGTGGTGCACTGACCCAACCACAGAGACGCAGAGGAACAGAAGCTATATTCTCTGCCAGACCTCACCCACATAATTCAGCGAAGAGCCGTCCAGCATCTTATATTACTCTAAGGACTTGTTGATGGCATCGGCCAGCTCCTTCTCAGAGGCGAGCCCCATCCATCTATTGATCTCTACGCCATCTCTCTCCAGTATCAATGTGGGCACCACAAATATGCCCTTCTCCATGGCCAGGTCTCCCTCCCGGTCAACATTGATCTTCTTGAAATCAGCCACATCCTTCATCTTCTCGGCCAATGCCTCGAAGATGGGACCCTGCTGCTTGCACGGCCCGCACCAGTCTGCATAAAAGTCCATCAGTATTGGCTTTGTCATTATTCCTCCTCTTCACACATTATATCGAATTTGACTCCGATCTTAAATATCCTGCCCGTGGGGAGAACAAGCATCCTTCGCCCGGTGCTTTTTCTGATCTCCTCCAGCACCTCTTGAATGCGCTCCTCAGTTGCTGAGACGGTAAACCACATATTGTAGCCGCTCTCATTTGGCCGGAGGTAGTTATGAGAGACTTCTTGGTACTGATTAACGAACTCAGCCAAACCATCCGCTTCTTCTGGGGAGACCTGAAGAGCGGCCAGAATTCCGCTCCGTCCCAGCCTGCGCAGGTCGAGGATGGGGCCGATCCTCCTCACTAGCCCCTCTTTTTGCAGACCGTCCAGCCTTTCAATGACCTCCTTCTCCTCAAGGCTTAAGAGTCCTCCCAGATCCTCGAAGGGTTTGGGAGTCAGAGGGAATCCCACCTGAACCAGGGAAAGCAGCCGAAGATCGATCTCATCCATCCTTATGCCTCCAGGCGGCATGAAGGATCGGACTGCAGATAATCCCCAGTCAGGGCATAGGCCCGGGCCCGGCAGCCGCCGCAGCTTCGGGAAAATTCGCACCGGCCGCATTTTCCCTTCAGCCTTCCCTCACGCAGGGCTTGAAGCTCGGGAGAGTTCTCCCATATCTCTATAAAATTCTTTTCCCTGACGCTTCCGACCCGGAGAGGAAGATAGCCGCAGGGATAGACCTCACCCTTGCGGGATACGAATACAAACCTCCTTCCGGCAAGACATCCTCCGCTTCCTCTTCCATGACCCGGCTTCTTCAAGCGGGCGTACTGGGGAGCGCAGGTGACCTGCACCTCCAATGTCCTTCGATCCATCTCTCCCTCGATCTGGCGGAGCATCTCCTCCTGCCGCACGGGAGTGATGACGTCCTCCTCCCTTCCCCTGCCCGTAGGTACCAGAAAGAAGATGTGAAGCGCAGCTGCACCCAGCTTCTCCGCCAAGTCGAAGATCCGGATGAGCTCGGATTGGTTCTTCTGGGTGACTGTGAAGTTGATCTGGAAGTCGACCCGGCCGCGGAGATTTTCTATTCCCTTAATCGACCGCTCGAAGCTCCCCTGGCCCCGGCCATGGTCGTGCATTGCTGCGTCCGCTCCATCCAGGCTAATGCTCACCCGTGATACCCCGGAGTCGGCAATCTCCTCTGCCAGCCCCGAGGTTATCAGGGTTCCGTTGCTGGCCAATGAGACCCGGATGCCAAGAGATACGGCAAGCCTGATGATTTGAAATAGGTCGGGCCGCAGCAGAGGCTCTCCCCCGCTGAGGATGAGCATCGGCTTCAGGGGAGCAATGCTCTCTACGAACCTTTTGGCCTCATCTGTGTCCAGCTCGCCCTGGTCCGGCTCATGAGAGGCAGAAGCGCGGCAATACCGACAGGATAAATTGCAGGCGGCCGTCAACTCCCAGGCTATTATCAACATGTTTCGATCAGAGCATACTGCTTTTCAAATGCCGCCAATTTAGAGCAGTCCTTTCTTTACCAGAAGCTCGGCATTGAGTATGCTCGCCCCTGCTGCTCCGCGCACGGTATTGTGGCCCATGCAGATGAACCTGATTCCTGAGCGGATCCGGCCCACGGAGACGGACATCCCGTTGCCCCGCATGCGGTCCAGCCTGGGCTGGGGCCGGTCGGGCTCATCCTTGACGATGAGCGCCTTCTTGGGCGATGTGGGCAGATCATCGAGGCCCGGATCGAAGTCCAGCATGGCCTGTCTCACCTCTTCTGGGGTGGGGTTATCTCTCATCTTCACCCAGAGGGCCTCGGTATGGCCGTCCATCACCGGAACCCGATGGCAGCTTGCGCTTATGGAGAAGTTGGCGTTGATGATCCTCTCCCCGTCAAAATGGCCCAGGATCTTCTGGGGCTCGGTCTCACACTTCTCCTCCTCCCCGCCGATATAGGGAATGACATTTCCCAGTATCGCCATGGATGGCACTCCCTCATAGCCTGCTCCGCTCACCGCCTGCATGGAGGCCATATGCACGCTCTCTATCCCGAACTTCATCAGGGGCTTGAGAGGAAGGGTGAACATGATGGTTGTGCAGTTGGGATTGGTGGTGAGGAATCCCTCCCAGCCCCTCTTCTCCCTTTGCACCTTTATTATGTCCAGATGTTCGTGGTTGCACTCCGGTATGAGAAGGGGGACATCCTCCACCATGCGATATGAGCTGGTATTGCTGGCCACAGCACAGCCAGCAGCAGCAAAGGCAGGCTCGACGGACATGGCATCGGCAGCGGGAAGAGCGGAGAAGACTATATCGGCATCCACCTCTCTCGGGTCGACATTGACCACCGTCATCTCTGCTATGTCATCGGGAAGCTCGCTCTCCAGACGCCATTTTGCCGCCTCGCGGTACTTCTTGCCCGCGCTCCTCTCCGATGCGGCAAGGCTGGTGAGCTCAAACCAGGGATGGCTCTTCAGTCCTTCTATGAAACGCTGTCCAACGGCACCGGTGGCACCTAAGACGCCTGCTTTGATCTTGGCCATTATAAATCACCTAAATTCTGATGGGGACTTAAGCTAGGGATGTATATATTTATTGTCTGGATGATGAAGCAAAAAAAGTTCTGGGTTTTCAGGGGGAACTCACTGCCCCACGCAGGACTTCCTCCGAATGCCATAGCTTTTGGCGAACTCGCAGTTTACCTCCACCACCTCCTCATTGAAGTCCTTGAGGCTCTCCGGCACGCGGCCAAGAGCATCCGCCTTCTCCTGAGTATCGACGACTTTACCGTGGGGCACAAAACTGCCATCCTTCAGATTGACGCCTATGACTGCTGCCAGGTGGCCGACAAAGCATTTCTTTCCCAGGGTTGAGGCGTGAACCACGGAGTTGAAGCCCACAAAACACTCGTCTCCCATCTTGATGGGCCCATGAATGACCGCTCCATGGGCGACGGAGACATTCTCTCCCAGCTCGATGGAGCTTCCCTTGAGGCCGTGAAAGACGGCGCTATCCTGGATGTTGCATTCATCACCAATGATTATGGGGCTGGCTTCATCCGCCCGCAGGGATACGGATGGAGCGATATAGACATCTTTGCCGACGCGCACATCGCCTATGATCGTCGCCGACTCATCCACATAGGACGAGGAATGTATCTGGGGCATGATCTCAGTGCTATTCCATGAGGTTCTGCAATTGGCCTTGAGCATATTTACCACCTTTTCGCATATTCACCATTCACCTTAAAAGAGATTGCCATTAACGACGATTGCAAAAGGAGCTATATGTCATCGTAGATATTGATTAATATAGTGTCTCCTGAAGGTGCGTCATATTCTGATCATTAGAATACATATCGAATCCGATTGTCAATAGTGCTGTCCATTTTTGCGATATGTGCAATATTATAATCTATAATCCAGACAATTGCCGCTAATTTTAAATATAGGGGGGGGCAAAATAGATTCAAAGCCATTGAATAATCCTTCGAGGGTGATGAGGGGGATAAGGAGGTAAGCAAGAGGACGAGTGCAAAGTGATATACAAATTTGCAATGATTACATTCATTCAAAGTATTGTTTGATGATTATTGATATTTAGATGTATTCAGTGAGGTGAATTAAATTATGGTTCAGAAGGACCCGCCCGGCGGGCGGTGGTTGTTTGTAATTCTAGGCACCATAATCATGTTATGCCTTGGTAGCGTTTATTCATGGTCTGTCTTCGTCAATCCTCTGACTGCTCACTTCGCGGCAATGGGTCAGACTGTATCAGCGAGCGAAGTACTATTGCCGTTTTCAATCTTCCTGTTTGTATTCTCTGTTGCCATGGTCTTTTCCGGAAAGTATATCGAAAAATACGGGCCTCGCAAGATGGCTATGCTGGGTGGAATCATATGCGGATTGGGCTGGTTGCTGGCATCCATGTCCAGCTCAACCTCTATGCTCATCCCCACTTACGGCATCGTCGGAGGCCTTGGGGTGGGAATTGCCTACGGCTGTCCGGTTGCAGTATCAGCCAGATGGTTCCCCGATAAAAGAGGTCTCGCGGTAGGCCTAACTGTGCTTGGATTCGGCTTTTCGGCTTTCTTCACCGCCAATATCGCCACATACCTAATCGAGGCATTCGATGTCATGAGCACATTCCGGTTCTTTGGAATTGCGTTCATCATAATCATCACCCTCTGCTCAATGCCATTGGTCTTCCCGCCAGCAGGATACAAACCAGCGGGCTGGAACCCTCCGGCGCCCAAACCAGGCGCAGCAGTGACATGCGAGTTCAAGCGCGAACAGATGCTCAAGTCCACCACATTTTACGGTCTCTGGCTCTGCTACTTCATAGGATGTGTGGCAGGATTGATGGCCATAGGCATATCTAAACCGGTGGGCCAGGAGGTAATCCTGATTGAATCTGGACTGGCTTCCATGCTGGTGGGATTCTTCGCCATATTCAACGGTGGTGGCAGACCTATATTTGGAACGCTGACGGACAAGATCACCCCCAGAAATGCTGCCATAGTGTCATTCGTACTGATCGGCCTGGCATCATTGATGATGTGGCAGATGGCTGTGCCTGGTGCAACCACGATCTACATTGTGGCATTTGCCATTCTGTGGATGTGTCTGGGAGGCTGGCTGGCCATAGCACCCACGGCAACGGCAAGCTTCTTTGGCACCTGTGACTATCCCAGGAACTACGGCGTCGTCTTCCTAGCATATGGTATCGGTGCCATCGTAGGACCACAGCTGGCTGCAGCGATAAAGGAGATGTCTGGAAGCTATGTGGGCGTATTCCCCTATGTCGCCCTTCTGGCCGCTTTGGGAATAGTGATAGCCTTCACAATGCTGAAGCATCCAAAACCGCCAGAGTAGCTGATTTAACCCATTTAGAATCAAGTAATCCGATGCAAGAGGATGCTGCTGCAGCCATCCATCCTCTTGCCATGATCTTTTTTCCCAATAATCGAAAGAGGAAATTCAGCTAGAAGATGATCACCAATCCAGATACCTTGTATCTAGTCCAGATATTCCGAGAGCCTTGTCTGCTCCGCCAGACACTTCTCTCCAGGTATCGGGACCGGGTACAGGCCGGTCAGGCATCCCATGCACAGGTTCTCCTTGGGTATGCCCACTGCATCCACCAGCCCCTCGTGGCTTACATAGCCCAGTGAGTCGGCTTCTATTACCGCCTCCACCCCTGCAACCGTCTTATGGGCGGCGATCAGCTCATCCCGGCTGGCCATGTCTATTCCTAGATAGCAGGGGGCGAGGATGGGGGGGCTGCCTATGCGGACGTGCACCTCCTGGGCTCCGGCCTTGCGGACCATGTTCACTATCCTCCGGCTGGTGGTGCCGCGTACAATGGAGTCGTCTACCAGGATAAGCTTATGCCCCTCGATGTTCGGCCGGATGGTGTTCATCTTCAGGCGCACCGCCGTCTCCCTCATGTTCTGATCGGGCATGATGAATGTTCGGCCAATGTAGCGATTTTTCATCAGGCACTCCCGGTAGCTTATGCCGGAATGCTGGTGGTAGCCCACGGCCAAAGTTATTCCTGAGTCGGGGATGGGAGTGACGGTGTCCGCACAGGCGGGATGCTCCCGAGCCAGGTTGGAGCCGATGTTCACCCGCACATCATAGATCAAGCGGCCATCCATAATGCTATCAGGCCGGGCAAAGTAGATGTACTCGAAGATGCAATGAGCCGGCCGGGTGGAACGGGCCAGTTGATAGGACTTCATCTCGCCGTTCCTTATCACTATCAACTCGCCTGGCTTGACATCCCTTACCAACTTCCCGTTTAGTGTATCTATGGCCACGCTCTCCGAAGCCACCATGAACCCTGAATCGATCTCTCCGATGCAGAGGGGTTTGATTCCCAGCGGATCGCGTAGCGCAAGGACAGTGTCCCCCCAGAGAAATACCAGGGAATAAGAGCCCACGATCTTTCTCATCAGGGCGCGGGCTGCTTCCGGCAGGTCATAGTGAAGGAGCTCTTTGACAAAAAGGTGAGCGATCACTTCGGTGTCTGAGGTGGAGTAGAATATGTCCCCTGCCTCCTCCAGCTGCTCTCTGAGCTGTGTGGAGTTGACCAGGTTACCATTATGGGCGGTGGCTATGGCACCGTCCTTATATTTCACTAAAAGAGGTTGGCTGTTCTCTATGCAGGATCGGCCGCTGGTCGCATATCGGACATGGCCGATGCCAACATGTCCGCGCAGAAGGGCGATCTGGGCATCGTCGAAGACCTCCGAGACCAAGCCCATGGCCCGGTGGGTGCGAATGGATTTGCCATCATGCACTGAGATGCCAGCAGCCTCTTGCCCCCTATGCTGCAGAGCATAGAGGGAGTAATAGATGGATTTGGCTGCGCCATTGGCAGTCTCATTTAATGAGATCCCTACAACGCCGCAGGCATCGTGCAAATTTCGCCTCTCTCTAGTAGTCCGCTTTTCTCATCCACTTATGGCTTCTGAGCTTTGCTGAGTTGCCAAAGCCGCATTGAACGCAAACCTTTCTCTTGAAATTAAACGAGATGCTACCACATCGCCGGCATCTTATATGCGAGCTCTTGTGGCGCTTGCCCATTGAAGGAGTACCCTTGGTCATCTAAAACACCTCAAGGTGAAATATAAACTACATTGTCTCCGCGCACGATTACCGTACCGATGTTACGGGCAACCGCCCCTTCTGCTACTTCTTCCGTTTTATCCATCACCAGGTTCATGTGGATATCATAACCCTGAAGCTCTCCCCGGAAGACTCTTCCGTCCTTGAGCTTAACTATGACGGGCCCATTCAGTGATTCATTCAGAATATCAAGCGGTCTCTGACCCATTAATCCTCTCTCCAGCATTGATAACCGCAAAAGGCTACGGTTTCCAAACTTGCTCGTTGCATATTTAAACCTATCGGGATATCCACAGCATATGAAGATTAAATCCAGGCACCACCTCAAAGGAAGCGATGCCAGGAAGGTTGTAGCATGCATTGAGCCATTCCTGGATGACTCATCTGTCCTGCGCAAAGCATCCCTGGAGAGGGCGGTCAGCGACGAGGGTCTTGATCTTATCTTCGTGAACGGCCGACCTCTAATGATGATTGTGGATGATGAGCCCTTCTTCACCGTTCTGGGGGCCATCGATCTGGGGCCCAGCAAGAGACTGGTGGTGGTGGATTCAGGCGCCGTTAGGTTCGTGGTGAACGGGGCGGATATCATGAAGCCGGGAATAGTCACAGCTGACCCGGAGATCGCCCCCGGAGACCTGGTGGTGATAGTAGAGGAGAGGCATAAGAAGCCTCTGGCCATTGGACGGGCACTGGTCGCTGGGACGGAGATGAAGGGGGAGGGAAAAGCGGTAAAGTCACTCCACCACGTGGGGGACCTTATCTGGAAGGGTCTGGAGGGCTGAGGCAAAGGTCGCCCGAACAGACGCATGTAACATTGGAGCTGGGCAGATGATTAAAGTCAAGGGTATTAATAATGATTTATAAAGCTAGATCAGGACAAGCCAGCTACGGCGAAGCTATCGGCATCCTCCTTTTGGACTGCTTCACTCCCTTTATTCCAGGGGATGTGGCCAATGCCACCACCTACTGCTTTCCCGTGCGATTCCAGAAGGTTGAGGGTTTAACGACGAAAAGAACCCTCGGAAAAGATCGGACGGCCTTTGAGCTGCTCCACACAGCGGCAGAAGAACTGGTCAGCCAGGGTGTCAGAGCCATTACCGGAGATTGCGGATTTCTTGCCATTCATCAGAGGAGTCTTGCTGCGGTCCTCGATGTCCCCGTCTTCCTCTCAAGCCTCCTTCAGATTCCCTTTATATTCAGCATCCTTGGTCGCGACCAAAAGGTGGGGATCATAACCGCCGATTCGAAGAGCCTGGACGAAACCCTCCTTGAGGCTGTTGGGATCAGTTCAGGCGAGCGTCTGGTGATAAGGGGTATGGAGGACCGAGAAAACTTCTCAAAAGCCGTTATCGAGGAGACTGGATTCCTCGACTCGGAGAAAGTTAAAAGGGAGGCATTATCTGTCGCCAGTGAAATGGTCGAGGAGGAGCAGAATGTCCGTGCCATCCTGCTGGAATGTAGCTGTCTTCCTCCTTATGCAAGGGCGATTCAAAAGGCGATCGAACTCCCTGTCTTTGATTACATTACAATGATTAACTATGTCCACTCGGCGCTCGTCAAGGAGAGTTTTGAGGGTAAGATCAGATCGGAGGCATAATCGGCACAAGTAACTGCGCTACCTCTTTGGGCACCGGTCTTATTACCATTATTATCTTCATATCATCTTAATTAGAATCATCCAAAGGATTCAATTTTTTGATCTTTGCCAGGAAATATGCTAAATTTAATTTGCATTAACTACAAGTAAATTGAAAAAACCCAAACATTTAAGGCAGATCAATTTAAACAACAGTTAATTGCAGAAGCATCTGACCTTATCAGCATCACTGAGGGCAACGAATGCATTATGCACAATAGCAGGTACAGCTCACCCTGAAAAAGATGGGAGTAGACAGCAACCATAGTTCCGGATTTACCATCCTGGAGGTGAATAGATGGTGCAGTTATCAAAACGACTGCAAGAAGCCAGATCCATGAAGAGCGATCAAGGATCTTCAGATAGCGAAGATGTGGGTCGGCTGAAGTTTCGAAAGCCCAGGCTCAATGATGGGGCCAGGATATCTGAGCTTATCAGGTCTTGCAAGCCGCTGGATATCAATTCAACCTACTGCTATCTCCTGCTCTGCCGTGACTTTGCTGACACATGCGTTGTCGCTGAAGAGGGAGGGGAGATCGTAGCATTCCTTTCAGGCTACCGACCACCGGACCGATGGGACGTCTTCTTCATCTGGCAGATTGCTGTAGATGTCGATTCCAGGAATAGAGGCATCGCAAAACGGATGCTATTTGATGTATTGAATAGGCCTTCGACGAGAGACTGCCGATATATCGAGACGACGATATCGCCGTCAAATGAGGCATCAAAGAGGCTCTTCAGGGGGCTTGCACAAGAGCTAGACGCTCATTGTGATGTTTCTGATTGCTTCTCTGAATCTGATTTCGGGGATTTTGATCACGAAGCAGAATGTCTGTTCAATATAGGGCCGTTCAAGATGAACGGATGAGGTGACACTATCATGAAGGATACTAGGATGGAAGCGGAAAAAGAAGGAAATGAGAATGATATTAGCATGGTGAATAATCATGAGTCAGAAGTTCGAAGCTACTGCCGTCGCTTCCCGGTGGTATTCACCAAAGCCAAAGGAGCCACCATCGAGGACGAAAAAGGACGTGAGTATATCGATTTCCTGGCAGGTGCTGGTGCCCTCAACTATGGCCATAACAATCCAGCTATCAAGGAGAAGCTGCTCGAATACATAGAGTCGGACAAGATAGTCCACAGCCTCGACCTCGTGACGGAGGCAAAGCAGGCCTTTATTGAGACCTTCGACTCCCTGATCCTCAAGCCAAGAGGCATGAGGTACAAGATGCAGTTCACCGGACCGACCGGAACGAACGCTGTCGAGGCTGCGATGAAGATTGCTCGAAACGTCACGGGAAGGTCGACCATCATCTCCTTTACGAATGGCTTTCACGGCGTGACCCTCGGATCGGTCGCCGCAACCGGAAACAGCTATTTCAGAGACGCATGCGGCATACAGCTGCATGGCACGACATTTATGCCCTTCGATGGCTATATGGGTGAAGAGGTCGATACAACCGAGTACCTGGATAAGGTGCTAACAGACAGAAGCAGCGGCCTTGACCAGCCGGCGGCAGTGATTGTCGAGACGATCCAAGGCGAGGGCGGAATAAATGTAGCAACTTCAGAGTGGCTGAGATCTCTGGAGAGGATCTGCCGAAAGCACGGTATCCTCCTGATCATCGACGACATCCAGGTAGGATGTGGAAGGACAGGGACTTTCTTTAGCTTCGAGGAAGCTAAGATCTCACCAGATATCATTATCCTCTCAAAGTCGCTAAGCAGTTACGGCATACCCTTCTCTATGGTCCTGATGAAACCAGGTATTGATCAATGGAAACCCGGCGAACACAACGGAACGTTTCGGGGAAATAACCTGGCTTTCGTCACCGCGAGAGCGGCGATTGAAGAGTACTGGAGTGATGCCTCGTTCTCAAGGAAAGTGAGAATGAAAGGTGAATTCGTCAGGGAGCACTTTGATAAGCTGGTTGACCTCGACGATACGGGAACGCTCTCTGCCCGTGGCCGGGGGATGGTCCAGGCTCTCGATTGCAGGACGGGTGAGATTGCATCTATGATCTCCCATGTCGCATTTGAGAAGGGTTTGATAATAGAGACATCTGGGGCAGAGGACCAGGTCCTCAAGTTTCTGGCACCGCTCACGATAAGCGACCACGAGCTCGATAAGGGCCTGTCCATACTAGAAGAGAGCATAAGAGATGTGATGGAAAAAATGCGTCTTAAAGCGACGAGAAAGATGGATAGCGATATCGAGGTTCTGGCATGATATTAAGAAATCTCGAGGACGCCGAGAGGTCCGATCGGAGGGTAGTCGCCGAGAACTGGGAGAGCGTCCGTCTCCTGCTGAAGGGGGACTGTATGGGATTCTCTTTCCACATAACAACCATCTATCCGGGGACGGAGACCCACATCTGGTATAAAAACCATCTCGAATCTGTCTACTGCATCGAAGGAGAAGGAGAGGTGGAAGTCCTGGATGGAACAGATGACGGTGGTGTGGCAGATGCCGTGCGAATTGGTGAGCCGGGGGGTGTCGAACAAGCATGCGTGATCTATCGAATCGCACCCGGGACTATCTATGTGCTTGATAAAAACGACCGCCACATCCTTAGAGCGAAGACCACAATGAAGCTTGCATGCGTATTTAATCCACCCCTAAATGGAAGGGAGATCCATGACGAGGACGGCGCCTATCCGCTCGATGGAGAGGAGATTGCAGGATAATTCTATTGTGGGTGGGGTTATGAGAGAGCTTGCTGAGATCGAGATGAATGGCCATCTCATTGATTCGCAAATGCTTGCTAAAGTATTGGATAAGATCATGGATATGGGGGGTGAGTTCGAAATCAAGAACTTCCGCATAGGCCTAAAGAAGAATGACACCAGCTATATCCAGATAACTGTCGCCGGCGAGGATGGGTATCATCTGGACCGCATACTCCTGGAGTTGCATGCCTTGGGAGCCCGGATGGTGGAGATGGTGGATGTCAAGACCGAGATTGCGCCAAGGGATATGGTTGTGCCTCGCGGATTTTACTCGACCACCAATCATCCCACCTATGTGCGCTACCAGGGTACATGGGTAGAGGTGGAGCACAACCACATGGACTGTCTGGTGGTGCTGGAGGATGGTAGGGCCATTTGCACGCCCATCGGCCATATCAAGAAGGGCGATCGGGTGGTCATAGGTACCGCCGGGGTCAAGGTAGTTCCGCCGGAGAGGCCACGCCAAAAAACGTACTTCGAATTCATGTCCAATGATGTCAGTTCAGAGCGGCCCAGCTGCGAGCTGGTGCGGCAACTGGCTGAAGAGATCGTGCGCACTAAAAAGGCAGGCGGAAAGATCGCCGTGGTCTGCGGTCCGGCGTTAGTGCATACTGGGGCTGCGCCCTCGCTTGCCTGGCTGATTCGAGAGGGCTACATTGACGTTCTTCTGGCTGGAAATGCCGTAGCGGTCCATGATATCGAGCGGCAGCTATTTGGCACCAGTCTCGGGATGAACTGCGAGGGAAATGCCATCTCCGGAGGGCATCGAAATCACCTCTATGCCATAAGCGAGATTATGGCCAGCGGATCCATCAAAAACGCCATAGCCGAGGGCAAGCTCAAGGGCGGCATAATTTACGAGGCTATCAAGAAAGGCATTCCTTGCATCCTGGCGGGCTCCATTCGTGACGACGGCCCACTTCCAGAGGTTATAACGAATACGGTGGAGGCCAAGTATGCTATGGATAAGGCACTGCAGGGTGTGGAAATGACCATTATGCTTGGGACAATGCTGCACTCCATTGCGGTGGGCAATCTTTTACCATCCTTCGTAAAGACTATATGCATCGATATCAACCCTGCCACGGTGACTAAGCTCATGGACAGAGGTTCTGCCCAGGCAATTGGACTCGTTACGGATATTGGTATCTTTCTCCCCCAGCTAGTTAAGGAGATAGATGGACAAGAAGCCCACCATGAAAATTTATTAAAATAGAATCGATGTTCTCTTCCTCAAGATCATATCTGATGCCTTATACTGGGAGTTGTGCAAATAATAGGAGGAGGATTGAGAACGATACCGGCGCAGCAACCAGTCTTGTCTCCTCTCATAAACCAGTTATGGACAAAGCATTATATGGTCAGAAAGGGGATGATAAACGATGAAGACGCAAAGGACCATCGAATGATCTTTGTGCAGCATTGGCAAAGAGACTCAAACCGTCTCTGGCAAATCCGCGCTCTGCATCAGGGACTGAGATAATTGGAGGGAAAAGCTATAAAGCCATTGCAGCATTTTGGCCACATGAAACAGAAGACAGGAGGAGGAATGAGATGGAAGAGATTGGAAAGTTGATAGGAAAAGGCTTTGGCATCTGGAAGAAGAACCTCAACCTTTGCGTTCCCTTTATATTCAGCGGTTTCGCCTCGATCCTGATCGTCGCCGCATTTTTTATCGCCATGTTCCTGGCTGCAATGCCATTTCTGGGTGAAGACTGGACTCATTTGGAGGATTTAGAGGATGCTGAGGTGATGGAGGGGTTATTTGCCGGGATGGACTGGCAGGATTTTCTCCCCATATTAATCCTCTTCCTGGGCATGATTGTGGTCCTCTCATTAGTGGGATCGTACTTCAATGCCGGAGCTATAGGCATGGCCAGGCAGGCTCTTGTGGAGGGCAAATCGAGAACGTCAGCCATGTGGTCCGCTGGAAGGAAGCACTTTTGGAATATGTTTCTCTTGAGCCTCATCATGGGATTGGCGACGATGGCCGGGCTCATCTTCCTCCTCCCTGGTATGGGGCAGCTTACTCTAGCCTTATCCGGAAATCTTGACAATCTCGAGGGGCTGGGAATGATCCTGGCTGGATTTATGCTGTTCATCCTCTATGCCCTAATCCTGTCAGTCATATTAGCCCTTGCACCTTATGCTCTGGTGCTGGAGGGCGCAGGGCCGGTGCAGGCCATAAGGGCAGGAATAGATTTCTTCCGCTACAACAAGTTCGACGTCCTGATTCTGTGGCTGGTGGTGATGGCTCTATCCGTGGTCTTGCAGATGATTGGCAGCTTAATCTCCTCGGGAAACGAGGTGGCATATCAGCTGCTGTCATTGGCCACCAGTCTGGTGAGTCTGCTCGTCTTAGCCCCCCTGGCCAATCTCTGGTGGACAAGGCTTTATATGGTCCGTAAGGGTATGCTCAAAGAGGAAGAGGTGAAAGATCCTTGGTGAATTTTCCCAGTTTGAGCTATTCGGCGATCATCCTGCGCTTTCGGCAGTATGCACTGATTCAGCAGGCAGCCATTGCCGCGGCTTTTGTGCTGCTGATTTATATTCCATACTCTTATTTTCTGTTGAGAATGAGCTTCACAGAATCCATTGCCATGGCGGTCTATTCTGCTGTGCTCTTTATGGCTATATACTATCTAACATCCAGGTTCATCCTGAGGAAGACCAGAAAGCTGGCCGTTCAATCTCATGGGCCTAAGAAGGGCCTGAGAAAATAGGCGGGCTTCTCAGACCAAAGTATAAGTCCTGACAGCGGCAATAGTGATCCTCGAAGGGTTGAATATGGAACTTAAGGTCGTAAAGATGGAAATCCCTGAGGGATCGAATCTGGTTTTAGGACAGAGCCATTTCATAAAGACGGCAGAGGACCTCTACGAGGCTATGGCAGGAACCGCCCCCGGGGCAAAGTTCGGCATAGCATTCTCTGAGGCCAGCGGCGACTGCCTGGTGCGCTCAGAGGGAAATGACTTGGAGCTGGTCGAGGCGGCAAAGAAAAACTCTCTGTGTTTGGCTTGTGGCCATACCTTCGTGCTGCTGATGAATGGGGCTTTTCCGATAAACGTTCTCAATGCCATCAAATCCATCCAGGAGGTCTGCGGCATATTCTGCGCTACTGCCAACCCCCTGGAGGTGGTGGTGGCCGAGACCGATCTCGGACGAGGGATCATGGGCGTGATCGACGGCTTCGTGCCCAGGGGCGCTGAGAACGACCAACAGGTGGAAGAGAGACGCCTCTTGCTCAGGAGGTTTGGATATAAACTTTGATCTGGCGGTATCAAACGGCTTGGTCTATACAAATAACGGGCTGAAAAGCATCGATATCTGGATCAAAGAGGGGAGGATCGCTGCCCTGGGCGGCCCGCACCGGGCGGCAGAGAAGATCGATGCTCAGGGAATGCTGGTCCTGCCGGGATGCATCGATGCTCATGTCCACTTTCGTGATCCCGGGCCAAGCTACAAAGAGGACTGGCTCTCCGGATCAACAGCCTCAGCCGCGGGAGGGATCAGCACGGTCATCGACCAGCCGAACACCGATCCGAGGACCCTAGACCGCATCTCATTCGAGATGAAGCTGGAGCGGGCGCGAGCCAGCTCCGTGGTGGACTACTGCATCAATGGCGGTCCGGGCAAGATCGAGGAGCTGAAGAAGGCAGGAGCCCAGGCTATCGGGGAGATATTCTGCTATGAGCACAGCGATCCTGAGATTGTTCGGATTCTCGCCGAGACGAGGAGATTGGGGTTGCTGGCTACGATTCATGCTGAGGATGGCTCTATTATTAAAGAGATGGCAATGGCCCTATCCAGCCGGCAGGATCCTGAGGTTCACTCCCTCGCCCGGCCGGTGGAGGCGGAGGTTCAGGCCATTGAGAAGGTCTCAGGCTGGTCGGACCGTCTGCATATCTGCCACATAAGCAGCGGCCAGGGACTGAATCTGATTGAGAGGACCAGGCAGGAATGGACAAGAGAGGAGACTGTTGCAGCCGAGCCAAAAAGTGCAGCTCATAATAATGCCAACTCGAGACTGACCTGCGAGGTCACCCCTCATCATCTCCTTCTCAATGTTATGGACTATAAAAAGCAGGGGTCATTGCTGAAGATGAATCCACCCCTGCGGGGTAAGGCAGACAGCGAACGGCTCTGGGAGGGGCTGAGGACTGGCAGCATCGATATTTTAGCCTCGGATCATGCACCCCATCTCCCGGAGGAGAAGGGAGAGGACATCTGGGAGGCACCAGCAGGGGTCCCTGGGGTGGAGACCATGCTGCCGCTTATGCTTTTCGCTGTGAGGAGAAATCTTCTCCGCCTGGACCGATTGGTGGATGCCCTGGCCACCAGGCCGGCGAGGATCTTTGGCCTGGCTGGAAAAGGAGCTATTAAAGTGGGAAAGGATGCCGATCTGGTGATAGTCGACCCCAAGAGGGTGGCGGAGATAAGGGCCGATCGACTGCACAGCCGGGCGGACTGGACCCCCTATGAGGGGATGAAGGCCATATTTCCCAGGATGACGATCATAAGGGGCAGTGTGGTCTGGGATGATGATCTGGCGGTCGGACCAGGCTACGGACGCTTCCAGGGAGCGCAATTGCAGTGAATGCAAAAGGTTTTATGAGAACAGAGCACTATTTTAAGTTATGAGATCCGATTCTTCAGGCACCAGCGATCTGGAACGCATGATCGGCAAAGCCGCAGTCGAGGCGGCGAGAATGTCCAGCCAGGCGAGCCAGGCGGCGAAGAAGATCCTGGGCGATGTGACGGGCGAGATATCTGAGACGAAGAGCCTTGACCGGGCACCTCTTGACCTCATAGATGCCGATGTAGAGCTGATCGCTCTGGTGGCCCTGCCCGGCGCCAGCAAGGATATGATCGACCTGAGGGTGACCGAGGACAGCCTGTATGTCGACGCCAAGGCCAGTCCCAGGGAGGGCCGATATCTGCGCCAGGAGCTCAATTCCATAAGCCTAAAAAGGGAGATCAAGCTGCCGGCGGAGGTCAAGCCAGAGCAGGTGCGGGCAATGTTCAAGGACGGCATCCTGGAGGTGCATCTTCCGAAATTGGTAGTGGTAAATGCTCAGAAGGTCCAGGTGGATTAACGCTGCTGTCCACTGGCCGATCAATTTTTTTTTTTGCAGAAAAAAGAGAGAGGTCTGGTTTAGTATTCTCTGTCCAGACTCTCTGTCGTCTTCACCTGATAGGTGTAGTTGATTGACATCTCCTGGCGGGGCATGACCTCCAGCTTCCACTTCAGGGTGGTGGCAGTTCTCTCATCGGGCTCGGGGGAGACTGAGATCATCACCGCCTCCTGAGGAACAGTGTCCGTTACCTCCAAATCTGCAGTCCGGTCCAGGTTGCTCTTGATCGAAAGGTGATAGGTCCAGGCCTGTCTGATCTCCTTGACGGTGCGGTTACCCTCAGGCGTGCTTATCGCTTTGATCTCTTCGGTCTTGTTATAGTCGGAGAGCTTTTTCTCCAGCTTCAGATCGGCAGAGGTGCCCACCACAATGGAGGCGTTGGTGCCGGCAGGAGTATAAGGCATCTGGATGGTGGAGACATATTCGCCATTGCGGTAGAGCATGGCCTTCCCCTCGGGCCAGGGATTTTCCAGGGTGTTATTGATACGGACCTCCTCATCTGCCGGACCCTCAGACTGCCGGCTGGCATCCCAGGTATAGATCCTCACCAGGGGTGACTCCTTCTCAAAGAGGGGGAATCCGATCTCCTTGTCCATTGCCAGGTCCTTTCGTCCTTCCAGCTCGAAAATATAAAGGGTCTCCAATTCGCCCGTGGCCGGAAGATCCGGGGCGGCTTCATATGCCACCTCTTCCATCGCATACGCCATTTTGGCATCTGCCGCACCTGCGCTTCTGGGTGCAGCAGGATAGGCATGCACCTCTGGAGAGAGACCGGCCACCAGCTTGAGGCGCACGTTCTTCAGGTCCTCTCCTCCCCGGTTGCTCACCACAGCATTGGACTTCACCAGCACCTGATCCTCGCTGAGGTGCAGGTCGTATATGGGCTTCCAGGTGGCAGAGCTGTACATGAGGTAGCTCAGATCGAATCTCTGCGATCCAGCGGACGATATGTTCAGGGTATAGATGGGATCTGACTCGTAGACCACCCTATCGGTGGTGGCATTGCTCACCGAGAGAAGGACAGAGCCGAAATCGGCCTTATCCGGAACATTGACCACGAACTTGTGAGCTCCCTCGGTCACATCCAAAAGTCCCGTCCTTTTAACTGCCATCAGGCCGTCAGGATAGATGGTGACGGAATCCACGGGCAGGGTAATGGCGGTTGTGGCCTCGACTTCGCTCGCCTCCTGCGAGGCCGAGGCAGGAACGCATAACAACAGCACTAGAATAATTGCATAGGGCTTCATAAGAACACCTCATTCTTAATGAGTGGTAAAGAGTATTAGCTTTTTCTCAAATGACTTCCATCTCTTAGACCAATCTTCCGGTAGGCGCAGAAAATATCAACCCTGGAATCGCTGATCATCAAGCCCCACTCTGCGCTGGGCGGCTAGGCCCCAGGCCCGTGAATCCCAGGCTGGCCAGAGACGCTGCCAAGAAAAGAGCAGATCCTGCGGCAGAGATACTAAAAAGAAATCGACTGCAGAGCCTGAGGCGAAGTCACATGGTCAATATACCTCTTGGTGAGTTCCCATCGAGACAAGAAGTACGTCATCCGCCCCTGAATCAGGATTCTTCAAGAACATGAAGAGAATACGATTATCGTAATCTATACTGCAGGCCCACATCCTCTCCAATTGCCCTTTCAATTTATGAGAATGCAGCTCAGGATGAAAAGGGTCCTCAGCCAGGAGGCGCAATGCCTTCTCAACCTTCGGCAAAATATCCGGCCTCTGTTTGACAATTCTTTTGAGGGCTCGGCGGAAGGCTTTGGCCCAGATGAGCCGCCTCACTCTCTCAAATCCTCTTCGAGATCCTTCAGGAGGTCATCCACAGTACCCGTATGAACCTCGCCTCGCCCGCAGGCTTCCAAAGATTCTTTCATATCTGCAACCAGGCGTTCTCGACGCTGCTCAATGATGCGTTTATTGATAATCTCCACAAGCATTTCCCGATCTTCGATGGGCAGAGCCTCTAAAGTCTCGATAAGCTCCTGAAAGCCGGGCTTTGCCATTACTTCGCTCATTGAAACCACCCATCACAACTGATTGTTATCATTTAGATGCAGCAAGTAGTTTACTGCGTTCCCCTTATTTATTATATTCGATTTGCTTTGGATAAAATATCCAGCCCGTTGCCTCCGCGCAGCTGCGCATCACGAGCGCTCGCCCGGCCCACCCGTCCTGCCCGATCCTGTCAAGCCAGCTCTGCCGCAGGGCGTGATGTTGCTGCTTTTCACCGTATACCCAAGCGTTCCTTAATTGCTCGGACATCGGCCTGTACCTGCCTGAGATTGTCAGCATATCCGGGCTGGATATCATCCCTCAAGCCCTTGATCTTTCCCAAGACATTAGATATAGCGCCAGTGATTGCCTTTATTTGAGGTATCATGCGGGTGCTCTTTCGCACAGGTGGGATGCTCAGTTTCAACCTGAGCGCAGAAGGCTTTAATCGCCACCTCATCGCCATCATTAAAGGCCAGGACTGCCTGGCCTTCGCTGCATCTCATATTGTGGGCCTCCGTCTCCTGGAAGGATGGGGTCATCCGCCGGATAATCCGGTCGTATCCTGTCCAGCCGGATATGCTCATGGCGATCACTGCGTAAAAAAGCCTAGGCCCCAGCATGCCTATTATGCCTGGGTGAGCAGGAGTCCGGGGAAAGAGCTTTTCATGTCCGCCAGCCTCATGAGCAGGCTATCCACCAGTCCGCCTTTGAATCCGGACAGCAGGCTCACAGTGGTTCTGATAAAGAGAGATATGACTACGATTATGGCGGGCATGAGCAGAGAGAGCCGGGCACCCAAAGATAATCCTTGAAAGGACATCCCGCCCGAGCTTATCACTTCCCAGGAGATGATCCTGGTTCGGCCACTGGAGCCTGTGACTGATTTAAAGACCATGGGCTCAAGACAGGGGATGAGCTCATCGTGGATGAGATTTGAATCCCATGGTCTCTTGATTATTTTATGGTTGAATCGCCGTTAGCTATTGTTTACACCAAATTCCTAGGACGAACCATCCAGGCTCTCCGTCGTTACCACTCGATAGCTGTAGTCGATGGCCGTCTTCTGCCGCGCCAATAGCTGTAGCCGCCATTTCAGGCTGGTGGCCGTGGTCTCGGCGGGTTTGGGGGTGACGTCGATCATCTCCGCCTCCTGGGGCAGGTTGTCTGTGGCCTCTAAAGTGGCCGCACGGTCCAGATTGCTCTCGACTTTGAGGTGATAGGTCCAGGTCTCAGTGGTCTCTTTTACGGTATGATTCCGTCCGTTGGACGTGATGGCCCGGATCTTCTCCGTGACGTTGTAGTCCTTCAGCTTTCTCGTAACCTTGAGATCCGCAGACGGGCCGATGACAAGGGTGGCATTGGTCCCGGATGCAGTGTAGGGCATGTCTATGGTGGAGACATAGTCGTCATTTCTGTAGAGCAGCGCCGTCCCGGAAGGCCAGGGGTTCTTCATGGTGTTATTGGCCCGGATCTCCTCCACTGCAGGCCCCTCCTCCTGAAGGTAGGCATTCCAGGTGTAGACCCTGACCAGAGGTACGTTCTCTTGGAAGAGCGGGAATCCGATCTCCTTGTCCATGGCCAGATCCTTTCTGCCCTCCAGCTCGAAGATGTAGAGCGTCTCCAGTTCGCCTGAGGATGAGCCCTCTGGGGCAGCTGCCAGATCAAAAGCCTCGTTTAACGCTGCTTCGGCCGCATATGCCTGCTGGATTTGTGCGGACCTGTATATCGGCTCGACGGCAAGAGGCAGTCCGGCCACCAGCTTGAGTCGCACGTTCTTCAGGTCCTCTCCGCCACGATTGCGGACGACGGCGTTTGCATTCAGAAGAACGGAATCATTGGCGAGATGCAGATCGTATCTGGGCTCCCAGAAGCCTGCACTGTGCATCAGATAGCTGAGCGCAAAGTCCTGCGGTCCCGAGGAAGAGATATTCAGAGCGTAAACGGGATTGGAGTCATAAACCACTCTCTGTACGCTGGCATTGCTCACGCTCAAGAGGATGGAGCTCTTGTCGGCTGCATCAGGAATGTTGATTACGAACTTATGCTCGCCGACAGTTGTATCCAGGGTTCCCATGCGCTTCACTGCCATCAGGCCGTCCGGATAAACGGTGACAGAGTCGACAGGCAAAGTCACGGCTGTGGTGGCCTCAACCCCGCTCGATTCCGTCGAGGCAAGGGCTGGGGCGCACAACAGCATCATCAGAAAAACTGCGAAGAATTTCATTACAAATCCCATTTTAGAGTAAACAGTCCGAGATATTATACTTTCCTGGGCACAAGCTCCTAAATAAGTGATGTAGGCAGGGCACATTCTATCACAAATTATTAATATTATGATAATCATGTACCCTGTGTGACCCTACAATGACTGAGATGCAATTAAGCTTGATAAATTTTCCGTATCGTGAAATGCTTTCAAATATCTTCCAGGATTACTCAAACGACTTTGAATTTACTGCGAGCGGTATTTTTCGGAAAATAGTGCCGCCATTATGTCCCGAATGTGGCCATCCAATGAGCCATAATGGTTTTAACACCTGCCAGAAGAGACATCTCGGAGGGGCAAACGTCGGGAAATATTTATGTGGCGCTTGCGGAAAGTCAACTGAAGAAAATCGAGACTTCTGGGTCAATCTAAAGGCAGACTTCTTAGGGATTATCACGGAAATCTGCACTCGTCTGAGGCTTAACCACGTATCTTATGAAGTGATAGAATCGATAATGGGCTATCTATATCCTCGGGATAAAGATACTATCCGGAACATGGTCCAGTGCGCGATTGATGAGATGGATATCCCTCCGGTCAAAAATATCCAGTTTGTGCATTATGATGAGCAACATCCCAAGGCAGGTCGAAACCAAAAGTATCGCTTGACACTCCTTGATTCGGTAACAAGGCAAGTAATCGCGGATGAACTTTATGATTCAAAAGACGCCGATACTATCGAAAGTTTCCTTCGAAGAAATCTTGATACCCAAAAGCAGATATTTATTGTCACAGATCTCTACCGAGGATACAGTGATATTTTTAAAAGAGTTTTCGGTAATAAGGTCATCCATCAATTCTGTTTGCTCCATTTGAATAAGCTCATAGTCAATGATTTTCCTCGAAAAACGAGCATTGAACAGGAATTAATTAAATACAGATTGCTTAATATATTTTATGATCGTGAGCCTGAGATAGAGTTTCTTTCCTGCTTGATCGAAGAAGAGAAAACCATGAAACAGAGAAGCGACAAGGAATATAAGTCCTGGATTAAGGAGGCAAAGAACGCATTTCATAAATTCGTCCGAGATTTGGAGTTGAAACGCAGAAGGGAAAACAAAAACCTTAAACAAAGAGATTATTATGAAGCTTTAAATAATTTTAAAATTTTAAAGATGCAATCTGACTCGTTCATGATATCTGTAAGAAAAAGACTGGCGAAAATCGAAGAGCTTTGGCCAAATCTTACAGCGTTTTACTTTGTCGATAATGCTCCAGCTACAAACAATCCTATAGAAAATTTCTATTCAGCAAGCCTCAAGACTCATAGAAAAAAGCAGTTAGAGGAACTTGGAATCAAAGAGCAGATAAAGCTCTCTGCGCTGAAGAAAGCCGGAGTCTTTGGAAGACCTCAAAAGACGCTACTCGATGCATTCTTTATGTTCATTCCTTTTCTAGATACGGGTTAAAAGATTCAGCACCGCTAACCGCATCTAACGCCATAGTTATAGCCAACGAAATTTTTTAAAATATAGATATTAATTTATAATCTATTTTGATAAATCTATTTTGATCGAATCAAATTATAACGATTTATGCGACCACATTAGCAATAATATCGGGGATAGGATAATTTCTCGCTGACAAAAAACCAAATTTCACTTGATTTCTAGATAGTGCCCTTTCCTGAATTTGAGACAAAAGAAATCGCAACGTAATCCTTATATCGATTCATCCTTTCAGAGGACTCAGATCTAATTATGGTGTTTCCATGTTTCTTGATTTTATGAGCGAGGTCGAGGGCCTGCTGAAAAGCGCCCTCGATCGCTGTGGCTTCGCGCCAGAGGAGGGTATAAACAGCCTGGGGCTTGAGCTTACCCCCCATGCCGATCTGGCCTCTTCAGTGGCCTTCCGCCTGGCACCGGTCCTCAAGAAGAGCCCGGCCGCCATAGCTGGAGAGATCCACCAGGCGATCCCCCATGAATTCCGCTATGTAGAAAAGGTGGAGCTTGCCGGCCCCTACCTCAACTTCTTCATGAACCGAGCGTTCCTGAATGCTGTCTTGAACCAGGCCCTGGCAGACAATGCCTGGACTGGGAGGATGAACGAGAAGGTCATAGTGGAGCACACCTCCGCCAATCCGGACGGGCCGCTCCATGTGGGCCATATCAGAAACTCAGTGATCGGCGATACCCTGGTCAGAATACTGCGCCGGGCGGGCTGCACTGTGGACGCCCAGTACTACGTCAACGACATGGGCCGCCAGGAGGCGATGGTGGTGGTGGGATTGGATCACTTCCAGCTGGACGGCAGCAAGCCGGACCATGCCATCGCTCGGGTCTACATTGCCGCAAACAAGGAGATGGAGAGCAATCCCGCCATCCGGGAGGAGGCAGACCGGGTGATCCAGCTCTATGAGGCAGGCGATCCGGAGGTCACCGCCAAGGTCCAGTCTGCCGTTCGTTATGCTATCGGCGGAATAGAACAGACCTTGCAGAGGATGAACATCTGCCACGACAGCTACCACTGGGAGTCGGAGTTCGTGCGGGATGGCAGCGTGGCCGAGATCGTAGAAAGCCTGGAGAAGACCGGCCTTGTCGCCTGGGATGAGGGATCTCTTCAGCTGGACCTGAATGATTATGGCTTTGAGAAGAAGATGGTCCTGAAAAGAGCCAATGGGACATCGCTATACATCACTCGCGACCTGGCCTACCACCGCTGGAAGTCGGCCAACTCCGATCGCTCTGTGGATATCCTTGGAGCGGACCATAAATTGGTCTCCGGACAGCTGCGAGTGGCTTTGGGCCTTTTAGGCGTCCGCGAGCCGGAGGTGGTGATATTCGAGTTCGTCTCTCTGCCTACAGGCTCCATGAGCACCCGCAAGGGCAAGTTCATCTCCGCGGACGAGCTATTGGATGAGGTGGAAAAACAGGCTATGGAAGAGGTTAGGGCCCGCCGGCCTGATGAGAGCCCGGAGTTTTTAAAGGAGGTGGCCCGCCAGGTAGCCAGCGGTGCAGTGCGCTACGATGTGGTAAAGGTATCCGCGGACAAGGCCACCACCTTCGACTGGAAGCAGGCCTTAGACTTCGAGAAGCTGTCAGCCCCCTTCATCCAGTACTCCCATGCCCGGGCCTGCAGCATCCTTCGCAAAGGCGAACAGAGTGAAAAGTTCCAGGCTGATCTGCTGGTAAGCGATTATGAGGTCGCCCTGATCAAGAAGATCGCCCAGTTCGATCTGGTCATCGACAGGGCAGCATGCGAGCTAAAGCCCCATCATCTGGCCACATATGCCCGCGAGCTGGCGGAGAGCTTCAACCTCTTCTACCGCTACAGCCCAGTGCTGGATGCATCTTTTGAGCTTCGGGATGCCAGGCTGGCTCTGGCTAAAGCGGCCAGAAACGCCCTGCGAACCACCCTGGAGACCCTGGGCATATCCGCCCTGGAGACGATGTAAGCCATGGGACGCTTGCGCCTGCATCCAATCTCCATCCCCCTTCGAGAATTGATCGGTCTGATGATTGTGATCCTGCTCCTGCTCCTGGCTGCATCGGCTCAAGCCTTGCCCAAGTCCAATTATAGCTGGACAGAAGCCCCTTGGGTCAGCGATGAGACAGGGGCGGATGAGAAAATGGCCACAAAGCTATCTGCTCCTCTGGCCTTCAATCCGGGCGATGCCGAGACTCCTTCGCTTAATATCGGATCGCATCTTCTGAACTTCTCGGAGCTCGCATCCCTGCCATTCTCATGCCAGCTCTGGATTCGAAATGACTTGCAGTGGAGCCACTACCTCAAAGCCATCCAGGGAGAGGATGTGGATATAATCATTTATATGCCCGAGTATGGCGAAGTGGACGTCTATTTGATCTCTTATGCCAGCGGCACACGAGATCGCTGGAGCTTCAATCTCCTTGAAGGATATCATCTCCTCAGGCTGAGGGCAGAGGAAGAGGGGCGATACTTCATGATAGCAGCTCGGAAGAGCGAGCCTGGTAATGCCCTGATCTTGGACCTGGTCGCAAAGTCCGATAACGCTTCAGTCTCGCCATTGGATGTAGGGACCATTTCCACTGGAAGGGCAATGGTGACGATAAAGAGCGAGAGGATAAAAGGATATGACGTCTATCTGGACGGGGCCTTCTACAGCAGCGATGTGGGAGATGGGTCTATTGATGGCGTTGCCAGCTTCACTCTAAGTGCAGACAAGACGCACACCATCAGCATCTCCCAAAGGGATGTCCAGGGAAATATAATCAACAAGAGCGAACATACAAAGAGATTCAAGAGGGATATGGCCTATACCCTGTTGATAGAATGAGAGCCGAAACCGTAAAACCATCGTGCTGGCTCTTCGCTGTTTCATATGGGTAACCTCAGGATAACGATTTTCATTCTTGATTGGATTAGGCTTCAGATTTCCATCTCATCCATACAAAACAGTGAGGAACCAGAAATTGAGCCTTCTCCGAAGGCTCCGGCGCTTCAGTGCAAAACATTAATAAATGATCATCAAGATAACATTTTAAGGAATGCTCCTGGGCAATTCAGAGCAATAATCTAACTGAAACTGAAGCCGCACTTCAATCATCTCTCGATCAGGAACCTGTTAGTATGTCGTCGTGGTCGGAGCGATGTTGTCAGATTAAGATAAGCGAACAGCATGACATGGACATTCGACTGAGCAATCTTTGGTGATAAATATGAAAGGACTAAATAGATATTTTCTGGTTATAGGCCTGGTGGCTTGGCTCTCAATGTTTATGGCCGAGGCAGCTCCTGACCTATTTGTCAGCGAGTTCTCACTGAATCCCGAAACGCCAGTTCAGGGATCTCCGGTAACTGTGAGGCTTGGAGTTTACAACCAGGGCACCGGCTCATCCGGTCCGTTCAGTGTCCAGTGGTGGCCTGGTGAAAACTACCGGAATCTGGGATGCAGCTGGGAAGTGGATGGATTGGTGGCACGAGGCGGAAAGATATTGACTTGCACCTACGACGGCTACCCCAGCTGGTATGCTAACATCAATACCAAGGTTTTGGTCGACTCCGGCGGAGTTGTGGCGGAAAGCGATGAGGCAAACAACATCTTCCTCAAGCCCATCAGCGTGAGCAAGCCTGGCGCAGGATCGCCGGGACCGGTTGGACCTGGGTCGGCGTCTGGCTCTCCTGACCTATTTGTCAGCGAGTTCTCACTGAATCCCGAAACGCCAGTTCAGGGATCTCCGGTAACTGTGAGGCTTGGAGTTTACAACCAGGGCACCGGCTCATCCGGTCCGTTCAGTGTCCAGTGGTGGCCTGGTGAAAACTACCGGAATCTGGGATGCAGCTGGGAAGTGGATGGATTGGTGGCACGAGGCGGAAAGATATTGACTTGCACCTACGACGGCTACCCCAGCTGGTATGCTAACATCAATACCAAGGTTTTGGTCGACTCCGGCGGAGTTGTGGCGGAAAGCGATGAGGCAAACAACATCTTCCTCAAGCCCATCAGCGTGAGCAAGCCTGGCGCAGGATCGCCGGGACCGGTTGGACCTGGGTCGGCGTCTGGCTCTCCTGACCTATTTGTCAGCGAGTTCTCACTGAATCCCGAAACGCCAGTTCAGGGATCTCCGGTAACTGTGAGGCTTGGAGTTTACAACCAGGGCACCGGCTCATCCGGTCCGTTCAGTGTCCAGTGGTGGCCCGGGGAGAACTACCGGAATCTGGGATGCAGCTGGGAAGTGGATGGATTGGTGGCACGAGGCGGAAAGATATTGACTTGCACCTATGACGGCTACCCCAGCTGGTATGCTAACATCAATACCAAGGTTTTGGTCGACTCCGGCGGAGTTGTGGCGGAAAGCGATGAGGCAAACAACATCTTCCTCAAGCCCATCAGCGTGAGCAAGCCTGGCGCAGGATCGCCGGGACCGGTTGGACCTGGGTCGGCGTCGGGATCTCCTGACCTATTTGTCAGCGAGTTCTCACTGAATCCCGAAACGCCAGTTCAGGGATCGCCGGTAACTGTGAGGCTTGGAGTTTACAACCAGGGCACCGGCTCATCCGGTCCGTTCAGTGTCCAGTGGTGGCCCGGGGAGAACTACCGGAATCTGGGATGCAGCTGGGAAGTGGATGGATTGGTGGCACGAGGCGGAAAGATATTGACTTGCACCTATGACGGCTACCCCAGCTGGTATGCTAACATCAATACCAAGGTTTTGGTCGATTCCGGCGGAGTTGTGGCGGAAAGCGATGAGGCAAACAACATCTTCCTCAAGCCCATCAGCGTGAACCATCCCTGAGAATGTGGCCGAATCGAGATTGGATCCTGGCCCTATCATCTCTTTTTTTAGCTCTTCGCTGTTTCATATGGGTAACCTCAGGATAGCGATTTTCATTCTCCGGGTATGACTCCCCCTTGGAATTCCGACCTGATGGAAGATTGGTATTGAGATTATTCATAAATGGCGATATCTCGGCATTTTGGCGATTACTTGGATTAGGCTTCAGATTTCCATCTCACCCATATGAAACAGCGAGGCCCCTCCTTTCTCAAATCCCCTGCTATTTTCGTCTCCCGCCCTGATCTCGATTATATTTATTTTTGCACCTCTCTGCCATTGGACATGCCGATGCTTGCCCTCAGGAAGGCGAAGTCTGCACTGGTGCCCCTCCTCCTGCCGTCCGGGATCCGGCCATAAGCGAAGTGAGAGTGGCTCTGGTCGCTCTGGGGATATACTCGATCCATATTCTCTCCAAGGGCATCATACAGATAGACTGTACCGTTGCCAGTTGTCGCCCAGGCGTCCTTGCCCTTCGCCACCTTGAATCCCAGGGGATCTATGATTCCCTGCAGAGGAATGATACCCTTCCAGGCCCCGTCTTCGATCTGCACCGTCCAGCCGGTAAGGTCCACAGGGTCATCACCCGCATTGTAGAGCTCCACCCACACAGTTTCGTTATGGGGCGCGCTCAGTTCAATCTCGTTTATGACCACGTCGCAGATTCCAGAGGCTGAGAATGCCAGCAGGCATAAAAAGGCCAGAGACGCTCTGATGCCGCCTCTTGATGCCGGACGTGTCGTCATCCTCCATTTTGATTTATCCTTAGATTCCAAGATCCCTCAATCCCAAAACTGCAGCATATGACCGCTCAGCGCACATTGGTCGCACCACGGGTGGCAGAAGCCAGACCCCAGTCGCCATCGGTGTTCGTATCGTATCCGTCCGGATTCCTGCCATAGGTAAAGTCGTTTCCCAAGCTATCCAGGCGAAGGGCGGTCCTGTCTACCTCCTCACCAGATGCACTATAGAGGGTGCAGTATCCTCCGTCAGTATGGTTCCAGGATTCCTGGCCATCCAGGACATAGAATCCTCCTGCGGGAAGAATCGTACCCAGGGGTACAGGGGAGAATTCTCCCTTCCAGCTGCCATCGGTGATGATGGCCGTCCAGCTGCTTATGTCGACGCTCTCGTTTCCGGAGTTAAAAAGCTCGATCCATTCCGCTCCCCCCTCCGGAGGGTTCAGCTCTATCTCATTTACGACCACCGATGCCATCGCGCTGCAGGCGAGGATCATCAATGCAGCGGCTAGACAGGTTGCCTTCAAGATTGATTTCAACTCTTATCTCCTCCATGCTCTTTTTTCGACTAATGATCGCAAGGGAGATTTCCTGTACTTTCCCTTTGCGAAGATGCCACGAACGATTTCGATATTGTCAGGGATAGGTTTCAGTATATTATCGTATCGCAGTCACGGCATTATCGATATATTCATGGGAAAAATTCGCTATAAATCGGGAAAATGCTATATAGTTAGAGAGTTATAAACTGGCGCATATAAACCCACAGTAATCGAAAGGAAGATAATGGAAATAGCAATGAGGTGGAGTGAATGAAGATTGCGATACCATGCAGGCCAGCAGATATAGGATTTGTGATCTCCCTATGTATAGTGCTTGGCCTTCTGGCAGCTAATCCTGCTGCTGCCCAGGATGATATAGAGGAGAGTTTAGCCCCCTTGAGAATGCCCATTGGCGACGAAGTGAATAACTATGCAGAGTTTGTCACTCTCGTTCCCTCGGCAGCAGAAGCAAAGCCAGTCGAGCAGGAGACATTGAATTATCCTGGCGGAAAGGACATTAAGACATCCTTTCTCCTGAATGGAAGTGCAGTCGATATCTTTCTATTATATCCCTGCCAGCCTCCGGAGGTACTTCTCGATGCAGAGGGATTGAAATCCCTGCTCGCCACTGCTGATGAGAGCATAACACTGGTGAACTATAGCGAAAACGAGCTTTTTATCGCTGACAAGCCTGCCATTTGGGGAGCACTGGGGCCGAAATTATTAGCTGCCTACCAGCCCACCAACCAGACGGCGGCACTGATAGTGATGGACATCAACCTGGATGAGTATACATTATTCAATTTTCTGAGTTATATGAACATAACCGTCGACGAGAGCTTAACCCCCATCCCCCCCGGCTTCTGCACGGACACCACAGCGATTGCCGATGGAGCAGCGACCACCACTGGTGCCACAGCCTCCGCTGAAGCCTCAATGGATGAAGCCGACGCCGTGGATGGTTCTGCAAGCACCGGGGCGACCGCAGCTGTGACACAGACCGCATCAGGTCTAAATCAATCTCAATCTCGCCAAGAAAAGGCAGAGGCGGATAGGGCCGCAGCCTTGGCAAGGCTGGAAGAGGCCAAAGCGGCCATGAGAAAGTAGGGACGGATTTCAGGGCGGCAAAAGACGGGTTCATAAGGAATCGTGTTTTGCACCCGATCGGGCTGAATTGCTGCGGTCCGTTGCACCATGCAGGCCGCAACCATATTCGGCTCAAACCTTTTTTATTAACAATAAATATTCTTTTAGTCTAAATCCGCCTGGAAAGCAGATCCGCCCAAAACCTTTTAACCAGGCTATTAGAAATATAGAGCCATCATGAGCTAAACACATACAGGAGGTGTATTAGATGCCATATGCAAATATAAGCGAGCTGCCCAAGAGCGTCCGAAATCTGCCCAGCCGGGCTAAAACCATATACATGAAAGCCTTCAATAGCTGCTGGGAGGATCTGGAGATAGAAGATGAGACAGCCCGCGAGAAGGCATCTCACGAATCAGCCTGGTCGGCCGTAAAAGAACAGTATGAGAAGGACGACGAGACCGGTGAGTGGGTTAAAAGCGATGGGTACGCAGGAAGACGCTCGCGCCATCGCAAGAGCAGGTCCAGCGGGACCTCATTGCAGGCAAAGGCACATGCATGATATCAAAAGAGAGATGCTGATAGAGGAACTGAGACTGATTTGGTCAATCGAGCTCCTCTTCAGCCATTTCATGGGTCATATTCAATAGGAAAGCTTTTTGCCCTAAAAACCCCAATCTCTTCTTAGCGAATATTTCAGATCAAGGAGTTGTTTAGCATGTCCAAAGATATTCTGGAAAAGGGTGCCATTATTCAAAGGGACAAAGAGACCTTTGCCATAGCACCGCATATAGCAGGCGGCATAATCGATCCAGCCGGCCTTCGAAGGATCGCCGATGTGGCGGAGAAGTATCATGCCAAGGCCTTGAAGATAACATCTGCCCAGAGGATCGCCATAGTAGGAATCGATCCTGAGGATATCGATAATGCCTGGGCGGACCTGGGGATGAAGACCGGGGCTGCCATAGGTCTATGCGTTCGCAGCATCAAAATCTGTCCGGGAACTACGTTCTGCAAGCGCGGCCAGCAGGATGCTGTGGGCGTGGGCCTGAAGCTGGACGAGAAGTATCACGGAATGCAGCTTCCCTGGAAGTTCAAGATGGGGGTATCAGGATGCGCCAACTCCTGTGCTGAGCCCGCGGTAAAGGACATCGGCCTGATCGGCACCGCCAAGGGATGGAGGCTTCTGGTAGGCGGAAGCAGCGGGGTAAAGCCAAGGCTGGGCACGTTGCTGGCAGAGAACCTATCCGACGATGAGGTATTCTCTTGCATAGATAAGATCGTCAACTTTTACCGGGATCACGCCAAGAAGCAGCGCCTGGGCGATTTCATAGAAGAGATTGGCTTTGAGACCTTCAAAAAAGAGATCCTGAAATAGAATATCCCAACAGTCAAGGATAATACTGAACCTGAGGCGGGCACCATTGTGTCGCCTCACGATTTCTTCATCATTCTGCTTGCAGCATCTCCCGCCAGAGCAGCGTGGTTGATCACCCTTAAATAACCCTACATTGTCAGTTGATGCTGGTGAAGAGATGGGACTGATAGATGATGCACGAGCAGGCAGACTGACAGAAGAGATGAAGATAGTGGCCGAGGCAGAGGGAAAGACCCCTGACTTCATACTTCGAGGTATAGCCAGCGGCAGGATAGTCATCCCTCGCAGCCCTTACAGATACACTAGATCGGTGGGCATTGGCAAGGGGCTCCGCACCAAGGTGAACGCCTCCATCGGCACCAGCAGCGATATCGTTGATGTGGAGATGGAGGTGGCAAAAGCGCGCACCGCTGAAGCGAACGGTGCAGACACTCTGATGGAGCTCTCGACAGGTGGGGACTTCCTGGAGATCAGAAGACGGGTGATTGAGGCCACAACATTGAGCGTGGGGAGCGTTCCCCTCTACCAGGCATTCATCGAGGCCATAAGAAAGTATGGAGCAGGTGTGGACATGCCCGAGGACGACCTCTTCAGGGCGACGGAGGAGCAGGCGAAGCTGGGAACCAACTTCATGGCCATCCACACCGGCATCAATAGCATCTGCATAGAGCGGCTCCGCCGCCAAGGCGGTCGATTTGGTGGCGTATGCAGCCGGGGAGGGGCCTTCATGATCGGCTGGATGCTGCATAATCAGAAGGAGAATCCCCTCTACCGGGAGTTCGATTATCTCTTGGAGATCCTTAAAGAGCATGAGGTCACCCTAAGCCTGGGCAATGGCCTTCGAGCGGGAGCGGTGCACGACTCCACCGATCGGGGTCAGATCCAGGAACTGATAATCAACTCCGAGCTGGCGGACAGAGCCCATGCGGCAGGGGTTCAGACCATAGTGGAGGGGCCGGGCCACATCCCCATCGATGAGATTGAAGCAAACGTCCTGGTTATGAAGAGGATGACTGATGAGAAGCCCTTCTATATGCTTGGCCCCCTGGTCACAGATATAGCTCCCGGATACGACCATATCGTGGCGGCAATCGGTGCCAGCCTCTCTAGTGCCTACGGAGCGGACTTCATCTGCTATGTCACCCCGGCTGAGCATCTGGCTCTTCCTGATGTGGAGGATGTGAGGATGGGCACGATCACTGCCAGGATAGCAGCCCATATAGGCGATATGATCAAGAACAACGATCGCCAGAAGGATCTGGATATGGGAAGGGCGCGGAGGGATATGCTCTGGGAGAAGCAGTTCCAACTGGCCATAGATCCTGAGACTGCAAAGCTGGTCCGGGCTGATAGAACCCCCTCGGATGCAGAGGTCTGTACCATGTGCGGGGATTTCTGTGCCTTAAAAATAATAAAAGAGAATATTGACCTTGCCCGCTAGCCGAAGAATGTGTCGTAACCGAACTGCAGGACAGAGGTGCTGGAGAAAGCGGCCTTCAATTTGGCCCTGGAGATCAGATTATTTGCCTCGAAGGTGATACTGCCAGCATCCCTCTCTTTTTCAAAGGCTCCGATCGGATCCTTTGACAGTCTGACATTGTCTATTGCCTCCTCTGAGGCAGTTATGGTGATTGATGGATCGTCCCAGCCTCCTTCAATTAATCTGTCTATTCTCGCTGATTTCACATCCAAGCCTACCTGGAAGGTGCTGGCATTTTTTCGGAGTACTTCCAGGTTGATCTTCTCATCGCCCAAAATGGTTTTCAGAACCTCTGGCGCTCGATCGATATTCCGGTTGTACGTATCGATTTGCTTTTGCGTCTCCGCCATGTCAATGGTAAAGGCACTGGCAAAGGAGACCAGGAGCACTAGAGAAATTGCAATGCATAAGATTAGTCTTCTCATAGCCATCCATTGGCTTTATTAAAATAAATATTTTTTGGATATGGCCGGATCTTTTCTCTTTGCTGTTTGATCACAGAATCCTTTAAGTACAATCTTTTCAAATAGTAGACCATGGATGTCCTTGTGCTCTGCATAGATCGGGACAATGACCTGGGCCGCAAGGGCGGGGTGATAACCCCCGTCGTGGGCAGAGAGGCCAATATAGAGGCCGCCCTGAAGTTGGGCATGTCTGACCCGGAGGACTCGGACGTCAACACCATATTCGGTGGCATCAAAACCTTTGATGAGATTGCTGCATCAGGCAGGAATGTGGAGATCGCCTCTATTGCAGGAGACCTGAAGGTCGGCCTGATCTCAGACAGCAAAATTGCCTCTCAGCTGGAGGATCTGTTGGCGCGCTTGCATCCTCAAGGGGTGGTTGTGGTCTCTGACGGGGCGGAGGACGAGGCCATCTTGCCCATCATCACCTCCCGGATCAAGGTAGAAGGAGTGCGTCGGGTTTTGGTCAAGCAGAGCCCCAACCTGGAGAGCACCTACTACCTTTTAAAGCAGCTCTTCACCGACCCCAAGCTCAGCCATACGTTATTCATTCCTCCTGCATTGGCTCTGCTCATGTTTGCATTCTTCAGCCTGATCGGCTACCCCAGCTGGGCGATAGTGGCCATCACAGGCTCGGTGGGTCTGTATCTCTTATTCCGGGGGCTGGGCCTGGACGACTCCATGGAGGAGGCAAAGCAGACGCTCAAGAAATCCCTTTATGCCCGGAAGATAGCCTTTATAACCTATATCCTGGCGGCAATGCTGGTGGTCATAGCCACCGTAAATGGAGTGGCATACTTCTGGCAGTACTTCCATGAGCCCACCTTTCCTGGATACTTCACCTTGATCATGATCTATCTCTACGAGAGCATCTGGTGGTACATGGCTGCTGCCTTATGCGTGAATCTGGGCAAGGTCATGGATATGTATATGGAGGGTATAAGAGACGCTCGCACCATATCTTACCTCTTCTTCATCCTGGCTACCGGCCTGGTCATCTGGTCGACCAGCAGCTTTATCCTGGCCAGCAATGCCGATCTGGAGTTTGGCATTGGCATGGTAGAATCGGTACAGAAGCTGGCCATCTCAGCTATTGGGGCTATTCTAATTACCGTTATCGGGATCAATGTATCCAAACGCATTGCGACCGATAGTGCCTTCCTTCCATCGAAGTGATATTTCAATGCTCCAGATCCTGGCTTCAGGGGAGAAGTGCCTTGGCGACTTCACATTTGACTTTTATTGGCAGCATCAAGGCTCAAGGCTGGATATGGATCAGAAGATAGGGGAGGCTAGCCTCAGGCAGATCGTGCAATCGCTCCGTGAAGGGGAGAGGGTGAATATCTCCGGGGATGTTGGCAGCCGCCTGGGCTCCAGCCTGGGCGTCGATCTCATCCGGCTGGGGGGAAAGGGCGGGCCGATAGAGGGGACGGGCAGCATAGTGGTGGAGGGAGACGTGGGCCGGCGCATGGGGATAAGCATGCTCAGAGGCGCGATCTATGTCTCCGGCAGGGTCAGTGAGCCCATGGGGAATGTAATCGAGGTTGATAGCGATCTGACTGGATATCGAATGTTCGTCTCCATCACCGAGGCTCTGGAAAAGGGGTGGGATGTGATGGAGCCGAATCATCTGGACCAGCAGGGTCTGTTCATCGAGGACGGGATTTTCAGGGATACCCTGGGGGCAAGAAATCCCGCCGACAAGACCATCAAACTGGAGGGAGACGCAGGCATGAGCACGGGCATACTCATGCGCTCCGGCCAGATCATCGTCGAAGGATGCGCTCAGGAGAACACAGCAGTTCTATTGCGAGGAGGAAGGATCTTGGTTAGAGGCAGTACGAAGGACTTCACAGGTGCAGAGATGAGAGGGGGCGAGGTCTTCATAGAAGGAGATGCCGGCAGCTTCACCTGTGCCCGGATGAAGGGTGGAGTGGTCTATGCCCGGCAGGCTCTGCCCCTGCCACCAGCAAAGAGGCATCCACTGAGCCCTTCCGAGAGGACCGTGGTAGCCAGGGCCCTGGAGCTGAGCCCAATGCAGGCCCTGATGTACAGTCGGTTCGGCCTTCAGTAGATCTCTTCCAGATCCTCTATATGGGCGAATGCGTCGTCTAGCTGCTTTCTTGCCCTTGACCTCTTCTCCTTCTCGTCCTGCATCCCTCTTGCCGCCTGAGCATAGATGGATTCAAGCTCCGGTGCAGCAGCCAATGTGAATACAGAGAGCACTCTTGGATGGCCCTTCTTGACCACAATTCCCTTGAATACATGCCCCGCGCTGGCGGTGATCTTCTCCACCTCTTTGGTGATCTGATCCACGTCCAGATGTTCCCTGGAGCCCTGGATTATGACCATTGCCCTGGCGGCGTCATCCGCCACGTTCGCCGGATAGAGGAGGTTGTTAGGCTTTAGACTGTTCTCGATGGCGTCCTTGACCGAGTTGTTCTTCCCATCTGCCTGATAGTATCCCATGGTGCCTATGCGCAGGCCGCCGTTCATGACCGTCTTGAAGTCACCCAGATCGGTAACGGAGAGCATCTCACTGTCCAGAGATTCGATCAGGAAGAGCAATCTTTTGGCGATGGTGCTGTTGATCTTGTCATAGGCGCTGGCAATGTCGCCGCTAAACCTTTTCATATACTGATTGTCTGCCAGGATGATGCCATCAGCGTCCAGCTCCATCAGCTCCCTCATGCTGAAAGCAGCATTCTGGAGGTAGATCGAGCCCTCCTCCCGGAAGGGAAGAATAGCCACAGTGACCACGGTGATGTTCGGGTACTGCCTCTTCAGCTCATTTATAAGGAGCGGCGAGAATGAGGAGCCCGTTCCACCAGAGGTAGAGGTGAGGACGAAGGCTATATCAAAATCGCCTCTCTTCTCGATCTCTCCCATGATGCTGTCCCGGTTGTCCATAAAGGCCTGCTTGCCCACGTTCCTGTTGGCTCCCATGCCGTGCAGGTTCGGAACATGCAATCTGTCTTTGGCGGTGGTGTATCTCAGCTCCTTGAGATCGTTTATCGCCGTGTTGATCGCCACCGTCTCTACCCGGCTGGGGAATTTGGGCTTGAGACAGTACTTGGCGATCTTCGAGGCACCCCCACCACCCATCGCTTCCTTGTTCACTGCGTCCAGTATTCTATTTCCGCATTGGCCTACACCAAGGATAAGTACGTTAAGCATGATATCAGCCTCACTTTACTGTGGAATTTTATTAATATTTATATTCTCTGTGCCGCCTATACAGCCAGGCAGCGATAATTATGATTGGGATAAGGAGTAGTAAATATTCATATTTATACTCTCGTTTTAGGACCACTACCTCTGCAGATCCTTCTCTGATCGCAGAGCCGTCTCCTCCATCGAATGTGGTCTTGAGGTGAATGGTATAGTTACCAGAGTCCTTGCCCGAAAGCATTACTGAGTAATTGACCTCGCCGCCTGGCGGTATCTCAAAGAAGCTCCTCTCGAAGCCCGATGCCTCCAGCCCCACTGGCGGTTTTATGTCCCCTTTGGCCTCGATTCTGGTGGCAGGCGCCTTTCCAACATTTTCTATGCTTATGTTCGCCATTCCAGTGCCGCCAAGAGGGAGCGGCCCAGGTACTTCCATCCTTATCGCCAGGTCTGCCACGCTCTTTGGATTGATGACGATATCAAAAGGCTCAGAACTGTTCAATAGGACGTTATCCTTGGAGTCGGTGTAGCTGACCTGTATGGCCGAGACGCGTATGGTGCCCTCTTTTATGGCATTCATCATATATACAGCCGAGTCGGACTGGCCAGGGTCCAGGGTATCCTTGATCTTGGGCGGATAGCCGGCCACATAGGAGAACTCCGGCAGGGGTGGTGCATCATCCAATTTTATGTTCTGTGCTTTGCCTGTGCCCTTGTTCATGATGGTGACTGTGACCTTGACCTCATCCCCCACACTCATCTCGCTCTTGTCAAAGCTCTTCTGGACTGTGAGGGCTGGCTTGTCACCGGAGGATACAGGCCGGTCCGAGGCCCGTCTGCTGGGCGTTCCCAGGCTCTCCTGGTACTCGATTCGCACCCTGGCAGACTCATCATCCAGGATATCTACTACCGTAAGGGTTATACCCCCTTTCTCCGCTCCTCCGGCGAAGTTATTGGCCCGGTTCTCCAAGAATGCTCTCTGCTCGTCCAGTCCGCCTCCGGTTCTGGAAACCTGCAGGACAGCTATGCCATCTTTGACCGACTGGATCTCAATGAGTTCTGCTCGATAGTTGCTGATGTCTATTCTGTCTCCGATCCCCAGGGTGAAATCGTTATAAGTGACCTCATCATCATCATCGTCATCCGCCCCCTGGACCGCTCCAATGAAGGCCGTTGACAGCAAAAGAATAAGGACGGCCAGGCAGACCAGGCGCAGAATATCGAGGTGCTGCTTCTTGCCCATATCTCTATCCTGCAGGTCAATGGTTCTTTTAAGCGATTTCACTCTTCGCTCTCCACTCTTCATCGTTCTCTATCTCCAGGCTCAAATCAATCCATCTAGCATTTTTGGTGAGAGCACCAAGCGATATAACATCTACCCCACTTCTTCCGTAATCCTTGATGTTATCCAGGGTGATGCCCCCTGACGCCTCCAGAATCACTCTCTCTCGTAGACCCTCCTTCTTCAAGACATCAACTCCCTCGGCTATCTTCGCGGGGTCCATGTTATCGAACATGATGATATCCGCACCCTCTTTTGCCGCTATGAGCATGTCCTCAAGGCTCTCGATCTCCACCTCGATCTTCTTGGTGAAGCTGGATTTATCTTTAGCTCGGCGCAGGCATTCTTTCAGGCCGAGGATCATTATATGATTATCTTTTATGAGGATGGCATCGGATAGATTAAATCTATGGGTGTCGCCGCCTCCAAGATAGACCGCTCTCTTCTCGAATAATCGAAATCCTGGGGTGGTCTTGCGCGTGGCTGCCACTCGCACCCCCCCGGCCAGGAGAACGCACTCCCGGGTGAGGGTGGATATGCCGCTCATGCGAGCCATGAAGTTTAGGACCAGCCTTTCGGACTGCAGGATTTTTCTCGCGCTGCCCACTACCTCTAAAACAGTGCTCATCGCTGGCACAAACTCGCCATCATCGAATAGCAGCTCGGATTTCAGGCCAAAATACTGGAAGATCTCCACCGCCTCCGCCAGCCCGGAGATGATGCAGTCCTCCTTAGCGATGATGATCCCGCAAGCCGTCAATTCTGGAATGAGAGTGCTGGAATCATCCCATTCGCCTAGGTCCTCACCTATAAATCGCTCCAGCTCTGACCTTAGCATACCGCAAGGATTTTGATCCTTAATTGATTTATAACCTGCGATGCCTCTCAAGGTCGGGCTTGTGGGATGCGGTGCCATTGGGGCCGAGATCGCCAAAGCGATAGATTCTGGCGTGGTTGATGCAGAGCTGATTGCTGTATGCGATCATAATCCTCAAACTGCCCTCGCTCTCATCGAGAGCTTGCAGCATAAGACGAAAAAAGCCGATCTTGCGGAATTGGTTCGCCTTTCGGATGTGGTGGTGGAGGCAGCCTCCCAGAAGGCGGTCCCAGCAGTCGCCAGGGCAGCATTGGCCGCGGGCAAAAGGCTGATGATAATGAGCGTTGGGGCTCTTGCCGATATGGATCTATTCAGAGAGATCAAGAGCCTGGCCAAATCTCACTGCTCTCAGGTCTACATACCATCTGGAGCCATATCCGGCCTGGATGCCCTCAAGTCCGCTCGCGCCGGGAGAATTGAAAGGGTTACCCTGACCACCACCAAGAATCCCAGCGGCCTGAGAGGGGCGCCCTATATCATGGAGAATAGGATCGACCTGGATAGCCTCTCCGGTCCTACCCAGATCTTTTCCGGCAGCGCAATCGAGGCGGTAAGGGCCTTCCCCGCGAATGTGAATGTTGCCGCCACCCTTTATCTTGCTGCGGGGGAGAAAGAGGTGCTGGTGAAGGTATTCGCCGATCCGAATATAAGAGTAAACCGCCACGAGATAGAGGTGGAAGGCGATTTTGGCAGGTTTTTTACCCGGGTGGAGAACGTCCCCTCGCCGCGAAATCCGAAAACCAGCTATCTGGCCGCACTCTCCGCCATATCCACATTGCGCTCTATTGTAGAGCCGATCAAGATCGGGACCTGATCGAAGACGATCTAAAAGAGGCCGTGAACCTCATTCATCTTTTCCTTCAGGCCCTGAAGAGTCCCAGAGAGCTCTTTATTGATCCTGTTCTCGGTATTCGTGCCGACCCTCATCTCTATATCCGGATTAGAGAGGGGCTCATGCCCGGTGAGGTTCATGAAAAGCTCTACCCAGTAAGGGGGCAGATACTCAGGCAGCGGCTCGCCTCTCATGATATGAAGGACACTGGTCCAGGCGGTGGGCACCACCTCCATATTATAGCCCCCTCCGCCCAGGGCCAGCAGCCGGGACCCTGAATGCTGGCGGGCCAGATCCACTATCCGGCGGACGAGGCCGGTATAGCCGTTAAGTGTCACGTTAAGGCTGGTGAGGGGATCGGAATAGTGGGTGTCTATCCCCAGCTGGGCTACCACTGCCTGGGGCCGGAACCATTCAAAAAGGATTGGAACGATCTGATCGAAGGCCCTGAGGTATTGCTCGTCTCCGGAGTACATGGGCATGGGGATGTTCACGCTGTATCCTTTTCCCTCACCATCTCCCGTCTCCTCTATGAATCCCGTGCCTGGAAAGAGGTACAATCCGGATTCATGCATGGAGATGGTCAAAACAGTGGGATCAGTATAGAATATCTGCTGTACCCCATCGCCGTGATGGCCATCGATGTCGATATACAGCACCCGATCAAATCCATCTCTTAAAACCCGGATGGCCAGGGCTGGATCATCAAAGACACAAAACCCGGAGGCGACTGTGGGCAGGGCATGATGCAGTCCTCCGCCGATGTTAAAAGCGCTGCAGTCCTCAGCTATTATGCGGCGGGCGGCATCGATAGAGGCCCCTGCCAGCATTCTGGATGACTCACATATGCCCGCGAAGACCGGGGTGTCGTCGCTCCCCAGGCCAAAGGCCAGATCCGGCTCCTCCAGCTTCACCGCCGCCAGGTACTCAGGGGTGTGCACTCGGAGAATATCCTCTTCGCTAGCTGGGCGGGGCTCAAGCCTGCATACCTTCTCGTCTATTAGACCAGACTCCTCCATGAGGCTAAAGGTGAGCATCAGGCGAGCGGGATTGAAGGGATGCTCCGGACCGAAGTTATACCCTTGAAATTTCTCGCTGTAATAAAGGTAGATCATTTATAGCCTTTCTCTATCAGGCCGTCGCTCCAGTAGTTATCACAGTTCTTGCAGTAATAGATCGTCTCGATCACAATCTTCTTCCATTCATCTGCGTCCAGTGCCCGCCGGAGGTCTTTATGCTCGCACTCGTTGCCGCATTTGGGGCAGAATGGTATGAAGTGTTCCAGGACTGCGTGGTCTTCATCAGCCATCTGATATTCCTCTTTGAGGCAGAGTGTCGCGGGATAAGGCAAAAAGCTGTCGGTGCCAGAACTATACCGTGCCGGGCTAGAAGGGCTGGATGCCTGCGGCAAGACAGCCGGCGAGAAATCCGAGGATGGATCCCGAGTTCAGGAAGGGAAGGCCAGCCTGAGGTCGGTCCCTCGATGTAGTCATCAGAAGGATAAAGCCGGCATAGGTTCCGAGCATGGCTCCAAGAGCAGGAAGGTTCAGGCCGAGGATATCACCTGGTGGATATGACCAGCTCGCAGATATCACCAGGATGGATGGTATGATGGCATCGCCCATGCCCAGGAAATAGGCTCCACGATCCCCCTTCTTCTTGTCGTTTCCCATTGAGATCGAGACTGCATCTTTTCGCCTAAAGCTGTAGTCCCTGCTCTTGGGGACTACAAAAAGCAGTGGTGCCTTCATCTTTATTGCGCCCTCTGCCAAAGCGACCATGTGGCGGGTTTTATAGACGGAGATGGCATCGTAGACCGCCAGGATCACCATAAGGATGATAACCGGCATCACGGTCATGCTCACTCCCAGGAGGGAGGTAACTCCTGCGCACACCAGGATTCCAAATGCATCCAGAATATACCATTCCGGGTAGTAGTGCAAGAGCAGCATCACCGCCAAAGTTGGCAGGAGGGCAAGCCACATGGGCATGATGGCGGAGATCACATAGAAGATGGTGAGGGCAATGGAGATCTGTATGAATCCTCTCACCAGCCAATCTCCCTTCAGTTTTATGGCCAAAAGGAGAATGGCGGTGAATATGAGGATGAGCAGCATATAGATTATGGGATTGGAGATCGATGCCGGATCCTCGAATACCCGATTGTCTGTGGCGGATATGGCCGGAGTTATGGCCAGGGCTATCAACTGCACCGCTACCAGGAACGAGAGCATGACCAGCACATGGAATTTCGAGCTTATGGACAAGATATCATTTCCATTATATCGTCATCGGTCTATAGATCTGCCCTCTTCTCCTCTAGCAATTCTATGTATGAGCGGCGGATGGTGTCCTCCAATTCCAGCCGCTTCAACACGGAGAGGACCCGATCCTTTTCGTTCTCCCAGTTCGCTTCCGCCTGAGCCTCCACCTCCAAAAAGGTGCCAAGCCCCTCCACCTCGTCCAGAGCGATGACCATTCCCTGATAGGAATACTTCGTCCTCCTTTTGCGAACCTCTGCCGATAAAACAAAACCCAAAAGGGATAGGATATCCCTCATCTGGGTGGGGTCATCGATCCTTATCGTCAGCTCCCGGCGAGACTTGGTCTGCTGGTCGAGCTTGGGCCCCTTATAGGTGAGCCGGGCCCCATCCTCCTTAATGCGAATGCGCAGGGCCTCGTCGCTCTTCTTGAAGTCCCTTAATGGCGAATTGAAATAAAGGTCCAGATGATTCTCCACCCCGATGGAGGTGGCGCCCAGGGCGGCTATTCTCTCTTTTGTGTCCTCCCTGGCCCGGGCTTTGACCTCCACCTCGATCATCTTCGGACCAGCACCGTGGCCTCTTTCGTCTTCAGTATATCCACCGCCTCGCCAGCAGAGAGAGTCTGGATCTCCACCTCCGCCGCCTCGGGCGGAAGCTCGAGGATCTCGCCATCCAGATCGACTGCAATCGAGCCTGCCTCCTTCTGGCGAGCGATATCAGCCGGGTCCATGCCCATCAGGGCCATAATGATCCGCTGGCTCCTATCCCTGAATCGAGGGCCGATGACCTTCATTTGCGGTTTGACCGCTATGGGCTTCATCTCCAGCGAGGGCTTTCCTGTTCTGCTCTCCACCGGGGAGTTGGCCACACCGGCCAGGTCTGCTGTCTCCAGGTCGAGGTCGGAGTATACCACGATTCCCGGAAGAGGGGAGTTGAGGGCCACTCCCTTCTCCGCCTTATAGCGGCGCAGAGTTGAAGCTACCTCTTTTATCGCCAGGCCAGCCCTATCCATCGGCTGCCCCTGGGCCACGGGCCAGCTTTGCACATGAACGCTCTGGCCAGTTAGGGTGTGGTAGATCTCCTCGGAGAGGAAGGGGGTGAATGGAGCCATGAGTCGGGCAAGAGTCTCCAGGGCGGTGAAAAGGGTGCCCTGCGCTGCCCTCTTCTCCGGCCCGTCCTGGCCGTACAGCCGGGCCTTGACCAGCTCGATGTAGTTGTCGGCCAGAACATCCCAGGCGAAAGCCCGGATGGCCTTCAAGGCCTCATCGAACTGGAATCTGTCCATGGCCTCCGTGGTCTTAGTGATCAGCAGATCCAGCTCTGCAGAGAGCCAGCGGTCGACCTGCCCAGAATCGGCATCATACGGGGCGATCAGGGGCAGAGAGAACCGGAATATGGACCAGAGCTTCTGCTGGAATCTGCTGGCGGCAGTTATCTCCTTCCACTGGAATGGTATGTCATTTCCCGGGCTGCCGCCGATAGCCGCCCACTGGCGGAGGGCATCAGCTCCGTTGCTCTCGAATACCTCCTCCGGGCGGATGAAGTTGTTCAGGGATTTGGACATCTTATGGCCGTCCTCGCCCAACGCCATGCCATTGATCAGAATGGCATCCCAGGGCCTGATCCCTTCCAGGGCTCTGGTCCTGAGAATGGTGTAAAAGGCCCAGGTGCGAATGATGTCGTGCCCCTGTGGCCGGAGCTGGGTGGGCATACGCAGATCGGTCCTGTCCGGCCAGCCGGCGACGGCTAGGGCGGATATGGAGCTGTCCATCCAGGTGTCCAGAACATCCTGCTCCGGAATGAATTCCGAGCTGCCGCATTTGCATTTCTTTTTGGGCTGGGTCAGGTTGGGGTCCAGGGGAAGCCAGCTCTCCTCTGCCACCAGTGCTTCATGGCAGTTTTTGCAGTACCAGGCGGGTATGGGGGTGGCAAAGATCCTCTGCCTGGATATGCACCAGTCCCATTCCATGGAGTCGGCCCAGTTCTCCAGGCGGACGCGCATGTGGGCGGGGATCCATTCTATCTCCTCGGCCATCTTTTTTATCTCCAGGGCATCGATTCGGACAAACCACTGCTGCTCGGACAGGATCTCAATGGGGGTCTTGCACCGCCAGCAGAGCCCTACGTTCTGCTCCAGAGGCTCTTGCTTGAAGATTATCCCCTGCTCGGTCAGATCCTGGGTGATCTTCTCTTTCGTCTCCTCTACGGTTAGGCCGGAGTAAGGGCCAGCAATAGGCATCATCCTGCCGCCGCGGTCTATGGCCTGGCGGAGGGGAAGATGATGCTCCATCCACCATCTGACATCCTGCTTATCCCCGAAGGTGCAGATCATGACGAACCCCGAGCCGAAGCTCGAGTCCACCGCCGGGTCGGCAAGAACGGGAACGGAATAGTTGAATATCGGCACTTTGACCGTCCTGCCGATGTATTTCTGATAGCGCTGGTCCTCAGGATGAACCGCCACCGCCACACAGGCGGCCAGGAGCTCAGGCCGGGAGGTGGCGATCTCTATCTCGCCGTCCTCGGCGCAAAAGTGCATATAATTCAGTGTCGAGGTGCGGGAGTCGTACTCCACCTCGGCCAGGGCTATGGCCGTTCCGCAGCGGGGACACCAGTTTACCGGGTGGTCCTCTCGGTAGATCTGGCCTTTCTGGTACATGCGCACAAATGAAGTCTGGGTCTTGACATAATACTCCGGCTTCATGGTGGCATATTCATTGGACCAATCTATGGACAGGCCCAGCCGGCCCATGGACTTATGGAAACGATCTATTGCCTCCTCAGTAAGTTTTTCGCAGAGCCGTCTGAACTCCTCCCTGGGAACCTGGTTCTTGGTGATATGGTTTAGCTGCTCCACCTTCACCTCGGTGGGCAGGCCGTGGCAGTCCCAGCCCTGGGGGAACATCACATTGTAGCCCCGCATGCGCTTGTACCGGGCGGCGAAATCAATGTAGCACCAGTTTAGAGCGTTGCCGATATGGAAGTTTCCCGTGGGATAGGGCGGGGGTGTGTCGATTATATATTGGGGCTTCTTCGACTCCCAGTCAAAATAGTAAATGGAACTATCCCAGCTCCGCTCCCATTTCTCTTCTACCTGCTTGAAATTGTACTCTTTGGACAGCTCGCTCATTAAATGGCTCCCTGCTATTGGCTGCTAGGGGAAGGAACACAATGTTAATAGGATTATCGGTAGTACCCTCCATGAATGGAACTTGTGATCTATCATGCCAATCAGTGCGACCCGCGGAAGTGTTCAGGAAAGAAGCTTGCCCGCTTCAATCTTGTCCGGCTGACCCACCATATAAGCCAGCTCCGGCCGTACATTGTCCTCAGCCCGTTCTCGGAAAAGGCCTTATCCCCGGAGGATAAAGGGGCCCGCGGGCTGGCAGCCCTCGACTGCAGCTGGGCGCATGCTGAGGAGGTCTTCGCCCGGTTCAGGCTGCAGGAGAGGGCTCTGCCTTTTCTAGTGGCTGCCAACCCGGTGAACTGGGGAAAGCCCTTCAAGCTCTCCACCGTCGAAGCCCTGGCTGCAGGACTGGTAATACTGGGAGAGAAAAGCCAGGCAGAGCTGATCCTCTCCAAGTTCAACTGGGGGCACGTATTTTTGGAGCTGAACCGCGAGCCCCTCAGTGAGTACGCCGCTGCCAGGGATTCAGCTGAGGTGGTCAGGATTCAGAATGAATATATGTCGGAATAGATTTAAGCGCCAAAGGCCCATAACATTATGGTGTTGAGGATGACCGCAGGATTGATTCCGGCAGAAGAATTGCGCAAGCTGCAGTTCAGGATGAATAAATTGATGGATGAGCTGGGCCTGGATGCACTCGGATCCAAGTATATCGATGAGCTCGGGAGGATGCAAAAGCGCATGGGCGACCTTATGGAGGAGGTAGAGGGCCCGAACCTGAAGAAAGGGGTGATAAGGCCCCTGGCTGATGTTCATGAGACTGAAGAGGCGTTGGTTGTGACCATGGATATGCCCGGTGTGGAAAAGCAGGATATCAACATCTCAGTGGTGGAGGATGAGCTGCAGATCTCCGCCCAGAGAAAGAGTGAGGCTGAGGTAAACGAGCAGGACTACCACCGCCGGGAGAGGACCTACACCCGGTTCGAGCGAAGGGTGCTCCTGCCGGAAAGCATAAAGACAGAGGAGGCGCGGGCGACTCTTACGAACGGCGTTCTGCAGATAACCCTCCCCAAGGTCTCTGTGCTCACCCGCAAGCGAATAGCCATCGATTGAGGACAGATAACCCCATATCAGCTATTTTTCTTTTGGCTCCTCGCCATTCGGTATGGGCGAACTTGAATCAGGAGTTCTCTGTATCCTTTTGCAGCTGGGGTGAACCGCGATCCTGACCCAACCACAGAGGCGCAGAGGAACAGAGACTATAACCACTGCCGGGCCCGACCCACATAATTCAGCGAAGAGCCATAAACCACAAAGCACACAAAGACCGCACCAAATGATTATTGGGCTATCAAGAACTGGATTAACCTTTGCGAGGCCTTTGTGATCTTTGTGCTCTTTGTGGTTAAAATCCGTTATCTGTAATCCAATCAAACCTATCTACGACGAGTATAACCAGGCTCCTCGCTATTTAGCACGGATAGACTTGAATCACAAATTCTCTGTGTCTTTTGCGCCTTCTGTGGTGAACCGCGATCCTGACCCAACCACAGAGGCGCAGAGGAACAGAGACTAAAACCACTGCAGTGCCTGACCCACATAATTCAGCGAAGAGCCTTTCTTTTTTACTGCCCCTCATTCTGGAGAAGAAGGTGGTGCATCTTGTCTCTCTTGGTCTCCAGGTACCGGCGGTTGATGTTATTGGGCTCAACCTCTAAAGGTACTCGCTCTGCGATCTCCAGGCCGTAGCCCTCAAGCCCTATCACCTTGCGCGGGTTGTTGGTCAGAAGGCGAATCTGCTTTATTCCCAGATCAACCAGGATCTGAGCGCCGATTCCATAGTCCCTGAGGTCTGCCGGGTAGCCCAGCCGGTGATTCGCCTCTACCGTATCCGATCCGCCATCTTGGAGGGCATATGCTCTCAGTTTATTGGCGAGACCTATGCCCCTTCCCTCTTGGCGCATATAGAGAAGGACGCCATTGCCGTTCTTGCTTATGAGCTGCAGAGCCCGGCGGAGCTGCTCGCCGCAGTCGCATCTTTTTGAGGAGAAGACATCGCCAGTGAGGCATTCGGAGTGGACCCGGACCAGGGCATCAGGGCAGGTGGGGTCTCCTGCTACCAGAGCGATATGGCATTGTCCGTCCAGGACGGACTCATAGCCAATGGCGGTGAAGAGGCCGTACTCCGTGGGCATGCTCACCTCGGAGATCCTGCAGACGAGCTTCTCATATTGCATCCTGTAGCGGATCAGGCTCTCGATGGTCAGCATCTTCAGGCCGTGCTCCTGGGCGAAGCGCTCGAGCTGTGGGAGCCGGGCCATGGTGCCGTCATCGTTCATGATCTCCACAATCACCCCAGCGGGCTGGAGCCCTGCCAGCCGGGCCAGATCGACGCAGGCCTCCGTATGCCCCGTCCGCCGCAGAACTCCCCCCTCTTTGGCCTGCAGGGGGAACAGATGGCCGGGGGTGACAATATCGTTTCGTCTGGTCACAGGATCGATCAGGGCATGAACGGTCGTCGCCCGGTCGAATGCGGAAATGCCGGTGGTGGTATTGATTCTGGCATCCACCGAAACGGTAAACGCGGTGCCCATGGACTCGGTGTTCTGGCTGGTCATCAGGGGAATGTCCAGCTCGCGAAGGCGCTCGGCGGTCATCGGCATGCATATCAGACCCCGGCCAAAGCGGGCCATGAAATTGATGGCCTCCGGGGTCACATTCTCCGCTGCCATCATCAGGTCCCCCTCGTTCTCCCGGTTCTCGTCGTCCAATATTATTATGAAGCGACCGGCGCGGATATCGGAGATCGCCTCCTCTACAGTGCAAAATGGCATATGGAGCAGAGTCGGAGCGGGTCAGATATTAAGATTTTGTCAGGACCAGACTCCTGCCACCGCAGCTTTGCAGTTGGGGCAGCGCCCTTCGGTCACCGTGTTTTTCATGACCCTGTATCCGCGGCGTTCGATTAGGACGAAGCCGCAATCCGGACATATGGTGCTCTCGCTCTCTCCGATGATGTTTCCGGCATAAACGTACTTCAATCCCGCCTCCCGTCCGATGTTAAGGGCTCTTTTTATCGATTTTATTCCGGTGGGCGGTGCATCCAGCAGCTTGTAGGTGGGGTAGAAGGCGGATACATGCCAGGGCATATCCCGGCTGATCCCGGCCAGGAACCCTGCCATATCGGTCAGCACCTCAACTGAATCATTATAGCCTGGGATGACCAGGGTTGTGACCTCCACCCAGACTCCTGCCCGCCAGAACTTCTCGATGTTGCTCTTTACCGGATCGAGCTTTGCCTTGCACACCTTGCGGTAGAACTCATCATCTCCTTTCAGGTCGATGTTGATGCCATCCAGGAGGGGAATGATCTTATCCGCCGCATCCTGGCCAATGTAGCCGTTGCTTACAAAGACATTGCGCAGTTTGGAAGCTCGAGCCAGTCTGGCCACATCATAGGCGTACTCAAAGAAAATCGTGGGCTCGGTATAGGTATAAGCAACGGACTGGCAACCCCTGGAGACTGCCCCCGCTACCACATCCTCAGGGGGAACGTAATTGCCCGGCAGTTTGCCGGTCTCATGAGGAAGCTGGGAGATATCTGCGTTCTGGCAGTGCAGACAGCGGAAGTTGCAGCCCACAGTGGCTATGGAGTAGGCCAGGCTGCCGGGAAGGAAATGAAAGAATGGCTTCTTTTCAATGGGGTCCTCATTGGCAGCAATGAGGTTTCCATAGACCAGCGTCATTAGCATTCCACCTTGATTCTCACGCACCGCGCATATTCCTCTCTTGCCGGGACGGATGCGGCAGTTCTGATAGCAGAGGCTGCAGTTCACGTCCTCCGACTCCTGATCCGGCCTTCTCCAGAATTGGGCTTCTTGAGTGCTCTGCATGGACAATCACCACCTATTCTGCCCCAATATATGTGAATACGAGATGTAATACTTATTCGTCCCGTCGAGGCCATCTTTTTTGGGGAGCTCAAATTATTGGCAGATGGTTAGGGCCTTACCCCACAGAAAAACCAAACGCAATAGTGATGATATGAATTAAATGAAAATAAAAAAAAGAGATAGTTCTGGAGAAGCCCAGCTCCTCCAGCTATTTGATCTTTCAGTCTCTCCTGCTCAGGACGAGGTAAGCGACTGCCAGAAGGCCAGTCAGGGCGAAGATGCTGCCAAATCCAGGTGTCTGGTTAGCGGTTGCCTCTGCAGCTTCCTCAGCATGGGCTTCAGCTTCAGCTACCTCTTCTTTGGCCTCTTCAACTACTTCCTCAGCTTCCTCTACCGTCTTGTTGGCTTCCTCGACGGCTTCCTTAGCCTCTTCTACAACCTTCTCGGTATCATTGACAGGAGTGACTACAGCGGTCTCCTCCTCTGCTACTTCTTCCTCTCCCTCGATGGTTGCTTCCTTGTAGATGTAGTATCTGAGCTCATCGGCATCGGCGGTCTTGATGGAGACGCCAGGCATGAGGCTGATATCCTTGTTCTTGCTGAGGGTGATATCGTTATCCTCAATATCCATGGTGATGGAGTCGGCGGTGACCGTCTGGATGGTCATCTTATCGTACTCGGTGTTCTCAGAGACATCCCTTGGGTTGTCAGAGAGCTGCCACAGTCCATCTATGGTTGCCAGGTTCTGCTCGGCACCACGGAAGGCATTCTTGAAGTGAGCAGCGACGATGACTACATCCTTGGAGTCGCCGATATCCTTCTTGTAGTAGTAGGTCTTGTCCTTCATTGTGGCGCCATCTTTGGATGGGGAGATGACCTTGCTGTCCACAACAGCTCCGTCCTTGGAGAGCTCGAGATAGACCTTGTTACCATCGATATCGATGGCTGCAATGGACAGCTCATAGCCCTCTTCCATAGCCAGAGGTGTGCCGGAGGTGACCGTTCTCTCATCGTCGTTGTCCATCAGGATCTTGAGAAGCTGCTCATCGGAGAGAACATTCTCGTCGTCGGACTCCTCGAAGAGGACATCATCAGTGGTATCTGGGGTGTCTATGTATCCGGCAAAGTACTTCTCGGCCATGAAGCCAATGACGTTGTAGGATCCCCATGGCTCATATTCGAAGTCGTCTGCCATGACCTTGGTGGTATATACTACGCCATCAGGCTCAAGGAGCTTATTGCCCTCGGATATGGTTGCGACCAGTTCTTCGGTCTTGATGTTGTCATCGATATCGTAGTAGAATCCAGCGAAGTTGTCGGCAGTCCAGGTGAAGGTATCAGTGGCCACATTGCCCCTGATCTCATAGGTTCCTGGCTCGGTGATCTCCTTGTAGAGGTAGTATCTGAGCTCATCGGCATCAGCGGTCCTGATGGAGACGCCAGGCATGAGGGTGATATCCTTGTTCTTGCTAAGGGTGATATCGTTGTCCTCATTGTTCATCATGATGCTGTCGGCGGTGACCGTCTGGATGGTCATCTTGTCGTACTCGGTGTTCTCAGAGACATCCCTTGGGTTGTCAGAGAGCTGCCACAGTCCATCTATGGTTGCCAGGTTCTGCTCGGCACCACGGAAGGCATTCTTGAAGTGAGCAGCGACGATGACTACATCCTTGGAGTCGCCGATATCCTTCTTGTAGTAGTAGGTCTTGTCCTTCATTGTGGCGCCATCTTTGGATGGGGAGATGACCTTGCTGTCCACAACAGCTCCGTCCTTGGAGAGCTCGAGATAGACCTTGTTACCATCGATATCGATGGCTGCAATGGACAGCTCATAGCCCTCTTCCATAGCCAGAGGTGTGCCGGAGGTGACCGTTCTCTCATCGTCGTTGTCCATCAGGATCTTGAGAAGCTGCTCATCGGAGAGAACATTCTCGTCGTCGGACTCCTCGAAGAGTACATCTTCAACCGAATCTGGGGTGTCTATGTATCCTGCAAAGTACTTGTCGGCCATAAAGCCGATGACATTGTAGGATCCCCAGGCCTCATAGTCGAAGTCGTCTGCCATGACCTTGGTGGTGTATACGACGCCATCAGGCTCCATGAGCTTATTGCCCTCGGTCACGGTTGCTGTCAGTTCCTCGGTCTTGATGTCGTCATCAAGATCGTAGTAGAAGCCGGCAAAGTCGTCCGCGGTCCAGGTGTCGGTCCCTGTGGCGACCTTCCCGCGAATCTCGACACTGTCAGCCGCTCCTACTGCCATCGCTGTTGCCAGTAATAGCACCATCGATGTAAATGTAATTGCAGCCAATTTCTTCATCTTTTAACCTCCTATTTACCCTTCATGATCACTTTTAGCAGCATACAGTCTGATTATTCTTAAAACTATTGCCTGAATAACATCTCAAACCGCCCGCTAAAGGCATGGCGCACGGTATCTCCTGCATTGCCATTGCTTTCGGGCGCATCTCTGACATGTGTATAGCTACGTCACCCTCCTAATCCCATAAGGGACTATAGGGTAGTGATAGAGTATTTCCCTATTATATCTTTTTTGGTCAATGATAGCAGCTTGGTGCTGGTCTTTCCCACACAGAGCTAAGAGGTTGACCAAAGAGCTTTGCTAGGCTCAAAGCCTGCATTATCTGCCTTGTTTAAAAGCTTATTCTTTGATCTGGATAAACGAGAAAGGCCGCAATGGATGAGAGAAGATAGAAAATGAGAAATGGAGCAGATTGAGGATATCAGCTCAAAGAGGCAGCAGCAACCCCCGGAGAGAGTTGATCGATAGGATCGAACAAGAGGATTTTTGCCATCTACAACGGGCCTTTATGCATCGATGTATATCGTATAGGCAATCGGGTTGATGCGAATGAGGAAACACTGATCATACTCTTCGTATTCTTTCTGAATACATTATCTTCCAAAATATTAAAAAATTTTGATTTTTAAAGGGAAAATCGTTTTACGAGATGCGGTATTATATGCAAATATGAGTGAAGGGAAGTTCGCCCTGGTCTATCATCCCATCTATCTATTGCACGATACCGATGGACATCCTGAGAGAAAGGAACGCCTGACGGCGATCTTGGATAGAATCGAATCCGAAGGACTGGATATTGAGTGCATCACGCCGAAACCCGCGACGATCGAGCAGGTCGAATCAATACACGGGCGGAGGTATATCGATCAGGTGAAGGCCATATGCGAGCGGGGAGGCGGCCACCTCGATATCGATACCATCCTCTCCAAAGACTCTTTTGATGCCGCCCTCATGGCAGCGGGTGGCGCCATTGCTGCCGTGGATGCGGTGATTGAAGGCCATAGGGGAGCTTTTGCCCTGGTCAGGCCGCCCGGCCACCATGCCATGCCCAATCGCGGCATGGGCTTTTGCGTCTTCAATAATGTGGCCATAGCGGCAAGACATGCCCAGTCCAGGGATCTCGAGAAGGTTTTGATAGTGGATTGGGATGTTCACCATGGTAATGGGACCAATGCCATATTCTACTCCGATCGTTCGGTGCTGTATTTCTCCACCCACCAGTTTCCCCACTATCCGGGCACGGGCAGAATGAACGACGTCGGGGAGGATGGCGCAGAGGGGACTAATGTGAATGTGCCCCTGCCCTCGGGCACCGGGGACGAGGGCTATCTGATGGCCTACCGGGAGATATTAAAGCCAATAGCCATCGAGTTCTCTCCTGATATCGTCCTGGTCTCGGCAGGCCAGGATCCGCATAAGGATGATCCTCTGGGCGGGATGGGCCTGACAGCCAGCGGATTTGCCGCCATCGCCGGAGTGGTTAAGGAGGTTGCGGATATCTGCTCAAACGGAAGGGTGGCAGCCGTCCTGGAGGGAGGCTACAACCTCTTCGCCCAGGCGGAGGCCATTGTGGCCCAGATAAGGGCTTTTCAGGGGGATGTTCCGGATATTCACGGATTCGACCCCAAGGTCGCTAGGCGGATCGATGAGATAAAGAACATCCAAAAGGCCTATTGGAAGTGCTTTTAGCCTGGGCGAAAAAGCCTGTAAGCCCTCAATATATGGGGGCCCGAGCATCGAGGTATTGGGCCAGGAATATCCTGAACTCTCGATCCCTGATCTCCAGGATCTCCTGACCGGCGTATATCTTGTGTCCTCTGCGAATGGCCTCGGAGAGGTGCTTTCCCAGTGACAGCCCCTCCAGCTCTGCTGCCAGGAGATCCCGAGCGCAATTGTGTTTGCGGGATTCTTCCACCACCACTCTGCCCTCCTTGATGTAAGGTCCTGATAGGGGATGGGGATGGACGGCCAGGAAGCGGGCCACATGCTCCGCCTCCCAGACGGGCGGGCCCGTTCGGCGGCATGCTCTTGAGAGCTCCCAGCCCTCCATCTCAAAGAGCATCACCGCCCTGTCGCGATAGGCGAGGACATCGCTGCGCAGTATTAAAAAGCCTTTTCGAGTCAAGAGCGCCCTGATGGATTCTTCCGCTTTGCGCATCTGGGGGTAGAGGACATCCTCAACCACGTCCGGGGCCTGAAACTGGAGAATGAGGGGCATTGTCCCTCGCGCATCCATCCTGGCTTGAGCCTCCTCATCGGAGAGAGGCTCATCTTCGCGGGGGAAGAAGAACTCCAGGCTGGGCCGGTCGAGAAACGAGCGGGATGCGGCACTGAAAAGGAGCATCTTGTCCAGGGTCAGCGCCGCGGCCACGTTCCGGTTGGGGTCCACGGGATCCACCACCGTCAGAGGCTCATCATGCAGCTTCTTTCCCTCTCCCTCCAGGTCCAGGACGGTATCGGGCCTCCAGTGAGAGGCGGCCCGGAGAACATCGGGAAAAGAGCGATAGAGTATCACCAGCAGCTCCACCAGGTAGCCGGAAAAGCCGCCCGTCTTCAATTCTGAGCCGTAGACCCCTATTCCCTTGAGAAACTGCTTCAAAAGGAGGACATCATCCTCCAGGCCGGCGATCTTGCCCTTGATATATCTGGTATGAAATGGGGTTCTGTCCACCGCGGACTTCAGCCGGCTGGCATCATCGACCAGATAGCAGGGAACCAGATCCACCTCGAAGCCATCCACCCGAGCATGGACATATGGATGCTCGGCGTACCTCTCCTCGTGCTCCGGGGCAACCAGCCTGGCCAGTTCCATGGCTTCGCTCAGGTCGCTATTCTCCGGCACACCCAAAAAAATGTCCAGATCATGATCCTGGGCCAGCCAGGTGTCTCTGGCCGCCGAGCCCACCAGCATGGCCTGGAGGACCATGCCTCTCTCTTCTGCCAGACGCTCGATTTTTGCTATGATCTCCCTGGAGATAAGACGAAGCCTCTCTCTCTCTTTCGGGCTGGGCCGGACCTGGCTCAGCACCAATTCTCGAATCTCAGAGAGGGAACTCTGCCAGGTCTTCGTAGATGGGTCCTCCGGGGGTCAGTGTGCTCTTTTTGAGATAGAATTCCTCTACAGTGAAGCTTCCCAGGTCCACTGTAGACTGCAGGCCGATCTTCGCCAGAAGCTCCCGGCTGGTCCCGGCATTGGGCCTGCCCACCCTTCCTATTGTCACATGGGGGGTGAAGCCCCGCTCCTCCGGGGGAAATCCCAGGGATTTTGTGGCTGCTTCCACCTCAGCTGATAACTGGGAGAAGTCCCCTTCCAGGCCCAGCCAGACCACGCGCACCGATCTTCCGGGAAATGCGCCCAAACCCACTAAGCGGGCGGTGAAGGGGGCCGCCCTGACCGCAGCCAGAGCCTTTTTGACCCTCTCCACTTTTTCCGCGGGCACATCCCCCAGGAACTTGATGGTGACATGGACCAGATCCGGCCGGACCAGCCGCAAGCCCTCCGTGGCTATCTTGCTCTGCAGTGGTCCGACCTTTTCGCGCATCTCCTCTGGGAGATCCACCGCTACGAAGCACCTGATTCCCGTCATCTGAGTACGCTGCCCATGCTGGCCGAGGTCACCGACTTCCTGTAACGCGCCAGAACTCCGGTCTTTATGGCGTTCTCCGGCATATCTGGCATCCTCCATTCGCCTCTCCTCCGCTCCAGCTCCGCGGGGTCCACCAGCAGATCGAGCTTGCGAGCAGGGATATTTATGCTGATCATATCACCAGGCCGGACTAGAGCGATGGGACCGCCTACTGCTGCCTCAGGAGAGACATGGCCGATGCAGGGGCCTCTGGTGCCTCCGCTGAACCGGCCATCGGTTATCAGGGCGACGGATTCGCTCATCCCTGCCCCAGCGATGGCAGAGGTGGGCGCCAGAGCCTCTCGCATTCCTGGACCTCCTTTGGGCCCCTCGTATCTTATCACCACCACATCTCCGGGCTTTACCTCTCCTCCTACTATGCCGGCCATAGAAGCCTCTTCGCTATCATAGACCACTGCCGGGCCGGAATGGACGAGCATGGATGGGGATACTGCGGTCTGCTTGACCACGGATCCCTCCGGGGACAGGCTGCCAAAGAGTATGGCTATGCCCCCTTCGGCATGCACAGGTGAGCTGATAGTGCTTATGACCCGGGAGTTGGTGAGGGGGTTGATCAATTTGAATGAGTCCAGGTTCTCGCCCACCCTCTGGCCGGTAACGGTCAGGGCATCCAGGTCCAGTCGAGAGCGAAGGGCGCTCATGACGGCCGGAACCCCTCCTGCCCTCTCCAGGTCGATGATGTGGTGAGGCCCGCCCGGCCTGAGGTTGACCAGATGGGGCGTCTCGCGGCTGAGCTGATCGAAGCGCTCGATATCGAGGTCCAGGCCAAACTCCGCTGCGATCGCCATCAGGTGCAGAACTGTGTTCGTCGATCCTCCAATGGCCATGTCCACCCGGATGGCGTTATCCAGAGAGGCTGCTGTGACTATCTGGCGGGCGGTTATGCCCTTTTCCACCAGCTCCATGATCTTCATTCCAGAGAGCTTAGCAAGACGGATCTTTCGCGCATCGACCGCATGGGCGGTAGCGCATCCGGGCAGGGAGAGGCCCATGGCCTCGGTGAGGCAGGCCATGGTATTGGCGGTAAATAGGCCGGCACAGGAGCCTGCGCCAGGACATGCCATATCCTCCAGGGCATCCAGGGTCTCGCCCCCTTTCTGCCATTCCTCGAAGACATTGATCAGGTCAAGCTCCTTGTCGCAGGCGAAGCCGGGCATCATCGGACCGCCCGTGACCACGATGGTGGGCAGGTCCAGCCTCCCCGCAGCCATGATATGTCCGGGCACGATCTTATCGCAGGTGGGGATCATCACCAGGCCGTCGAGCTGATGGGACTCGGCCATGATCTCAATGGTGTCCTCGATCAGCTCGCGACTGGGCAGAGAATATCTCATTCCTTTGTGGCCCATGGCTATGCCATCGCAGACCCCGATGGTCTGGAATTCAAATGGAACTCCTCCGGCAGAGAGGATACCTGCTTTAACCGCTTCCCCCAGTCGATCGAGATGAATGTGGCCGGGTATGAAATCGTTACTGGAGTTCACAACGCCGATGAAGGGACGACGAATCTCCTCATCGCACAGGCCGGTAGCTTTGAGAAGAGCCCGATGAGGCGCTCTCTCTCTGCCTACCTTGGTGACATCGCTTCTCATATCCAAAACCTCCTTCGCCTCTGCCACTTTTGCGCTTAAGTAGTTGCTGTTAAATACCTCCAGATACTTGCCGCCAGATGGTGTTTGAAAATCATGGATGCCTATTCATTGTTCCTGGTATTCCTGGCAATTTACATAGCGATCTTGCTTGGAATCGGCCTGTATTTCTCCCGCAGGCAGAGGTCGGAGACCGACTTCTGGTTGGCGGGACGAGAGCTGGGACCAATCAGCATAGGACTTGCTGCTGCTTCAGCATGGACCACGGCCAGCGCGCTGCTCTTGGCCACAGGGCTTTTCCTCCTCTATGGCATTGGCTCGATCTGGATCTGGGTATTCCCGAATATCGCTGGCCTGGCCATCATCGCCGCCATATCGGGAAGAATCAAGAATATACCTGCTCTGACCCAGCCCGAGCTCATGGAGATAAGGTACGACCCAATGATCAGAGCACCTGTGGCCATCGCTGTGACCATTATGATGATACTCTTCTCGGTTACCGATTTCATCGGCTTTAAAATGGTGTTGGGGACCTTCTTCGGCATAGAGCCCATCTTCGCCATTGCCATCATGGCCGTCTCTGTAGCCCTTTATGTCGGTGTGGGCGGCTTTCGGGCGGTGGTCTGGACGGACATGATACAGTATATACTGCTGGCCGGCCTTGCCGCCTATGTTGCCCATATGGCTCTAGGCCTGTCTGCGAATGAGGGGGTCTCCCTCATCGCTGCATCCACAATGCTGGGCGCCGACTGGTGGGATATCTTCTCCATGGGCGGAATATTGGGTGCCCTGGTTTTCATAGTGGCTCTGGTGCCCGGCTGGGTGGCAGAACAGGATCCCTGGCAGAAGGTCTGGGCAGCTCGCGATGATCGCTCCGCGAAAAGAGGGCTTCTGCTTGGCGCCACCCTGTTGGTCCTGATATATTCTTTCTGCCTTCTCGCTGCCATAGGCCTCTCGGTGATCTATCCCCGGCCAGGGAATGAGATGGAAGCGGAGATGCTTTATCTCCGGATCATAAGCGATAACGTTCCTGGATGGCTCTTAGGCCTCCTGACCATTGGCTTTGCTGCGGCATCCATGTCCTGCACGGATACGTTCGCCACTTCGGGGGCATCATGCCTCTCCCGAGACCTGATCCAGCGGCACCTCTGGCCAACAGCCACGGTGAAAGAGATGCTGATTCTGAACAGGATTCTGATTGTGATCATGGTCTTCATATCCGCACTCATCGCTCTGAATGTGGACAGCATCATGGATGCGGTGATCATCGCCACGGTCATCGGCACTACATCTTACTTCTTTCCTATTATCGGGGGGCTTTACTGGAAACGGGCTACGAAGTGGGGGGCTATGGCGGCCCTGGTGGCGGGCGGGGGAACCCAGATCCTTCTCGTATCCTATGAGCAGTTCTGGCTGAAGGCGCCATTAGACAGCATCTCCCCCTATCTGGTTGAGCACGGCGTCCTGGTCGGCTTATCTTTGAGCGCCCTCTTCTTCGTGGGGGTGTCATTGGCCACCCGGCAGGCGGAGGATATCCGCCTCGCGCCATTCTTTACCGATATCGCAGAGCGGGTCTTCCAGGGCGATCTTCCCCGAGTGGACAGGACAAACCCTGACTATTTGAAAATAGCATCGGATATCGAAGAGAAGCTGGCAGGAGATCGCATTCATCTCAGACTGACCATTGAGTACTCCAGGGCCCATGAAGAGGCAGGGCATCAATTGCTGATGTGGAAGCCCTTTATAGAGAAGCTTCAAGAGAGGCATCCCGTCTGGTTCACTCCCACCGGGAGCCATGTCGCCTACCGCCTCAGCCAGGCTGATATGCAGGCCTGCATCAAGATGGTGCATGGCACCTCCCGGCAGATCTGGCTCAATTCAGAGCCGAGGCTGGAGGAAGGCGACCGCCAGAGGGATGAGCTGGTCATTGCCTATCTGGAGATAGGAGAGGTCTTGCTGGAGCTTGGCTTGCAAGCATCACCAAGGACATGAGAGAAGATATACAGCTGGCAGTGGTGGGTGCGGGGCCTGCGGGGAGCACCGCTGCCCTTGTAGCGGCCCGAGAGCTGGATGTGGTGCTCATCGATAGGAAGAGCGAGATAGGTAGCCCCGTCCAGTGCGGCGGATTTCTTCCGGAGGCCTGGGAGCTGGAGGCTCTGCTGCCTCGCGCCGGGCTCCCGGATGCCTTAAGGGAGATTCCCGAGCATTGCATATTGCATCGTACCCAGTTGCAGCGGATCTATTCTCCTTCGGGCAAGAGCAAAGAGTTTGCTGTCGCGGGGAGGGTTATAGACCGACGGGCCTTCGATCGCCATCTTGCCTCCCAAGCCGCTCGCGCCGGTGCCAGGATCCTTCCCGCCACCCGGGCGACGTTGGTGGAAGGCGGCCTGGAGCTCTCCGGCCATTATGCTGGGAGGCTCCGTCCTCAAATGATAATAGGTGCGGATGGCCCCAGCTCCATCGTCTCCCGCTATATGGGGAACCCCGCCCAGGAGGTGGGCATATGCCAAGAGTACGAGATGACTGATGTGGATATCGATAGCGATGCGGCAGAGATGTTCTTCTCGGCGAGATACGCTCCCGGCGGCTATGCCTGGATAATTCCCCTGGGCCCGGATAGAGCCAATGTGGGGGTGGGGGTGCGCGCATCTTACCTATCCGGCCAGAGGCTTTCCGACGTTCTGCAGCGATTTGTGCAGGATCATCCTCAGGCCTCGAAGAAGCTGGCCTCGGGCGAGGTGCTGGCGGTGATGCGCGGCCTGGTTCCCGCGGGCGGAACTGTAGGTTCGATCCAGAAGGGCAATATGATCCTGGCGGGGGATGCTGCCGGACACGTGCTGGCCACCAGCGGGGGAGGCATACCCCTTGCCGTGGTGGCGGGGAGGATCGCCGGCCAGTCTGCCATTGATCATCTGCAGTCGGGGACGCCTCTACAGGAGTATCTATCGAGCATTGGCCAGGAGTTCGGCCGGGAGCTGGACAGGTCGGTGCAGATCAGGAAGATGGTGGATGTAGCCATGAGGAGCGACCGGCTCATCAATGCCCTTTTTGCCGCCCTGAGCCCTGAGCAGATGAAATCGGTGATGCGCGCGCAGATACCATCGCCTCTCCGATCGCGCCATTGGGCTGATGGCGATCGGAGCGATAAAGAATAATAGGCTCCTCGCTATTTGCTATGGGTGAACTTGATTCGGTAATTCTCTGTATCTTTTCGCCTCTGTGGTGAACCGCTATGCTATGACCCAACCACAAGAGACACAGAGGAACAGAGGCCATATTCTCTGCTGGGCCTCACCCACATAATTCAGCGAAGAGCCGAATAATATGGTGAGAAGTAACATAATATCTATTAATAAGAGCGATCAGACCGCCCAAAGGAGGATCGGACTGCCTCCGCGACGGCCAGATCCCAGAGCCTGGATCGCTCTGATCGGGATCAAATCGATAATAAAAAGCAATAGGACGGCCGATCCCGTCCTTTATTATCGACTATTCTGCCTTCTCTTCTTTGGGAGCCTTGCCGAGCAGCTCCTCCAGGGATTTGGCTCCCGACTCCACTACCTTGACATTTATCTGGCCGACATCAGGAGAGATATCCCTTCCGTGGATGCTCTTCCTCTTCTTTTTCCCTTCAGCAACGGGATGATAGCCAGTTCCAGTGGAGAGGAGGATCTTCCTTCTCTTGGTGCCCGGCAGGTCTGCGCGCATGGGAAATCCCTCGCGATCGCTGCCGCCTGTGACCTGCATCGAGTATCCTGGCATGCCCAATATATCTCCTTCTATCTTGTCGCCGATATGCTTCCCCAGAAGCTTGCCTGCTCCCGGATCCTTAAGCTCTACCTGATAGGCTTTTCCGCTCTTGGGATCTGAGACTACAACTCTAAAATCCATCGTTCTTCCTCATCAATGAAATGTGACTTTGAGTCTAGGGATCAATGCCCTATAAAACCTTATCTTGTCTTTTAGCTTTAAATGATGGGCTTCATTCAAGGTCTGTCCAGATCGGTCATCCGTGAATAGTCCACGAGCATGGATATGGGCAGTGTCTTCATTCTCGCCCCCATCTCCTCCGCGGCCACCGTCCCATTAACACCAGCGTAAAAGGCTATGCCGATTTTTCCCGCAGCTACAGGGCAGCCCAGTATCGGCTCAGCAGGACCTCCTACCTTTATGAGGCCGCCAAAGCCCGCGGATCGGGATGCCTCCAGCAGCTCCAGAGCATGGCCAGCCGCCGCGACGGGAATCTCCCGAACATTGGCCAGCACTCTTCCCGAACCCAAGCGGATGGCATTGGCAACGCTCGTCACCTTCCGCCCCATGAAAACCTTCACCGGGTCCAGGGAGGATCCGGCATAAGCTATGAGGTCGGTGAACTCAATTGGCTGTTTTTCCTTGATCTTTGCCAGGCCAGCGAAGCTGGTGAGGACAGCAATTCCCTTCTTCATCAGGATTCCATCCATGGTTATGCTGCATACCGTAGCCAATCCCAGGGATCCAGCGGGCACCTCCAGGGTGGAAATCGCATCTCCTTCGTCCAGGATCAATACACGGCGGCTTATCGTATAGCCCTGGTCGAAGGCGCGACCGAGCATATCCAAGACCTCCTCAGCATCTGCCTTATCCACTATGCTGGTATTGGCGATGACCTGGCCCTGGCCGCTGCAGGGATCGAAGTTGCTCTTATACATATACTCTTCAATCCTGGTATTCACAAATCCAATTCGGTCGTCTATGAGCGCATCGCTCAGCTCCCTGGAGCCCAGAGAGGTAATAACACGACCACTGTACCCCTTCTTCCTGGTGAATCCCAGCTCATCCAGGATTTTGAGGTTGTAGCGCACCGCTCTCTCACCCAGATCATAGCCACGGCTGCAAAGGATGTCTGAGATCGCCCTCGCTCCCATTGGTATGCCGGCGCCCTCGATCACCCTGAGGATCTCTATAAGCCTGCGCTGGCTCATATGATTCTTAGTGAGCAGCTTCATCTACCCAGATCCTCCGGGAAAGGGAATATATATCTTATGCGGAGAACAAGGGCCAAAGCCTCCAAGAGCAATGGCCTTGGCGGCTAGTAGAGGCTAAAAGATATAGTCCCGTGGGGTAGAGGTCAATCCTGAGGGCCTTTGGAGCCCGCGACGGCGGTTCGAATCCGCCCGGGACTACTCAAAATCCCCAAGCCATCAGAAATGTAGATATATCTGGTCGATCTCATGGGGAGAGGGCCAGGCTGATTGATTATATCGCCCGTCACCAGTTGCTCCGGTAGTGTAGCCCGGCCAATCATTTCGGCCTTTCAAGCCGAAGACTCGGGTCCAAATCCCGGCCGGAGCATTTTACCATACTCTTCCCCAAGATCGGCCCTGCGCCGCTCCTGTGAGATTCCTTCTAACTTGGCCTCTTATCAGGGCTATGGCGCGCAATAATGGCCTTTTCTCCGGTGAAGATGCAGTCATTTTCGAACAGAATACCGCTGATCCAAAGAGAGGATATTGTCATATCCTTAAAGGGCATATGACCAATTGATATCGTTTTTTTCCTATAAAAGCCCGATATGTTTATATTCCAGAAGGCGGTATAGGGTGCTCGTGCCTGAGCAAAATACTCAAATACAAGCCGAGAAGCATGAGGATCAGGTACTCCATACCTCAAGCGAAAACCAGGTTGCTCTGCATGAGCATGGTCTTATGCTGGGAATTTGGACTCGTTGTCGTATGGTGTCATTGGATTTGGGCCTCTGCGGACGGCTTAGATCCTAAGCATTGATGGTAAATCAAGGAGGTGGGAAAGAAATGAGAAAACTAATAGCTGTTTTGATTATAGTCGCCATGGCCGTAGTAGGCATGGCCGGTGCAGCTAACTATATGTACGAAAAGGCATCGGTCAAGGGCGTTGGATACAAGAACGTAGAGATGATCATTTCCACCCAGTCTGGCTTCCATGGCCAGAAACTGGTAGAGAAGGAGTCCGGATCCGGAAACGTGATCACCGAGAGGACTGAGCTGGAAGCTGAGAGACAGTTGACTGCTGAAGGACTTCAGATGCCCTGCATATATCCCAATACCTGTGCAATGGACTACATCAACTTCACCAAGGAAGCTGAGTTCGAGTACATGCCAGTCTCTTACCAGACAGGCACCTATGACCAGAAGTGGGTTGAGAAGCTGTGCGTGCAGAACTACAGAATCGGCGCTGTGCTGACTGAGATGTACACCCATGCTGAGCACCTGCAGAAGACCACCGAGGTCAAGACCAGAGGCTACCAGAACATATGTGTAGATAACTGCTGCACCGGTGTCCTCGAGGCTAACCTGAACAGCAACGTCATCGGCGTTGCCCATATCGGCTGGATCTCCAGGGATCCCGAGCCCAGCAGGCTGCTCAAGGGCCGCCATGCTGAGTACGGCAGATCCGTCGAGGACCTGACTGGTGTCTTCGCCATTCAGAAGTTCATCCAGCTCTGGGGCAACTCCACCTGCGGCGCAATCAGCGTTGACTGGCTGCCCTGCGTATAAATTGAGTTAGATCTGCAAAAAGGAATATGACCTCAGGCTGCGAGGCCTGAGGTCTATGCAATATTTTTAAGATCGTATAACCTGCGTCTTACGCCTGGTTTTTTATTAGATTTTCCTTTAAGTGTTCTCTTCTGGCAATTGGGCGATCTGCCCGGGAAAAAACAGGCAAGAGAGGCGGAATCGTGGAATATAAAATTCTCTTATCCCTGCTCGATAGCTTTATATGTCAGTAATCTAATGAGGAAGGTTGTGCCTGAGACAATAGCTCAAGTAATATCTAATGGTAATCCTGGAATCAGGCGCCTCACGCCGGATAGGATGACATTTAACGCTTTTGGCTTATGTGCTGGAGCAGAGCGGAGCCGAGCGGTTTCATCTCTTCAGGTGGAGCGGTCCTGGATCTTTGATCAAGGATCTGTATATCCAGCCGGGGTGATGTACTGAGGGATCATTTGTTGCTGTCAAGAGCAGCTTTCGATCCTCATGTAAAGGAGGTGGGAAAGAAATGAGAAAACTAATAGCTGTTTTGATTATAGTCGCCATGGCCGTAGTAGGCATGGCCGGTGCAGCTAACTATATGTACGAAAAGGCATCGGTCAAGGGCGTTGGATACAAGAACGTAGAGATGATCATTTCCACTCAGTCTGGCTTCCATGGCCAGAAACTGGTAGAGAAGGAGTCCGGATCCGGAAACGTGATCCTTGAGAGGACTGAGCTGGAAGCTGAGAGACAGTTGACTGCTGAAGGACTTCAGATGCCCTGCATATATCCCAATACCTGTGCAATGGACTACATCAACTTCACCAAGGAAGCTGAGTTCGAGTACATGCCAGTCTCTTACCAGACAGGCACCTATGACCAGAAGTGGGTTGAGAAGCTGTGCGTGCAGAACTACAGAATCGGCGCTGTGCTGACTGAGATGTACACCCATGCTGAGCACCTGCAGAAGACCACCGAGGTCAAGACCAGAGGCTACCAGAACATATGTGTAGATAACTGCTGCACCGGTGTCCTCGAGGCTAACCTGAACAGCAACGTCATCGGCGTTGCCCATATCGGCTGGCTCTCCAGGGATCCCGAGCCCAACAGGCTGCTCAAGGGCCGCCATGCTGAGTACGGCAGATCCGTCGAGGACCTGACTGGTGTCTTCGCCATCCAGAAGTTCATCCAGCTCTGGGGCAACTCCACCTGCGGCGCAATCAGCGTTGACTGGCTGCCCTGCATTTAAATTAGATTAAGACTGTAAAAAGGAACATGACCTCAGGCTATGAGGCCTGGGGCCTATGCAATATTTTTAAAATCATATAACCTGCTTCTTACGCCTGTATTTTTGTTAGATGTTCCTTTGAGTGTTCTCTTCTGAGCAATTGGGCGATCTTCTCGGGAAAAAACAGGCAAGAGGGGTGGAATCGTGGAATATAAAATTCTCTTAACCCTGCTCGATAGCTTTATATGTCATTAATCTAATGAAAAATGTTGTGCCTGAGACAATGGCTCAAGTAACATCTAATGGTAATCCTGGAATCAGGCTCCTCACGCCGGATAGGATGACATTTAACGCTTTTGGCTTATATGCTGGAGGGAGCCGAGCGGTTTCATCTCTTCAGGTGGAACGGTCCTGGATCTTTGATAAAGGATCTGTATATCCAGCCGGGGTGATGTACTGAGGGATCACTTGTTGCTGTCAATAGCAGCTTTCGATCCTCATGTAAAGGAGGAGGGAAAGAAATGAGAAAACTAATAGCTGTTTTGATTATAGTCGCCATGGCCGCAGTAGGCATGGCCGGTGCAGCTAACTATATGTACGAAAAGGCATCGGTCAAGGGCGTTGGATACAAGAACGTAGAGATGATCATTCAAACCCAGTCTGGCTTCCATGGCCAGAAGCTGGTAGAGAAGGAGTCCGGATCCGGAAACGTGATCCTCGAGAGGACTGAGCTGGAAGCTGAGAGACAGATAACTGCCGAAGGACTGCAGTTCCCTTGCATGTATCCCAATTCCTGTTATATGGACTACATCAACTTCACCAAGGAAGCTGAGTTCGAGTACATGCCGGTATCTTACCAGACAGGCACCTATGACCAGAAGTGGGTTGAGAAGCTGTGCGTGCAGAACTACAGGATCGGCGCTGTGCTGACTGAGATGTACACCCATGCTGAGCACCTGCAGAAGACCACCGAGGTTAAGACCAGAGGCTACGGGAAAAAAGAGAGAATAGAAGACCTATGGGATTATAATCCCGACGACGGCCTTTGGTATGCTACCGGCTGTAAAATGGACTGCTGCACCGGTGTCCTCGAGGCTAACCTGAACAGCAACGTCATCGGCGTTGCCCATATCGGCTGGCTCTCCAGGGATCCTGAGCCCAACAGGCTGCTCAAGGGCCGCCATGCTGAGTACGGCAGATCCGTCGAGGATCTGACTGGTGTCTTCGCCATTCAGAAGTTCATCCAGCTCTGGGGCAACTCCACCTGCGGCGCAATCAGCGTTGACTGGCTGCCCTGCGTGTAGATGATCGTTATCGACATCGGGTGAATAAAAATCTTTAAAATAGGCCCGTCTCGGCGATCTGCTGGGCGGGCTTCATTTCGATCTTTTTTTTAATTAGCAGGGATTTGTCGTCATCTCAAAATGGCATGCGTTTGGTTGAAGCTTCTGCAACGAACCGGCCTTTGGATGACCATTATTATGAACAGATACATTTATATCGAATAAAAGCATCAACTTACAATTGTAGCTCAAGTCCTGCGCATGCGGGCAGGATAGCTACTGATCTAAAGGGATCAATAGCTGTTACATCAATCATCGGGGGTAAATGTATAATGAAGGGAGTAACGATAGCAGTTCTTGCAGTAGCCCTAGTGGGGCTATGTAGCATTACAATGGCTAATCCACCACTGGTACCGCCAGTGCAGTATGAGCAATTTTGTGAAAGCCATAAGGTATCCGGTTCAGGGATTATCGATGTTGCTAACTCGGTAATAGACAAAAAAATAGCTCTCGAGTACTTCGATACCATGACCGGGGATGGAGACATTGAGCTGGATCAGGAGACCGCATTTTCTCAGAATGCTGATGTCCTCAAGAGGAACATCTCCACGGTCAACGGCGGAAATAAGTCCAACCTGAACTTCGTCCAGAACACCAAGATGACCTACAGCGGACAGACACCATTGACCGGCGGACGTTACTTAAATTCCAAGGAGTTCTATGGCGGCATCGGCGCGAATGTGCAGGAGCTGTTCTCGGTTACTGAGATGGAGCAGGATGAGACCGCATTCTTCTCATCTACCACGCCCTACAACCCGCCAGGCACGACGCCTGAGAAGCTAGTAGATTCGCTAGCGAAAGCGGGAAGGGATCAGGATGCTGTTGCAGCCCTGATGGGCAGCAATCCCGCTCATCTGGTGGGAATCGAGACCAAGAATTCCTTCAACGGCACATGGGGCACAGACGCTACATGGCACAGGATATTCTACAAGGATATCAAAGCTCATGAGATGTTCACCGGAACATTCGAGGCTGAGAAGGTATTGAAGTTCCATGAAAATCCAGTGCGTGAGAAGCATCGCGCTCCTTGTGAAGGCATAGACTGCTAGGTCAAATGGCCTGGCTAGTTTTTTTATGTTGTTTAAAGGGGGTTACCATGAGAATATGTCTGATCATTACAATAGCAATGTTGATCCTGACAGTATGCCAGGTGCAGGCTACGGTTGAGGATCCGGGAATGGAGTTGGGTGATGTTTCTGCCACTTGGTCGGGTCCCTCTACTCCATCCATTCCCAACTATCTGCCCAGTCCCTGTTCAGGAGATTCCGGGGCTCTATCGGTAGATGTCAGTCTAACCGGGCCTGAATCGGAGGCGGACAAGTCATATACCACTCAGGGAAAGGAATTGGACTTCGTGGTTACTGTAACCAATGAGGGCTCAACTGATGCAGATGTTGAGGTTTGCGTCAAGCCAATGGACTGCGCCCTGGATTGGTTTGGCTGGACCAGAAGCCCTATGAATATACCTGCCGGAGGGTCCCGCTCCCAAACCCTGACCGTGCAGCCGGATATCAATGCCGTAGCCGGGAAGTACAGGTTTGCGGTTGAGGCATCGGCCAAATGCCGCACTTCAGCCTCTAGGGAGGCAACGTTCAGAGTGCAGGCATACGACTACGCCTCAGAGACCGCTATCAGTGGATCAGGACAGTTCCTGATGAACAAGGACCTGAGGTCGATGGAATCTGGTATCAAGTCCAACAAGGACGTGATATTCAGCGGCAGCGTGGATGCTCTGGTCAAGAACGAGTACATGGTGGATGATGCAAGGGGAAAGAATGCCAACTTCGTTGAGCAGGATGCAGTCGATAACTACAATGCAGTGGCCATTGGAGATGCACTTGTGGGAACGGAGAGCTTCAAGAGCTCTGCCATATTCGGCGGGGTCGGCTCCAAGATCCGGGAAACCTATGATTTGCAGCAGATGGAGTTCAAGAGCCAGGATTTCACACTGCATCAGACTGGATCTTTGAAGAAGACCGCTGAGTTCCAGACGGCGGATAACTTCACTGGATATTACCTCTTAGATGCCAAGCAATCTATCCCCGGCCAGAAGAGCCTTAAAGAGATTGAGGAGTACTTCGGATCCTTTGAGATCAACAGGAGGATTCTCTTCCGCAATAATGCTGAATCAGAGCCCGCCTGTCAGAATGGAGACTGCGAGGGAATAGCCACTCCCGCAGTCGATACTTCCAAGAAGATGCCGGTCGCCAGTCCCTGTACGAGCAGCTCATGCTATAACTTCGTAAATAGGCTGAATAATTTCGGCCAAAAGGCATAAGCTCTACTCTTTTATTTTTTATTAATTCTCTTGCTCTATTCAGTCAATTCGATTTGCGTTCTTTCTCAAATGTATATACATTCAGCCCCAAATATTTCAGCCAAAACCTTAAAATAGGCTGCAGAGAAGCTCATAGCGGGTGTTAGGGTTCTATAGGAGAGTGACCTTCCCGGACTGTGGGGATATCGGGCTGCCCGAATCGAATTATCATATCGGCCAGCAAATCCTTAAATCAAGAGCATCCGGGCAGAAAAGGAGGTAGTGTGGATTGAAGAGAGAAATGATCGTTCTAGCGGTTATCGCCATGGCTCTAATAGGCATGGCAGGCGCTGCCAATTACATGTACGAGAAATCGTCTGTAAAAGGGGTGGGTTATCGAAGCCTGGAGATGGTCATCTCCACCCAGTCTGGCTATGAGGGCCAGAAGCTGGTAGAGAAGCAGACCGGCTCAGGAAATGTGATCCTCTCCAGGATAGAGCTGGAGGCGGAGAGGCAGCCTTTGGACATGGCTTGCGAATGGGCGAACGGCTATCCAATGGATTACATCAACTTCACCTCAGAGCAGGAGCTGGAGTACATGCCCGTCTCCTATCAGACCGGCACCTATGACCAGAAATGGGTGGATAAGCTGTGCGTTCAGAACTATAAGATAGGTGCTGTTCTGACTGAGATGTACACTCATGCTGAGCACCTGCAGAAGACCACTGAGGTCAAGACCAGGGGATACAATGCCCTGACCGATACTCCCTGCTGCAACGGTGTCCTTGAGGCCAACATAAACAGCAATGTAATCGGTGTGGCCCATATCGGCTGGATCTCCAGAGATCCCGAGTCCAGCAGCGCGCTCAAAGGGCGGCATGCTGAGTATGGCCGATCGGTCGAGGACCTGACTGGCGTCTTCGCCATTCAGAAGTTCATCCAGCTCTGGGGCAACTCCACCTGTGGCGAAATCAGCGTTGATTGGCTGCCCTGCGTATAAGCCCTAATCGAGAATATCAAATTAATGCGCCGGAAACGGCGCAATTCTCTTTTTTAAAAGTTGATATCAATGGTTCTTCCCTGGAGAACATCCTCCTCGCTCACCTCAACCATCTGTGCCTTCACATCGTCTCCATGCACTGAGAACACCATATACGGGTCAGTTGCATGGACCTCATGCTCTCTCTCGGTGGAATAGGGGACTCTTACCTCAAGTGCATCTCCATTCCAGGTGGCCTGGTTGAGGTAGACGAACCTCCTATCCATATTGGAGGTCATATTGAGCAAAGCCATGCCATTTCCATCCCGGCCGGTATGGATTTTCAGCAACGCTCCGGGAACATACTGGAAGATCATAACCCTGCTCTTTCCTACATTTCCCATGATAGTGCTCGACTCGTGGATCAGGCGGAACCGGCCCATGCCTGTTCCGTCTGCTAGATAGAGCTTGCCCAATGTGGTGTTGAAGAACCTCTCTTTGGGTTTGGCTGAGAGCTGAGCGCCGTACTCCTCCAGGGCCATATAGCTGCTGATATCCTCATCCGCCCATTCTGTGAGGGAGGGCAGCTTGCCATAGGCAATGCCGAAATCGGCAAAGACGTACCTGGCACCTCTGGCATCCATTATCTCCGTCGCTTCCTTCTCGTCCTCTGCCAGATAGAACTTCACCGCATCCTCTATTCCGGTCTGGAAGTTGTTCGCCACCACCGGCCTTTCAGATAGATAGAGGATCCAGTTGCCATAGTCCCACCAGCTCATCACGCTGTACTCAGGGATCTCTTCCGGATCGGCAAAGTGGCTGGTTGGGTCGCTGTTCTCCTTCAGCCAGAATAGAGAGTCCTGCCAGTCGCCTGCGATCGCAGGTGGCGAATTGCTGGCGAAGTTGAAGGCATCAATTGCCGTCGGCAGGACAAGAAGCAGGATGATGGCTGCTGCCAGGGCCCTGTGGAGCTTTGCGCCCCTCTCCTCCTGGAACTTCTTAAGGCGATCCAGGGCATAGAATATCAGTATGCTTATCAGCATGCCCATGAATATCGTGGAGATGTACAGAAATCTGCCCTGTCCCAGGGTGAGAAGGATGGAGAAGACTGCCCATATCAGAAGGAGAAGCAGGCTCTGCTGCATTCTTCTTTCTTCTTTTCGCATATAGACTACTATGGCGGCTGCTCCTGCTAGGGAGAATAGGATGTTCAGTCCCAGCCAGGAGAAGACCACCTGAGATAACGTATCAAGGTCATAGATGAGCGGTTCTGCCTCTCCAATCTTGCCGATCATCTCCCCTCCCCAGATGTATCCCATTCCCGTTCGGATCAGACCCTCCAGTCCAAAGAATCCGCCCAATATCTTTGAGAGCAGCAATGATATAATGAATATGGCGAGGATGGCCAATGGGAATGCCTTCCAGGATATGCTCCTCTTAGCGATAATGTGTGCCAGTGCCAGCATGATGGCCAGGGCGACGAATATGGCTGCCAATCCCAGGAATGAGGGTGACATCCAGGGGGTATTCCTGAAGGGCAAAACGAGTATAAGGGCGAGGAAAAAGGCTACAAGCAGCGTTGAGACGATGTTCAGGTTTGGCTTTTCCTGGCGCAGTTCCAGGCTCATACCAAATGCTGCGAATAGCAGATACGCCCCGAAGTAGACATCTGCGCCCTGCCAGGTATATGCCAGGGCGGCCAGTGCCACACCTGCCGCAGAAGCGTAGAGCCATCTCTTATCCGGCCGGGAGAATGCGAGGACCATGAACAGGAGAGAGAGGAGCTGAAACAACACCTCCAAAGAGTGATGGTCGGTGGCGGCAACCATAGTATAGAGGAGGTAGTAGGGGGCGAGAGCGGTCATGAAGCTTGCCAGAAGGGCAATTCTGTGATCGAAGAGCTCTCGCATGATATAGTAAACGACGACCATCGCCAGCAGACCGATGATGACAGGCACAAAGGCCGCCGTCATCTCCACCCCCTCTTTTGTATGCTGGCCCAAAGCGATGCATAGGGCAGCGGAGATCTGGTCGAAGAGCGGGGGCCAGGTTATGGAAAAGCCATGAGGGTAGTTCAGGTAGGTATCAAACCATAGCGTATCAGGAAAGTTGCTGGTCCCATAGAGTATCCTGCGCATATGATAGTATTCATCGTAGCCCGGGAATACTATCCCATGTTCGGTAAGTGAGTTCCTTCCTGCAAAGAGCTTCAACAAGAAGCCGAAGACAAGGACTGCTATCAGCTCAACCGGCTCGCTTCTCTTCCCCTCATCCATGAATTCAAGCATTGATATTCGATAATATAAAGCCTTTTGAGGATAGTTTATCTAAAAGAGCATAGAGAGATCTTAGAGCGGATTCAGAATGAAGGTCGCTGTCTACTGGTGCCGGACGGCAGAGATATCACCAAAGAGCCCAATCTACTGCTATCGCGGCTCTGCGCCAGCGACCGTGGAATTCTCGATGGTTCTCTTTTATCTGAATAACCCTTCCTGAGACCTCGGGGCTAGATTAATTCAGAGCCCGGCACGCTTGACGATTACGTCGGCCACCTGCCTGGCATCTTTAAATGGGAAATCGCTGGCTTTCAAGACCTTTCCTGCATCGCCCGCTGTAATTTCCACGTCTCCTGCCTTGCATTTGGTGGCAGCACCCTGGGGCAGGGCAGCCATAAGCTCTTCAGGCGTTTTTATGGGAAACTTTGCTTCCTTTAAGGCACCAACAATTTGGGCATGTATCTCGTCTTTTGCACTCATTGTGTTTCACCAATCCTTCTATTGTCTGGTTACGAATATATACTTTAGCGTTATAAAACTATACAAGGTATAATTGAATACACAAGGTTAACTCTCAGATACATAATAGAAACCTTTTTATCATCGCTTCAGTTTGATGATATCATGAATGCGGATCTTCTGAAGGATGTCAACGCCATAAAGTCGAAGCTAGATATCATGCACGAAGACATGAAGAGGTTCATGGAACGCTCAAATCAGCAGCACTTGAATTCTATTGTCGATGGCTGCAGAAGCGATTTTTTTGATGTAATCCGGGGATACGCAACCGATGAGATAGAGAGCAGCTTGGAAGGCAAGATATCGAAGGACTGTCATATGAAAAATGCTTGCAAAGCGCTGTTCTCAGATCTTCTGAATAGCAGCCTGGATCAGATAAAAAGGGGCGAGGTATCAGCGGATTCCATCAACGATGCGAAATCGAAGCTGGAAGAGATGCGCAGGAAGTCTCCTTATGATCAGTGCAAAACATGCTTTTCTGAGGTGGCCAGGCTATTGGATAAGCAGATAGATCTGATGCGTTCGCTTAGGGTATACCGAGAAAATGATTTGACGGGTGAATCGATGGAGTCCCTTCCCGAAAAAGAGACTGTCGTCGAGCTCCTCGAGCCCCTGAGCAATAAACAGAGACTGCAAATTCTAAAGGCCCTTTTCGCTGAGACGAAGACCTTTTCTGCCCTTGCTGAGCTCACAGGATTGCGGGGCGGCAATCTGCTCTTCCACTTGCAGAAGCTGCAGAATGGAGGAATGATTTTGCAAAGAAATGAGAGAGGGGACTATATGATTAGCGAGAAGGGATATCGAGCCCTCAGGGGAGTTGCAGAGTTATATTCGGACCTGGGCTCGAAAAGGATCAGCTCCGAACCGATAAAAAGGCCATAGAAATGGCGCAAGGGAACTCCGGTCTTCAGGCCGGAGAAGCTGACGAGGTAGATAGCCTTTGCCTTCGGATCCTCGGGGGCGGTCCGCGTTCCTATTGCTCACGAAGACCTCTCATTCCGGCGGCCTGCCTTCGTCTCTGGCCCGGACTTGCAGCCATCCCATATCTACAATTCCATTATTCATCCGCATGCCAGACCTCTGCTCCCCCATTCTCTCGCCAGGATTTCCAATTACCTATTCCTATCTTTGGGAAAGATCTCTGCCACTGTATCTTCTGCATCCTCCAGCCAGGCAGTTCTCTTAACCGGCGTGCTGGTCGCAATCACACAATAGGTCTTCCGATAGAACTCCTCCACCCCGCAGAGCCCAAAGATGCAGTCCTTCCACAGCCTCTGCAGTGGATCGCCAAAAGCCTCGCGCTCCCGGTCCGGGAAGGTGTTGGAGGTGTTGAACACCAGCGCCTTTCTGGCTTTCAAGAGGCCCCTTGGCACTCCTTCGCCGCTGTCCCCCTCCAAAAATTCGTAAGCTACCCCCGGCCGGATCACCCTGTCCACCCATCCCTTGAGGATGGCGGGAGGCATGCCCCACCAGTTGGGGTGGACGATTATGATCCCATCTGCAGAGACGATCTCACCGCAATGCTTCATAAGATTTGAATCTATATCCGCGCCTTTGGGAATCTCCCCATAAGGCAGCACAGGATCGAATCGTTCCCGGTAGAGGTCGTGAAATCTGACGCTGTGGCCGTTGCCGTCAAGGGCGTTGATGGCTGCAATAGCTATGGCATGGTTGAAGCTTCCCTGGTTGGGGTGAGCGAGGATAAGTGAGACATTCATTGGGGATCGTCCTATCGGTAGACTCTATTTGGTTATTTATTGCCATTAATATCCTATTCACTCAATGGGCCATTTTGGTATGGCCTTGTCTATCTCTTCCATAAGGCGCATGGTTTCCTTTAGGGCACGATGATTTGATGAAGATCGAGGCCGCCCACGCCCTGGTTATGCATGCATCTGCTGCCCGAGGCGGAGCCCACCGTCTACTGGCACCGGACTCTGGGGGACATCGTCAACTACTCCGGTCTAAAGACCGGAACTTGTAACTGAGGTAAGATGTTTCCCCGCTACAATAGGCTGGTTGACTTCAGCCCTAAAAGCGATGTTCATCGCGGCAATGTGATCTGCAGGCCCAGCGAAGCCACAGGACTCACATCTGAACTCATCTCTAGTTGGCCGGTTGGCTTTAGAAACATGCCCGCAAGAGGGACATGTCCTGGAAGTGTTCCTGGGGTCAACAAAGACCAACGGAACACCCGCAACCTTAGCTTTGTATTCAACAAACGTCCTAAGCAACCCGAAATTCCAAGTATGCAAGCGACGACGCTGAGCCTTCATAACCGTGACTCTGGATCGGATGCCTTGAAGATCTTCAAGGGAAATGGATCGCAGAGTGTCTTTGGCTTTCGTAACTATATGCTTGGAAATGCAATGGTTGACATCTCTAGAGAACCTGGCAGTCCTGCCAGACAGCTTCTTAAGATGTCGTTTGGCCGATTTAGTGCCTTTGCTCTGGAGTCGGGCTTTCAGAGAATCAAGTCTCTCTCTGGTCTGGTTGATTTGCTCACCGGAATGCACTTCTCCATCAGAATCAACAGCAAGGTACTTGATACCGAGGTCAACTCCAAGGGTTCCTTTAGGGTCGTAAGGAGTCTCTTCGTCAACCTCTACAACTACGCAAAGGTAGAAGATTCCGTTAACCAGAATCAAATCAGCCTGTCCTCGGATTCTGTCGAGCCTTGCTTTCTGGTATTCTCCAAACCGAATAGGGATAGCCTGCCTTCCTTGCAGCGTGATCAAAGAGACCTTCTCAAGTCCTTTCCAGGAAAGGATACGCTGATCATAGACGATCGCACCATCAAGATGGAACTCTGGCTTAATGGACTTGTCTCTCTTGTAGGCTTCGCAGACCTTGGAAATGGCCCTAATAGTAAGCTGAGAGGAAAGACCGAAATGTTCTCTAACAGGATAGTAAACCGTCTTATGGATTTCAACCTTGTTGGCACTATGCATAGCAAATACAGTCTCTGCTATGCGATTACAAGCCTCGTTAAACCTCTTCATAGTTTCACAGAGCATCTTATGTTGCTCCGGGGAGGGATCGAGTTTTACCATCAAGGTCTGAAGCATTGCATTGAAGATTATATTCAATGGATATATAGTTTTCGATATCAAGGGCGGGGTACGCTCCTCCCCGGCCTGAAGGCCGAGGTTTCCACTACCCCTGCACCCCGGAGGACTCTATGAACGAGCTGATCTCCTGCGGCTTTCAGATCGCCAGGGTGATCGAGCCCGAGCCCCCGGAGTGCTGGAGAAGCATGTGCCCGGATCGGATGGATGGCGCTCGGATACCTGATTTTCTGCTCCTGGTCTGCAGGAGAACGCAGCCAAGCAGGACTTAAGGGGAAATCTTCTTATCCTGCACATCCCAAAAGCTGACCGGATATGAGCAGCAATGCAGGACCTGGCAATGCAGGACTCTTGATAGCATTGGGATTTCTCCTCCTGCTCTCCCTGGCAAACTCCTATTACATCTACAGCCTGGAGGGCGAGATCTCCGCCTTGAAGGAGGAGGTAAGAGAGCTGTCTGGCCCCCTGGGGTTATCGGTCTACAGCCAGAGCGATCCTCCCGGGGGGAGCATCACCATGGCCCAGAAGAGCATACCGATAGTGGCGGTATCTGATGATGAGATCGGTGTCATGGGCAAGATGAACCTGAGGCTGATTCCAGGCAGCAATGACATCCTGATCGACACCAATCCCTTCTCCGAGCCCGAGGTTCAATATGCCGTAAAGAAGGCGGTGGCCGTTGCCCGGTCCCGCTATCCCGGCGCCAAACTGGATATGGATTTCGTCTTCAACTTCACCTCCACCAGAGCGCAGCTCATTGGCGGGGAGAGCGCTGGAGCGGCAGCGGCCATCCTCACCATTGCCGCCCTGGTGGACAGGGATATCAAAAAGGATGCGGTGATAACCGGAACCATAAACGAGGACGGATCCATAGGCCAGATCGGCAGCGTGCTGGAAAAGACAAAAGCGGTGTCAGATGCCGGCTACAAGTACTTTTTGATCCCCGAGGGCCAGGCCGATGTTATCTATTATGAGAGGCAGGTTGAGCGCAGGTCAACCGATCTAGGCTTCGATATCATGAGGTCCAAATATGTGCCCAGAACTCTGAACATCTCCCAGGCGGCATTTGAGGAGCTGGGCCTGAATGTGATCGAGGTCTCCAATATCGATGAGGCTCTGCCCTATTTCTTTGAGGATTGACCTTTTGGGACTTAGGGGGATAGGAATATCTATTTTCAGGTGCTACAATCTATATTGGGGTTGATCATATGGATGAATCGGATCGAATTATGATTAAGGATGCTGTCGCATCGATGGACCTGGGCCAGAAAATCCTCCTGTATGAGTCGATGAAGAAGAACGTTGGATTGATCACTCTGATCAGCATCTTCATTCCCGGAGGGGGCCAGATATACCTGGGCGAATATCTGAAAGGTCTGCTGATCCTGCTCCTCGCCTGGCTCGTCCTGCCATGGCTCTACGGCATCTATGATGCCCATACCACAGCAAGCGGCTTCAACCGCGAACTGCACGATCTTATCTACCCGGGACAGATGCTGGCGGAGGCGGAATCGGTGAAGGTTCCCGTGCAGGAGGAGTAGGCAGGGGAAGAGTATTCTTCAGCTGGCTATCTTGTTATCACGATCTATTTGATCCTATCCTCCACCTGCTTGAAGTCGATGAACCCAAGATTCACATCCACCGAGATCAGTTCTACAGTGACCTCATCTCCCACATCGATTCCCTTTCTTTTTCCTTTGAGCATCCCTTCCACTGGAATGTCAAGCAGCCGCACCCAGGTGCCCTTCTCCGATGAGCCGGTGACCATGGCGCTAAACCTCTCCCCAATTCTCGGCTCGAGCAGAAGTGCAGCAGCTGACTTGCTCACCTGCCGCTCCACCTTGGCCACGATATCCTCTTTCCTGGTGCAGTGGTCGGCCAGACGGTCCAGCTCACGTATTGAGTAGGGCAGGGGCTTATTCTCAATGGCTGCTTTGAGCAGCCTCTGGGTGATCAGATCGGGATAGCGCCGGTTGGGGGCGGTGGAGTGGGCGTAATCCTTGACCGCCAGGCCGAAGTGGCCTATGGGCTCCGTCTCGGGCAGTTCTGCCACGTACTCGCCATTTCCCAGCAGCTTGATTACCGCCAGGGACAGATCGGGGAAGCGGAGGGGATCTTTCTTCTTCATCATGTTCAGGAATATCTCCAGCTTTCTTGAGCTGGGGTTGGGGGGAAGCTTGAAGGCATGCTGAGCGGCGATCTGGACGATCCGGTCCCATCTCTTGGGAACCCGCACCACTCTGCGAATGGAGGGCATATTTCGCTCGGTCAGATAGCGGACGGTCACTCCATTGGCGGCGATCATGAAGTCCTCGATGATCTGTTTGGCCCGGTTAGTCTCCTCCACTAAAAGGTCGCAGAGCCTCTCCCCCTTGAAGACCGGTTTGGCCTCAATGGTCTCCAGGCTTAAAGCGCCCTCTTTATGGCGGAGGCTCTTCATATTCTGGGCCACTTTATCCTGGAGGAGAAGGTTCTCCGCCAGGCCGTCCATGGCGCTAACCGCTTGGGGCATGGGCCCAGTTCCCTCCAGCCAGGCGGCCACGCTGTTATAGGCCAGCTTGGCGTGGTTATGCACCACCGCCCGGTAGACGTCTGAGTCGACCAGCGAGCCGTCGGGGGCAACGGTCATATCCACCACCACCGCCAGGCGGTCCTGGTCTAGGTTAAGAGAGGTGAGGTTGGTGGAGAGCTTCAGAGGCAGCATGGGGAAGATCTGGGCGGCGGTGTAGACGGAGGTGGTGTTGGCCTGAGCATCAAGGTCGATGGCAGAGTCCTTGTGGACCAGGCTGTCCACGTCTGCCACTGCTACCCTGATCCTGGCCTTTCCGTCGTCCAGGGGCTCGGCCACGGTAAGCTGATCCAGGTCCTCGGAGTCATCGTTATCTATGGAGGCCCAGAGCAGCCCTCTCAGGTCGCGGATATGGGGGGCGCCATCAGCCTTGGCTGGACCGTTGATACGGGCGAGCTCGGAGAGGCACTCCGGCGAGAAATCGGTTTGAAGGCCCCGCATGAGCATTATTCCTCTGGCGACTTTCTGCAAGATGGTCCGGTTCTGAGCTTCTGGTCTTTTGCCCCTGGTAATCATGAATTATTCCGAAAGAACTCAATTGATATAAATTGTTCCACCTATCTTTTTCATATACTTCTCCAGCTTCTCCTCGCACTCCTCCCAGGTCACATCCACTCCCAAGTGGTCCATGATCTCCACGAGCTGCAGCTTTACCTCCTCCCAGGAGTACTTATTCTCTGATGAACACAGGTCGGTCAATAGCCTCATGGTGGGGACGAAGGCCTTCTTGAACTCCGCCCGGATGAATCTCAGGAAAGGCTCGGACAGATCCCTCCGACCATAGGACCTCAGCTCATCCAGGAGCTGATACTGGCTGGCGCAGGGATCTGAGAAGGGGTCTCGCAGGTCCTGACCGGTTGATTCAGAGAGGTTCCGGTAGGCCTGGGCGAAGATCTGGTCCACAAATGCTTTGTTGTATGCCTTCTCCCCGATCTCGGCGATCAGGCCGTAGGCCACGATCCTGCACCTCAAGAGCTGCACCTTTGCCTCCTCTGGGGGGAGCTTCAGGTGGATCTTGGTTACATACTCCTCCAGATGCATCAATCTGGTGCGAGGCTCAAAAGTAACCGTCATGGCAGATATCGCCTCCCTGAACAAAATTCGCATCATTTATCATGAATGAATGTTCTGGCTCTGATCACTTTTAAGCTTTCTCCAGCCGGGATGGAACCGGGAGAATGACGCTTTGCCTTTGATTCGAAAAATGGAGGTATGGTGTGCAGTTTTTTCAGTCAGGCGTCCGGGGCATTAGCGAATCTAGAGTTTCAGGATAGTTCAAGGCTTGGACACTAGCCTCTCCAATGCTCTTTTGCCCTCTTAAATATCTCTTCTGTGTTCTGATTTTCATATAGTCTTCTTGAGATCTCTACGTAATCAGTAGGTTCATGGTGGAATAGAGCAAGGAATCGGAGCGCTTTGGCTGGACCCAAAGCCTTATTCAAGGCATCTATCCCAACGAGTCTCAGTTCAGCATCATCGAGCGTCTTGGCCCTCTCAGTCATATATCCTCCAATCTGATGTAGTCCACTGGATTTGAGATCACAATTTCCAGTTCTAGTCTCTTGGCCTGATTTAATAATCTGTTGTCGCAGCTTAAGAAGTAATCGGCTCCGATGAAATTGGCAGATGCAAGATGGAGGGCATCTTTTGGTGTTATTCTGGATTTTCTCTGATATTCCAGAGCACACTCATAGATTTTATCATCAGGTCCAATTCTGATCTTGCAGAGGGTGGATAGTATGAAAGCTACATTCATTCTATTTGGAAAGGGGCAGAGTAAGGTCTCGTCCTCATGCATGAAGGACCAGGCCAGTTGGATCTGTTCAATCTCCGCTCTCAGAAAGATCTCTTCACAGGCTAGAGCCTCAAGCTGGATCTTGATCTGGCTGGTATCATCAAATCTTCTTTGAAAGCAATTGTAATCAAGATATATCAGATCCATTGAATATTCCTTCTCCTGTAACATGCATCTTCACGCTGAATTTCCTTTCACAATCCCGATCTCCTCATCCGTCAGCCCGTAGAGCCTGTAGACCACGGCATCGATTAGCTCATCCGTCTTCTCGATCCTCTCCATCAATGGGTCGAGCTTCTTTTTGGACCCCTCGAACTCCGACCGCAGCAACTCCCCCGGCTCCCGGCGGGAGGGGTCGATCGTCAGCTTCTTTTTGTTCTTCTTAAGAACCGCCAGCAGGCTCTCATAATCGCTATCATAGTAGCTCAGGATCCCGGTCTTGGGCTTGAGATCCTCAATCTTCGCCCCTAAATAGCCCTCCAGCCAGTCCAGAAAGCCCCGGATCTCCTGCTGCTTTTGCTTGTTCATCTCCAGCATCCTCTCCGCCAGGAAGGCGAGAAGATCGTGCACCACATCCGACTTCTCCTGCTCGGTGATGAAGTTGCCCGCTTCGTCCCTGGGCAGGCATGACTCCACTCCGGCCAGGATCTCATCGTGCTTTCCTTCGGCATAGAGCTGCTGCAGCTCCGCTGCCAGGCGGGCGCGCTCTGGGGCGGGAGTGGTGAAGGAGATGCGACGGATGGGTGTCTGTTCAACAAAAGCAGCAGAAAAATTGAAGCTATCGCCCTGCAAGTCAGTGCATACGCTGTGAATAAAGATGCGGAGTAGAGATGAATTTAATAGAGCTAATATAAAGAAGTCGCTGTCTGAAATTATGTAGGCTTTATTATTAGCATAGAACTTGGATGCGTCAAAGGTGAATCTCGCACTTCCAGCAATTTCGGGCCAAAAGAGCTTTGGATTTTCAAATTCATCGTAATAGTCACATGGACGGAGTTCCCACCAATATTCTCCTTTATCGTACCTCTTTTCTCCAAATTCTGCAAAAGGTGATAAATGACTGCAAATTGCCGGATAATCTTCTCTAAATTTGCTCCAAACGTCTGCGGATTCGGGATATTTAAGGCGAGTCCAGCCATTTGGTATTAATATCAGGAACTGATCGCTTGCAGGTGGTTCGTATCTCTTAATATCCTTACCAACTAAAAATGGTTTAATAAATTCCGCACTTTTAGGATCTTCCGCAATTAGTTGATCTTTTGCCTTCGCTCCAATCACAAATGCACTATTAAGCCCGGTTAATATCCCTCTATAAACTTTACATCTTGGGTATTTGCCTAATGGAACGCCCGATGATTTCAACTTATCAAGTATTTTTTGAGTATTCTCATTGGCCAGTGACCAGCTATCATCACCTAGAGATGCGCAATTGACGTGATAGCGTAGTTTTGATAGGTAATTCTCCAAATCTCGAAACTCAAGCGTCTCTACTTTTGCCGCATTGAAATTCGATCTCGGAGATGAGTTTGAGATGCGTATAATGCATGGATAAGTAGTGGCAGTTTCAAAAACAGCCAGGTCACCAAAATCAACTATCTCTTCCAAACTCTGCTCTCTCATCCATACCCGTAGAGGCTTGCCGTAATTTGCCTTCATCCATTTATTTGCTACGATGTAGGAAAAGACTCCTCTAGGTCTCAGCAGCAAAACACCACGTTCAATAAAATAAACATAAAGATCAGCGGCGCTTTGATAAGATCTATACTCGTTTTGCAGATAGAGCTTATCTTCTCCCAAATATTCTTGCCTTACATACGGTGGATTCCCAATCACCACGTCAAAGCCGCGCTCCTCTCCTAAAAACGCCTCCGGAAACTCCAGCTCCCAGTGGAAGAACCTCTTCTCCTCCGCAATCTCCTGCGCCCGCACGAACCACTCCTGGCTCCGCAGCCCCGCCCAGTCAGGGAACTTCTCCGGGCTGAGGTGGCCTTGCAGCTCATAGTAATCGTCCTCTTTGACCTTGTTTCCAAAGAACGTGGACAGCCAGACATTGGCCAGCTCCGCCAGCCTCCGGGAGAGCTCCGACTCCTTGATCTGCCTGAACTGCTCCTCCTTCCACTTCACCATCTTAAGGTTGTCATCCGGCAGAGCGGACATGAGGCTGTATCTGTGCAGAAGGCTGTCCGTATGGCTCTTCAACCCAAAGCTCCACAGCGGCGGCTCCTGGGCCTTCGTGCCCGGCAGGACGGAGAGCTTTTCCAGGTCTGCGCCGATGAGGGAGTTTCCGCATCGCAAATGGTGGTCCAAGAAGCTGAGCGGCTTGTTTGAGGCCACCGTCTTGAGCCACAATGAGAGCTTGGCCAGCTCCACCGCCATGGGGTTGAGGTCCACCCCGTAGATGCAGTTTCTCACCACCTCTCTTCTCGCCCAGTGGATGTCGTTCTCCGCTACTGCATCCGAATCCTCATCCTCCTGCCTGGCGATCTCACGAGCATGAATGATCTCCCGGGCGATGTAGTCCGTGGCCTCCACCAGGAAATGGCCCGAGCCCATGGCCGGATCGAGCACCTTTATGGAAAGCAGCTTTCGCAACAAATCGGTCCTGAGATCTGCATCCATCGAGGCTTCCTCCATCATGGGCTTGATGAGAGGTTCCAGGGTGTTCTTCACAATGTACTTTACAATATACTGAGGGGTGTAAAAGGAGCCTGTGGCCTTCCTCTCTCCTTTGTCCGTCACCAGATACAGGCCGCCCGCCTCCACGCTATCCGAGACCTTCTTGCCCGTTGCCTCTCTCTTCGGCAGCCAGACCTCCTTTCCCTTCTTGCTCTTCTCCTTGACCGCCACCATCGATTCTGTGGCGATGTTCAGCCTGTACTCCAAAATGCCCTCATAGATCGATCCCAAATGGCGGATATCTAAAGAGGAATAGTCGACGAAGACCGGGCCGTTCTCTCCCTGGGACCGGGCCAGCAGATCGATGGCCTCCGCCAGATAGGAGTTTCCGATCCTCTTCTCTCTTAGGAATGGATTTTTGGTCGGATCGAACAGGCCTCCATTGTAGGCCGGAATGTAAAACTCCTCTTTGGAGTAGCCGAAGGCCTCGCTCCCGTCATTGATCAGCCGGAAGAGATCCCTCAGGCTCTCCCAGTAGGTGGACTGGATGGCGAGGATTTTTTCACCTCGATCCTTCTTGCCTGCTATCTCCTCCTTCAGCCGACGCAGGCTCATCTCTCTGTAGTGGCGGTTGTCTACTTTGAGGAGCCTTCTGCTCTCCGCATAGAAGATGAATAAAAGGCGGTAGAGCAGACGGAGTGAGTTCTCCTGAACCTCTCTGAGCATCTGCTCCTGATCTTGCGGAACTGTCAGTGGCCATAGCGAGTTTGCCGGCTCATAGATGAAGCCCTCCGCCAGGACCTTCATCGCCCGGTAGACATTCTCCTGCAGGTCCTCGCCCACCTTCTGGGCATATGCTAAGCTTTCCTCCCGAATTTTATCCAGGAAGGAGGGTCCGAGTGGAGTCTCGGGAAAAGCCTCCCTCCGGAAGAAGAGATAAAAATACTTGAATATTGATAGGTCACCAGTCTCTTCGATCCGGGCGATCAGATCGGGAAGGTTCACCTCATAATATGAGTCCATGCTCACGCTTGAGTCCTCATGGTAGAGCCTCCACAGCCTGCCATTGGTGAGGATCGCCCATTTGGGCGGGGTTGCCCTCAGGTAGTTGTCGATCTGAAAGCTGGGGTTGGTCATCTCCCGCAGCACCCTTCCCTGACGGCTCTTATCTAGAACCACATTCCAGGCCTTGGCATCTCCAACGGCCACCGACCTCTTATAAAAGTCATCCGAGCCCTTTTGGGAATAGGCCTCATTCAGCGCCTCAGCATCGGGAAAGAAGGCATAATCGGGCTTCAGGGGATCATGATGCAGGCTCTCCTGGACGCCATAATGGTGGCCCAGGGCGTCTAAGACCGGGCGAATCCAGTTGTGCTCCAGATCCGCCTCAACATACCGAGGAAAGTTCTTCTCCTTCTCAAAGAATCTGTCCTTTATCCTGGTGTAGGCCTCCAAAAGACCGGATTCATCATCCCACTCCGAGGACTTCTGGACCATGTTCTCCAGGTAATGGTTGGAGAAAAGGTTGCTGTTGTTGAACACGTGCTCCTTAATGGTGACCTCTGCCGCTTCATCCAATCCGCTTCCCTCGATCTGCATTAACCATCGCTTGTAAGAAAAGCTTTTGGATGAATGATCTCAAATCAGCTTTACCTTCCCAGTCGATTTGTCCCTTTCGTATAGACTGCTATCCAGAGTCACCAGCGGCACACTTTTTATCCAGGCACAAGAGATAATCCATTATGATCGTCTGGTGGGGTTGGCTGCCGGAGCCGGTCCCTCCCCTACAATTTTTCCGCAAATGATCGCAGTCTATTAATAGGAATAATTATATTAGCACTTTCGCGAGAAAACCGAGGCGCAGCGGATAAATGCCCAGCACAAAATATACCAGAATAGAGATCACCCCCGAGGCTTACAGGGCCCTTGAAGCCGAAGCTATTCTGCAGGAGAAGACACTGAAGAAGCTAGCCTCCGAGCTGATTTTGCGGGGCATTTCCAAAGAGGCCCTCGATTTTATCAAGAAGGCAGGAGAATCCAAAAAAAATCGCCGGGCACTGGACAGCAGCGCCATGGAGAGGGCTATCGAGGAGATCGGGGCCACCGGGATGAGCTTCGATCAGTCTATTCTGGAGAACATGCACGATATCATTCAGGATGAGGGCTATTCCGAGGGAATGCTTTATGCCGTTCAGAACACCGCCTCTATGCAGAGAGATGAGCTTCACCGGGTGCTGAACATTTGCGAGCGCCACGGCCTGACCAACATTCTGGCAGCGGATATCATCCTGAACCTGAACAAGATCGAGTCCGGCACGAGATGAGAATTTGATCAAAATCGGCTCAGGGATTATGGATCTCCGCCCGCACTCTGCCCATCAACCTGTTCCTTTTTGGCCAGGCCAAGGCCGATGAACATCAATGGCGCCCCCAGTGTGACCCAGAGCCCTGCCAGCATGCTCCTAATGTAGTCGAGGGCCCAGTCGGCTGCCTCTATCTGCATCGCCTCTTTCAATCCATACCAGATCAGGACCACTCCTATCATTCCCAGAAGATAGCGGACCAGACGCCTGGATAGTGGACCGTCTGCCAAGAAGCCTCCTCTCCTCTTTAAAATAGCATAGCCAGAAGAGATACCAAGCATCATCCCTGCAGCACAGAATGCATCAACCGGGCTGACTGGATCGATGGGCTCTCCAGTTGCAGCCAGAGCATTGGCCTCCCAGGCAGAGGGCATCTGCCAGGCACCCGTGCCGGCCAGGCCCAGGAGATAAAGGGCGATGATGGCGAAAGAGGCTAGGGCGGCGAGCAGGATCTGGCCTTTCAGATTCATTCTTCCGATCTTCTCCTCCATAACTGGCATTGCCTTGATGGATGAGCCCAGAAGCACTGCACCCACGCCCCAGCCTACAAGCACATCTCCCAGGAAGTGGACCCCCAGATAGGCTCGAGAGAGACCGATTAATAAGCAGGTGCCAGCGGCCAGGAGATAGGCCCAACGCTTGTGGATGAGTTGTGCGGTCAGGCCCCAGATGGAGACGGCATTCTGGGCGTGCCCGGAGGGCATGCCAAAGGAGGGTTCAGTGCTCCAGGCCTGGACATTGGGATCGACCCAGTAAGGCCTGGGGCCGTGCAGAGCGATCTTCAGGGCAGAATTCAGCCCATGGCTCGTGACCAGCATCAGTCCCACCCTGAAGCCCCATTTTGCATCCCAGCACCAGAACAGGAAGGGCATAAAGAGGAGCATGAACTCCAGCGATCCCAATGAGGTGGCCAATCTCATTATCGGGATGGCCCAGTCCTGGCCCTGCAGGAATAGGATTATGGAGAGGTCCGTATCCATCATATTCCAAAAATATCTCTGTCCTATTGCGCCATCTCGTCCGTCTGCATCATGCCGAAGATGTTCTTCTCGCTATCCAGGCAGTAGGCCAGCCAGCCGACACCCATAATTGGCATCTTGGGGACTGCAACCCTTCCCCCTGCCCGAATAACCCGGTCGATATGCTCGTCAAGGTCAGGAACTTCTATTGTGCAGATGAATGAGTTGACCGATTGTCCCTCTGCCGGAGGAGGACCGCGGCGGAAGACGAGACCGCCGTTGATGCCAGGCTCAGCCTCACTGCCGGTCGTAACCTGCCAGTAACGATTCTCATCCTTGATCTTCACTTTTGGGATCAGCCATTCATCGATCTGCCAGCCGAAGACCTCCCGGTAGAAGCTCGCTGCTCTCTCGGGATTCTCTGCCTGTATCTCAAAATGGACTACTCGGTTCATGCGAAATGCATTATTTATGCATTATATTTAGATTAATTGGCTTGCTCCTCTTCCTGAGAGTGATCGTTCTCCGGCACTGGACAAGATGATGCCTCGACCGGCTGCTTCATGATTATGACATTCTGATATGGATACGGGATCTCAATTCCCTCTGCATCAAACCTTTTTTTTACTGCTTCCCTTATGTCGCACCCGGCATCGTATGCCATCCCCCGGCTGGGGGCGTAGAAGGTCAGGCGCAGGTTCATGGCAAAGTCTCCCAGCTCGATGAGGCGGACATTGATGCCCTTCTCCTTCAGAACATGGGGGTGGCTCTCGGCCACCTCTGTGATGATGCTTCGTGCCTTATCGATATCCGATGAGTAGCCTATTCCAAAATTAACCGGCCAAACGGTCTCCGGATTGCCGATGCTCCAGTTCACAATGAAGTCTGAGCCCATCAGCTTGTTCGGCACTATTATTCTCCTCTGGTCCCAGGTGCAGATTATCGTATGGCGCAGAGTTATATCCTCTACATAGCCATACTCGCCTTTGAAGTCGACGTAGTCGCCAATTCGCATCGGCTTGAAGATGGCCAGAAAGATCCCGGATATTATATTGGAGAGGGAGTCCTGGGCGGCAAAACCAATGGCCAGGGTTGCCACACCAGCGCCGGCCAGCATGGCGATGGCAATTCTGTTCAGGGAGGGGATCAGGAGTATGGTCATTAAAAAGCCGATGGAATATATCGCCGCGACGATGAGCCTGCGGGTCATGGCATGGGAGGTCTCATCAAACTCTTTGCCAAGCCGGCTGGATTCCACAATTTTTGGGATCTGCTTCTCCAGCAGACCATTGACCAGCCGGGCGATTAAAATAGTTAAGATGATAATTATAGATATGGATATGATGGTCGAGATAATGTACCATACGTTCTCTGCCAGAGCGCTTCCAATATAACGTATATATATGTATTTAATTATTGATATAATATCCTCTGCAGGACCTCGTCCGGTTAATTGGGAGGAGAACTCTGGAATATCTGCAAAGGGCAAGGTCATAAACCAGATTTCGACATCTGCAATACATAAAGGTTTGTGTTATTCCATGCACCTACCCGGGCCGCTGACCAAAACCTAAAAAATGGATGGAAATCCTTTCCGGCTGTACACAGCTAATCGCATACAGCCGCTTCTGCCAGCGAGCGCAGCGGCACTACATAGGGCCGACCCATAGCGTTCATGACCATGGCCTCTATGCCGTAGACCTGGCTGATATTAACCTCATTAAGAAGGGCCTTCGGCTCTCCTGCTGCATAGACCTTGCCTTCTTTTAGCATCACCAGCTTATCTGAGAAGCGGGAGGCTAAGTTGAGGTCATGGATGGCCATCACTGCGGAGATCTTCTTCTCCTTGACCAGGCTGCTCACCGTCTCCATCACCTCTAGCTGATGGAGCATATCCAGGTTGGATGTGGGCTCGTCCAGGAGCAGGACTGCCGGTTCCTGGGCCAGAGCACGGGCGATGAGCACCTTCTGTTTCTGGCCGCCGGAGAGCTGGGAGAAGTCACGCATGGCCAGGTCTTCCAGATGCAGCCTCTCCAAGACCTCAGCCACCTTATCCAGGTCTGAGTCCTGTACCCTCCAGCCGATATGAGGCCTTCTGCCCATGAGGACGGTATCAAAGACGGTTGTTGCCAGGGGGGTGGAGCTGGACTGGGGCACATAGCCGATCTGCCTGGCTACCTCCTGCCGGCTCATTCTTTCTATCTCCTGGCCGTTCATGAGGATGCTGCCCTTGGGCTTAAGGATGCGGTCCATGCACTTTATAAGGGTGGTCTTTCCCGAGCCGTTTGGCCCCACCAGGCTCAAGATCTCTGAGCTTTTCACAATGATGTTTACTCCATCGAGTATCTTATGGCTGTTGTAGCCGAATACGAGGTTCTTGATCGTGATTTCCACCAAGGGGCTGCCTCCTTTGAATATCGGATATCTAAGACGATGCGGCGCACATCTCAGATGAAGCGCATCTAGATATTCTTCTGTGATCGATTTTGTTAATATCTATTTCCTAATTCATGCTATCTATTATGGATAAATAGCTGTTGGTGTATGGATGGAATTTCGCAAAAACATCTCATTGTAAATGGATTTCATGATAGATGATTATGGTATCATATATCATTTGTGCGCTGATCTCCGAAAATCAAGATCATGAGCTGCTAGCGTGGCAAAATTGCAGTATCAGAAAATGATATTAATTATGGAAAAAATAACATTTATTGTTAACATCTCCTTGGTGGAAAATCAGGATGCCCACTTCTCAAGTTTTTAAAAAAATTAAGTTATAAATAATTAGACATCTGTCAATGATAGGGTGTGACTATTCCATAGACAGTGGTGCCTGGTGGCACATTTATGATCTTCTGCACTCCTTTCTCGAAGTAAATATCCTTCGGGTAGTTGTGCTCTCCATCGAAGATCCTGATGTTGTGGATCATTCCGCCCACCACCTTGAACTTGAAGACACCATCCAGAAGATCGCCACCGGTTCCCTCTTTGCCAATGAGAACTCCGTCCACATAGACATCATAGCTCTTCAAGGTGGTCTGGATGGTCACCGGCGTGTCTCCCGCGACAATTGCAGGCACGGCAGGCTTTGCAGCCACAGCAGCCGGGTATTGAGTGGTGCTGCTGGCAGAGGTGGTCTGCTGGGCCGTTCCGCTGTATGTCTGCATGACGCTGGTTGTGGCTCCGGGGAGCATCTGCACCGCCTGCGTAGGCTGTACGGTTTGCATGGCCTGCACTCCAGAGGCTGCAGGGTTGTTGGTGGATGGTGGCATATCAGCTGCCACTGCCGTCTGCTGGGCTGGAGGGGCCTGGCTGATCACATCGATGATGATGGCGTTGCTGGGCTGATTATTGAGCACAAAGAGGAGAATGTGCCTGCCCACCTCATCAGCCTTGAAGTTCAGGCTGTTGTATCCGGGGTAGAGGTCCAGACGCTTGCTGGTGATGTTGAGGGAGTTGCTCTGAAGGATCCAATAGTAGTCCGCCTGGCCGCCCACGGGGGCAAAGGCGATGAACTGAATGCCGGATCCCGCAGGAACAATGGCGTACTGGGACCAGTCAGCTCCTTTCTGAATCCAGAGCTCATTTCCTCTGCTGGCGGCCACTGTAGATTGGTACTGGGTATATGCGATCCCCTTACCGCTGCCGAAATATATCCGGGAAGGAACATTTTGAGTCACATCGATCTTTACCGGAGCGAAGGTCTTGACCACTGGGACAGAGCTCTCCATATAGAACTCGGAAAAGAAGGTGGTGGCGGTGCTGACATCCTGGAACTCCGGGCCAAACCAGAAACCTTCCCCACCTTCGGTGCCGAACCCGAACAGGCTCTTGACGAATTCTTCATCGAAGTCAGTCTCGGAGACCTCCATGGACTGCGATATGGATACATCATATCCATTTGCCACTCCCAACCCTATGAACAGGGCCAAGAGACATAAGCATAGGCAATTGAATCTCAACTATTGCACCTCAATGAATACTGACTGGACTTGTGTCTATTTAGCCTTAAGTCTTGTATCAGGCTCATCTGAATCTCATGGAAGAGAACAAGAGTTATTTTATCCTGTTATGAAACACCCTCTTTGCCTTTCCTTCCTGGCGGGGCAAGCCTCCCAGGGGGAAGACGTCTCCTTTGGGGGAGAATCCCAGCGCCTCTTTGAGAGCCTTTTCCACCATATAGCCGGTCACTCCCGGTTCGGCTTCGACATTGACCCGGACGCTATTGACTCCGTCCTCCTCCTCCACTATGATCTGGTAGTTGTTGCCAATGCCCGGTATTCCCAGGAGGGTTTGCTCAATCTGCTTGGGGAAGAAGTTCACCCCTTTCACAATCAGCATGTCATCCCTTCGCCCGGTTATCGGTGCTAGACGGATGTGAGTTCTGCCGCATTTGCATCTGTCCCGGGATATGACATGGGTGAGGTCAGCTGTCCGGAAACGGATCATGGGCAGCGCCTCGCGGGTGAGCGAGGTGAAGACCAGCTCTCCCTCTTCTCCGTCATCCACTGGCTCTCCTGTCTTTGGATCGATGATCTCCAGGATATACTGATCCTCCCAGATGTGGATCCCGTCGTGCGCCGGGCAGTCCATGCCTAATGTGCCAACGCCTCCGGACTCAGTCATGCCGTATATGTCGAAGACGTCGATGTCCAGGCCCGAGGAGATCTTCTTTTTCATGGAGTCAGAGAAAACCTCAGCTCCGAAGATGCCTATCTCCAGGTCCGGCAGGCTCTCTTTCTCTTCGGCCAGCACCTCCATCAACCGGATGCCATAGCTCACCACTCCGGTGAAAACCCTGGTCTTCAGATCTCGAGCCAGGCGGATCTGCCGGGCGGTGTTTCCCGGACCGGCGGGGATCACGAACAGTCCTGCTGCCCGAGCGCCATGATACATGCCAAAGCCACCATTGAAAAGGCCGAAGAGGGGTGTGATCTGGGTGGGGTCCCCAGGCTTCGCCCCGGCCATACGGTAGCAGCGGGCCATGCATTCCGCCCATTGATCAAGGTCTGAGCGGGTGTAGGGCATGACTACCGGGGTGCCGGTGGAGCCGCTGGACATATGCATCTCCACGATCTGATCGCGGGGAACGCAGGCCATATTCAGGGGGTAGCTCTCCCTGAGGATGTCCTTGCCGGTGAAGGGCAGTCGGACCACGTCCTCTGCCGTCCTGATATCCTCAGGCCGGACGCCTTTCTCGTCGAATAGACGCCGGTAGATCGGATTGGATTCATAGACGTGACCGACGATGGCCCTCAGCCGCTCGGACTGAATCTGGGTGATTCTCTCTCGGGAGGCCGTCTCCATCGGTTCATTGTGAAATTTGCTCAATTCTGTCATGCTTTGCTCCTGCCAAGTGAAAATGCTCTCAAATTGAGATCTCGGAACTTCTCCCGGACGCACAGGCCGATGGCCTCCTCCCAGGATTCCAGGGGGAGGTCCAGCCCACGGGATATCGTCCCCAATAGTATGATGTTCGCTGCCCTGCTGTCGCCCAGCTCTCCTGCCAGCTTCGGGGCGTCGATATAGACCAGCCGGGGAAAAGCCCTGGCCAGCAGTTCCTCCGCATTCTCTGGGTAGCGGGCAAGACCGGAGGAGACTGTCACCGGCACAATGGCCTGGCTGCTGACTGCGGCCAGGCCGTCCGGCCGGAGAAATTCCCAGTACCGCAGGGCTTCCACCTTCTCCAGCGCCCCCAGGATATGAGCGCCCTTTTTGGAGACCAGGGGGCTCTTGACCTCTTCTCCATAACGAATCTGGGCCATCACCGAGCCTCCTCGCTGGGCCATGCCGTGCACCTCATTGGTCTTGACCTGGTAGCCCTGAATCATCGCTGCCTGGGCTAATATCTCGCTGGCCAGCAGTATCCCTTGACCGCCCACGCCGACGAGGACGATGCTCTTTGTGCCGTTCGAGTCCGGGTTGTCTGCGCTCTCCGTTCTCTCCCTGCTTTCTTTGTTCATCATTCCCTCTGTCCTCTCCGCCACCCTCTCGATCATACTCCCTCCCGGCTGACAATCGCCCCGGCAGGGCAGATCTGTTCGCACAGGCCACAGCCCGCACAGAGGGTCTGATTGATCTTCATCACCCCATCCACTCCCTCTATCGCCGGGCAGCCCAAAGAGAGGCACAGCTCGCAAGCCCGGCACTCCTCCGCCAGGATGGTTCTCATCGCCCCCACCCGTCTCCTCTCCCGCAGGGGGCAGGGAGCGCGGGATACAATAAGAGAGGGCTCAAGAGCCGCCAGCTCCTCTTTGATCGCCTCTCTGGCGTTATCCAGCTGGTAGGGATCTATCGACCTGACCCGATTGATCCCGCAGGCCCGGCCGATATCCTCGATGGAGACGGCGACTGTGGGCTCGCCGCCAATGGTCCTGCCGGTGCCCGGATGGTCCTGGTGGCCGGTCATGGCAGTGGTGCGGTTGTCCAGCACAATTATTGTGGAGTGGCCCTTATTGTAGACAATATCCAAGAGCCCCGTGATCCCGGAATGAAAGAAGGTGGAGTCTCCAACCACGCCCACCACCTTTCTCTTCTCCCCTGCTTTCTCCATGCCGTGAGCCATGGAGACTCCCGCTCCCATGCAGAGGATGCTGTCCATCCGGTCCAGGGGCGGAAAAGCGCCCAGGCTGTAGCATCCGATGTCCCCGGTGACCACCACATCCTCCCTGGAGAGGGCATAAAAGACCCCTCGGTGAGGGCAACCGGGGCAGAGCACCGGCGGGCGGGGAGGAAGAAGCTCTCGGAAAGGATCTTCTTCCTTTCGGGTGGCCTCTCCTCCATCCATCAGCCTTCTGGACTGGAGCAGTCGGTCCACGGACAGCTCCATGATCCCCGGCACGAAATCTCTCCCCTGGCAGGATATCCCCAGGGCTTTTACGTGCTCTTCTATGAATGGATCCAATTCCTCAACCACCAGCAGCCGGTCCACACCTTGGGCAAACTCCCGGATCAATGCGTCTGGGAAGGGATAAGAGAATCCCAGCTTCAGAACCGAGGCCTCCGGCCAGACCTCGCGGGCATACTGGTAGGCGATGGAGGAGGTGATGATTCCCAGGCCTTTTGACCGCCACTCAATGCGGTTTGCTGGCGACTTTTCAGAGAGCGCCTGCAGCCCTTTCAGCCTCTCTTCCACTCTCTGGCGCATGGGCCGGCCCCAGACCGGTATGGGAACGAACCGGGGCGGGTTCTTGACAAAGCCGATCTCCTTCTTCGCCTGCTCCCGTTCTCCCAGCTCGACCAGGCTGCGAGAGTGGCTGACCCTGGTGGTGGTGCGCAGGATGGCCGGGGTCTTGAACTCCTCCGAGACGGAGAGGGCGAGCATGAGCAGATCCTTGGCCTCCTGGCTGTCCGCCGGCTCAAAAAGGGGGACCCGGGCAAAGCGGGCATAGTTTCTGGTGTCCTGCTCATTTTGGGAGGAGTGCATCCCCGGGTCGTCTGCCACGCAGGCCACAAACCCGCCCTCCACGCTGATGTAGCTCAATGTCATGAGGGGGTCAGCAGCCACATTCAGTCCCACATGCTTCATGGTCACAATGGAGCGCGCCCCGGCCAGGGATGCTCCGGCTGCGACCTCAAAGGCCACCTTCTCATTGGGCGACCACTCGCAGTAAACCTCCGGACTGTACCGGGCCAGGTTCTCCAGGATCTCGGTGGAGGGAGTCCCGGGGTAGCCCGTGCCGATGGTTACACCGGCCTCGTAGGCCCCACGGGCTATGGCCTCATTGCCGGAGAGCAATCTTCTCAAATCCTTTTCACCTTCGCCTGAAATTACTCGTTATGGGATTTTTCGCTGGTTTATATTGATCTTTTATGCACATTCTTATACATCAGAGTATGATCTGTCCCTATGGATGAGGGGATATAATTCTTGTGGTTTGCGGGTTTGGAAGTCACAACGTCTAACCCCCTCTATCCCGGAGACAAAATGAATAGAATTCAGGATACGGAGCCACTGTGAATCTACAGCAGTATGTGCGCTACCAGAAGATTGAATAGCAGGAAGTTGAAATATATAGATTCTACACAAGGATGGAGACAATAGCATGAGTGCCAGCGAAACCATAGAATGTGTATACGAAGGCGGTGTCTTCAAGCCGATGGAAGATGTAAAGCTAGAGGAAGGCACAAAACTAAAGATCAAAATTGAAAAGGTAGATCTCTCGAAATACTACGGCATGTTTGGCAAGGCTTCTGCAGAGAGGCTCGAAGAGCTTGAGGGCGAGGTCTATCTGTGATATTCATCGATACCAATATATTTTATAATGCTTTCTTTGATACAAAATTTTCGAACTCCGCCAGGAGATTTATAGATCAAAATCATAAACTCGTCACATCATCCACGGTCATACATGAGCTGATTTTTGTATCGGTTAGAAATCTGTGCGAAGAGCGTTACGGAACGAAAAATCATGCCTCATTCAAGAGGTTCCTCATTGATAACGGCTACGCGCCATTTGAGAAAGAGATAGAAGCTATATTCCGCTTCATCGATGCAAGATGCATTTCCTTGGTGCCAATCAATGATGATATGAACCACTGGCGGGAGACCATGATACAATACAGGCTTCTGCCATATGACGCACTAATAGCTTCGACCTGCTATCGCAACGGAATCAAAAAGATCGCAAGCTTTGACCGGGATTTTCGAAGAGTTGACTTTTTGGAAGTAGTGGAACTCTAGGCGAAACCCCATCCGTCCTTCATCCAATTCTTTCCATCCACGCTGCTGGAGCTTAATGCGCATGTATCCACTCGTTGGAGCGATGAATGTGCTAAAATGGCCAACTTGTCCATTTTCTGCTCACGATCTCTCTTAAATAAAAAGACTTATTAAATCGCACGTATACCGTTCATGGCAAACTGATAAATCGTCTGCAGAAAGCAACAATAATCGGTCATGTGATTTGTGGATGTGGGAGCTATAGATACATGGAAATGTGCATAATTAGATGGCCTGAATTAGGCAGGTGGAAGTAATTGGGCTCCAATTGCAGTATTGAGGATAAGGCTCGAACACATCCGCCTGCCGACGATAGGGTCGACCTTTTCGACCGCTGGTTATCTATTAAAAAGGCAAATTTGGGCAAGCATGTGCTTATTATCTGTAAAGAGAATAACTGCTCGTGCGATAATATTTTCGATGAGCTCCAGAACGTTTTACTCAGTCACTATGTAGCACCAGAAATTACCGCAAAGAGACTTGCAGAATTAGGCGCTCCAAGAACTGCAGAATTGTTGAGGGAGCATTTGCCAACAACAAAGACGGCTCGTTCCGGTGACCTTGGGGAAATCCTTGCCATAGAGTTTACTGAGCGTAGGCTTGGATTTAGCGTCCCAATTCGAAGGCTTCGCTTTAAGGATGGACGCAATATGGCTCTTCGAGGCGATGATCTTATTGCCATCGATCGAGATCTTAAAGGTAGCTTAAAGTTCCTTAAGGGCGAATCAAAGAGTTACGCAAGACTGACTCCAACTGTAATCAAAGAAGCCGCAGATGCACTTGACCGATATCGTGGTCGTCCAAACAGACATTCGGTGCTCTTTGTGGCAGAACGTTTGCGAGACAAGGGAGATCATGACCTTGCCAAGGATTTGGATTATGCTGTGCTGCAGAGCTTCCGTGGTTGTCCTTTCGAGCATTTGCTCTTTACAGTGTCTGGCACCGATCCTAATACCCATCTATCCAATCATCTTAGGGAATGCAGGAATCGCACTCGCAGGTATGCAGTCGGAATTTATATCGTTAACCATGGCGATGTTATTGAGCGCTTGTTTTCGGAGCAGTAAATGACCGAATCTGCGATAGAACTTCAGAATATCCTCGAAAAGGCTATATCCCCTGGATTTCGGGATCGTTTGCTGGATAAGGGATTAGCTCGTGGTCTAATCTGGCGCAATGGGGAACTCCCTACCGGAGCACCATCATTTGGAGACAGTCTTACTGATGATCTTCTCGATTATGCCTACACGGTGCTTGCAATGGCACTGCGTCTGCGCTCGGTCAACGGGGATGAGATTTTATTGCAGCGGGCTTTCCTCGTTGCTGGCGAGGCAATCGAAGCAGCCGTGCGCAATGGAGATCCGTTTCGCATAGACCGCGGATTTAATCTGGTGAGTTCAGCCATCTCCTTTCACCTTGCGAGATATGCAGCACGTGCTTATTCCATGTTGCCTATTGGTGCTAACGACGGGAACCTAGCACCAACTGAGAAAGCCCTTGTCCAGCTTCTGAGGAAATCTCTTGATGAAATGCATGAATTTGTTGCGGCTTGGCTGCTTGATAAAGAGCAATGGGATGAGAGAATTGCAGAGCGCCTTCTTAATGATGCAGATTTCGATGAGACTGACGCGATAAGCGCGGTTATTACCAGATCTTTCATGCGCGGACTCGCACTATTTGACCATGCTATAACAACCGGTGAGGAGGTCTCTGCTATGGAAGCAAAGCGTCTGCTACTTTTTACGGCCGAGGCCGCTAAAGATATGCATGCTGTGAGCCATTGGTGGACTTCTACGATGGCATTCCACCTAATAGACGATCTCTGGCAAATGAGCCTCCACCGCCAAATTCCAAAGATACTCTCAGACGATGATGACATTGAAAAGTGGACTACCTTGCGTCAGGCCTATATTCAGCGACTGCGAGCAGCAAAGAAATCCGCAATCGAACTTTGGCCATCACAGATCGAGGCAGCTCAGCGCGCCATAGATCAATCTGATGATCTCGTAGTAGCGCTACCTACAAGTGCTGGAAAAACCCGAATTGCAGAGCTTTGCATCCTTCGAACATTAGCATCAGATCTCCGTATCATCTACGTCACTCCGCTTAGAGCCTTGTCAGCACAAGTTGAACAGGATCTTGCTGATACATTTCTTCCTCTTGGGATATCCGTATCCTCTTTATATGGATCTGCTGGGATCGAGAGTTCTGACGCTGATACACTTAGGGAAGTTAAGATTGTTGTTTCCACTCCGGAGAAGTTGGACTTTGCCCTCCGCGTTGATCCAACAATTATTGATAATGTTGGCCTCATTGTACTAGATGAAGGTCATATGCTCGGACCAAGCGAGAGAGAAGTTAGATACGAAGCACTCGTGCAACGGTTGCTTCGTCGATCCGATGCTGGTTCTCGACGTATTGTCTGCCTATCCGCATTATTTCCGCCACCCGAAGAAATGAGCGATTTGGTCTCGTGGCTTCGACGAGATGAGCCTGGAACTGCAGTGTATTCCACTTGGCGTCCTACTCGTCAAAGATTTGGTGTCATAAGATGGGTAAGGGATGCAGCGCGCCTTGACATTAAGGTTGAGACAGAGGGCCCCTTTGTGAAGCGATTTGTGGAAACTAAGGTGCCACCCGCGGGATCTCGGCGTTTTAATAGCTTTCCACATGATAAGGACGAATTGACTCTGGCAGCAGCATGGCAATTCGTTGACCAAGGAAAGGACGTCCTCATCTATTGCACAATGAGGAGGTCTGTAGAAAAACTAGGAAGGGTTATCCTTAAGTGTATCAGGCAGGGAATGTTAAAGCCGCTTCGCCTGATGAACCAGGATATTCAGGACGTGATGGCTGCAGGAGCTGAATGGTTGGGCCCCGATCATCCAGCGGTCCAGTGCCTAAAATACGGCATAGCCCTGCACCATGGCCATTTACCTCGTCAATTCTTGAATGAACTAGAAAAGCTTCTACGCAAGGGCGATATTCGTCTTACGATTGCTTCTCCGACGCTTGCACAAGGTCTTAATCTCTCGGCCAGCGTGCTTCTGGTCCCTTCAATATGGCGAAACAGGGATATTATTCCTGCTACAGAATTTGCAAATGTTATCGGTCGTGCTGGCCGCGCTTTTGTCGATGTTGATGGTATTGTATTGCATGTTATATGGGAGGACGATGGAAAAAGCGAAGCCAGAAGACTATATCATTGGCATGATCTCGTCTCCAAAGCAAAAGCGCCAGAAATTTCGAGCGGCCTTTTGCTGCTAGCTAACAAGATTTTCCAGAAAATCTCAGATATTGTCGGGGCGCCATTGGAGGAAGTCATTGAATATCTCACTGGGCATGGAGATGTTTGGGATTTTACTGATTCTCAATTAGAGCAAGTAGAAATGAAGCTTGAAGATTGGGAACATGATATAGCTTCCCTTGATGCGGCTATTTTGGCGCTATTGGACACAGGGATTGAAGAAGAATGTCTTGACAACGAACTTGATAATGTGTTAGAAGGGTCGCTCTTCTCTAGAAAGCTGGCATACTATGAACATAACATGCAAATGCTAGTGCGACGGTTCGTTAAAGCGCGAGCCCATTGTATCTGGAGGCAAACAAGTACATCTCAACGAAGGGGATATCATGTGGCTGGCGTCGGGCTACGAGCCGGTCGGTTCTTGGATGCTAACATTGCAAACCTAGTCGATCTCCTTCTTCGAGCAGAGGCAGCAGTGGTAGCGGGAGATTCGGCTGGTGCCACCGACTCCATTGTTGAATTTGCCAGACTTGTGTTTCAGACTGAGCCTTTTCGCCCCTCTGGGACTATGCCCGACTATTGGGAGAATGCACTACGAGAATGGATTGAAGGCAAATCAGCATCAAAAATTGTTGGCCTTGATTCTAGTAAAGGTGTTGACCTATTGCAGGAGGCCATATCTTACCGACTCCCTTGGGCGATGGAGGCTGTTAGAGTGCACGCAATAGCTGTCAGACAAGACGGTGCAGAGCAGATCAAAGGCCATGCAGCTATGGCAGCAGAGGTAGGAAACGCCAATCTCTCTGTCATAAAATTACTGCGTGCTGGACTGAATTCACGCGAAGCTGCAATCACGGCTGTTACCAAAACAGAAGCGGCTTTTATTGACTACAGAGAAATGCTCGAATGGTTGAGATCGGATCAGGTAGAGTCGATGTCCAAAATGGAGAACTGGCCGACAAAACAGAGCCGTCCTGCATGGCTACAGTTCTTCAGCACCAAGAAAGGAAACCGTCTTAAGTTGACATGCCAAACTCAAGTCGTGCAGGTAGAGTGGTTTATCGACGCACCACCAATCAACACGCATGTCATCGTTGAGCCAGACGCCAGGCTCGTTCTAACAACAGACTATGTAAGACTTGGTGTTCTTATCACTGAGCTTAGTATACAAAGCCATGATATCGTTAATGCATGGGTAGCGGACTGCCCGAATACAGTCGTCGTTGAGTATTTTGGCCCGTCGTAAAGATGATATAATCCAACATTATCAGGCAGATGGTCATGCCTGGCCAGAGCGTGCAATGCAGATCCTAGGATGCCGGCATCTCTAGCAACATATGAAAGTGCTTCTGGGCCTGCTCGCTGCCCCAGGCGAAGGCGAATCGCACAAATCTGCAGATCCATTGCATCGGTCTTGTAGAAGCAGCGCAGATAGTGAAGAGCCAGTAGGTTATCGCCTTCCTGGCTGAATATGACGCCCAGGTTCTTGAGTGCCAACGTGTTTCCGGGGTCGAACGGTCTAGGGCTTATGTAGAGTCCTCGTGGCCCGCATGGAGGTCGCCCTTCTTCTAGCAGCGATCCTCAGGGCCACGCAGGCCCGATAGCGCTGCCGCTCCATCTGCGGGCAGCAGCGCAGAAGCACCATGCTCCGCGCAGCCTCTCTCCGCCGGACTTCCCCTCAGTTTATCCTCGCTATTGCCGCCACCTCGTCTCCCGGCTTGACATTCATGATCCGAACACCTTGGGTCGACCGGCCCTGCACCCGGATGTCGCTTGCCGGTATCCTGATAATCACCCCGTCCCGGGTGGTGACCAATAATTCGTCCTCCTCGGAGACAGTGGTGGTGCAGCAGACATACCCCTTGCGGGCATCGATGTTCTTGACTCCCTTGCCCCCCCGCCTCTGCTGGGGATACTCCTCGAGCTCAGTCCTCTTGCCATAGCCCTGATTGGTGACGGTGAGCAGAGTTGAGCCTGAGCCGGGCTCAATCACATCCATGCTGATCAGCTCGTCGCCCATGTTCAGGCTGATCGCTTTGACCCCCATGGTCCCCCGGTTGGAGGCACGCACATCCCCCTCTTTGAAGCGGATGGCCTTTCCGAATTTGGTGGCCACCAAGAGCTCCTTTTCTCCATTGGTGAGCTTGGCCGAGACCAGGCTATCCCCCTTCAGGTTCACCGCCTTTATCCCTCCCTTGCGGGGATTGGAGAAGGCCTGCAGAGGCATCTTCACAATATTGCCGCTCCTGGTTACCAGCACGATGTATCCCGCCTGGAAGCTTTTCACCGGGATGGCTCCGGCGATCCTCTCATCCGGCTCCAGCTGGAGCAGGTTCACTATGGACTTGCCCCGGGCTGCCCTTCCCAAAGCGGGAACCTCATAAACCTTTAGCCAGTGGGCTTTGCCCTTGTCGGTGAAGAAGAGCAGATAGTCCTTGGTGGAGGCGGTGGAGACATCGGTCACAAACTCCTCTGTCTTGGTCTCGGCTCCTATAACCCCCCGCCCGCCCCTTCTTTGCATGCGGTACGTATTGACGGGCTGGCGCTTGATGTACCCGGAGCTGGTGATGGTCACCGCCACCTCCTCCTCCTGAATGAGGTCCTCATTAGTGACCTCACCATCGGCCTCGATGATCTGGGTCCGCCGCTCGTCGCCGTACTTGCTGATCAGCTCCGTCAGTTCGTCCTTGATGATGCTCAGGATCTCCAGATTGCTGGAGAGGATCTGTCTCAGGTGGGCGATGAGCTTCTCCAGCTCTGCCGCCTCGGAGACTATCTTCTCCTGCTCCAGGCCCGTAAGCCTCTGCAGCCTCATGTCTAAAATGGCCTTCGCCTGCTCCTCGGAGAGGAGAAATGCCTCTATCAGACCATCCCTGGCCTCCGCTGGTGTGGGGGCGGCCTTGATGATCCTTATCACCTCATCGATGTTCTTCAGGGCGATGAGCAGGCCCGCCAGGATATGGGCCCTCTTCTCCGCTGCATCCAGCTCGAAGCGGGTGCGCCTCTCAACCACTATGGAGCGGTAGTAGATGTACTGCTCCAGGGTCTCCTTTAAAGAGAGGATCCTGGGCATCCCGTCCACCAGGACCATGTTGTTGATCCCGTAGCTGGTCTGCAAAGCGGTGTGTTTATGCAGCTGGTTTAAGACCACATTGGCGTTGAATCCGGTCTTGATATCCACTACCATGCGGATGCCTTCTTTGTCTGACTCATCCCGCAGATCGGATATGCCCTCCAGGCGTCCCCCTTTGACCATCTCCGCCATATCCTCGATCAGCTTGGCCTTGTTCACCTGGTAGGGAAGCTCGGAAAAGATGATCCTGGTGCTCTTTGCTCCCTCCTCGATCTCCGACTTGGCCTGCATGATTATGCTTCCCTTGCCGGTCAGATAAGCGGACTCGATTCCCGCCCGGCCCACGATATATCCACCAGTGGGAAAATCCGGGCCCGGCAAATAATGCATCAGCTCGCCTACTGTTGCCTGGGGATTGTCTATCAGATGGATGATCGCCCCTGCCAGCTCATTCAGATTATGGGGTGGGATGTTGGTCGCCATACCCACGGCGATTCCAGTCGAGCCGTTTAAGAGCAGGTTGGGAAGCTTTCCCGGAAGGACTGTTGGCTCCTTGAGCGAGCCGTCATAGTTGGGCACAAAGTCCACGGTATTCTTCTCGATGTCTGCCAGCATCTCCTCGGCGATTTTAGAGAGCCGGACCTCGGTGTAACGCATGGCGGCAGCCGGATCTCCGTCGATGGAGCCGAAGTTGCCCTGGCCATCGATCAGAGGATAACGCATGGAGAAGGTCTGGGCCATTCTGACCATGGTCTCATATATGGCCGCATCACCGTGAGGATGGTACTTGCCCATCACATCGCCCACCACGCGGGCGGACTTCTTGTAGGGCTGATCGTGGGTCATGCCCTGCTCATACATGGCATAGAGAATGCGGCGGTGAACGGGCTTCAATCCGTCTCGGACATCGGGCAGAGCCCTCCCTACGATCACGCTCATGGCATAATCGATGTAAGAGGACTTCATCTCCTCGGTGATGTTAACCTGTACTTCTGTCACGATCCACCTCAGATATCAAGATTCTTCACATACTTGGCATGCTTCTCTATGAACTCCCGGCGCGGCTCCACCTGGTCGCCCATGAGGATAGTGAAGATCCTGTCCGCCTCCACTGCATCCTCCAGGGTGACCCGAAGCATGATCCTCCCCTCCGGATCCATGGTAGTCTCCCAGAGCTGCTCGGGGTTCATCTCACCCAGGCCCTTGTACCTCTGAATGACCGGTTTGTTCATGCCTGCTACCAGCTCGTTAAGCTGCTCATCGCTATAGGCGTAATTGGCCTGCTTTCCCTTCTTGACCTGATAGAGGGGGGGCTGGGCGATGAACACATAGCCGGCATCGATCAGGGGCCTCATATAGCGGTAGAAGAAGGTGAGCAGAAGGGTGCGGATGTGCGAGCCATCCACATCTGCATCGGTCATTATCACCACCTTATGATACCTCGCTTTACTGATATCGAAGTCATCTCCCACGCCCGTGCCGAAGGCCACGATCATATTGCGAATCTCGGCGTTCTTCAGGATCTTGTCCAGCCTCGCCCTCTCCACATTGAGGATCTTGCCCCGCAGGGGCAGTATGGCCTGAAAATGCCTGTTCCTTCCCTGTTTCGCACTCCCCCCAGCACTCTCGCCCTCGACGATATAGATCTCGCATTTCGCAGGATCATTGTCAGAGCAGTCGGCCAGCTTTCCGGGCAGTCCGCCGGAGCTAAGGGCGTTCTTGCGCCGGGTCAGCTCCTTGGCCTTCCGGGCCGCTTCCCGGGCGCGCATGGCTTCTGCAGCCTTCTCCACAATGGTCGTCGCAACAAGAGGGTTCTCCTCGAAGTACTCCCCCAGGCCCTCTGCTACCATCGACTCCACAATTCCCCGGATGGAGCTGTTTCCCAATCGGGTCTTGGTCTGGCCCTCGAACTGGGGGTCAGGCAGCTTTACGCTTATGACTGCCACCAGCCCCTCTCTCAGGTCCTCGCCCCCCAGCTTCATCTCGTTCTTGAATAGCTTGTTATTCCGGGCATAATCATTGACTGTGCGGGTTAAGGCGGCGCGGAAGCCCATGAGGTGAGTTCCTCCCTCGCGGGTGTTGATGATATTGGCATAGGAGAATATGTTCTCTGCATAGGAGTTGTTGTACTGCAGGGCCACCTCCACCTGGGTCCCATTCTTGCTGCGCGAGAAGTAGACCGGCTGCTCGTGCAACACCTCCTTATTCTTATTGAGGTACTCCACGAAGGAGATGATGCCTCCCGCGTACTGGAAGATGTTCTCTTTATCAGATCTATCGTCTTTTATGGTTATCTTAAGGCCGCGATTCAGAAAGGCCAGCTCCCTCAAACGGGAGGAGAGGGTGTCGAAGGAAAACTCGGTCTCCTCGAATATGCTGGTATCAGGCTTGAAGGTGATGGTGGTTCCGGTATGATCCGAGCTGCCCCGTTCCTCCAGATCCGAGACCACCTTGCCCTTTTCGAAGCGCTGCCAGTAGATCCTTCCGTTCCTGCGGACCTGCACCTCCATCCACTCGGAGAGGGCATTAACCACGGAGACGCCCACCCCATGCAGTCCGCCGGAGACGCCATAAGACTCGTGGTCGAACTTGCCGCCGGCATGCAACACCGTTAAGACGATCTCCAGAGCCGGCCGGTTAAACTGGGGATGGTTATCAACCGGGATGCCCCGGCCGTCATCCCGAATGGAGACGCTCCCTCCGGGATTGATTGTCACATCGATCTCGCTGCAGAATCCTCCCAGGGCCTCGTCCACGCTGTTGTCCACTACCTCGTAGACCAGATGGTGTAGCCCCAGGGAGTCTGTGCTGCCTATGTACATCGAGGGCCGGCGCCTGACCGCCTCAAGGCCCTCGAGAACCTGGATATGGCTTGCATCATAGCCTGTAGCTTCGCTCAAAATCAACTAAGCCTCCTTAATAATTAGGACTGTATCACACTCATTTGAGCAGATATAAGCTTTTCCCTGAAAAAATTCGCAAATTGGGAAAATACATTGATACAAAATGATGCCTTCGCAGGGGGAGTCTCATCTCATCTCAGAACTGAGAAGGAGCTATTTGACAAGCGCATACGAAAGAATGAGCTGATCGTAAAAAACTTGAAAACGAGAAGCCAAGGTCCGGATTCGAACCGGAGTGGTAATGCTCTGCAGGCATTTGCGTAGCCGCTCCGCCACCTTGGCATTAGGAAGGTCTCTCTCAAGAGTGCTGCTGATACCACCACCTTTATCGATGTGGGCTCACTCTGAGCAGAGATCCTGCTGCAACCTCTCCCCTTATAAAGATTGCCTTCGAAGGCCGATCCTCACACCTGGATACTATTCTTTCACACCGGGCACTTCTTCCATCGATTATGATCTCACGGCAAGTCTCGGAATGGGAGACTTCTTCGTCGCGCATCTCTTATACCCTCTAGGTGCGGTCAAGTGCCGGGTTGTGGGTGATGGTGCAGATCTTGCATACTATTTTTCGATGATCTTCCATGTCCAGGGTGGATACAGTTGATTTTGAGACGATATTCCGAATGAAGCGAGCAGGTTGTGTCGAGCTTGCCTTTGGCGTGGAGAGTGGAAGCCAGGCCATCTTAGACCTATTGAGGAATGGAATTACTCCGGAGCAGATAATCAGGACTTTTAAACAGGCGGATGAAATTGGATTAGTCTCAGATATGCTTCTGATTGTGGGAATTCCTGGAGAGAACCAGGAGGATATAGATATGACCAAGAGATTGATTGCAGAGTACAAGCCCGAAATGGGTGAATATCGCTTATTCCACTCCCATTCCCGGAACAGAGATTTATAGAGGGTGTGTTTGAGGCGGGGCTTAGGGAGAGGATGAAAGAGTAAATGGACTTTTATTTAGAGAAATTCAAGGGCAGGATTGATCCGAGGTTGAGCATATATGATGGCTCTATGATGGAGGATTAGAATTTGGTTTCCCAGTTCGTTATTTCATTTTATCTTGGCATGTTTCCTCATCGGCGATTGCTTCAGACGGAAACAAATATATACGTTGATGATCGTACTATTATCTGTGCAAAGGTCATATTTCCTATCCCTCCTATTTGAATGACTTTTGCCCCCCTCCTAATTATCTCTCCAATTGAGGTTCGATGAGCATCTCGACGTGCAGCCGAAAGGCTTAAGTCGTCGAATGCCGTATTAGTATGCAGGCAAAAGTCGACGGCCATCAATCCCTCCCGTACGGTGACTTTTGCCCCTCCCTCCTTTTCACAGAATCGGAAGCTCACGTTGATCGTCTACACCCAAAAGGTTTATATCGTCTTACGTCGAACCCCAAGGATGGCAAAAGTCAATCACCAATCCCTCCTACACTGACTTTTGCTGTCCCTCTTCTTCCCTCTAAGGAGGGCCGTTTTCCCTCTTCGTCTGGCCAATTGCCGCCATCCTCTCGCCTAATTTAAATATCGTATGCACTATAGCCCTCTTTTTATGCCAGATCCAAAGGAGAAGATCGAAGATCTGATCAGAGCTTTGGAGGAGCTGAGGCTGCATGTGGCCAGGAAGGATCTTGCCGTCGGCAATCAGCGGATCAACTCTCAGCTCTACTTCTCTATTGCCAACGCCTGCCTGAGAAACCGTGCCCTTCTCCTCTACGGTGGAATGGGTGCGAACAAGACCACACTGGTCAATCTGCTCGGGTCCTCATTCTTATCCCTCTCCTTCAGCGAGGTGGAAGACCAGATGGTGACCGGCTATCCGGAGCAGACGGAGGAGAAGATGGTGGGCTTTCTGGATCCCAGACAGTGGATGAGAGAGGCAGAAGAGCCCTGCACAGTGCTCTGGACCCCTTGGTCCAGGTCCCGCTGGAAGCTGATCAATGAGGTCAACCGCTTTCCTGGTGGCAAGCAGAACCTGTTCTTGGAGATACTGCAGAAGAGGAAGATCAGCTATGCTGGGCAGGTGTACGAGCCAGGAGATACCTGTTACTATCTGACCATGAACCCGGAGTTCTCCGCCACCTATCCCCTGGACGAGGCCCTGCTGGACCGCATATCCGTTTGTGTGCCCGCTTTTCAGCCCAACTTCCTGGCAGGGCTGGCCCTCTCTGAAAGGGAGAGGGATGTCGGGGAGCTGGCAGAGGAGCTGCCCCGCTTCACTCTCCAGGAGTTCGATTCCCTGCCTGGTCTGGTGGCTCAAAAGGAGATCGAGCCTCAGGTGGAGCTGGCAGTGCTCTGCCTGGTGAGGGACTTCACCCTCTGCGAGAGGGCGCCGTCATATGACAAGACCCAGCTATCCTCTGCCCGTCCATCGCGAGGCCTGTGTGCAGGCTGCCATTACAGCGGCAATCCAGAGGCCATCTGCTGGCAGGCGGACGAGGGGCTGTCAGATCGGGTGCGCCAGGATCTGAGATCCTTTTCCCGGGCTCTTGCCTATCTCTTGGATCGTGAGGCCGACCTGGAGGTCTTAAAGGCGGTGGCTCCCTATGTTATCTGGCACCGGATAAATCCCATCCGTTCCATTATCGATCGGCCTCCCTATTATGGAGCGAGAAAGCTGGCTTTTGTGGCAGAGCTGGTAGAAAAAAGCATCAACCGCACCATGAACGAGCGGGCGGATATGAACATCATCTTCTCCCGAGCGGTGGATGGGGAGACATCCGTCTGGAGGGCGATGGAAGAGCTGTCGATCTTTGACGATCCCATCGCCCGGCTGGACTTCATACCCTCCCTGGAGCAGATGAGATGAAGCTGGGCAGATTCATGGATGATGCCTACCGCGGCCTGAACAAGGGACGCAGTCTAAGGAGCGAGAAAGGGGACCCCATCTTCAGCCTGGATGACCTGGGAGAGAGGTTAGGGACCAGGCCCAGCCGGATGGAGGTGGAAGAGCTTCTGCCCCAGGATCCTGGGACCCTGAAAAGGCTGGTTGAATCCGATCCGGGCAATAGATATCAGGTCATCTGGGGGCATCTCTCCAGCATTGCCGCAGAGAGGAGTCAGCAGCCCCTGCACCTTTCGGCTGGGAACTATGCCGGTCTGGAGCTATCCCGGGGCACCATCATCCTGGAGATGGGAGGTGATCATGTGGGCGAGAGGATGAAAGGGGGGAGGATCTATCTTCGCCAAGCGGCAGGCGACTATCTGGGCCAGGAGATGACCGGCGGGGGGATAGTATCTAGAGGTGCTGGGAACTATGCCTTCCGCAGGATGAGCGGTGGTTTGGGAGTGATCAAAGGTGACTGCGGCAACTTCCTGGGACTGGGCTGCTCCGGGGGAAAGGTGGTCTGCCAGGGCAGCTGTGGTGAGAGGGCTGGCTGGCTGATGAGCTCGGGAAGCCTGCGCATTCACGGTGATGCGGGCGACTATCTGGGGCTCTTGATGAAAGGAGGTCGGATCACCGTTTTTGGCCGGGTAGGAAGGAGAGCGGGCTGGCGGATGAAGGGCGGCACGATCAGAGGAAAGGCTTTTGGCCCCGAGGCGGCGGATGGAGTCTTTGGGCTGGATTGAGGTCTGGCGGAGGTCTCGAGAAAGCTGGCACTGGCCTCTTCTTCCTCCTCCCGTTCTGGGCGAAAAAGGCAGGTCGGGCAGTTTTGCCTTCTCGAACTATCAGATCACCTTGGATCAAAAGGCTCTGCAGCTTGGGCCGCTGTATCTGGAGAACCTCTTCCATCATCTCATCGTTCAATACATCTTCTGCCCCCGATCACTGGAGAATGCGGGTATCCTCGCTCTGGCCGCGCTCAAGGGGCTGGGCCATCCTTCAGGATCCAATTCAACATACGTTTCGGCATATGGCTTGACACTAGGTATGGCATCGCAAATCGAGTCCGCCCACAGGATGGTGAATATCTTCTCAGATATTGTATCGGACTCATTTCGCCTGGAGAGGAGCGAGCGAGATGAAGAGCTGGTGCTGATGGGCTGGAGGAGGCTGGGGGAACTGGATGGCCGGTCCCTTAATCCTTTAGACCGAGTGGTTCTGGGCTTCTTAAGGGAGTTTTGGGGAGCTTCTTTTCCCTCCTGTCCCCGTCCGGAGGTCGAACATCTCCTGCGGATCTTCTCAGCTGGTATCAGGGACAAGAGCCTCTGGCCCAGGCAGTGCCAGGAGATGGCCCGTATCCTGGGGGCACTGGAGCCAGGCATCCTGGGTCAGGGACCGGTCCGGGCGCAGGAGATATTGAACGGCAGTGCAGACGCCGTGCCCCTGCTCTGTGCCGCGAACCTGGATGCCGGTGAGTATGAAGAGGCTCTGGCGGTGCTGGGGCAGAAAGGAGATCTAAAACGCTGGTATCGAGACCAGAGCTACTTCATTGAGATCAGAGAGGTTCCCAGGGCCCGCTCAGAGGTCACTCCCTCGGGCTTTGCCAAATGGAGGTTAACCGATCCCTGCTATGATCTGGATGTATCCTACTCCCTGAGCCTGAGCCCCCATCTCATTCCTGGGGTCTCGACCTACAAGAGGGATCATGAGACGAGCCCCATGATGCCGGAAAGAGCGGGGGTACCCGATCTGCTCGTAGTCCTGGACAGCAGCCGCTCCATGGAGGGGCCGCGTAAGGGCACCAAGACCCATAAGGCTACCCTGGCCGCCTTCAAGGCCTGCCAGTTCGCCCATTCCATGGGAGCGGAGCTGGCGGCGATAAACTTCAGCGAGAATTATCGGCTCGCCAGCTGGACGCGGGACCTTAACGCTGTTGAGGATGTCTTGGTCGAGTTCTTAGCCACCCGCACCCATATACCTGGAAAGAGGATACTGGAGCTGGCCCAAGGCCGGCCGGGCTGTCTTATCCTATGCATCACAGACACCCATATTCAAAATCTCTACCAGGAGTGGGAGGACATCAAGAGGGCCTCGGAGGTGGGAAGGTTCGTCCTCTTCTCGATAGACCCGGACTATAGGGATCGGCATGTGGAGGAGTCCCTCTCCAGTCTTGGCCAGATCTACTACATCCGGCAGCTTGATGATCTCATATCCTTAGTAGTGGAGGTTTCGGAGAGAGCCTACGGCGGGGAAAGTTTTATCTTCTCCTAATAGACTGGGATTCTGGCATGCCGGGATAGGGTAGTGGCTATCCTGAGGGACTGTGGATCCCTCGAGCTGGGTTCGAATCCCGGTCCCGGCCCCTTATTACTGATAGATCAAATGGTAATGGGCTTTTTATGCTCTGGCTATTCCTTTTTAGCTGAGCCCGGATTCAGATTATGCGAGACTATCAGGATATGCAATAATCCTCATCCAGCAGCACACCGCATTGAACAGTCTAAAAAAATGAATTAGATATGGATATAAGTGTATAAAACAAATTATTTCAAAAATTTTGGAGTAACAAAGCGCTGAAGTTTTGAGGTGATCGTGAAATGAAAATCAGATCGCATTGGAGTCTATGGGTTTTACTCCTATCGGGGATTTTGGCACTGTCTCTTATCCAGAATGCCACTGCCTATTCGTACGTTTATGTTGTGAACTCCTACGTCCATGGATCTAATCCTGACTGGTCCACCGTGGCTAAAATCGATGGTGAGGATCTCTCTCTTATCGAGACGGTTGAGGTCGGGGATAATGCTCATTCCATTGCCATGGTTCAAAGCCCCAACAGGTTGTGGGTCACCTGTCCGGATTCAGATCATATAGCGGTGATAAATCCCTCGACGATGGAATTGATTGACAACATCGAGATCGAAGGCGCACAACCCACAGGAATAGCCGTTTCCCCTTATGACAGCCGAGTCTATGTGACCTTTTCTGAAACCGGAGAGGTAGGCATTTTTAATCCTCAGGAGATGGAATTGATATCTTCCATCCATGTGGGGGGCAATCCCAGCAGCATCACCTTTACTCCCAGTGGGGCTAAAGCTTATGTGGTCGACTACCAGGAGCCGGCTGTATATGTGATTGATGCAGTGAGGAATGCTTTAATTACCACCCTGAATTTCCCTGGACACGCTATTCAGGATGCAATAGCCAGTCCGGATGGGAGCACAATTTATCTGGCTAATATGGACCAAAATAAAATAGAAGTTATAAGGACCCGCGATGACTTTATCCTGGCTCCAATGGAGACATCCTTGCATCCCAGAGGCATTGCCATATCACCAGATGGTCAATATCTGTTTCTGGGGCATTATACCGCTACAGATGCATATGTGGACATGATCCGTCTCTCAGACGGCCAGGTGGTTTCCACGGCTTCCATACCATCCAATCCGAGGTGCATCAAAGTGAGTTCCGACGGCCAGAGGATATTTGTGACAGAGCACAACGAGGATGCCCTCTATGCATATGATGTATCCGGAGAAACCTTGAGCCCCGCAAGCCATGTCGATTTGAACTCCGTTAGTGGCCAGCAAGCCTCACCAGTAGGCCTGGTGATTCAGGAGGTGGCTCTCATTCCATCTGGAAAGATGATCATTGAAAGACCTCCTCGGCCTCAAGATCTCCTTCCAAATGAGCCGATACGATTAATTGATACCCTGCCCATTAAATTCGAACGATACAAATATACCATGCCTCTAAAGACGCCACCTACTTAACCCTTGATGATGGAGAGACTCAAAAACGCCTTCTTGATGGTTCCATCAAGAGTGGATACCTTGGGGCTTCGTCCCCAAGGGATCTTTGCAGCCAAGAATCTATTTGATATCCGGAGAATACTGTACCTTTCTGGAGACCTTCCAGAGGTTGAAGGAGTCTAGGGAGTTGTCCACTGTGCACTGATAGACCCTGACAAAGCGATCAGAGTACGGCCTGGACAGCTCCTCATAAATGGCCTCATCAGAAAAGTCCACTCCCTGAGTGGCGGCGTCAAAGCGGGTGGCGGCGAAGAGCAGCATGGGGATATTGGCCCAGCAGATGGCAGCGTAGCACATGGGACAGGGCTCTGCGCTGCTGTAGATGACGCAGTGGGACAGATCGCCCGGCTGGGCGAGCTTTGACTCATCCTTTCTGATGCTTCCCAGGTCAAAGACCCCGAGACTTGCGCAGGCGCTTCGAATGGCCATGATCTCCGCATGGGCGGTGGGGTCCAGTGCCGATGTAACCTGGTTATGATTGATCCAGTACCTCAGGATCTGATCGGTACAGTTATCGATCTGCAGTATCAGCGCCGCAAAAGGACCGCCCTTCTCTTCCACCGACTCCCGAGCGGCCAGGCAGGCCAGTTGCATCCAGCGGTCGCCCTCTACCTCGATACCAGAGTAGATGCCGTTCACTTTGATATTAGCGGTCTGGACGGGATAGTACTTGCAGTCCTCTTGATCTTCCAGGGTGCATTTGGGGGCATATCCGCTCCAGGGCTGATGATAATCAACTCTGCCAGAGACGAGCGGAACGGGCTTGAATTCATATTCCTGGCCTTCTACCTCTGTGGGAGTGGAGAGATGGGCAGGGGCAACGGCGCCGCTCACCGAGCGCTGGTAGCCATATAGCAGCCTCTGGAATCTGGCCTTCCCCTCCTCCTCAACTGGCCGTCCTGACATATCTCCTCATATAAATTGTGGGCATTACAGCTGGCTAGTTTTCCTCTATTTTTAGCTTGCCGGCTTGGGGCCGTCTGCCTATTTGCATACCTGTATCTCGAAGGTGATGCTCTCTCCGGGTCCTGGCCTCATCCTGATCTGCTTCCACTTGTATAGATACGGCCCCAGGTCCCGCGAGAAGGCTTCCAGCCACATCCGTCGCTCATGCTCGCTCCAATCCTCTGCGCTCTTGTCCAGGTATTGTGCTTTTTCCAGAGCCAGATCTTCTATCATCTTCCGGCTCACGATGACCTGAACTGCACATCCATCGCCGTTCTCGTCCTCGACCACCATCATCTTGAAGCTTCCGACCTCCATCGACGATTCAGGAGCAAGCCTTCCCGCCCTTGCCTTCAGCGCCCCCTGAGCAATCGCCAGGAAGATCTCCTCCCTGGCGGCCAGTTGCACTGCCCTCATTCTCATCTCCAGCATGTCTCTTCCCCGAAAATGCCACTCGATATCGTAATGGAGCATTGTGAATGAGAACGGATAAATAATGATAGGTCACGATGAATCCATCCGGAGGAAGATATGGGCTGCTTTGAGAGCTATATGGAGTTTCGCGAAGAGTTAGAAAAGATCAAAATCAATCAGAAGAACCGCCCAGATCCGCTAAAAGGCAAAAAAGGTGCATCCGGAGACCTACCTCTCCGGAGGGAGATTGCCCCTGAATTTGATTAAACGATCTGGAAAATCCTGCCAATCTTGGGTCCAATCCTGATTCCCATCATTGCCCAGATCCTTTGATGGCCTTCTGTTCATATCGGTCACATTTACCCAGAGATGCAAATCCCTATAGGGGGCAGTGAAATTTCCCTCTTTGTATAGGAGGAACTGCAGCTTCTGCCGGTCTCCTGTTTCATCCAGGACGTAGGTTAAGGGCTGCTCCCAGGTATCGTTGTGCTGCAGGCTGAGGTTCATGCTCATTATAGGGATGATAGGAGCCGATCGGTCGTGTTCAAATGTGCTCAATGCAATGGCGGTATCATTCAGCTGAATATCAACTGCGGGGGTATTGTTCAGCAGAATCTCCATAGTGTAGTTGGTGAGCCTGTACTCATGGTTGACCACCCCTACGATAACTGTGCTGTTGTTTCCTGCTCTGACCTCTGTCGGATAGTCATAGGCCTTCCCTCCTGGGCCCAGGATATAGAACTCCGTGAACTTCTCTCCCTCCTTGGGAGTGACCACCACATAAACAAGGGCGACGATGGAAGCGATTATGGATAGTATCAGAATTATGGTTAAGGCCTTGTCCACCCAACCCCTCTCTCCCTCTGCTCGGATCTCATCTTTCAATGAGCCTATCCACTGGCGAAGATTAAGGGAGAACCTCTCCTCTGGAGAAAGAGAGATCCGCCGCCAGTAGGCAACTGCAGCCATCAGCAGGGTAAAGGCCACAATGGATAAAACAACCGGTATCAGCCTGATTCCCCAGGGGGTGTAGTTGAGGCCCAGACCGATCAGGGGGACAACGGCGATGCTCAAGCCGAAGCTAAGAGCTATCCTCTCAATCCCATCAAGGTCTCCCTTTTTTGGAAAGAGGGCGGCTATGAGCACATACCCTGGCACAAAGAGCACCATCAAAAGGCCGATGGGGATTCGCAGGAACAGGCTGCTCAAAGGGGTGAGGGTGAAGAGCAGAACCGCCAGGGCAAGCACCACCGCTGCCAGGAGATCAGCTGGCATCTGCTCTAGATCCCTCTCCATCCTTAGTTCCCCTCGAGTTCGCTGCCTATAGCCCCAACCACTCTGTCAGCTTGGAGATCACATCCTTAGTATCACCGGATTCTGCTGGCGGGGTGGCTTTCTCCTCTTTGACCGATTCTTCCCCCGCGGATTCGCTGGCAGCTACGCTGGGCTTTGTTTCATTCTCATCCTTATCTGTTGCTACCTTTTTCTCAGCCACACTGACATCTGAAGCAGATGAGCGGTTTTCTTCTTTGCTCATTATGCGCACGGTCTTCGCATCGCCATCTCCCTCGATCAGGTAATCGCTCTCCGGTATGCCAGTGGTGTCGATGACCAGCTTGTAGCTTCCACTGGAGTCGGCCAATACCCCCGTCTCGGCCTCAATGGTTATGGGAACCTCATTTGCTCCCGGCATAGCGTTGCCGGATACCTTGAGCCTGTACATTCCCGGGGGGATATCCGCTACAGAGAGATGCACCACCCCATCGTGTGATTCAAAGCTTTTGGTGATCCAGATTCCCATCTTCATCCCTGCATCGAGGTTCTGTACGTTTCTGGCCGTAACCGAAAAGCGGTTTGGCTTATTGGGGACTTTGATCTCGGTCTCGTAGTTGTACTTCTCAGAGGTCACAGGCAGATTCATTGTGAAGCTGGAGATGAACGTGTTCTCGCTGTTCGGCTCGCTCGTCCCGGTTATGATCAAATTGTCTCCGGCGGTAACGCTGTCAGCAGACAGCTCAAATGAGATTCCTGGCGATATCAATATGAAGATCAGCATCAAATTGATCGCCATGGCGATAGCCAGGCCCCTGCCTGCATTCCTCATCCATTCTGGTTTCTTTGCCATATTCCCTTCCTTCAGTCTCAGAATGCTCAAGCTGATTATCCAGGCTATTGCCTTCTTAACTCTTAACATATGCTTGGTCACCTCTAGAGATATTCAGGGATCTATTCCTGAGTCATATCATTTAATTCAGCTTTTCTCCTCAAGATTATAGTTGATTCTTTTGGAGATTGTTCTAATGCTCAATTCTATTGAATCTGATATCAGATAAAAACCTCACGCCACAATTGCCCAGAATGATTTGATTCATCATTCTGAAAAAGATAGGAATTACCTCAATATATATATATATAATTGATATAAAATATATCCAAAGCAAAAAATTTTAGAAAAAATTATAACGTCTTATTATAAATACTAATCAAGGGTGCTGGCGGATTAAATCACCTCTACAATTTTCTGCTTCAAACCCTGCAGCCCAACTTCCGGGGAATAGATGGCGCATACGATCACATACTCCCCCTTTTCCCATGATCCATCCGTCTGAAAGATGAGATCAACTGCGGATAGAGTGGCCTCCTGCAAGCTGATGGCGCCATTATCCGGCAGAAGGGAGATCATACTCATAAGCTGGTCTTGAGCAGTGGCGGGATTGACCTCGATCTCAGTGGATCTGCTGCCTATGGAAAGAGCGACAACCGGCCAGGTTTTTGATTCATTCGCGACCAGTCTCATTGTGGCATTATCATACTCTTTGCGCGGCATAATAGCTGCTGCGAATATCTTAGACCGGTTGTCTTCAGTCCCTGTGCTCAGATTGATCTTAATGAATTCATTCTCTGAAGGGATGCTATCTTCCATTTGCAGGACCGCCTCTCCTTCCGTAAAGATGAAGGCCTGAGCGGGGGCAATAGACGATCGATTTCCATCAAGAGCATATAGCGAATAAAAGCCGCTTCTCCTCTCGGCCGTTCTATCTGAAGCGATGCTGAAAGATAGATTGGCCTTCTTTGCTGCGCCATCATTCTCCGCGCTATCCATTACCACGGCCTCTGTGCAGATCGCTTCCTCAGATAACTGTACGTTGCCAAGATCTCCAGCCAGATATCCTGCCAGGCTGAGAGGAGCTATACAGATGTTGATTCCCGACTCGGAAGGGATCTGGAATGGGACTTGTTCTCTGGAGAATTCTATCCTCCCCTGTATCGGCATCCCTCGAGAATAGACGGCGAGCTCCTCTGGCAATAGCAGGTCCTGAGAGGTCTGGTTCTCTTGCAGTAAACGGCCAATTCTAGGCAATTGAATCCGATCGTATCCCTCTAGGCTCCAGAAGGCTTCAGCATTCTCAGAGCTTTCCTGTGATGAGATGTTCATCTGTACATAGTCCACTATCTCTGCGCCTGCTGTCGCGTTGTCCATTGATGCTGTGCCCACTGATGCTCTGTCCAATTGGGATTCATTCGTTGCCGTGCAATTCATTCCCAAGGAACTGATGAGAAGCATAAATAGGCATATCAAAAGCGATATCATCCTCATAGTTCCTAATAACATTTATAAAGTATTTATGCACTTCCCTCTGATATTAAAATGAAATCTGAGAACCATCGACCGATGATTATCTGCAAAAAAAGCTGGGAGTAAAGGACATCTATCGCTTCTTCGGCCAATACGATTTCTTCCTGGTGGGGAAGCCCGAAGATACTACCGGACCATTCTCAGGCGGAGTCGTTTTTCTTCTCCTCTCTCTCCTGGCAGCCCGGCTCAATCAATGGGGCGAACTTCGTGCCATAATAGATTATGCCCCTGTCACCCTCCTTTCCCAGGATTCTGAAGACCGCCCGGACCCTCATCCCGATCTTCACCTCTTCTTGGCTGGATACGATCTGGCCGGTGATCTTGGGCCCCTCATCCAGCTGGATTATTGCCAGATTATAGGGGGTGAGCCTCTCGAAGTCATCGGTGGCATTGTGAATGGTGGTGTAGGTGATGATGGTCCCCGTTCCCTTGAAGGCATGGCTCTCCAAGTGAGCGCCTCTGCGACAGTTAGGGCAGAGGTTTCGGGGAGGAAAGAAGTATTCGTTGCATCTATTGCAGTGCGTTCCCAAGAGATTGTATCTCTGAGGTATGCTTCGCCAGAATCTGGGAGCTTGGGTCGTCATCTTTACCTCGTGAATATATGGACCAAGGCAGTTCCCCCTGACCCACCCACATTATGGGCAAGGCCGATCTCCACCTCATCGACCTGGCGGCGTCCTGCTTCTCCTCTCAGCTGCAGAGCGATCTCATAGGCCTGCTTGATCCCGGTGGCCCCTACCGGATGGCCGCAGGCCTTCAGCCCGCCAGAGGTGTTGACCGCAACCTCTCCATCCAGTGCGGTCAGCCCTTCCTCGGCTGCTCTGCCACCATGCCCCTTCTCCACAAATCCCAGATCTTCAATCGCCAGGATCTCAGCGATGGTGAAGCAGTCGTGGACCTCGGCCACATCCACCTGACGGGGCTCGATCCCTGCCTGGCGGAAGGCAGAACGTCCAGCATGGACGGTGGCATCCAGGGTGGTCAGGTCGCGGCGGTCGTGCAGGGCCAGGGTATCGCTGGCCTGGGCGCAGCCCACGATCTTGATAGGAGTGTCGGAGAACCTGCGAGCGGTCTCGGTGGGAGCCAGAACCACCACCGATGCGCCATCGGATATGGGAGAGCAGTCCAGCACATGCAGGGGATCGGCTACCATAGAGGATCGGTTCACATCATCAATGCCGATCTCCATCTGATACTGGGCGATGGGATTCATGCAGGCATGATGGTGATTTTTCACTGCCACCTGGGCCATCTGGTCGTGGGTTGTGCCGTAGCGGCGCATATGCATCTTGGCCATCATGGCATAGAGCGCTGGAAATGTGGCGCCAAAGAAGCATTCCCACTCCCTGTCTGCTGCTGCTGCCAGGGCGTCGGCGGCGGTGCCTGAGGAGACGTCGGTCATCTTCTCCACCCCGGCGGCGATGACGATATCGCAGTAGCCGCTGGCCACAGCCATGACCGCCTGGCGGAGGGCCAGACCTCCTGAGGCGCAGGCGGCCTCTACCCGGGTGGAGGGGACATGCAGTCGCGACAGGCCGGCGCAGTCGGCGATCAGGGCTCCGATATGCTCCTGCTCTATGAACCGCCCGCCGCTCATGTTGCCCACATAGAGGGCGTCTATCTGCTCACCGGTGATCTCTGCGTCCTCAATCGCCAGGACCCCTGCCTCGGCGATCATGTCGCGCAGGGAAGAGTCCCATCTCTCCCCGAACTTGGTGCAACCTACACCAATAATAGATACAGACCTCATATTCTCAGCTTGCCCTTGTGCTTGGCGTACATTGCATAATCAAGATACTCAGCATCGCCGATATAGTCGCGAACGCTCGGAGCATTGCAGCGGATGTCCTCAATTCTGTCCAATACTTTGATGCTGAAGGCATCGCTGCCCGCACCGGAGCCAAAGCTGGTGACGAAGATCCTCTCACCCGGCCGGGCGATGTCCAGAGTAGCGGCCAGGCCGATGAGGCAGGATGCAGAGTAAGTGTTCCCTATCATGGGCACGACCAGCCCCGGCTCGATCTGCTTTTTGGAGAAGCCCAGCATCTTGGCCACTCGCACCGGGAACTTGCCATTGGGCTGGTGGAAGACTGCATAGTCGTAGTCCTCCGGCCTGGTTTTCATCCTCTCCATCAACCCAGTGGCGGCGCTGGTGACATGCTTGAAATAGGCGGGCTCCCCTGTGAACCTGCCGCTATGCTCTGGGTATGGCATCCCCTCTCTTCTCCAGAAGTCCGGGGTATCGGTGGTGAAGGAATAAAAGCCCTCGATCTGAGCCGCCAGATCCCTCTTTCCGATCAAATAAGCCGCTCCTCCGGCAGCTGCGGTGTACTCCAGCATATCACCTGGCGCTCCCTGGCTGACGTCTGCGCCGATGGCCAAACCCAGATCGATCATATCGGAGCCTACCAGGCCCAGGCAGGCCTGAATCGCCGCGGTCCCCGCCTTGCAAGCGAACTCAAAATCCGCAGTGGTGAAGGAGGATGAGGTGCATACCGCCTGGCCGACGATGGTCCCCGTAGGCTTGACCGCATATGGATGGCTCTCCGAGCCCGTATAGATGGCTCCTATTCGCTTAGGATCAACGTCGGCGCGATCCAGAGCGTTCCTTGCTGCCTCCACCGCTATGGTCACTGCGTCCTCATCAAGATCAGGCACGGATTTCTCGAAGACCCTCAGGCTCGAAGAGATGTCATCACCACCCCCCCATACCCTGGCTATCTCATCTGCCCTTATCCTGAATCGGGGAATATAGACCCCATAGCTGACAATTCCCGAGACCAATGGATTTCACCCTTTGCTCAGAGCACTGGTGATCTCATCCACGGAAAAATGTGTCGTCAAAAGAGGGATATTTTCAACCTCTGCGATCCTGACCGCAATGGGGTCCACATCTACTGGCTCCATTCCTTGCAGGACCACTGCCCCTGGTTTTAGATTGCTCACCCTCACCGCAACCATGCTCGATCGGCCGGTGTGAACGCCGGTGAATATCAGAGCCCTGGCGGTGCTCCGCCCATAGATCTTCTGGAACTGGTCGGGGAGCATCTCCACAATGGCCTTCAGGCTGTCTATCAGCGTATAACCCCAGATGGTGATATCCGTCCGGCCGTAGACGACCTCAGCATCAAGCTTCTTGGCGATATCGTTCAGAGGAAGGGGCTCTTGATACTCGCAGACGCTGCAGATGGAGTCCAGCCCCAGGATATCTCCCCACATATCCTCATAGGCGCGCAGGACATTGCAGCCCCGGCTCTCATCCAGCCTGAGCAGGGCATCGATTATCTTGCTGACTATCATTATGCCTGGGGACTTCCTCCTGCCGCTCTCATAGTCGGATATTACCGAAGGAGATATTTTCAGGTGATTGGAGAGGTCGGTCTGGGTTATGCCGAAGTTGCGCCGCCACTTTCTCAATGTCTCGCCAGGATTTTGGGATAAGGTGATCTCGCCTGCAATCTTCTCTGCCAGCAATCCTCGTGCATTGGAGATCTCCCCACCAGAATTCATGAAATATTAACTGGTGAAACTAGGATATAAATGTAGCGAAAAATATTCGGCATTTAACGTATTGGCTACCAGAATAGGCAAATCCAGAGGAATGAGGCCAAATAATGCGTCGACCGGGATTCGAACCCGGGTTGTAGGCTTGCTTCGCAGATTCTATTGATCTGCCTGGAAGGCCCAAGTCATAACCACTAGACCATCGACGCCCGCCCATCTAGTCTCACAACTTGAACTTAACTGTTTCGATCCGAATCCTCTTCCATCCAGGGCAAGGACGGGCCCTGTCGATCGGAGCCGGAGAAAAATGCATCAGTCGCGAATGCTGCGGCCCGGATAGGCGCTCTCCGCCTCTTCAGATCCGGGAATTGGCGGGTGCAAGCTATCGACAAAAGCTATCGGCAAAATATTATGCGCTGCACGAGCTGGGCGATCAGGTGAGATCGGGCTGAATGATCATCAACTTGATGTACTCTACCAGTATCGGAATCTCCCGAGCGACCACTGGCCTCCAATCCTCATCCACCATCGGAGTCCAACTCGTCCCTCTCCTCTCATAGACGAGGATATCATCCAGGCCGCAGAATCCCGAGGCGATTCCATCGGCCTTATTCAAATAAAAGCCAAAGAACCTCTTGTTTATTGGCCCCCACTCCGCTATATACCAGTGCATCTTCTCATCGTTGAAAAGGTGCAGATGGATGATCTCCTCACCAATCCGGCTGTGATCGAAGCACAGGCTGGGGAGCCTGGCCAGCTCTTTTGCCGTCAGATCGCTGAATCTCCTGCTCAAATAGATGCCTCCTTGGTAATGCTCTCCTCTCTTTTGCTTTTATCGAGCAATCATGAAGCGCATTCGCCCTCAAATAAAGGATATGCTACATCATATCTCACCTGCTTATATTTGCTGGCTGAATGAACATGCCCACCGATCTAATGCTGAGCATCAGATAATTTGATATATGGGGGTGACCGCGAAGGGAAAAAATAGAAAAGAAGAATAAACCGGAAAATAGGAAAAAGAATGATTGCCCTTATCGTCGCCTTCTGGCTGATGCTGCCTGCCTATGTGCCAAACAACTTCGCAGCCATTTTTGGGGGCGGAACGCCCCTGGACATGGGCCGGGTCTTCCAGGATGGGGAGAGAACCTTGGGCGATGGCAAGACCTTTCGGGGGACGATCGCCGGGACGGTTTGCGGCGTCCTGATGGGTCTGGTGCAAAACCAGATCGCGCCGTTCTTCGGCCTGCCGGTCTTTGGCACAGGCTTCGAGCAGCTCCCCATTCTCCTCGGCCTCTCCCTGGGGGCAATGCTGGGAGATATCGTGGCTGCCTTCTTCAAGCGCCGCCTGAGGATGAAACGCGGTGCTCCTCTCGTTCTAATAGATCAGATCGATTTTGTGATAGGGGCATGGCTTCTCACTATGTTAATTGCGCCGCTGTGGTTTTGGCATAACTTCACACCTTTGATAATGATAATAGTGCTGATCATCACCCCCATTCTCCACCGCATAACCAATATCATTGGCTACAAGATCGGCGCAAAGAGAGAGCCCTGGTAGAGGTTTCCTGGTGATATCCGCCTGAGAAATTTTTGCCTGCCAGAGATCGCGAAAGGTTTATAAGTTTGGGTAATTGATACCAAGAGCGTCATAGCCAATTTTATAGTGGAAAACTATGAAATTGGTAAAATGAAAAGGAGGAGGAATAAATGGACGCATTTAGCATGGGGCTTATAGCCGCAATGGGAGCCCTTGCGACGGTTGCTGGTGCCTCTGAAGATATAGAATCCGATGTAGGATCTCAGAGCAATCCCAACTCGCAAGTTCAGCTGGCTGCCCAGGTTGGCAACCCCCACAGGATTTATAATAAGGCCATCTCGGGCGAACCGCCGGCCAATGCCCTGTGGTGTGCCACAGCTGCTATAGTAGCCTATACGCTTATTACCGCCTTCCAGATGCCCGCATTGATGGCCCTGGTAGCAGGCGCATCCGTTGCTGCACTATTCAACGGTGTCTTTTCAATGAGCTCCTACTTTGGCAGGAACTCCAGCCAGGCCAGGTTCAACCAGTGGATTTATCTGGATATCGTCAGGTACACCACGCCATCGATTATGGCGCATGCCTGGATAACATCATTCTGTATTGCAACTATATCGTATATCATGGTATATATGCTGCCAACGCCACATCCCTTCCCAATGCCCATCATCGCTCTGATCTGGGGACTGGCTGTGGGTGCCATAGGCTCCTCGGTGGGAGATATTCATTATGGCGGCGAGAGGGAGTTCCAGAACCGGGCATTCGGCTGCGGTCTGAACACCATGCTCTCCGGCCAGATTGTGAGGAAGGCAGAGGCAGGTCTGAGAAACTCCATAGACAACGCCTGGTTCTGCACCAAGTTCGGCGGGCCGGCCACTGGGATGGGATTCGGCCTGACGGTCTTTCTGGACAACTGGCGGACAACGGTATTCGATCCCGTAACCCAGGCTTCTTATGCCATTCTCATGGGAGTCTTCTTCATTCTTGTTGAGGTCTCTTATAACCACTATATAGAGAGGTCCACCAGGAGAAAGTATGGACCATATCCAGAGTATAAGGGGGATGTAGCAGCATGATATTTGATGCAACTACCATTGTATACATCCTGGAGATCGTCGTGGGAGGGCTTCTGGTAGGCGTCGGCGTTCACTTCGTCCCTGTGGGCGGTGCACCTGCGGCCATGGCCCAGGCTACCGGCATCGGTACGGGAACTGTGCAGCTGGCAGCCGGATCGGGTCTCACTGGCCTCTTGGCTGCGGGCCTGATGATGTCGGTCACAGATAACATCTGGCTCGTCTTAGCTTCTGGAGCTGTCGGCGCAGGAATTATGGTGGGCTCCACCATGCTTACTGGCTCCTGGATATACGCTTATGCAGTAGGAGTGCCCTTTGTCTCGGCCAAGGTGACATATGATCCCATAACCGGATTCTCCCAGCCGCCTTATATCGCACCGGGAACAGTCGGCCATGGTATACCCACGGTCTGCTTTGTCAGCGGCCTAATCGGCGGCATGATGGGGGGTCTTGGCGGAGCCATGATCTACTATGCACTCTATTTGATCAACGGCAATGCCGCTTTGAGCGCCATGTTCGCCATTGGTATTTTCATGGTGAACGCTGTGATTGCCTCCTGGAACATCCAGGGTACAATCGAGGGCTTCCATGATCCGAAGTTCAAGAAATGGCCCTTCGCATTCAGAGCCTGTCTCATCGCCAGCGTACTGCTCGCTTTAGCATCAGTATTGATCACCGGAGGTGCCTAGAAATGTCTGTAGGAGGAAGTGCAGGCGGAGCGCCGTCTGCATATGAGCCCAAGAAGCTGAGAATGTACGGCCTGGTGGGCTCCATTGTGGGAATTTATCTGGGCTCAATACTCAATTCCGCCCTTAACACTGAGGTGTTCTCCTTTATCGGAGCGGTGGCTGCTATATTCGCCGTGGTCATGGGAGCTAATTCAGTGCGAAGAGTCTGCGCTTACGGTATTGGTACAGGAGTTCCATCGATCGGCATGCTCGCTTTGGGCATGGGAATCATCGCCGTTATGTTCGGACTCTCCGTAGCGGAAACACTGGGATTCGGGATGCTCGGTCCGATCATCACCCTGATCTATGCCGGTGTCTTCGGTTACATTATAGGCGTCATCGCCAATAAGGTCATCAAGTTCAACATCCCGGTGATGGAGGAGGGCAATGCCGATCTGTCCATGGCGGGTGCACTGGCCATTTTAGGCTGGAGCTTTGCCATATCTGGCACCCTCGGATATGACGATATCGTGAATGATGTTCTTATGACCGGCTACATCGCCATCATCTTCATCGCTGGAGGTCTGGCCATCCTGCATCCCTTCAATGCCAATCTCGGCCCGGATGAGAAGCAGGATAGGACCCTGGTCAATGCGATAATGGTGGGTGGACTGGCCATGACTGCCACTGGAATTGGGGCCTTGTTGACTCAGGGCCTGGGTGCAGGACTGCTGCAGATCATCATCGGCTTTGCCATATGGTACTACTTCTTCAAGATGTACTACAAGCTGGTGAAGAGGGATGCATCCGCGGTTGTCGGAACAGGATTATTGCCGCCAACGGTGCAGTGAGGTGTTCTAAAATGGGATTTGTTAGAGTTTCACCGGAACTGGGCCTGATCTTCGACCCCATGAAAGGGGTGGTCTCGGAGCAAAGGGCGGACGTGGTCTTGTTCACCTTCGACCCAGTTTATGAGAGAATAGAAAAGATGGACAAAGTGGCTGACGACCTCGTGAATCAGCTTGTGCCGGACAATGAGCTCCTGTCGTCTTACGCCAGAAGAGGAAAGGCATCGTACATAGCGGGCCTATACACCAACATCTGGGTAGGATTCATCATCGGACTGGTGCTGTCCTTCGTGCTGCTGCTGTCTATGGCGTTCACCAATCCGGCCACATTTGAGATCGTCAAGAAAGCTCTCGGAGGTGCTTAGAGATGGTGCTTAAAAAGAAGCCTTCCGACCCCTGGCCGACGATCACCGGCGAGTATGAGGTAGGAAATCCAGAGAGTCCGGTTGCAGTATGCACCTGCGGATCGCACCTTCACAATGCCGATCTGATCAAGGCAGGAGCAGCCCTGGCCGGGCCCTGCAAGACCGAGAACATCGGCATAGAGAAGATGGTGGCCAATGTCATCTCCAATCCCAATATCAGATTTGTCCTGGTCACGGGAATGGAGGTCAAGGGGCACATCACCGGGCAGGCGGTCGAGGCCTTCACCCAGAGCGGAATTGACAAGGAAGGCAGGATCATCGGAGCCAAGGGAGCCATTCCCTTCATCCAGAACCTGACCCCTGAGGCCATTGAGCGCTGGAAGAATCAGGTCGAAGCGGTCATGATGCTGAACACCGAGGACATCGGAGCTATAGCCGGCAAGGTCAAGGAGCTGGCCAGCAAGGATCCAGGTGCTCTTGATGTCGAGCCCATGGCCATTGAGATCAAAGAGGGCGGAGAAGAAGAAGAGGCAGGCGGCCTCAAGCCCATGGCGGCTGAGATGGTGGAGGTAAGGGGAAGGATGCGCGGCATAGACACCGCCGTGACCAACGTCGGCCTCCTCAATAAGCTCCAGGCGGGCATATATGTCGGCAAGATCGAAGGCATCGCCCTAGGCATGACCGTGGTCCTTGTCATCTTCGGATTGATTCTCAGAGTGGCAGGAGGAGTGTAAAATGGCAGAAGAGATTGCATATGGCCAGGGATTGCCCGCGGTGATAGAGCCGAATATGCCTATGATCGACGCAATAGTGGAGGATGTCCGGTACAAGGGCCAGCTTCTGGCCAGAGAGACCAAGCTGAGTTCTGGCGTTATGTCCACGGTCTCCGTAGGATTTGCCATAGGCTTTGTCCTTGCTATTGTGATGATGCTGGGGCCATTTGCCTTTATGGGAGGGATTTGAACCATGCCAGAACATATGCCAGAAGATACCAAGCCGGTAGTACCCGTTGCCGTGGTCGATCCTGATCAGCTCAGGGATGTGATGGCAAGGCTGGAGAAGATAGAGGAGAAGATAGAGTTCTACTCCTCAGAGAAGTACATGAGAGCCGGCAAATCCATCGGCAGAGATCTAGGCATGGCCTATGGTATCTGCGCAGGATTGATCCTGGTCTTAGCATACGTACTGTTCGTTTACGCAGGCAATTGGACGGCGGTGATTTGAATGTTCAGATTTGATAGAAAGCAAGAAGTCTTCGATTTCGGTAAATTCAAGTTAGGGGGCCAGCCTGGCGAGTACCCCACATGCTGCATTGGCACCATGTTCTATGCCAGGCATAAGATAGTCTCTGACCCCGAGCACGGTGTCTTTGACGTAGCAGCCGCAGAGCGGCTCTGGAATACACAGGTAGAGATGAGCGAGGTTACTGGAAACAGCTGCATGAACCAGATCGTGGCCGAGAGCAATGAGGCCATGGCCAAAGAGATAGACTGGTTCGTGGGCATATCCGACTATCCCTTCCTCATCGATTCCTCTGCCCCAGAGGTGCGGGCTTTCGGCGTCAAGCATGCCACTGAGATCGGAGTGGCTGACAGGGCCATCCATAACTCCATCAATGCCTCCATCACCCCCGAGGAGCTGGCAGCAGTCAAAGAGAGCGATCTGGACTCAGCGATCGTGCTCATCTTCAATGCCATTGAGAAGGGGACCAAGGGCAAAATGGAAATGATGAACAAGGCAGCAGGCGGCGCTCAGAAGCCCCTGATGGATTACGCAAAAGAGTGCGGCATCACCAGGCCTCTCATCGACACCGCAGCCATGCCCCTGGGAGCTGGATCCGGTGCAACCTACCGTGCCTGCATCGCAGTCAAGGCTATGTACGGCCTGCCGGTGGGCGGAGGATTCCACAACGGCGCTTCTGCCTGGGACTGGATGAAGAAGTGGAAAAAGCAGCATAAGGAGGCTTTTGCTCCTGTCGATATCGGCTCGAACCTGGTGGCCGGAATCGTCGGTGCTGACTACTACCTCTACGGGCCCATTGAGAACGCCCCCATGATCTTCCCCGCTGCGGCAATGGTGGATATCATGAAGGCAGAGTCCGCCCAGGAGCTGGGACTGGAAGTTCTGGCAGAGAAGCATCCACTGAAGACGACTCTCTAGGTCGCCTTCTCCTTTTCTTTTTTTTGAGGGGATTTATGCCCCGGGTTGTGGTAAAAGCCATATTTGGCAATATACGATTCCAGTGCCAGAGGTGCGGCTCATGCTGCCACCATAAAAGGCCTCTGGAGTTTGATGATCTCATCCCTGCAGAGCAGATAGAGGATTTTTGGAGAAGCTCCAACCTGATTTATCTCACTGAGAAGGATGTCCATGCCATCAGCAATAGGACTGGCATGAGGCCCCCGGACTTTGTGGATACTCTTTACGATTACAGTGAATGCTATGTGAAAATCGAGGACGAGGGCAGAAGGGTGATCCTCGACCTGCCGGTATTGAAAAGCAAAGAGGATACCACCTGCGTCTTCTACCAGGAGGGCTGCAGCATCTATTCCGTGCGGCCGATTGCCTGCCGGCTCTTTCCCTTTCGGGTGGAGGAGGAGACGCTGGACAATGGTGATATCCTTCTCAACATCAGCTACAATCCCACCTGTCCCGGGATTGGAAAGGGGAAGATGGTGGACAGAAAGAAGCTGGAGGGACTGGTGGCAGAGCAGTTCCTGCTGAGAACCGAGGATATCTCGCCTCATATCCAGAAGCTTAATTCCTCCGGAGAGATCGCCTCCGGGGCACGGATTTACAGAACTCTGCCCGGCAGAGGGAGAAAGAGATCCTCTTCGATTTGACCTATTATCGCCCCATTCTGCTCAGTTGAGAATTGGAGCTTGAGGGTGGCAGCATAGAAGGACGAAGAAGATCGTTCGGCCTTGGGTTCGGATTGGAGAATACAGCCAATCCGATCCCAGGCCGGGAGGTCAGATCTGGATGGATGGACTCATCTATGCCAGATGACCGGATAGTGCGGCAATCAAGAATATGATTGCGGATATGATGATGGCGTAAAATCCGCCGTCCTCTGATGTTAAAGATCCCTTGACCTGTACGTCCTTTCCCACATTGGGTGGTTCATTCTGCGTAAAGCCCGTCATATTCATCTCCTGTGCTCTGGACCAATCTTCTCCCGGGCCAGTTCACAATTACGAGGCATGCATTCCGGTTATTTAAAGTTTTTCAGATAACAGACAATTTTCCAATTTATGAATTAATCTATCGATCTGAATTTTTCATTGATGCCACCAAATAGTAAATATCCATTTAACAAAAAGGTTAAATTGCTTTTTACCATTTTTACCATTTTTTACTTTTCACCCAAAGTCCGTTTGAGCCCCAAATCCATGCTGCACTGGGCGGAAGATCCTCTAGCTGCCCAACATCTAGCAGCAAAAAGTTTATCATGGTCTGTACCTAAACCTATTTGGGATAATAATCAATTTCCGGAGGTGAGAAAAGATGGATATGATGTCTCAGATATACGCCATTATTCTATTTGGTGTGCTTGTCGTCGCCCTACCTACGCTCCTGAACAAGTGGTCTGATAGCAGGTCAGGAGTCAGGTAAAGATATGATTGCTTTTATTGCATAGTCCTGGCATCTGTCAGGACTATAATTATCATTCAGATGCTCATCTCATCTTGCACTTCTTGCCGTAATGAGGGCATCTGGTGTTGGTGCAGACATCACGCGATGCCTCGGTGAGATTGAGCAGAAGGATATCAAGGCGGTCGATCAACTCTGACCCCAATCCAGCAGCTTCTGCTCTGGCCATGGCAACCTCGACCTCCTCTTTTAGAACTTTAGCCTTCTCGCCCTTGATGTATGAAGCACGCTCCTCTAGATCCCGTATCTCTTTCTCGGTAATCGTCTCCATAAATTAGAGCTCTGTCCGCCGGACGGATCAACCTTCCTTTCCTGCCCTGACCCTCTCATCGACGGCAATTCCCAGGATATTCTCCTTTCCGGCGAATACATCCTCTGCTATCCTGGCGCAGCCCTGAGCAGCCGCCGATCTCTCCAGAGGGACGACCCTTCTATCCAGATGGGCGGATACCCGGGGCTCGATCTCCCTTGCCGGGCTTCCGGCCAGGAAGAGCTGGGGACACTCAAGACCCCGGTCGCGGCAGAGGACCAGAAGGGCAGCCATCTCCATGGCAGCGAAGAGGGCGAGGGTCTCCATGGCCAGATGGCGCTCCTCCGGGGAGCATTGATCAAGCCCCATCCTTTTCATCTTGGAGAGGATCCCCCCCCAGTTGAAGGCCTGGTTTGCGGTCAGCTTTCCGGAGTCGACATCTCTTATCGCCTGAACGTCCAGGGGACCCTGCAAGAGGCCGGGTGCGAAGATAGGTGCATCTATGGCTGCCACGATCTCGCCCCTCAGCACGGCGAAGCTGACGGTATTGGAGCTGGCGTCGCATACGATGAAGCTGGAGCTGCCCTGCCGGAAAACCCCATAGGCGAGGCCCACCTTCTCCGGGCTCATGCCGTGGCTGAATACCCGAAATCTGGGATCTATTCTGCTTGCGCGATGAATTCCGGGCAGAAGTATGGCCGGCCAGCCTGAGGCCCTGATGGCCTCGAAGACCTGGGTCCCACCACCCTGGTGCAAGCCCGCACCATCCTGACTTATCAGCCCCCGGTTAAGTGCGTCCTCGAGCCGGACGATCCTGGTCAGGCCGTCGCCCATGGAGTAGGAGAGGGCAACCAGGTCCACCCTTTCCGGTCCCAGGCTCTCTTCAATCCGGGATAATATCTGCTCGTAAGAAAGATCAGCGGCCGAGCTGCGCGAGAGCTCATAGATTGAGCCCTTTTCACTGGCAAACCTGATAGCTGTGGTGCCGTGGTCTACGCCTAAGAACATCCGATCAAATCCAGCAAGCCTTTCGCCATTGCCAGACTCTCATTTTTTGTCCTCATAAGGGTTTTCATGCGCACGCAGTCCCCAGTGTAGTCGCTCTTTCCGTCGACCACAAAGATGTCTACCTTGCCCAAAAGTGCTGCCACTCCTTCATCGCTGGCCGGAACTCCCCGGGCCTCCATGAGCTTTGCTGCCGGGCCGCTAACGGGCTTATTTCCTACAAACGGGCTTATGGCCACTACCTTCTTTTTCTTCAGGCGATCTCGCACCCCGGCAAGGGCGAGGATTGGACCGATGCTGGTGACCGGATTGCTTGGACCGATGATGACGGTCTCCTCCCTCTCCAAGAGATCCAGGAATCCCTGGCAGGGGAGGGCCTCTTCCAATCCGGTGAAGGTCACGGATTCGACCCTCGGCCTTCCCTTGAGGCTCGCCCAAAAGTCCTGAAAGTGCATCATCCCCTCTGGAGTGCCGATAACCGTGGATACGATGTCATCGGTCATGGGGACCACCCTCTGCATGACCCCCAGGGCATTGGCTATGGCTTCTGTGGTCAGGCTGAGCTTGACTCCCCGGCGGAGGAGATTGGAGCGAAATATGTGCACTGCCCGGTCCTTGTCCCCAATGGTCAGCTTCTCGTCCACTCCCATCATGAGGAGGAAGTCGTGGGTTAATGTCCGGTCCCCCTTAATGCCCCACCATCGCTTCTCATCGATCATATCCGCCAGGGTATAAAGGACGGAATCAATATCTGGCGATATATAGTTTCCAGAAATCCAGAGGTCTTCGGCGGTGTTCACCGCAACAGAGAGCTCTTGGGGCAAAACGAGCTCCTTTAAGCCTCTCAGGAGCTTGGGGGTTCCTGTGCCTCCGCTTAAGACCAGCATATCAGACTTCCAAAAGCATGATGCCTGTCTGGAGGCGGGCCATGTCCTCATCCGTCAGGGGCGATACTTTCACCTTTTCTGAGGCTATGGCGCTGTTCCCCAGTGGATCCTCGATGATCAGGGTTATGGGAAACTCTCCTTTGCGAGCGAGGGCGATGCTCTCCAGGATCTCTTCTCCTCTCCGAGCGCCATCCTGGTTATCTGCCGCCCGGGCCTGGGAGGTGGCAAAACAGACTATCTCTTCGATTCGGTCCAGCACCCCTTCCACGTTGGAGACATATGAGTCGGAGGCATACCCCGGCTCTACGTCCACCCCAAGCTCTGGCACTCGAATCGTTCCGCTTGATGAGCGAATGACCCTGACGTTCAGATCTTCTATTGTCTCCACCACCAGGGTATTTCTCACCGGCTCCTTCTGGGTCAAAAGAATGGTATCGCTATGCCGAAAGCCGCATTCGCAGACCCCGGCGATAAGCATGGCCTCGCCGAAATATGGTATATCCTGCGTCTCCCAAGAGAACTGCATCTGGGCAGAGCATACAGGGCAGTTGGCATTGGTCGTGAGATTCAATCCTTTCCTCCGACCACTTTTTCTCGGTCAATCTTTATGCCCTTTGGAACCAGAACTATCAGGTCGTCGCCGATGCCAGCAATATCTCCGGATACATCCTCGACTGCCTTCTTCAGCTCACCGATCGCTCTGTCCAGGGCGGCTTTATCCCTCTTCAGGCCGGCGATGTCCGCAAGGACTATATTGCCGTTGTAGATCTCCTGCTTAACCTCAGGCAGAACCTCAATCCGTCCCATCTCCGCCACCCGCAGGATGATCTCATTCGAGCCCCTGGGCTCTTCGAACTGGCTTAAATCCACCTCTATGTAATCCTGCTCGCTGGACTTTCCAATGAGCTTGAGCTTTTCCAGAAATCCTGCCATTTAAGAATCCCTCAAAGGAAAATGTGTATTATTATATTTATATTTAACGCAGCTACATATCATCCAGCTTCAATCCCACGATGCCCATGGCCACGATGAAGAGCAGGATTATTATGGCAAAGCTTGATCCTCTCTCCTCTGTGGGGAGGGTCATCTGCGCCCCCAAAATGAGGATGATCATCAAGAGCACCAGACCTGTGCTCAGCCCTATCTCAAGATATTTCTTATTCACAAAACTCACCACCATTCCCTGGAAGATATACTTTTTCGCCGCAGACCGTCCTCGCTGGCCAGGGCAGCAGTCAGCCTTCGGGTCTTTGAGCCATGCCACCCTCTCCTTATGAACCTTGGGTATACGGGCAGCCTTTCCTTCAGCTCATAGGCGAAAAGGCTCCTTTTCAGCTCCTCTTCCCTCGGCCAGGAGCTATTTGGATTTATCTCATCTCGGGTTATGGGACTGATCCCCCCCAGATCGTCCGCTCCTGCCTCTATCAGGGGCAGAGGGTCAGCCAGGTTGGGCGGGACCTGGACCGCTACCTCTCGAGGGAGTAGCTCGCGGGCAAGTCTTACCGTCCGGACCAGATCCTCCCGCTCGGGCCGGGGATGGGTTGACATGGCAGTTCCCGGCTTGGGGTCGAAGGGCTGCACAATGACCTCTTGAATATGGCCATGCTCATCATGAAGTCGGGATATGGCCTGAATGGATTGGATTCTGTCCTGCCAGCTCTCTCCTATGCCCACTAAAATGCCGGTGGTAAAGGGGATATGCAGCCTGCCCGCCCTGGCAATATGCTTAAGGCGCAGCTCCGGATTCTTGCCGGGAGATTGCTCATGAGCGTCGAGTTTGGCACAGCTCTCCAGCATCAGCCCCATGGAGGCATTATAGGGCTGCAAGGTGGCCAGGTCCTCTTCTGAGAGGAGCCCGGCGTTGGTATGAGGCAGAAGATCATGCTCTATCGCCAGCTCGCAAAGCTCTACCAGGTAGCCCAAAAGGTCCTCTCTGCCCTCTCCTGCCAGCATCAGATGAAAGCCTTCCACCTCCTCCGGCCTCTCTCCCAGGGTGAATAGGGCCTCGGAGCAGCCATGATCTCGCCCCTCTTCCAAAAGTTGCTGGGCAGCAGACCGGCTGATCAGATGGGCCTCATCCAGGTTTCTTCGAAAAGAGCAGTATTGGCAGCGGTTGCGGCAGAGGTTGGTGACGGGCAAAAAAATATTTTTGCTGTAAGTTATCAGCTTCATCTATCGGCGAAACTCCACCAGCTTCAAGATATTCCCCCGGGGGCAGTCCTCCGGCGCCTCACCCACCACCTCTACAATGGTGCACTTTTCTCCATCCTTCAGCCCGATGGGATGGCATATATCGTACATGCTGCAATTATAGTCATCGCATTTCATGGCCTCAAATACGATCTTGGATCCGGGGAATGCCTTTCTGGCATCGAAGGCCGCAATTATTGGGCTTTCTGCTACCTCCACTGCCCTGACTCCTGCCTCATGAATGGGGCACTCATGCACCAGCTCTCCGCGCGTTCCCAGCACCCGGTAGCGCCTCCTCGGCTCCAGATTGATGCAGGTATTCCTCAGCTTGCAGGATTCGCATTCGGGAGTGGGGCCCATGAAGGTGAACTCCATGCCAATGCTGGCAAGCTTTGTTCCAATCAATGTGATTTGGGTAGATGCTTCGGACATATTTCATTCTCCTTTTATTAATCATTATTATCCAATTATTATATATTTCATTGAGGTCGGTTTACCATACTAAATCACTCCCGTTGCCTCGGCCGCTCTGGCGGCTGCATCCCGGTTCAGTCCTGAGTCCAGGATGGTATAGCGCTCCGGCCTGATCCTATGGGCATTGACCAGGGCCTCTACCACGGTTTCTGCATCCAGCCCGATCTGGTCGGCTGAGGTGGGAGCTCCCACCTGGGCCAGTGCCTCTCTTATCATCTTCCAGTCTTTGCCGTGCAAATACATCATCATTATGGTTCCCAGGCCGCAGAGCTCACCATGCAGGCCCCTTCTCGGTGCTATGCGGTTGATCGAATGGGCGAACTTATGCTCCGAGCCGCTTGCCGGCCGGGAGGATCCGGCAATGCTCATCGCCACCCCGCTGGAGATCAGAGCCTTTACCACGATCTTGGCCGATTCCTCCAGCCCTGGCCGGATATCAGAAGCACGCTCGACGATCATTTTAGCGGTCATGCCGGAGAGGGCGGAGGCATACTCGCTGAACTCCTCGCTTCTCAGTCGGTGAGCAAGCTGCCAGTCCAGGATGGCGGTGTAGTTGGAGATTATGTCTCCGCAGCCGGCGGCCAGAAGCCTGGCCGGAGCCCGAGCTATTATCCCGGTGTCAGCGACGATGGCGAGGGGTGATTGGGCGGGCAGGGACACCGCCTCTCCGTTAACCGTCAATGAGGCCTGGGAGGAGCAGATGCCATCGTGCGAAGCGGCGGTGGGCAGGGAGAGGAAGGGAATATTCGTTCTCATGGAGGCGATCTTGGCTATATCGATGGATCTGCCCCCACCAGCGCCGATGAGAAAGCCGGCCTCAATCTCCCTTGCCCTGGCCTCTGCGCGATCCACCTCCTCAAGCTTTGATGCCGTGCAGATGAGGGTTTGGGGCTCGAAACCTCCTGAGTTCAGCAGCTCTAAGATGGTCTTTCCCACCACATCATCGGTATGAGGCCCGGTGACGATGAGTCCGGGCCCCTCCAGATGCAGATAAGAGCAGATCTGGGGCAGCTCCAATATCGCCTCGTTTCCCACGGCCACTATCCGCGGCAGCTCCATCCATCTCGATCCAGTCAACCGACTCACCCGCTTAGAAATGAGGTTAGAATTAGTGCTCTTTGGCGATATAAAACCATATCTCAGCAGCTGGCAATCTCAGTGCGCAGGTCGCAGAGGATGCGATCCCTTATCTGGTTGACCTCAGTGCTGGTCCTAGTCCTGGGCCTGGGGAGGGGGATCTGAATTATATCCTTTATCCTTCCCGGCCGGGCAGACATGATCACTATTGCATCCGCCAGATATATGGCCTCGTCAACGCTGTGAGTGACGAATAGTACCGTCTTCTTCTCCTCCTCCCAAATTCTGAGCAGCTCAGACTGCATGGTATTTCGGGTCTGAGCGTCCAGGGCTCCAAAAGGCTCATCCATGAGCAGGGCCTTGGGGTCGTTGACCAGAGCTCTGGCGATGGCCACCCTCTGCTTCATTCCCCCGGAAAGCTCATGAGGATAGCGCTTCTCAAATCCCTCCAGGCCGACCATCTTCAGATACTGTCTTCCCCTCTCCTCTCTCTTGGCCTTATCGATGCCCTTGAGCTCCAGGCCGAATACGGTGTTATCCAGGATTGTCCGCCAGGGAAAGAGGGAGTACTCCTGGAAGACCATGCCCCTCTCAGGCGAAGGGCCTACTATGGGCTCTCCATCTATTGTGGCGGCGCCAGAGGTGGGCGCCTCCAGGCCGGCCACTATGCGAAGCAGCGTTGTCTTTCCGCATCCCGACGGTCCTATGAAGCAGACGAATTGATTCTCTTCGATGGTCAGGTTGATGTCATGCAGAGCCTCCATCTCCTTGCCATCTGCGAAAAAGTGCTTGTATACCCCTTTGATCTGCAGCAGAGCCATTATCTGGGAACAGGCAGTAGGATGCTTTATCTCTTTCCATAGAGAAGACAGGTGAGCAAATCAAGGGGAAGGCAGCCTTCCATCCCAGAAGCGTGTAGGGGCAGGGCTGCGTTTCTTCCTTTACTGAAATGAAGCTTTCTCATATGGCTATTTATCCTCAACCCGCGCGGGGCGAAAGTATTTGCCTAGATCTTCTCCGGCTTATCCAATAGGCTCAGCTTTTGCATGAGCTCTCCCGTTCTGGCATGGGGTTGGCGAGAAACGGTATCATTCGACTTTTCCAACTCTCTGGCCTCATCAGCCAGACGGGCAGCAGCCCGCATGACCTCGTGCCCTGCTGCAGCGGTGAGGGCGATCGGCTTCAGCTCCTTTAAGCGGAAGCAGGCTGCGGCATCTATGCTGGCAACAGTCTGAGCCATATAAAGGGCGCCCATCGCTTTGGCCTGGGCATAGGGATTAGAGAAGTGCATTCTCTCGGCGCACTTCTCCGGGGTGGCAAGAATTGTGGGCAGCTTGGCCTGTCCGGAGATGATGCTGGCTATGGTCCTGTCCAGTTCCTCCTCCACCAGACGGATGGCTCCGCAGGCGGCCAGGACGCGCAGGGCATCGGAGTTGAAGAGTGCCATCTCCGCTGGATCAAGGAACTCCCTCTTCGCTCCGATGAGGGGATCCATGGGAAGAATGATGTAGCCGTAGCCTTCGGCTGATAGAGCCTCTCTTGCCTCCTTTTTGCTCGGACCGTCGGAGATGATGATAGTTGGAATGCCACGGTACGCCTCCCGGGCGGCGGTGGGGCCTGCGGTAGCAGCATTGGGGCTGCTGATAACCACCAGTTGAGGCTGCCAGGCCTTCAGCTCTTCTGCACCCTTCCCTTCCTTCTCAGTCATCTTGGGCCCGAAGCTGATGATCTTGAACTCTATATCCGTTCTCTCTGCGATCTCATCCAGGGATAGATCGATAGCCGTAGATGTGGCTATGTTTCCCAGCTTCACAAAGCCGATCTTGAACATGCCGGTAGGGAAGTCATGGGGAAGATAAAAGGATTTTGTTTTCTTATTGGGTAAAAGTATTTATCTTTGAATGTGAATGAGCCCACCCCAATATAGTAATGATCAAATGTGTAACAGATCGACAGGCAGCCAATTTGGTATTCGGGAGGGGTATACTATTCCATTTGCAGTCAAATCCGAAAACTCCGGTGGGGAGAGAAAATCTCTCTTTATCAGGCATAATCATCATATCACAGACAGAGGCAACGGTCAGAAATTGAATAAAATTAGTTTACTATTTATATTATTATTCCTAATTTATGATTTGACGCCCGGAAGCGCCGTGGTATTCTGCCCCGACGATCGCTTTCTTATGCCCATGAGCAACTCGCTTCCGTGGGGAGCTGTCGGCTACATGGATAACGGCTGCACGGCGACTCTGATAGATTCCAGGCATATAGTGGCTGCTGCACACTGTTTCTGCTACGATGATACTGGCTCTTGGCAAAACAATCTCTTCTTCTACCCCAACTTTAATCCCAATAGAACCAATACGCAGTCATTTGCCATAGACCGCGCAGTCGTAGGAACCCGCGTAGAGACAGGAGGCGAATTTCAGGCATCGGATTGGGGGATAGGGCATCTGGCAAAAGATGTGACAGACTTTCCGGCTCTGCCGATAGCTTGCATCTTGACTGTTCCTGCAAACGTAAATTCATCCGGGTACGGTCGCGATCTATCCTTCTTCGGTATGGGACAAGCTCCGCCCGGAGGCTCGAGCAAGATGGGATGCAATGTCTGGTGGCAGCCTGCGCTCGTGGACCCTGAATGTAAGGTTTACAAGATTGACCAGGACCAGCTATTCTTTGATTGTGCCACGGTGGGCGGCAACTCAGGCTCCCCAGTGCTTTACAAAATAGGAAATAACCACTTCCTGGCCGGGGTGATCCACGGTCCAGGGAATCCCGTGCAATGGCATGGCTGGTGGAGCATAGCCGATCTCCAGGTCGAGCCCGGATCGCCAGTATCTGTTGCCTCAAGAGGCGCCAATAATCTAGATGTCTTTGTCGTCGGAAAGGACGGCGGAATCTATACGGCTGCCTGGGGACCGCAGACGGACTCTACCTGGAAGGGCTGGTGGCGGATTTCCGATCTGGAGGCAAAACCGGGATCTTCAGTGTCTGTCACATCCAGAGGTGCGGATTGGCTGGATATATTTGTCGTCGGCAATGACGGTGGGATCTATACTGCCTCCTGGAATCCCGCTTTTGAGGACGGCTGGCACGGCTGGTGGAGGATAGGCGATATTGCAGTCGATCCCGGCTCACCGGTGAGCGTTGTATCCAGGAGTGCCAATAAGCTCGATGTTTTTGTTACCGGCTCGGACGGGGGCATCTACACCGCAGCCTGGGAGCCCGGATTTGAGGACGGCTGGCACGGCTGGTGGAGGATAGGCAACAATGCAGTCGATCCCGGCTCACCGGTGAGCGTTGTATCCAGGAGTGCCGATAAGCTCGATGTTTTTGTTACCGGCTCGGATGGGGGCATCTACACCGCAGCCTGGGAGCCCGGATTTGAGGACGGCTGGCACGGCTGGTGGAGGATAGGCAACAATGCAGTCGATCCCGGCTCACCGGTGAGCGTTGTATCCAGGGGTGCCGATAAGCTCGATGTTTTTGTTACCGGCTCGGACGGGGGCATCTACACCGCAGCCTGGGAGCCCGGATTCACAGACGGCTGGCATGGATGGTCGAGAATCGGCGATCTAGCCGCGGATCCGGAGTCTTACATCGCAGCCGTATCCAGGGGCACTGACAAGCTTGATATCTTTGTGGTCGGTCCTGATGGCAAGGTTCAAGCAAACGGATGGGAGCCCAAATTTCCATGCGGCTGGAAGGGCTGGCAAAACGTCCTGGATGCTTCTTTTAAGCCTGGCTCCTGCCTGGGAGCCATATCAAGAAGCAGCGACTGGCTAGACGTCTTTGCGGCGAGCGTCGATTCGAATGTCTACACCGCCGCCTGGAATCCGGCGTTCACCTGTGAAGCATGCGGCGATCAGGGTCCAGCTCTCGATCATTTGAATGCGGGACCAAGCGCCAAGAGATTCCAATATGCACCCAGGTTTGCCAAGAACGTGGCCATAGCCCGCCATGTTGACGGAAGCGCTCGAACTGAAGTTTTTGTCATTGATTCCGACAATGATCTTGTGGTTACCAGAAGCCGAAATGGCAATAGCGTTGCTGACGGTTTCTCTGCATTCAGTTCCTTGGGATCGATCACCAGCCCCAGACAGATTGCAGCTTTCATCCAGACCAATGCCAAGCCGCAAGTGGTAGTCACAAGCGAAGCGGGCAAGCTCTATACTCGGGCAGTGTCCAAGAGCAGCGACAGCTGGAATGGATGGACAACCATCGATCTTCCCGCTGGAGTGACGGAGGCCCTCGATGTGGATGCCGCCTACGACTCTGAGGGCAACAACCAGATCTTTGTGGTGGGGGATGACGGCAATCTCTACACTCGCGGCCGGATTAACAAAGAGCCCGACTCCGCCTGGAAGGGCTGGGAGAAGCTCACCGCATCTGGATCCATTCGTAAGGTGACTGCACTGCGCAGGGCGGACGGAACCGAGCAGGCCTTCCTGATCGACTCGGCCGGCGGGCTGGCCACGCTCTGGCAGATGGAGGCAAAGCCCTCCTCCTCATGGACGGCGCCAGGCAATTTCGAGAACCCTTCAAAATCAGCCATTATCGATATCGATGCGGCCTGGACGGAAGACGAGCAAACCTGGATCTTTGCAGTGGATGAGAAAGGAGCACTTTGGGTCAGAGCGATGGTCTCAAAGGATTCCTCGCAAGGCTGGGGAGACTGGCAACCATGGGCCACCAACCTTTATGCTCCCTCAGCCAAATCCCTTCAGCCTCAACCGGAGGGCATCGTCTCTCTGACGGCCAGCCGGTGGCAGGAGGAGACCGGCGGAGACATAGTGCCGGTCGTATTTGCCACCGATAACAAGGGTAACATATACTATACCACCCATGATCGATCCGGAGGATGGAGCGCCTGGAGATCGTTCTACCACTGAAGCCTTCATGGTGAATGAGAACCATCCTGCATGGCTGGGAATGGACAGGAGGGATCCAGAGGTTTGAGTCTTTGGTCCCTCCTCCTATTTGCAGCACCCGAGGATATCAACTTCTAGCTCCAAATGAGGCTACAGCTCAGTGTAGATGACGCGGATCAGACTCTGAAGCTGAATATCTCGCTGGAGATTTGTTTTCCATCTTTAACATACCACAGCTTGACGGTATATGTTCCTGTCAGCCAGGTATATTGCTGTCCCTGAAACCAAGTGGGGGCCAGGTTCAGCCAGAAATTGCAGTCAATAGGCTGATTTACCGCCGTCGAAGACGTGGCAAAGACGTTTTCAATAATTACGGCAGCCCCGCCGGGCGGCACCGTGATGGTCTCCAGTTTAAAATTAGTCTCATTCAGTCCGCAGATGTCTTCCTGATTCGCTACGGATTTTACCTTCACCCCAACAGTCACCGGCTCGCTATTGCCCGGAGCCGCAGGAGCTATTTTTATTTGACTGATGCTGATGGTGGGCGCAAAGAGCTGCGGATCTGGTTTTTTAACAGATACCTGGCGGAAACCTGGCGCAGGATACCCGCCAGCGACGCTTGCTGCCAGGACCAGCAGCATGATTATGCCTAGAGCAGCTATTCCTCTTTTCATTAGTGATACACCCTTCTATTTAGACATTGCAATTTAGACATTGCAGCAAGGAGTCTATGTAAGTTGATTCTGTTTTTTTTCCATAGACCTGGCAGCAAATTATTCTTCAGATCCTAATGATTATAAGATAGATATCAGTCTTTCGTTCTTTAGAAAAAGATCTCAGCAGGTGTTTGTCCGTGGTTGTGAAGGGAAGGCAGGATAGAAGCTTGAAATTGGGCTCCCTGCTATTTGGCATGGGTGGACTTGAATCGGAAAAACTCTATGTCTCCGTGCCTTCTGTGGTGAACCGCTATGCACTGAATCAACCACAGAGGCGCAGAGGAACAAAAGGCCATATTCTCTGCCTGAACTCACCCACATTATTCAGCGAAGAGCCTGAAATTATCCTACCCTTCCAGGCAGAACTCCTGAGGCCATAGCCCTTTTTCTTTAGGGTCCACGCCTTCAACTTCGAAACGGCATCGGATCATCTCATCAACCTCCGAGAGCGGAACCCTAAAGACCTCTGCCAGAATCTCCTTGGCGGCTTCCAGCTCCATAGCCTTCAGATCACGGTGCACTACCCTATTTTGCTGCCTGATTAGCTGCTCAAGGACTCCTGCCATAGATAACTTGTACTGCGTGCAAGATTAAGTAGATTTGCCAGAAAACAATATCAACAAACCATTTTTACATAATAGAATGTATGAATAAGATACAAATGGGCAAATCAAGGAAAGTGTGTTCAGATCTCAGAGAATAGCCAAATGAAATCGTTTTCTTAGGCTAATTCTTACAGGAAATAAAACGCCCGGACCGGGATTCGAACCCGGGTCGAAGGCTCGACAGGCCTTCATGATGGGCCACTACACCATCCGGACACAACAGATCCCGCCTCCCAGATTCGAACCGGGGACATCGCGGTGACTGCGCGTAGCACCTCTACGGTGCGAGACATACTACAGCCGCGCACTCTACCAGGCTGAGTTAAGGCGGGCCTCTCGCTACCAGGTTAGTTCTTGTACTTAGATCTTTCGGGCTGGCCCAGATGCGACTGCGAGCATGAGCGCAACTGATAAGAATGCTCCAATTGTGGCATAAAGGGATCTTATGTTGATTGGTATTATGTCCGATGCCCATGACCGATTTCAGGGCGTCAAGGATGCCCTGAGGGTCTTCTCCTCCAGAGGTGTCTTTATGATCCTCTTCGCCGGAGATATGATCGGCTCAGGCAACTGCTATACCTTCGAGGGCCTGAATATCCCCATAAAGCTGGTGTATGGCAACAACGATGGGGACCGGGTGGGCCTGGCCAAGGAGTTTGCCCGGGTGGGCGGTGAGTATCTGGGAGACTTCGGAGAGGTTGAAGTGGATGGCTTGAAGATCGCCCTTATGCATGGCACAGAAGAGCCTCTGGTGAGGGCAGTCCTGGCATCCCAGCTCTATGACGTCCTCGTCCGTGGGCATAACCACATCTTTGAGGTATCCAGCCATGGCAGGACCCTGCTGGTCAATCCGGGAGAGATCTGGGGCCACCTCACTGGCTACTCTACCGTCGCCATCTTCGACACCACCAGCAGGGAGGTGGAGCGGGTGGAGCTCGGCCGGTTTAAGACCTACAGGGAGATCATCAAGGGATGACTAAAGGCGCTTTTGTCACTGCCCTTGACCTCTACATCATTGTGGAATGCTCGGGGCAGAAGGTCAAACGAATCTATCTCTCCCAAGGGAGCCCGGACGAGCCCTCTCACCTTGCGGAGAGAATTGCCGCTCATTTGGAGAAGGGTGCGCCCTGTCCCTCTCCGGATCTGGATATTTCCAGAAGCACTGATTTTCAAAAGAGGGTATACTCAGTGGTGCGGGGGATAGGGCGGGGAAAGACTCTGACCTATGGGGAGGTTGCCTTTCTTGCCCAATGCCCGAAAGGCGCAAGAGCTGTGGGAAGTGCCATGGCCACAAATCCATTCGCCATACTCGTTCCCTGCCATCGTGTCGTTGCCCGGAAAGGCTTGGGGGGCTTTGCCTGGGGTCTGGAGGTCAAAGAGAGGATGCTGGCCCTGGAGAGGAATGATGCAGCGGAAATGACGAAATGAAAACGAAGCAGAGCGATCTGTTCCGCAATCAACCCTTCTCCGCCTGCTTCGTAGAGTGACTGAGGTTGATGGTCAGCTCACCGATGTTCATGATATAGTCGAACATCCTCTCCAGGCTGGCAGCCAGGACAAGACGCTCCAGCATCTCCGACTTTCCCAGGCTGTCCGAGGTTACTGTTATCCTCGCGGCGCTCTTTTGGATCTCTCGGATCAGATCTATCATCTCATTGGCCTTGTCTGAGTTGGTCTGCAGTAGATAAGATATGGCGTCGTCGATAAATCCGCACAGCTGAACCTCCATATCCATCAGCTCCTCTTTCAGGTCATCAGCCAGAGTGCAATTATACTCTCTGGCGATCTGGGCAATCCTATGGGCGTGATCGGCAATGCGTTCCAGGTTTGAAGCCGCCTGCATGTAGTTGAACGCATGGATGGGGTTTTGTGTCTCCTGCTTAACCGAACCGGTCCGGAGTATCTCGGTGAACTGGCGGGAGATGAGGAGGTTGAGCCGGTCCACATCATCATCCCTCTGAATCACGTCCATTGCCAGTTCATCCTGGTTGTTGTTCAAGAGGCTGGTAAAAGAATCATGAATCATGGATTTGACCACCGTCCGGATCCTCCTTAAGGCCTTCTCGGACTGAAGCTCCTCTGAGCTCAAAAGGTCCTGAATTACCACCTTATTGATGGTCTCCTCTAAAATCTCAGGCCCGATGAGCTTGTTTACGATCTGATGCAGATCCTTCTTCTGGGCAGATGACATATGAGGGCTTGTGACCTCAATGATCCTGTAGCCGCCAACATAGCATCCGATGATGTCCCTGATCAGATCATCTCCCGTCTTCTCCCCTATATCCAGCTTCACTCGCAGATCCCTCTCCGAGCGATCGGTGGATAGGGTTAAAGCCCCGTTATCCCCCTGATTGATGTAGACTATTGAGCCAGCGGCAATCCCGTTCTTCGTGGCCCAGATTTTGGGGAGGGATACGATGAATGTGGACTTGCCGGTCCTCTGCACCTTTCTGGTGTCCATGAACCTCCTAATTCAGGTGTTCCCTTTTTGCTTCCACTATGTAGACGATTGTCTCACAGATGTTGCAGATGTGGTCTCCCGTCCTCTCCAGATGCCTGTTCACCATGAGCAGCGAGGTCCCTTCCTTTATCACTTCAGGCCGATCGATTATGATTTTCAGAAGCTTATCCCTTGCCTTGACATACAGCCCATCGATCTCATAATCCCACTTGGTGATCTGCCGGGCCGTATCGGCGTCGTCGTTCATCAGGGCCTCCATCGATTCCCTGAGCATCTTTCTGCTGATCTCCGCCATGCGCGGTATGAACTCCAGCTTGGTTATCTCGTTATGGGACTGGGCGGCAACTCGAGCTATGTCCACAGCCAGATCTCCTATTCTCTCCAAATCTATGCCTATCTTCAGGATTCCTATGATCCTCCTCAGATCCCTGGCCATGGGCTGCTGAAGCACCAGGAGCTCCATGCATAGGTTCTCGATCTTGATGCTCAGGTCGTCCACTTCCTGATCATTCTTTATGATCTCTCGTGCCAGGTCAACATTTGAATCGGACAGGGCGATAACGGATTTTTCTATGGCCTCGCCCACATGATCGGCGAGATCCTTTGTCAAGCTTTTTAGATCTGAAAGATCTTTGCGATACCGCTGTCTATAAGGGATCATTCGCTCCTTCCCCACCAGGACTCATCCAAACCGTCCGGTGATATAATCCTCGGTGCTCTTCATCTCGGGCATTTCAAAGACATGCTTTGTCTCTCCTACCTCGATCAGCTCGCCGAGAAGGAAGAAAGCAGTGATGTCAGAGATCCTGGCAGCTTGCTGCATGTTGTGAGTGACTATTATCTGGGTGTACTCTTCCTTGAGGCTCTCCATGAGGCTCTCGATCTTGCCGGTTGAGATCGGATCTAATGCACTGCAGGGTTCATCGAACAAGATAACATCAGGCCGCATGGCCAGGGTCCTGGCGATGCATAACCTCTGCTGTTGGCCACCTGATAGGCCCAGAGCAGGCTGGTCCAGCCTCTCGCTGACCTCCTCCCAGAGGGCGGACTCCTTCAGGCTGCGCTCCACTATCTTGCTAACATTTTTTTGTCCATGAATCCGTGGGCCGTAGGCGATGTTGTCATAAATGGACATGGGAAATGGATTAGGCTTTTGGAATACCATACCTATTCTCTTGCGCAGCTCTACCACGTCTGTATCTTTTCCATAGATGTCCATATCATCATAAAAGACCTTGCCTTCGATTCGAACGCTAGTCACGAGATCGTTCATCCGGTTCAGGCAGCGAATAAATGTCGACTTTCCGCAGCCTGATGGGCCGATGAGAGCAGTTATCTGCTTTTCCGGTATCTTCAGGGAGATGTCCTTGAGAGCCTGCTTCTCCCCATACCAGAGGTTCAGGTTTTCCGAGACTATCTTAGAGGTCAAAGCATATCCCTTTTAGCGTTATCTGCATATGTGCATCCTTGATTGCGGACTCGCTATATAGTTCTTCCTATATAGACTATATGTTAACTGAGCTAAATAACAATGAAGATATCAATCACGCGAATTCTTTATATAGAACTTTAAACTCGTACTAAGAAAAAGTCGGGGAGGACTAAGGTTTGGCAGGTTTGAGCGGAGTACCAGTAATCATAATGAAGGAAGGAAGCGAGCGTGAGAGCGGAAAGAATGCTCAGCACAGGAATATTCTAGCAGCAAAGGCAGTCGCAGAGGCTGTGCGGACTACTCTTGGGCCTAAGGGCATGGATAAGATGCTCATCGATGGCAGCGGTGATGCTACTATAACCAATGACGGAGCTACAATCCTCAGAGAGATGGATATAGAAAATCCTGTGGCCAAGATGATCGTAGAGGTGGCAAAAGCCCAGGATGATGAGATTGGGGACGGAACCACCACCGCAGTGATAATTGCCGGAAAGCTGCTGGAGAAGGCGGAAGCACTCTTGGAGCAGGATGTCCACCCCACGGTTATTGTGCAGGGATACAAGCAGGCGGCCGCCAAGGCGCAGGAAGTCTTGAAGAAGATGGCAATAGATGTCTCCGGAGACCAGGAGATGCTTCTGAAGATCGCCCGGACCTCTATCAGGGGAAAAGGCACTGAGATGGCCCTAGATAGGCTCTCTCAGATATCCGTGGACGCCGCGCGGGCCGTGGTGGGATTTGAGGGCAAGGACATTGAAGAGAATATCAAAATGGTCCATATTCCTGGAGGCAGAATTGAGGAATCATCCATAAACTACGGCATTGTGCTGGAAAAGGAGAGAACCTCTCCTCAGATGCCGAAGTCAATCAAAAATGCCAGGATTATGCTTCTTGAGGGCACCTTAGAGCTGAAAAAGCTGGGAACTGATGCCAAGATTACCATAACTGAGGCCAAGAATCTATCCTCTTTCAAGGAGGGCGAGGAGAAGATCATCAAGGAGCAAGTCGACGCCATTATAGCTACTGGAGCCAATGTGGTCTTCTGTGAGAAGGGAATTGGAGTATTCGCCCAGGGCTATCTGGCTAATCGCGGAATCCTGGCTGCCCGTCGGGTAAAGAGAGAGGATTTGAAGATGCTGGCCCTGGCAACAGGGGCGAAGCTGGTGGGAGATGTAATGCAGCTGCGTCCAGAGGATTTGGGATCTGCAGCCCTGGTAGAGGAGAGACGGGTGGGCAAGGAAAAGCAGATGATCTTCGTTGAAGGCTGCGAGAAGGCTAGAGCGATATCAATCATCCTTCATGGGGTCTCGGATCAGCTCTTAGAAGAGATGGAAAGGGCTCTGGACGATTCGCTCAATGTGGTCATGGATGTCATTCGGTCCGGAAAGATCGTCCCTGGTGGAGGAGCCCCGGAGATCCTGGTGGCTGAGAATCTGAGGCAGTACGCTTCCACTCTGGAAGGGAGGGAGCAGCTGGCCATCAGAGCCTTTGCCGATGCCGTGGAGGCCATTCCATTTACCCTGGCCGAGAACTCAGGATTCGATCCTGTGGATTCTCTTGCCGCTCTGAGAGCCAATCAAGGTGAGGGCAAGATCTATGGATTGGACATCGCATCCGGCAAGCCAGCGGATATGATGGCCCAGGGCGTGGTGGAGCCTTTAAAGGTGAAGACCCAGGCCATTAAGTCTGCAGCGGAAGCCGCTACCATGGTCCTTCGGGTGGATGACGTCATAGCCGCCAAAAGGGAGGAGATGACGCCCAAACCCGGTCAGAGCCCGCATGACTACACCATGCCCCAGATGCCAATGCCTCACTATTGAGGGAACCAGGCGGCTTTTGCCTATCCTCCCTTTTGATCAAATGAACAATGATACTTTGGGTGGAGCAAATGGATGACGATACAGCAGTGAGCGCTCAGGATGAAGAGGAGGATGAAAGCTCCTTAACTGCCAGAATAGATGAGCTGGAAGGGAAGCTGGTGGAGATGCAGATCCTGTCTGAGGAGCGCCTCGATCAATTGATGCGCTGCCGTGCAGATCTCGACAATCTGATGAAGCGATCTGTTCGGGAGAAGGAGGATACAGTTAAATATGCATCAGAAAAGCTCGTCCAAAAGCTTCTCCCCGTGCTCGACAGCCTCGAGCAGGCGGCAAAGCATGACGAGGGCCAAAAGGTGCTCCATATGCAGCTTCTGGGAGTGCTCTTTACGGAAGGTCTCGTTCCCATTGAAGCGGTTGGCAAGAAGTTCGATCCCTACCGGCATGAAGCATTGTTTCAGGTGAAGAAGGATGATCTGGAAGAGGACATAGTGGCCGAAGAGATACAGAAAGGCTATCTCTTCAACTCTCGGGTCATTCGCTTCTCCAAGGTCGCTGTGAATAAGCCCCTGAAGGCAGAAGGCTGTAAATAGGGCGGGTTGAGATACAATTGGAAAGATATGATGATAGGTTTAAATATTTACAGAGTAGTAGCATTTACTAAGTTCAGGAGATGAAATCTTGTCAAAAATTATTGGTATTGATCTTGGAACCAGCAACTCGGCAGCAGCAGTTCTGATCGGCGGCCGGCCCACAATAATTCCCAGCGCAGAAGGGACAAGCATCGGTGGCAAGGCTTTTCCATCCTATGTCGCCTTCACCAAAGATGGTCAGGTTCTGGTCGGCGAGCCGGCAAAGAGGCAGGCTGTAACCAATCCAGATGGAACCGTCCAGGGAATAAAAAGGAAGATGGGCACGGACTACAAGGTCAGGGTTTTCGACAAGGAGTACACCCCTGAGGATATCTCCGCCCAGGTCTTGCGAAAGATCAAGACCGACGCCGAGACCTATTTGGCTGACAGCGTGGATAAAGCGGTGATCACCGTTCCCGCCTACTTCAATGACAACCAGAGGCAGGCGACGAAGGATGCTGGAACCATCGCTGGCCTGGAGGTCGTTCGCATAATAAATGAGCCTACTGCAGCCGCCCTCGCCTTCGGCCTGGATAAGGTGGGCGAGCATAAGATCATGGTCTTCGATCTGGGCGGAGGCACGCTGGATGTCACCATAATGGAGATCGGCGAAGGAGTTTTCGAGGTCCTGTCCACATCGGGCGACACCCAGTTGGGTGGTCGGGATATGGATGACCGGCTGACCAACTATGTGCTGGACAGGTTCAAGCAGGAATCTGGAGTCGATCTGCGTGGCGACTCCATGGCCATGCAGCGTCTGAGGGAAGCAGTGGAGGTAGCGAAGATAGAGCTATCCAGCGTCCTGCAGACCAACCTCAATCTGCCCTATATCACCGCCGATGCCAGCGGCCCCAAGCATCTGAGCATGACCATAGCCCGCTCCAAACTGGAGGAGCTGGTAGCAGATGTGCTGGAGCGCTGCCGTGGTCCCATGATCCAGGCTCTTAAAGACTCCAAGCTGGAGAAGTCCGATATCGGCAAGATCATCCTGGTGGGCGGACCGACCAGGATGCCAATGGTCCAGGAGTTCGTTAAGAACTTCCTTGGAAAGGATATCGAACGAGGAGTGGATCCCATGGAATGCGTGGCTATGGGGGCAGCGATTCAGGCGGGCGTCCTGGGTGGAGAGGTCAAGGATCTACTGCTATTAGATGTAACGCCTCTCTCTTTGGGTATAGAGACCCTGGGAAGCGTCACAACCAAGCTGATCGAGAGGAACACTACCATTCCCACCAGAAAGAGCCAGATATTCACCACCGCTGCCGATAACCAGACCAGCGTTGAGGTCAATGTCCTTCAGGGAGAGAGGCCCATGGCCCAGGATAATGTCTCATTGGGAAGGTTCACCCTGGTCGGCATCCCTCCTGCGCCAAGAGGCATACCTCAGATCGAGGTCACATTCGATATCGATGCCAATGGCATCATTCATGTCTCAGCCAAGGATCTTGCCACCAAGAAAGAGCAGAGGATCACCATCACCGCTCCCCATAAGCTGAGCCAGGAGGATATCGACGCCAAGATCAAGGATGCTGAGAGGTTTGCCGCCGACGACCTGAAGAGAAAAGAGGAGATTGAGGTCAAGAATGCTGCTGAATCTCTGATCTATGCCTCGGAGAAGATGCTCAAAGAGGCAGGCGACATAGCCACAAGCGAGCAGAAGGAGAAGATCGAGAAGGCCATCAGCGACCTGAAGAACGCCCAGACCGGCGGAGAGATCTCCGAGATCAAGGCCAAGACGGAGAGCTTGCAGAACGCAATCTACGAGCTGTCTGCCGCCATGTACCAGAAGGCGGCGCAGGATCAGCAGGCCCAGCAGGGACAGGCAGGCCAGGGCTCAGGCCCGGAGGCGGGTCAGGATTCCACAGGGCAGGATCAGACGGTGGACGCAGATTACGAGGTAGTAAACGATAAGAAGTAAATTGGAGAATAAACTATAAGGAAGAAAAGGGTGCTGGAAGACAGGGAAACCAGAAGAAGGAACTGACTGTACCATGCCGGATAAGAAGGACTACTACGATGTGCTTGGGGTATCCAAGGATGCCAGCGAGAAGGATATCAAGACCGCCTACCGCAAGCTCGCCATGAAACACCACCCCGACCGGTCAGACGATCCCGGGGCGGAGGAGATGTTCAAGGAGCTTTCTGAGGCTTATGCGGTCCTGTCCGATCCGGATAAGCGGCAGAAGTACGACCAGTTCGGCCATGCAGGAATCAACAGTCAGTACTCGCAGGAGGACCTGTTCCGCGGAGTGAACTTCGAGGATCTTCTTCGGGGCTTTGGCGCGGGCGGAGAGAGCATCTTTGATATGTTCTTCGGCGGAGGGGGAGGACGGCGGGGGCCGGCCAGGGGCCGGGATCTGCGCTATGATATCGATCTTACCCTGGAGCAGGCGTCACGCGGCCTGGAGACGACTATAGAGGTTCCGCGGACGGAAAACTGCCCCAAGTGCCAGGGGAGCGGGGCTAAGCCCGGCACAAGTCCCGTGACCTGCAGCACCTGTCGGGGCTCGGGCCAGGTTACCCGGGCCCAAAACACCCCCTTCGGCCAGATGGTCACCTCCTCCACCTGTCCCAAGTGCGGCGGTAGGGGAGAGCTCATCACCAGCCCCTGCGAGGACTGCAGCGGCACGGGACGGGCAAGAAAGGCTCGCAAGATCAATATCAAGATCCCGGCGGGTGTGGAGGACGGCCAGCACCTCAAGCTCCGCGGCCAGGGGGATTCTGCCGGCCCCAAGGGCGTCTCCGGCGATCTTTATGTGGTCATAAATATCCAGCCTCACAGACTCTTCCAGCGGTTGGATAGCGATCTGATCATGGAGACTCCCATCAGCTTCACTCAGGCTGCCCTGGGAGCGGATCTGGAGGTTCCCACCCTGAACGGTCGGGCCAGGATCAAGGTGCCTGCAGGAACTCAGACCGGAACGGTCTTCCGCTTGAGAGGAAAAGGCATGCCCAGGCTGCATGGCACCGGCTCAGGCGATCTGCATGTACGGGTCAAGATCAACACTCCCGCCTCTCTCACCGCCAGGCAAAGGCAGCTATTGGAGGAGCTGGCAGAGGAGTTCGGCGAGGCGAAGCGATCTTCCACTGAGAAGGAGAAAAGCCTCATCGATAAGATCGTAGACGAGGTTAAGAGCGCGGTGCAGTGAAAAGGGGGATTTTGTGCTCTCCCTCGCTATCATGTATGATGCAGCAGTTGCCCTCTTTGTACCCGCCCCGCTGGAAGTCCTGGTATTTTTTGGTGAGCGCTATTGCCTCCACAATCTCAGTGATATGGCGCAAGATGAGCTGCCCGGCGATCTCTTGGGCAGCATCCTCATTTATTCTCATCCCCAGGCCGGGGCATTCCGAGCAGCGTAGCTCGCCCTCCACCAGGTAGAATGGATAGGTGCGGCAGAGAAGGGGGCGCTGGCCATAGATAGTGCATTGCCCCTCATCATAAAACCGGCAGCGCAATCCCTCTTTTTTGAGCCTCCACTCCAGGGTATGGAAGTTGCCGTTGTTGTCCCATTCACCCTCTTCCGGCGGCTGGGCTACCTCCAGCCAATCCAGCTCCCTCTTCGCCATGATTCGCCTTACCTCAAAGGGAAAGACAACCACGCTGTTATCATCGCCCCGGCAGCATTGGCCGCAGCCCAGGCACTGAAATCCGATCCTCTCGATCTGGCCGGCCAGGGACCGGGCCGAGAGGCGCCTAGCTGCTGCGTATGATTGCTCAAGATCTGCTAACAAAAGATTCTTATCGGGCATGAAGATCACACATCCATATTGGACGTCCCGTCACTTAAGAAACGGTTCTGGGCGTGCAGTCATCCCCCCGGGACTCCGTCGGAATCATTTTTTGCATATGTTTATAAAATTATCCAGAAGCTCTTCACCATGCTCAGTGTGCACCACCTCTGGATGCCACTGCACTCCATACAGAGGCCTATTGCGATGCTTCATGGCCTCGATATCACAGATCCTGGAGGTGGCGAGCCTCTGGAACTGAGAAGGAAGCAGTGACACCTGGTCGGCATGAGATGCCCAGGTTTTGAACTTTGCCGGAAAGCCTTTCAGGATGTCGTCTTCATCGATCAGCTCCACATCCACCTGGGCATAGCCTCCAATGCTTCCTGCCGTAACCTGACCACCAAAGGTGGTGCCCATGATCTGCATGCCCAGGCATATCCCCAGGATGGGAATGTCAAGCTTCAAAAGATAATCGCGACAGTTTCCGACGCGATCCAAGGATGGTCCTCCTCCAAGTATCAAGCCGTCGGCATCGATATCTTCTGGTGGCGTCTGGTTGGAGGCGAGGTCACAGTCCACCTTATCCCGTATGCTGCGCCTGATGAGGTGATTGAACTGTCCATAGTTGTTGATTACGATCACTCGCATTAATGCAACAATGCATTGCATTATGATGATATAATTTTTGGCCCACTGCTTAGATTACAAATTTATATGAAAAAGACCAAAAGGTTGGTTATGTCGCAATCTTTTCAGAGGGTACTTGTTGGTGAAGCACTGGTCGGAGAGGGGCCCGAGGTAGCGCATATAGATCTGGTTATGGGACCAAGGGATAGCCCGGTGGAAAAGGCATTTGTGAGGGCACTTGCATCGCCATCCCGGGGCCATACGCCATTGTTGGCCGTCCTTGCCCCCAATCTGCCGGTTAAGCCCTCGACCCTGATGGTCAACAAGGTCACCATAAAGAATGCCCAGCAGGCAATAATGGTCTTTGGCCCTGTGCAGGCAGCAGTGGCACGAGCTGTGATGGATTGCGTCGAGTCGGGAGTACTGCCCGAGGAGTTGGCGGACGATCTTTTTATAATAGTGTCTGTATTTGTGGAGTGGGATGCAAAAGATAAAGATAAGGTTTATGAATATAATTATCAGGCCACGAAGATTGCCATAGAACGCGCAGCGAATAGAGAGCCAAAGCCAGGGGATATTCTGGCCGCGAAGAGCACTGCGAAGCACCCCTTTGCTTGAAATCATCCATCTGCTCTAGATCTATACGGGAATCACAGAGGTTTCACATGAGATTGATCCCCGAAGAGATCTTGATAGAGCCTCTATGTGAAAAATAAGTTCATAATCTCCTGATGGAAGATCTGTGAGATATCAAATGAGCCATTAGATGGAATGCAGAGCAAGAATCAGAATAGGGGTCCAGATAGGGATCAGATGGTTGATGAAATGATAAATCGGATGATAGTTCTCGGCCATGAAGGCCGTTGGAAGGAAGTGGGATAGGAGAGGAGAGTGAGGATATGCGTAAAAGGGATAAGGATAGTGAGTATACAGTTAATGTTAAATTAAAAAAAGTGCTGAATCATAGATACAAGAAGCAATTTCTTGTTCTTGCTATGATCCTGTCTGTGAGCGTGCTCTTGAGTGCGTTCGCTTATGCGCAGGAACAGCCTGGGGGATTTCCCGAGGGGATAGGTTTCCCTGAGCAGGTTGATTCTGCATTTTCAGATATTGCAAATCAACCGCCATCGATCAGAAGCGTCGAGCCAGACAAGCCCAGCCCCCAGCCTATGGGCACCGCTATAAAATGGACGGTTCGGGCGGAGGACCCTGAGAACGATCCAATATCGTATATGTTCCAGCTAAAGGATTCTGCTACATGGGTCCCATTGACGCAATGGATAGATGAGAACACCTGGACATGGAACACGGCTGCATTGGAGCCGGGAAACTACCAGATCAGAGTCTTAGTGAGAGATCCAATGCATACCAGTGGGGACTTCAAGCTCGATGAGAGGATAATAGACTATCAAATAACAGCTCCCCAGGTCCCGGCAGAGGTCAGTGCGCCTGCAGCCGTTCCCGAATTGGAACAGGCTCCTGTGATTGAACAGCCGATAGTGCAGGCCCCTGAGCAGATAGCAGCGCCGGTAAATCAGCCTCCTCAAGTGCTGAGCCTTAATGCCGATCTAGCCAGTCCCCAGATTGCTGGTGCAGCGGTGACCTTCATCGCGGCAGCATCCGATCCGGAGAACGATCCATTGGAGTTCATGTTCCTGGTTGACGGCCAGGCTCGCACGGATTTCATTAATAATCCCAGCTGGACCTGGATGACAACCGAGCAGGATATCGGCTCCCATTCCATCGAGGTTCGGGCCCGGGACAACAACCACAATCCACAGGGTGACAGCTCTCAGGCGACTCAGTTTGCCATTGAGCCGGTGCCAAACAATCCACCCCAGATGGTCGATCTCTCTGCCGATCAGCCCAGCCCCCAAATAGCTGGCGCAGCAGTGACATTCACTGCAGCGGCATCCGATCCAGAGAACGATCCATTGGAGTTCATGTTCCTGGTTGATGGCCAGGCTCGCACGGATTTCATTAATAATCCCAGCTGGACCTGGACGACAACCGAGCAGGATATTGGCTCCCATACCATCGAGGCACGGACCAGAGATAACAACCACAATCCACAGGGTGACAGCTCTCAGGCGACTCAGTTTGCCATTGAGCCGGTGCCAAACAATCCACCCCAGATGGTCGATCTCTCTGCCGATCAGCCCAGCCCCCAAATAGCTGGCGCAGCAGTGACATTCACTGCAGCGGCATCCGATCCAGAGAACGATCCATTGGAGTTCATGTTCCTGGTTGATGGCCAGGCTCGCACGGATTTCATTAATAATCCCAGCTGGACCTGGACGACAACCGAGCAGGATATCGGCTCCCATTCCATCGAGGTTCGGGCCCGGGACAACAACCACAACCCTGAGGGCGACAGCTCAAGGACGATGGATTTTGTCGTTGAAGCAGTTCCCAACAACCCGCCAGAGTTAGTGGATCTGGTTGCCGATCTAGCCAGCCCCCAAATAGCTGGCGCAGCAGTGACATTCACTGCAGCGGCATCCGATCCAGAGAACGATCCATTGGAGTTCATGTTCCTGGTTGACGGCCAGGCTCGCACGGATTTCATTAATAATCCCAGCTGGACCTGGACGACAACCGAGCAGGATATCGGCTCCCATTCCATCGAGGTTCGGGCCCGGGACAACAACCACAACCCTGAGGGCGACAGCTCAAGGACGATGGATTTTGTCGTTGAAGCAGTTCCCAACAACCCGCCAGAGTTAGTGGATCTGGTTGCCGATCTAGCCAGCCCCCAGATAGCCGGGACAGCAGTGACATTCACCGCAGCCGCATCCGATCCGGAGAACGATCCATTGGAGTTCATGTTCCTTTTGGACGGCGTGGCTCAGACCGAGTTCATCTCCAGCCCGAGCTGGACCTGGACAACCACCACTGAGAGCATTGGATCGCACATTATAGAGGTTCGAGCGAGAGACAACAACCACAATCCAGAAGGAGATAGCTCCAAGACAGCGGAGTTTGTCGTTGAAGCAGTTCCCAACAATCCACCAGAGGTAGTTGATCTGGCTTCAGATCTGGCCAGCCCCCAAATTGCTGGCGCAGCAGTGACCTTCACTGCAGCCGCATCTGATCCTGAGAACGATCCATTGGAGTTCATGTTCCTTTTGGACGGCGTGGCTCAGACCGAGTTCATCTCCAGCCCGAGCTGGACCTGGACAACCACCACTGAGAGCATTGGATCGCACATTATAGAGGTTCGAGCGAGAGACAACAACCACAATCCAGAAGGAGATAGCTCCAAGACAGCGGAGTTTGTCGTTGAAGCAGTTCCCAACAATCCACCAGAGGTAGTTGATCTGGCTTCAGATCTGGCCAGTCCCCAAATTGCTGGCGCAGCAGTGACCTTCACTGCAGACGCATCTGATCCTGAGAACGATCCATTGGAGTTCATGTTCCTTTTGGACGGCGTGGCTCAGACCGAGTTCATCTCCAGCCCGAGCTGGACCTGGACAACCACCACTGAGAGCATTGGATCGCACATTATAGAGGTTCGAGCGAGAGACAACAACCACAATCCAGAAGGAGATAGCTCCAAGACAGCGGAGTTTGTCGTTGAAGCAGTTCCCAACAACCCGCCTGAGGTAGTTGATCTGGCTTCAGATCTGGCCAGTCCCCAAATTGCTGGCGCAGCAGTGACATTCACTGCGGCGGCATCCGATCCAGAGAACGATCCATTGGAGTTCATGTTCCTCTTGGATGGCGTGGCTCAGACCGAGTTCATCTCCAGCCCGAGCTGGACTTGGACAACCACCACTGAGAGCATTGGATCGCACATTATAGAGGTTCGAGCGAGAGATAACAACCACAATCCAGAAGGAGATAGCTCCAAGACAGCGGAGTTTGTCGTTGAAGCAGTTCCCAACAATCCACCAGAGGTAGTTGATCTGGCTTCAGATCTAGCCAGCCCCCAAATTGCTGGCGCAGCAGTGACCTTCACTGCGGCCGCATCCGATCCGGAAAATGATACATTGGAGTTCATGTTCCTCTTGGATGACGTGGCTCAGACTGAGTTCACCTCCATCCCGAGCTGGACCTGGACAACAACCGAGCAGGATATTGGCTCCCATACCATCGAGGTCAGGGCTCGGGACAACAACCACAATCCAGAAGGAGATAGCTCCCAGACAGCGGAATTCGTGGTTGAGGCGGTTCCCAACAATCCGCCTGAGGTATTTGATCTGGCTTCAGATCTAGCCAGCCCCCAGATAGCCGGAGCAGCAGTAACATTCACTGCGGCAGCATCCGATCCCGAGAACGATCCATTGGAGTTCATGTTCCTGGTTGATGGCCAGGCTCGCACGGATTTCATTAATAATCCCAGCTGGACCTGGACGACAACCGAGCAGGATATCGGCTCCCATACCATCGAGGTTCGGGCGAGAGACAACAACCACAATCCGGAAGGAGATAGCTCCCAGACAGCGGAATTCGTGGTTGAGGCTGCTCCAAACAATCCGCCTGAGGTATTTGATCTGGCTTCAGATCTAGCCAGCCCCCAGATAGCCGGGACAGCAGTAACATTCACTGCGGCGGCATCCGATCCGGAAAATGATACATTGGAGTTCATGTTCCTCTTGGATGACGTGGCTCAGACTGAGTTCACCTCCAGCCCGAGCTGGACCTGGACGACAACCGAGCAGGAGATCGGCTCCCATACCATCGAGGTCAGGGCTCGGGACAACAACCACAATCCGGAAGGAGATAGCTCCAGGACAGCGGAATTCGTGGTTGAGGCTGCTCCAAACAATCCGCCAGAGCTAATGGATCTGGCCGCTGATCTGGCAAGCCCACAGCTTCTGGGAAGCAGGATCAATTGGACAGCAACGGCCAGCGATGCGGAAAATGATACCATATCCTACCGCTTCCTGGTCAACGATACCCCAGTCACCGACTGGCAACCCGAGAATCTGTTCCCCTGGACGGCAACAGAGGCCGGAACGGCATTGATCACCGTGCAGGTCAAAGACGATCAGCACGATGAGCCTGCAGCTGAAACCGGAAGCATAAGCACCGAATTTGTCATAACCGCTCCTGAGCCAGCAGCTGAGGAGGCAGAAGAGGAGATCCTGCCCGTCGAGCTCAATGAGTCTCCGAGCATTATAAGCCTGGCTCCAGATTTGGAGAGCCCCCAGGTCCTGGGAAGCAGTGTCAACTGGACGGCAACGGCCAGCGATGCGGAAAATGATACCATATCCTACCGCTTCCTGGTCAACGATACTCCAGTCACCGACTGGCAGTCTGAGAATCTGTTCGCCTGGACGGCAACAGGGGCCGGAACGGCATTGGTCACCGTGCAGGTCAAAGACGATCAGCACGATGGACCCGAAGGCGAGAGCGGAAACAGAAGCTCTGAGTTCGCCATAACAATGCCTCTGGCAGAAGAAGCTGTTGAGGAGGTCGCAGAAGCAGAACCGGTCGAAGAGGCCGCTGCTGAGCCGAATGAATCACCAAGCATCACAGAGCTTTCAGCCGATCTGGGAAGCCCCCAGGTTCTGGGAAGCAGTGTCAACTGGACAGCAGTTGCCAGCGATCCGGAAGATGATCCCATATCTTATCGCTTCCTGGTCAACGAGACTGCAGTCACCGACTGGCAGGCAGAAAACAAGTTCATCTGGACTGCATCTGAGGCCGGATCATTCCTGATCACAGCCCAGGCCAGGGACGATCAGCATGAGGGGCCGGAGGGCGAGAGCGGAAATAGAAGCTCCGAGTTCGTCATAATGCCGCTCGATGAAGAAGCTCCCTTTGCAGAGGAACCTGCGGAGGAGATCGCTCCAGCTGAGACAAATGTCACTGACCAGGTCAATGTGACAGCTCCCGCCAATATCACAGATGAAGAGAATGCCACCGCTCAGGCCAATATGACCGCTGAGGCGGAGAATGTGACTGAAGTGGTGGAGATCCCAGAGGATACTCTGGCCCCTCCAGTGACTGAGAACATCACCACTCCCATTGCACCGGAGAACATCACCGAGAACCTGACCGAAGAGGTATCTGAAGAGGATGCAGAGGTCGTAGCTCCTGTTGTGGAGAATCAGACCCCTGTGCTGAACTCTCTGATTCCGGATATCATAAGCCCCCAGAAGCCAGGGGTGACTGTAACCTGGACCGCCAATGCCACTGACGTGGACATGGATCCGTTGCTCTTCCGGTTCTTCCTCAATGGACCGGCAACAAATGGAGCCTGGGAGCCAAAGACAGAATGGATTTCAGATGATACCTGGGCCTGGGTGACATCCTCAATAGATCGGGGAGAGAATCAGGTTAAAGTTCAGGTTAGAGATGGACAGCACTCTGGCGAAGACGGCTTTGACTCCGAGTACTCCGGCTACTTCACCCTCGCCGAGCCGAAGATGAACATCTCGGGCCTGGTATATGAGGACAAGAACGGAAATGGCGTGTCTGACAGCGGCGAGGCCTTATCCGGCTGGACGGTACAGATAACCAAACCGGATCAAAGCCAGGTTAGCGTCTTAACCCGAGAGGATGGAACCTATAGTTTCCAGGATCTTGATGCTGGAAGCTACACCATCAGCGAGACTCTGCCATCTGGCTGGGTAGCAGCAATTCCCGAAGGCGGATCTCATAACGTCGATCTCTCCGAAGGAGACGTTGAAGGCCTGGACTTCGTCAACAAGCTCGTCCAGTACACCATCTCCGGCAGGAAGTTCAACGACCTGAACGGCAACGGTGCCTTCGACGGCGAGCCGGGAATGGAGGGCTGGACGATTGAGCTCTCTAGAGACGGCAGTTTGATCAGCACTGCCACCACGGAAAAGGACGGATCCTATAAGTTCGCAGAGCTATCCCCCGGAAGCTACACCGTATCCGAGGTCGAGCAGGCTGGCTGGACCAGGACTGCACCTCCTGAAGGCTCCTACACCGTGGAGCTGACGGATGGGGATGTAGCAGACATAAACTTCGGCAACCACGGCTCCTTTGCCATATCAGGAACCAGCTTCCTGGACAGCAACGGCAACGGCGTCAAGGATGAGGGCGAGCCGGGCAGGGCTGGAGTGGCCATTCAGCTATCCCGCGACGGTAGCGTCATAAATGCCACCACCACGCTTGAAGATGGCTCTTATGCCTTCCGCAATCTGTCTCCTGGAACCTACAGCATAAGCCAGGTCGCTGCAGAGGGCATCAATCAGATAGCACCTGAAGGCCCCTGGACGGTTGAGCTTAAGGATGCCGATGTGGCCGACAAGGATTTCGCCAACAGCGGCGGTCTTTCCATCTCCGGCCAGAAGTACTATGACATCAACGGCAACGGCCTGCAGGACGAGGATGAGCCTGGCATTCCCGGCGGGGAAGTGAGCCTGGTCGAGAACGGCAAGGTAGTGGCCAATACCACCACCGATGAGAACGGACTCTACAGCTTCGAGAACGTCCTGCCTGGGACCTACACCATAAACGATCCCGTCCCGACGGGCATGGTCCTCACCACCTCTTCCACGGTCACAGTGACCATCAAAACGGTAGTGGTGACCAACGTCAACTTCGGAATACGCGGATCTAATTCCATATCCGGAATGAAGTACGAGGATCTGAATAGCGACAGCACCAAGAATCCCGGTGAGAAGGGCCTTTCCGGCTGGGAGATGGTCCTGACCGGGAGCACCTGGTTTGGCAAGCCGCTTCCCACCCTTACCGCCACCACGGACAACAACGGCAACTACAAGTTCGAGAGGCTCCTTCCCGGCACATACAAGGTTAGCGAGACCTCAAGAACCGGCTGGACGCAGACCGCTCCAGCGGGGGGGAGCCACAGCATAGTCTTCGATGTGAGAACACCTCCCAGAGAGGCAAAGGACAACGACTTTGGGAATAGATTGGCAGCTCAATCCATCTCTGGAGTGAAGTACAACGATATCAACGGCAACGGGGTCAGAGATCCCGGCGAGCCAGGAATGGGCGGCTGGAAGATCAACCTGGAGCCGGCTGGAGGAGGGGTGATAAAGGTTGCAACCACCGAAGCTGACGGCTCTTACAGTTTCACGGATGTTGCCTCTGGAACCTATACCGTTCGGGAGATTCATCAGCCCGGATGGGATCAGAAGGCACCAGCGAGTGGCACTTATACCGTCACCCTGGATTCATCCACTACCAGCGTTTCTGGAAAGGATTTCGGCAACTGGAATCCATTGCCTGCCAATCCATCACTTATCCCGGACAAGAGCAGTCCCCAGAGGTCTGGAACACCGATCATCTGGACGGCCAGGGCAGATGACCTTGATCCTCTCCAGTACAGATTCCTGGTTAGAGGGCCGGGAATCAACCTGGACACCGGCTATAGCAGCAGGAGCGTCTGGACCTGGAACACTCTCGGCTATCCTGCCGGTAAGTATGAGGTTGAGGTCTGGATAAGGGATGGACAGCATTCCGGCCCAGGAGGATACGATGTCAAGAAGACCGTCTCCTTTAGCCTGACCGGCGGCAATCTGCCGCCCAGTGTGCAGGTCCTTTACACCGACCGGCCTGAGCCGCAGTATGCCGGCAGCTGGATCAAGTGGACGGCTATAGCCTCTGATCCAGACAGAGACCCCTTGCAGTACCGGTTCTTCCTGCGCGGTCCTGCCACCCGCGGATTCTGGGTGGATATGACCGGCTGGGGCAAGAGCAACCAGTGGATCTGGAGGACCACTCCTGCAGACGTGGGCTACAGCGAGGTGCTGGTAGCAGTCAGGGACGGCAAGCATGCCGGACCTGCCGGCTCGGATGACTATCAGGTTGGCCGGTTCTTCATCATGAATGTGAACCTGCCTCCGGTGATCACCGGCCTGGGCACGAACCTGCCCAGCGCACAGCCAGTAGGAGCTACCATCAGATGGGCGGCCACCGCCAGCGACCCGGAGGGCAATCCGCTCTTCTTCAGGTACTGGATGAGGGGTCCATCGACCGGCGGACTGTGGCGAATGGTCCGCGACTGGTCCACCGATCCAACCTGGACCTGGCCGACAACGCCGGCTGATGCGGGCACCAGCGAGATCAAGGTGCAGGTGAGGGATGGCCTCCATTCCAGCCCAGCCGGATGGGACGATGATGCTGGTGCGCTGTTCACAGTGCGGCGGCAGAATCTGCCCCCCACTCTGATCTCCCTTGGATCGGACAAACCCAGCTCCCAGAAGGCAGGAACGCCTGTGACCTGGACAGCAATAGCGACTGACCCGGATATGGAGCCACTGCTTTACCGGTTCTGGCTGAAGGGTCCATCCACCGGGAACAGCTGGAAGATAGTGCAGGACTGGTCATATAAGAATCAGTGGACCTGGGCCAGCCTGCCGTCCGATGGCGGAGCCTATACGGTCTATGTCTATGTCCGGGATGGCTGGCATAATCCTGAGACCGGATATGATAGCGCTGTGGGGGCCCCCTTCATCCTGGCCCCCAATCAGCCGCCGGTTCTGACCGCTCTGAAATCCGACCGCCTCAGCCCTCAAGGAGCTGGAACCCCGGTTAAGTGGACCGCTGCGGCAATCGATGCAGATAAAGATCCGATATACTACCGGTTCTGGTTGAAAGGCCCCTCCACCGGCAACGTCTGGCAGATAGCTCAAGACTGGTCCCTGGCGAACCAGTGGACCTGGTCCAGCATGCCAAATGATGGCGGAGCCTATACGGTCTACGTCTACGCCAGAGACGGCTGGCATTACCCTGACACCGGGTACGATAGCGCTCTGGGCTCCTCCTATCAGCTGATCTCCAATCAGCCGCCGGTTCTGACCGCTCTGAAATCCGACCGCCCCAGCCCCCAGGGAGCTGGAACTCCGGTTAAGTGGACGGCAACCGCTAGCGATGCAGATAAAGATCCACTGTACTATCAGTTCTGGCTGAAAGGCCCCTCCACCGGCAATGTTTGGAGGATCGTGCAGAGCTGGTCAGCTAAGAATCAGTGGACCTGGTCCAGTGCTCCCACCGATGCTGGCAACTATAGGGTCTATGTGTATGTCAGAGACGGCAAGCATGCCCCAGCCAATGCTTATGACAGTGCCATGGGCCAGGGCTATATGCTGCAGGATATGGTGAGACGGTAGGAGCCAGCACATCGAATAGAAAGGCAAAGAGACTGCAAATAAGCATAATGCCTGCAGCTTCTGGATCGGAAAGGATGCAAAGGCTGCTGGCTTGAAGCTTTTTGAGGTGGGCAGAGGAGAAATATGCCCACCTCCGATTTTTCTTTCCAAACGTCAGTTAGATTTAAATCCTTTTCATGCAAGCAAGGCGGTTCATGATAAAGCATCTCATTTCGGCTGCCGTGCTCCTAATGCTGGCCAGTACCACCCTGGGAACGACTTGGCTTTATACCGATCCTCTATCCTTCCCGATATCGGAATATTATTCAGCCAACGCCGCCTTCAATATCACAGACACTGCCCTCACCAGGATCGCTGGTTTTACCTATTACTCCACCCTGGGCGAGGACTTCTATATGCGTGCCATTCCGGTCAACTATACAAATGTCACCAACTCTATAATGATCACCAGCGCTGGAAAAGGGACCGCATCTTTCCTGGCCTCTCCCACCTTCGACGGCCATGCAGAGAACAATCTGCTGTATGCCAAAGATAAATCCTCATTCCGAGTGGGTGGCCAGGGCTCCTGGACGAATTTGAGCCAATAAGGATACTGGAACGGATCGCTGCCGAAATCGGGCTGGCGGGAGTTGACCCCTCCTGCAGCTCAATAGGTCTTTTCTGTCACCCTTTTCAGAGCCTATCGGCATCTTCCCTGCTATTTACGGAATCCTCTTTTGCTTCCCGGATGGCAACAGCTCCCAAAGTTATTGCCAGGGCGATCAGAGTGAAGGCATACAAAGCGCCATCAATTCCCTGCATATCCGCCGCCAGCCCGGCCATGATAGGGCCCACCACCACTCCGGACATACGGGCAGTATTGAAGATGCCATAGGTCTCCCCCCTCCGAGATGCATTGGTGGTATCGGCGACGAGTGCGGCAGCCGCCGGGCTGCATATGCCCAGGCCCAAACCCAGGCCGGCAAAGAGGATCAGTACCTGGATGAGGTTTGAGACTATGAAGAGAAGCGCAAATGAGATCAGGCCAGCCAGGCTGCCCAGAAATATGAGCCATTTTCTCCTCCCTCGATCTGCCAGGCGGCCGAAGTAAATGTTGGAGATGGCAGTGATTCCTCCATAGACCAGATAGATGAGCCCTATATCGGTGGTGGAGAAGCCCAGAGCCTTGGCGTAGGAAGGGAGAAGGGTGATGTTGAAGCCGCCCACCACCCCTGACCAGAGGATGACCGCGCAGCAGGCGAGAAATGTGATCGCATATCCAGGGGCGATGAGTGGCTCCTCTCTTCTTTGAGGCTGCTCATCAGCCTTCGGGACTATGCCCCTGGATTCGGGTACTTTAAAAGTGACTATGATGATCGATGCTATTCCCAGGAGGGTCCAGAAGTAGAAGGGTGCTTCAAGCCCCATCTGATCATAGAGCGCTCCCCCCATAAATGGACCTAAAGCCAGGGCGGAGTAAAAGGCAGCATTGTAAAAGCCCATGGCGGCTCCTCTGCTGTGAGCACGAGACTGGTCTATGATCAGGGCCATGGCAGTGGGCCAGACGAAGGCGGCACCGACACCCCCCAGAGCTCTTATGAATAGCAGGGTATAGGCGTTCTCGGCATAGATGTACAGAGGTGGGAGGACTGCAAATGTCATCAGTCCTATGAGCATTAGCCTCTTTCTTCCCATCCGGTCGGAGAGGCGGCCTATAGGCACCTGGACTAGCAGCTGCGACGCTCCGTAGATGGATATTATGAACCCGAGCAGGGTGTAAGATGCCCCCAGGTCCATAACATAGCTGGGAAAGAATGGTACGACCAGAGTGAATCCCAGGACGGCGACGAATACCGCCAGATAGAGGGGCCAGAGCGAACCGGAATCCTTGGTTATTTGCATCCTGTCCTAGAACTTCAGCTCCATGCCCAGAATGGTCTGAGTATTGGTCACTCCGTTTATCTCCCTCACATTCATCACTGCCCGGTTGAGGTCGGAGATGCCTTCCACGTCTACTATGGCGATGAAATCCCTCTCACCGTATACGGGAACGACCTCGCAGATCCCTTTGATCTTCTCCAAGCGATCATGGACTGCTTTCTCTGTCCCTGGCTCTACATTGATCATTATAAAACCCTTCATAGCCTCTCACCTCCCCGTCCAGTTGATGATTCAAAGAGCTTTCCTGCTATTACTCTTTTCTCTCTGCCCCGCCATCCGGCTCGCATTTGGCCTAATCCCCGCTCTGTCCGTCCCTTTCCAGGATCTTTTTCTGCACCATCTCTATCTCATCCTCCAGGCGCTTTAAAGAGAGCTTCTCCCGGGCAAGGTACAGGCAGTTGAGGGCCTCCTCCAGCCTTCCCATAGCGGTTAGAACAACCGCAGTGGACTCGAGGTCTATGGCATCTCCTCCCTTTTCCAGGACGGTATCGTAGGCCTCCAGGGCCTCAGGTAGCCTCTTTTGGTTTCGAAGCAGAAATGCACGGTTTCGCAGAGCATCGAGATTACTCGGATCGAGGGCAATAGATCGGTCGTAGCTCTCCAGAGCCTCATCGATTCGACCCAGGCCATAGAAGGCCACGCCCAGGTTGTTCCAGGCCTCTGGCATATCCGGATTGGAGGCGGTGACAATTTGGAAGTATTCTATGGCTTTCTCAAAATCCATTCTCCGGACGCAATCCATTCCTTTGTGAAGCTGAATCTTTTCTTTGCTGTTCATGGATCATCACATGTAGCCCTGAATGGGGGCAGATTCTCCGGATTTTTCCGTGTTACCCTTCTCGCCAGACCCTGCACCAGGCCTCTTGATTTCCCCAAATTTCTTCTCATAGTCCTTGATATGCTCTTCCAGCCATCTGGCCAGCTCCTTGGCAGCCAGGGGGGATAAGATGATCTCCATCTCGATCTTTCTTTCCATGACGGTGATGTTCTTGTTCCCATCTCTCTGGATCTTGGGCGAATCATTGTAAAAAGCAATTCTGAAGTCATAGGGGCTGTGGCCGCCTATTGCCCCGATGGCATAGATCTGCTTGAACTCGGAGCTGCGCGTGGTCTCTACAGATACTTCCATAGACCGAATTATGGTCTCAAGATTAAAAAAGATGATGATCTCTTTGCTGCGATCTGATCGTCCAACTCATCATCGAAATGTATTTAGACGACCTGGCGTCTTGTTTTCCCGATAATATGATTGGGCTCTTAGGGTTAGAAGACGGTACACGGGTGATAGGTACCGGTTTTGGTGCGCCCGGCGTTGTCGCGGGCGAACTGGTCTTCACAACCATCATGTCCGGTTATGAGGAGGCGCTGACCGATCCCTCTTATCATGGAGAGATGCTGTTGTTCACTTATCCTCTCCAGGGCAATTATGGGGTGAGCGGGGACGATTTTCAGTCGGACGGGATGTGGCCCAGGGCCATGATCTGCAGGGAGCACTGGGACCGTCCGACTCATCACCGCCTGAACAAAACCCTCAATCAGTTCTTGCTGGATGAGGGCCGGCCTGGACTGTGCGAAGTGGACACCAGGATGCTCACCATTAAGGTGAGAGAACAAGGGGTGCTGAAGGCCGCGGTTGCCGTGGGTGAGAAGGACGAGATAATGGATCTGGATGTGGTGGGCCTGGCCCGATCCCAGCCGGACATATCCAGCCAGGACCTCCTGAGGGATGTCACCTGCAAAAAGCCCTACCGGATTGAAGGCCGGGGCAAGAGGATCGCGGTGATCGACCTGGGGATCAAGAGGAGGATATTGAGAAGCCTGTCAGATAGGGATTTTGATCTGATGGTGCTCCCTGCACATAGCACGATTCAGGATATAGAAGCGGCTGGACCTGATGCCCTGTTTCTGTCCAATGGCCCTGGGGACCCGGAGAGAGCGGAGAAGGCCATCCAGGCCGTGCGCCATTTCGCTGGAGAGATGCCCATATTTGGCATATGCCTGGGCCATCAGGTCATATCCCTGGCCCTGGGAGCGGAGACCTTCAAGCTCAAGTTCGGCCATCATGGAGGCAATCAGCCGGTCAAAGACCTGGGGAAGGGGATCGTCTACATCACCTCTCAGAACCATAACTTCGCTGTAGTTCCCTCCTCCCTGGAGGGGACAGGGCTGGAGGTCACCCAGCTTAATGCCAGCGACGGTACGGTGGAGGGGATCCAGAGTAAGAGCCTGGATGTCATCGCGGTGCAGTATCACCCTGAGGCCTATCCTGGGCCTCATTGCACCACCGATCACTTCTTCAGCTCAGTGGTGGGGGTCATGGATAACAAGAAGGGCAAGCATGGCAAGGATGACAAAAATGGCAAAAATGACCGGGCTGTGCCGGGGAGGGGATAGAGGATGCCCAAAAGAGCGGATATACATAAGGTCCTTCTCATAGGCTCGGGGCCCATTCAGATCGGCCAGGCGGCGGAGTTTGATTTCTCCGGGTCTCAGGCCTGCAAGTCCCTGCGCGAGGAGGGGATTGAAGTGGTCCTGGTCAACTCCAATCCGGCCACCATCATGACCGATCCGGACACCGCGGACAAGGTCTATATCGAGCCTCTGGAGCCGGATATCGTCGCCAAGATCATTGAGAAGGAGAGGCCGGATGGAATCATCGCCGGCATCGGCGGCCAGACCGGGCTGAACATCACCTCCGAGCTGGCAGAGATGGGAATTCTAGAGAAGTACAATGTGGAGGTGCTTGGGACCTCAGTCAAATCCATTCAGGAGGCTGAGGACCGGGACCTGTTCAAGCAGGCCATGCAGAAGGTGGGCGAGCCGGTGCCAGAGAGCCGGGCGGTCAACACTTTGGATGAGGCTCTGGAGGTTATGGAGGAGCTTGGTCTGCCCCTGGTGGTCAGGCCCGCATATACATTGGGCGGTTCGGGAGGAGGCATAGCCAAGACCCGGGAGGAGCTCTTGCAGATCTGCGACCTGGGGCTGAAAAGGTCCAGGATCAGCCAGGTGCTCCTCGAAGAGAGCGTGGGGGGCTGGACGGAGCTGGAGTATGAGGTGATGAGGGACAGCAATGATACCTGCATCACCATCTGCAATATGGAGAACATGGACCCCATGGGGATTCACACCGGCGAGTCGATAGTGGTGACCCCCATCCAGACCCTCACCGACCATGAGATTCAGATGCTCAGGAGCGCGGCCATCAATATCATCCGGGCTCTGAAGATCGAGGGGGGCTGCAACATCCAGTTCGCGGTCAAGGATGGCGAGTACCGGGTGATCGAGGTCAACCCCCGTGTATCCCGCTCCAGCGCCCTGGCCTCCAAAGCCACCGGCTATCCTATTGCCCGGGTGACGGCCAAGATCGCCATTGGCATGACACTGGATGAGATCAGAAACGATGTAACCCGGGAGACGCCGGCATCCTTTGAGCCGATGGTGGATTATGTGGTGGCTAAGATCCCCCGCTGGCCGTTTGACAAGTTCGTCCGGGCGGACAAGACCCTTACCACCGCCATGAAGTCCACCGGCGAGGTGATGGCCATCGGCAGGAGCTATGAGGAGGCGCTCTTGAAGGCCGTACGGTCTTTGGATATCGACAAGGATTTCGGATACAAGGGAAAGTATGCCACCTGGACGGACGAGGAGCTGCGGGATCTGCTAGTGAATCCCACAGACGACCGACTGTTTGCCATCTATGAGGCTCTGAAGAGGGGGACGAGTCCCGAGGAGATATCGGATATCACCGGCATTGGGCCCTACTTCATCTACCGGATTGTAAATATCGTCCGGATGGAGGAGGAGATAAGGCGGGCTAAGGGAACAAACGAAAATTCCGTTATGGATGCGGATACCCTGCGTCGGGCGAAGAGGACGGGCTTTACCGATGAGCAGATCGGATCGATGGTGGGACGAAGCCGGGAGGAGATAGCTGACCTGCGCCGCTCCCTGAAGATCATTCCCACCTTCAAGATGGTGGATACCTGCGCTGCGGAGTTCGAGGCCACCACTCCATATTACTACTCCTCCTATGACACCCAGTGCGAGCTTGTGCCCTCCGGCCGGAAGAAGGTCCTCATCCTGGGCTCGGGCCCTATCCGGATCGGCCAGGGGATAGAGTTCGACTACTGCACCGTTCATGCGGTCATGGCCCTGCGAGAGCAAGGGATAGAGGCCCATATTATCAATAACAATCCAGAGACCGTCTCCACCGATTATGATACCTCGGACAAGCTGTTCTTCGAGCCGGTCACCCTGGAGGATGTGATGAACATCATTGAGAAAGAGGAGCCCCACGGCCTGATGGTGCAGTTCGGCGGCCAGACGGCCATCAACCTGGCTCTCCCTCTGGAAAAGGAGATCGCTCGCCTGGGGCTGAAGACGAAAATTTTAGGCACCTCGCCCGACAGCATCGACCTGGCTGAGGACCGGGAGAGGTTCAATGCCCTCATGACCAGGCTGAACATCCCCCAGCCCAATGCGGGCATCGCCTTCTCACCGGCTGAGGCGCGGGAGGTGGCGGCAAAGATAGGCTATCCTGTCCTGGTCCGGCCCAGCTACGTTTTAGGGGGCAGGGCGATGGAGATCGTCTATGATGAGAAGGGACTGGACGTGTACATGCAGGAGGCGGTGCGGGTCTCGAGGGAGCATCCGGTCTTGATCGACGACTTCCTGCAGGATGCGGTGGAGATAGATGTGGATGCCGTCTGCGACGGAAAGGATGTGCTCATCGGCGCCATCATGGAGCATATCGAGGAGGCGGGCATCCACTCAGGCGACAGCGCCTGCATGATACCGCCCCAGACATTGCCCGGCGTCGTCTTAGAGGTGGTGCGGGATTATGTGCGCAAGATTGCCCTGGGCCTGGGTGTGATCGGTATCGTCAACCTGCAGATGGCTTACAAGGACGGCACAGTTTATGTCCTGGAGGCCAACCCCCGATCCAGCCGGACCATACCCTTCGTCTCCAAGGCCACCGGCCTGCCCCTGGCCAAGATCGCGGCCAATGTGATGATCGGCAAATCATTGGCCGAGCAGGGGTACACCAGGGAGCCTAAGGTGCCCTATGTGGCGGTAAAGGAGGTTCTCCTGCCCTTCGATAAGCTGCCCGGGGCGGATGCCCTCCTGGGCCCGGAGATGAGGTCCACGGGAGAGGTGATGGGCATTGACTACCAGCTGGGCCTGGCCTTCTTCAAGGCGGAGCTGTCCGCCTACAATCCCCTGCCCCTGGGGGGAGTGGTCTTCATATCGGTCAAAGACGAGGACAAGGCGGCAGCGGCTGTGGCGGCGAGGAAGCTCGTCGATGCAGGCCTGGATATCATCGCCACGGACAATACCGCAGAGTATCTCTCAAAATCGGGAATAAAGGTGGAGAGGGTGCAGAAGATCTATAACGGCAGCCCCAATGTGCTGGACTATATGAAGCGGGGGGAGGTGAAGCTGATAATCAACACTCCCACCACCAAGCAGTCGGTGAAAGACGGCTATCAGATCCGGAGGAGTGCGGTGGACTATCATGTGCCCTATATCACCACCATCCAGGCGGCGCAGGCGGCGGCCGATGCCATTCTCCTCGCCGGGAAGGATCAGGTCACCATCAAGGCCCTGGATGAGTATCATCGGGAGGTCTATTACACCTGATGGGGTTTGGGGAGTTGGGCAGGATGGCGGGTAAGATGCATTCTCGTCCCTGCAGAATTCTCTCCCCGCGCGCCCTCTCTTTGCCTGACCGAAGCCTTTATCTGCGAGGAAAGATAGGAAACCTGCTTGCGGGCCCGTGGTCTAGCTGGTTATGACGTCGCCTTGACATGGCGGAGGTCATGCGTTCGAATCGCGTCGGGCCCACCTATCAGCCCAAGTAGCTCAGTTGGGAGAGCGTCAGACTGAAGATCTGAATGTCCCCGGTTCGAGTCCGGGTTTGGGCATATAAAATTCTTAAAAGATATCGATGGCATCATATAACTCTCTATGCTTTCAATATTCATAAAAACCTTTTTAATAACGTCGGGGTGTAGGGGCAGAGAAGACCCCTCTCCTTCAGGGGAGGGAATGAATCGTGCCCCACCGTTGTGCAGAAAACTATAAACACAATCAACCACATAACAAGCATCTATGCTCAAGGCATATAAATTTAGGATCTATCCAACAAAGTCCCAAAGGACGAAGATGGAGAGGACCCTAGATCTATGCCGGTGGACATACAATCAGACCTTAGCATACCGAAAAGATGCTTGGGAGAAAGAAGGCAAATCCGTATCCAAGTACGAGACGCACAATCTTCTTCCAACTTGGAAAGAAGAGAAGCCTGAACTTAACGATGTCTTTTCCCAAACCCTTCAGAATGCCCAGGAAAGGGTGGATCTTGCTTTGAAGGCGTTCTTCCGAAGAGTCAAAGCCGGAGAGAATCCTGGATATCCAAGATTTCGGGGAAGAGGTTGGTATGATTCTTTTACCTATCCTCAGAAGGGGTTCAAGCTCAATGCTGGTAAGCTCTATCTTTCCAAGATTGGTAATATCAAGATCAAGCTCCATAGATCCATAGAAGGCAAGATCAAACGGCTGACCGTAAGGAGAGCTGCGACAGGCAAATGGTTTGCCTGCTTTTCTGTGGAGATCGAAGATCAACTTAAGCCTCCCTGGAAAGACGGTTCTCTCGTTGGTATAGATGTTGGTCTGGAAAGCTTTGCGACTCTTTCCAATGGTGAGACGATAGCTAATCCTCGATTCTTCCGAGAAGAGGAAACGGAACTCGCCAGAGTCCAAAGGAAGCTCTCAAAAGCACCGAAAGGCACTCCAGAGAGAAAGAAAGCTCTTCGGATGGTTGAGCGGGTCCATGAGAGGATCACTAACAAGCGATGCGATTTTGCCCATAAGGTTAGTCGGTATCTGGTTAACAGGTTCGGATTGATTGCCTTTGAAGATCTTAGTATTCAAAATATGCTCAAAAACCATTGCCTGGCAAAATCCATCTCAGACGTGGCTTGGAATATGCTTGTGACTCTGACCTCGTACAAGGCTGCAAGTGCCGGTTCGATGGTAGTACTGGTAGATCCAAGAAATACGTCTAAGATGTGTTCCAGGTGTGGCATTCTGGTTGAAAAGACGCTTTCTGATCGCGTCCATAACTGCACTCAGTGCGGGCTATCCTTGGATCGAGATTGGAATGCGGCAATCAATATACTCAGATTGGGACTACAATCTGTCGGAATAAAAACCGTAGAAGCCTGCCCCTTTTAAGGGGTGGGAGTAGTCACACCTTATTAATCTGATTTCCTATCACTGATTCCTTTCTCTCCTCCTGATTAATCATATATCTCAGCCCCATAAGCGTTACTAGATCGACGAAAAGGTCAAAGAGTTCATAGAGCTGGATGTCAAAGAAGTCGAAGACGTGAACGAAGAAAATATAGATCAGCATCGAGTTCTCGAAAAGATGGTAAGCTTTGAGCCTGTCTTTTCGTATGGTTAGAATCCCTGCCACAGAGAAGCTGCCTGCTAGGGCTGTGAAGCCCAGACGGAGCCAGTCGGCCAGGGGCAGGGACGGCAGAGTTAGGCCCAGGATGGTGAAGGGAAGGATTAAGGCCAGGATCATGAGGATCAGGATATAGACTATCTTCTTCATGGTCGATGTCCCCGAGACAATGGCCCTGTATACTCCCAGGGAGGCTAGGGCGAAGATTGCCCAGAAGACGGCATTCTGTATGCCTATGGTGAGGTAGATCACTTCTATCAGGGAGATCAGGGAGTTTAGGAGGAAGAAGGCTATCAGGAACTGGATAAACCATCTCCTCCCGATCATCCAGCTATAGAGGCTCTCGGCTCTGGTCTTGGCAGCGGCGTAGACTTTGGGCTCAGGACTTAGAAGAGAAGGCAGATCAGGTATCTCATCAAGGCATCCTGTGGTCTCATTTGAGCCCTTTAGGCATGCCTTTTGGGCTGCGCTCCTCTTCAGTATGCTTCTGGCCATCTGTATACCATAAGCTTCATCGCCCTTGAGGACCGCCTCCTTGGATATCTCAAGGAGATTAACCTGTCTCTCTTTCTCTGTAAGATAGCTTCTGCTGCTTATCTTCTTAATGAGGACAAAAAGGAGGACGAAGGCGATGTAGATCAGCCCGATGGTTGGTTGGAAGAAGTAATTGTTGTCGCTGGTGATGAACTTCCCCAGCTCGTCTATGAAGGCGCCAAAACCAAAGCCTCCCAGGACTGCAGCTAGACTCTTTGAGTAGCTGCCCAGAAAGGTCAGGAGGATCAGTATGGAGATCAGCATGGCGAGACCTCCAATTAATACATGAGCTATATGGAAACCGCCGCCGCTTACTTGGGGGTAACCTGTAGCTCCCAGAAAGAACCTTATGGTCAGGACGGTGGTCACGGCCGTGACTATAAATATCTCCAGGATGCTGCCCGCATACATGTTGCGGGCGAGCTTTCCCTCCCACGGGCTCTTGATCATTTCTCTTTCCTCTAGATTTGTCTCCAACCCTGCTGTAATCTTTTTCAGATAAACACTTTTCCAGGGAAAGGGTACAACCCTGTCCCTTTATGATAGCAATATGTAAATAGCTCATGTCCAAATCCATATCCGGGGATTTCTTCTTGGAGACTTTTCCATAGCTTCGCAAGCCGTATAGTAGCATCTATGCTCCCGTTACAGCCGTCGACCGCTATCAATCTCGATTCTAACCATTTTTTAGGCTTTGGGCATCGTTTTTTGACCATAAATCCACTTCAGTATGTCAAGAAGTTGAGACCTAACCTCCCGGATCAAATAGGAGCATAAACCGATCAATATCAATTATGAAGCCTCTATTTTGAGAAATAACTCATATTAGCCTTGCGTGGCGAAAGGTATTTATACTTTATGCGCCTACTTATATTGAGGCACATAATGAAACCCACTAGAAGAATCAAAGTGAAAAATGGTATCGAATATTGGTATGAAGAAACACCCTATTATGATAAGGAGAAGAAGCAGATCAGACATAGATCAAAATATTTAGGCAGAAATGTCGATGGCCAGCCGGTCCGGATGCGTTCCGCTCCATCTGAGATCAAAGAGAAGACAAAGAAGAAAACTGCAGAAGTCAAGTCATCTTTTGATTATGGTTCTATACTTGTGCTCCAGTCAATAATGGAAGAACTTAACTTAGATCGCTATCTAGAGAACCTATTACCCTCAACCGAGGCGTCCATGATTCGCGCATTGGCATTCAACCGAATCATAAGACCTACGGCAATGAAGAACGTCGATTCATGGTACGAAGGGACCGCTCTTGCTCTTGAATCTCCTCAAATCGACCTTGCCAGCCAGCGAGTAAGTGAACTTCTCTGCCGGGTGGGTGAAAGCAATATCCCTGACCGCTTTATGTCCCAACTGATTGAAGGAACCAGCACCAAAAGCACTCTCATTTACGATATTACAAGCCTATCAAGTTACTCTCAACTTATCAACCTTCTTGAGTATGGATATAATCGCGATGGAGCGGATCTTCCGCAAATTAATATGTCCTTGATTATGGATAAGGACAAAGGAATCCCTGTGATGTATGACATCTTCCCTGGAAGCATTTCTGATGTCAGTACGCTTTCCGGCACTTTGAAAAAGATTAAAGCTCACGGAGTCCAAAACTATGTTGCTGTGATGGATCGGGGATTCTTTAGCTTGGGCAATCTCTGTGAGTTGTTGGACAATAAAATTTCGTTTGTCATGGCTGCTAAGTTGCAGTTGAATGATCTGAAGCAACTAATGACCGAAGCGCAAAAGGACATCGATGACGTAAAATACCTGCATAAGTTTAACAACGAGCCAATTTTTGCTAAGCCAATTACATATAATATTGATAATATGGAAGTCCGCGGGTACGTGTATTATGATCCTAAATTGGAGCAAAACGAGAAGCAGACCCTTCTTAGCAGGTTGTACGATATTCGAGAAGAGCTGCTCAAGGTTCGCTTGAAGAAGAACAGCAGTCCTCAAGTGGCTTTTAAAGAGAAAGCGCGAGGATTCGGAAACTTCTTTGAATGGAATGTGGTAGATAATCGCTTTGATGTTTCGATTAAACAGAATGCTGTGACTCAAAGAATGAATAAAATGGGTAAGTATATCCTGTTCTACTCAGGGGACTTCGACTGGCTAAATTGTCTTTCTCTTTATCGGGAGCGCGATGAAATCGAAAAAAGCTTTAAGGCTCTGAAGAACGAAATCGATATCCTTCCGCTGAATACTCATAGTGAAAAGACAACAAGAGGCTTCATCTTCGTCGCTTTCCTGAGTCTAATCATTAGGACGAGGTTGATCAATATGATGAGAGAAGCGAAGCTACTGGATAAGTATTCTGTTGAACTCTTGCTTCTGCAATTGGAGAAATTGAGAAAAATCACTTTGGCGGACGGACAGATATTAGTCACCGAAATGACAAAAAAACAGAGGGAAATACTTCAGGCGCTAAACCTGTGCGCCTGAACTTTTCGGGAGGTTAGGTTGAGATCAAACATCCAGAGTCATCTGATTCGCACTAATTTACATTTGAGCTGCAGATTCATGGCGATGAGGGCAATTCTGCCGAATATGGGCTTGCCATTTCTAATTCCTGCCAGCGAAAATCCGCTCTCTTTTTCATGCCTCTTCGCTATAATTAGAGTGAAGTCTCTGATGGATCAAGCTAATTATATTTAATCATCAATCATAAAGCTCAAATAGGAATTGATAGGATAATTATCATCAGTTAGGAGGGAATTGAACTGAAGAGAATGCTGATTTTGGCTGCATTAGTGGTTATGTTAATTGGCATGGCTGGAGCTGCCAACTACATGTACGAAAAGGCATCAGTCAAGGGTGTCGGTTACAAAAATGTAGAGATGATCATCTCCACGCAGACAGGTTTTAACGGTGACAAACTTGTCGAGAAGGAGTCTGGCTCTGGCAATGTGATCGCCGAGAGAACAGAGCTTGAAGCTGAGAGACAGCTCAATAGACAGTCCTTCCCCTTATATTGGGATATGTGGATAGACGAGCCGATTTGTGATTATCCAACGGGTTTTGTTCCAATGGACTACATCAACTTCACCAAGGAGGCTGAGTTCGAGTACATGCCCGTCTCTTACCAGACTGGCACTTACGACCAAAAATGGATTGAGAAGCTGTGCGTGCAGAACTACAGAATCGGCGCTGTGCTGACTGAGATGTATACTCATGCCGAGCATCTGCAAAAGACCACCGAGGTCAAGACAAGGTCATACGGCTTTTGTCCTTATTGCTTGACTGATGCATACCATGAGGGCTATACGCTGGATAAGGATTGTTGCACTGGAGTTCTTGAAGCAAACCTCAACAGCAACGTCATCGGCGTTGCTCATATCGGCTGGATCTCTAGGGATCCTGCGCCCAACAAGCTGCTCAAGGGCCGCCATGCTGAGTACGGCAGATCGGTCGAGGATTTGACCGGCGTCTTCGCCATTCAAAAGTTCATACAGCTCTGGGGTAATTCCACCTGCGGCGCAATCAGCGTTGATTGGCTGCCCTGCGTGTAATCGCAGCCAATACCCATCTCCTTTTTTCAACTTGGTCTGCATTATAGCAGGATGTGCTGCAGCGGCAAGAAACTCTGTGCATTCTCATCAATTCCAGACAATGTCAAAGAACCAAAGCCTGGCTTAAATATCGTCGGGATCTGGCCATCACTTCGGTGATCGGCTCCTCCGACAAGGGCGCTGTGGATTTTCGGCGCTGGCCTGCCTGGGACTTGAGATCTCATTCTCTTGGTGATTTCTTTGGGGTGGAAATGATCTTTTCAGCTTGAAGCTTGAAGCGAAAGGTTTTATATCGGCAATTAACGTATAGTATGTTGGCGAAAGTCGATGGCTATTTTTCCCTCCTACATCCAATTGACTTTTGCCTCCCTCCTTCTTATCCATATTTCAGATATTTCAGGAGTTATGGGGCATAATGGCTGGCCTGGCCAAAAGCTCCATTTATGGTATCTGGGTTCAGAATCGATTTTGTAGAAGGGAATGGGACCACAACGATCTTTCCTCTCATCAATAGATGTCAGGCTCATTATCTACATATTTAGATAGCGCCTGCTGCGAGAGTCTCATAAGTCCTCTGGTGATTTCTCTCTCACCGCTAGATTCCTCCAGGTTGTAAGGGAGATCTCGGGTTATGATCCGGCGCTCTAGAACCTCGCACATAGATATTACCTGGTAATTCTTGCTATTTAGATCTTAATAGCCAGGGACGTGGCTTTCATAGCCATCCAATAGTGATAGGACCGGTTGCCTTTCTTTGTGGGATTGACCTTCTCCACCACCCACACACAAGAGATTTTCCAGCCCGCAGCATACATCTATGAGTCTTCATTGGCTGATATTTATCCTCCAATTGCCGTCCGCACTGATGTCTAGGCAGTATATTCCCCTATCTTCTATGCCTGTTGCTTTTGATCCATCAAATGGGCCAATTTCGTTTACCAGGAGATCAACCATCTCCCCATTGCTATCCAGCAGCCATATGGCAAAATTTCTCTTCCCATCATGCTCCATTTCGAACCGTGCCAGTCCCGGGCCTAACTCGAATAATGGGGGGACTTGTTGTCCTGTTCCGCTAAATGTGATTGGAACGCTTTGGGCAGTCTCGGGTCTTGGTTGGCTTATATCCACCAGCCATGGACCATCAGCCTCTATATCCAAAACAAAGTCATCCGATTGAGATATCCCCACGGCCTTTGCGCCATCAAAATCCTCGACCTCATTGGCCAGCAGATCGACTTTATTACCACTGCTATCCAGCAGCCAGACGGCGAAGTTGCTCGAACCGGAGTGCTTCATGGAGAATATCGACAGGCCTTCATCCAGGAAAAACTCCTGTGATGCCTCCTGGCCATCTCCTGAAATGCTGATATTCTCAGGTTCGGCCATCGTTTCCGCATATGCGATGCATGGCCCTATCAGGAACAAAGATAACGCTAAGATTATAATCGATCTCATTCGATCCCTTTATGCTCAGTCTTTATCTGGAAGATCTATTTAAAAAACCTTCGGGTTTGCATACGGTACTCCCGTGTCCGCGGGCGGCTCGTAGACTTGTGTGCGCCGGAGATTGCCACCTGGATCTGCTCAGAGGGCGTGGATTACTGTTGGGATGTCTGTCTCCAGAACATCGCGCCTTATTCTAAGAGCTTTCTAAATTCTTCCTCTGTTATTTCAAGCTGTTTTAAAATTTCGTACAAAAGCCAGCCTCCAATCTCGCTATTGCCATGTATGGGAATGGTTGTGGCTCGGCCATCGGGATGTTTCCATCTGGCATGGCTGCCCTTTTGCCTTACCACTCGAAATCCAAGTTTTCTGGCTGCTTTTTGCAGGTCTTTAGCTTTGGCAGGCATGAGTAGCCAACGCATCAATATCCGCGGGAAGCATGCGCCCTTCTTCTTTGTACTCATCCCGTATCATCTCGAAGACGTTTGTCAGCTCCATCTGAGCCTCCTGGGGGGTCTGGCCCCAGGCATGGCAGCCAGGAATTGCAGGTACATAGGCCACAAATGTACCATTGTCTTCGGGGCGAAGGATTACAGTGTAGTCATAAAGGCGTTTCATTGGTCTTCAATTTCTCCTTTTTCAGATATAAATCTACGCAAAAGAGCCTTATGACTGCCAGTCTTCACAATGACTCTCGGACCTTCTAACTTTCTGGCCTCGGCATAGATCTTCGAGGCATGCAGAGTATCGCCTATCTCATGACAGTCTGCTATGCTTCCACCAGCCTGCCTTCCCGGCGCAGCTCGCCAGTTGCTTTCATCACCAGATCAAAATCAAGCTCAAGATCCCTTGCTGCCTCATCTGGATAGGCTTCCCCTCTGGCCTTGTAGTAGCCCAAAATCTCTTTCTTGGCCGTCTGGAAATCGACTTCCCTGCATTTGATGACCTTGATTTCAGACAATCTGTGCCTGATGGCGTCTCTGACAAAATCGGACTCATTGAGGTACAATCCCGCCTCGAGCAGCTCCCGGATCTGCGCTGCTTCAGCGGGCGCAATCTTTGCCCCTATTGATACTGACGCAGGCGGAGGCATTCCTTTCTTCGAAGCGTCCATATGTTAATTATGGTGAACTTTGGAGGGTTTCGAAAAACTAATCAATCGAAATGTTTATATACTATTAATATCATAATATTTGATGTATGAGGACGCTCATAGATTTTGCCATGCGAGAAGAATATTCTCGGGTTAAAGCTCTCGGCGATGATCTCTCCGATATTAACTCTTTAATCAATTGGGATCGATTCAGATTTTTAGAACCATTGATCTATAAGAATAAAACTAGCCATGGAGGTCGTCCAAACATTGATATTGTAATTATGGTGAAGGCACTTGTACTTCAGAGTTGGTTTGGTTTATCAGACCCAGAACTGGAACGCCAAGTTACGGACAGAATCTCATTTCGAATTTTTCTTGGCACCACAGAAGTGATTCCAGATTTCAGCACAGTTTGGCTATTTCGCGAGCGACTGATCGAATGTGGCAGATACGAGGATCTTTGGAAAGAGCTCCAGAATCAGCTTGATGAGAAAGGATTTGCCGTAAAGAAGGGCACAATTCAGGATGCTACTTTCATAACATCTGATCCAGGGCAAAAGAGGAATAAAAAAGATCAGAAAGACCAAGATAAAAAGGATCCCAATTTAGAAGCCATCAAGGCGAGACCGACTCCTGATTTTGATAAAGACTTGCTCAATATTTCTAATAATATCGTTAGCAGCAATGCCAAACCAAAGAGACTTGATGATGGTCCAATAAATGAGGGGACTTGGGCAAAAAAGGGCAGCAAATCATTTTTCGGTTATAAGGGCCATATTCTAATCGATACCGAGTACCATCTTATCCGAAAAATCGAGACAACAACAGCATCTCTTCATGATAGTCAGGTGGACCTTGGAATCAATGGATTACCACGTTACGCCGATAAAGGATATAGCGGTGCCAAGACACAAGGATACGATGCTGCGATGAAAAAAGCTGCAAGAGGTCATAAGCTGGGAATCAAAGACATTCTGAGAAATAAAAGGATCAGTAGAAAGCGATCGCAAATCGAAAGATGTTTTGCGGTTATGAAACGAGCCCATAATGCAGGTCATGTTTCTGTAACGACTATCGCCAGAGCAGGGATAAAATTCATGATGAATTCAATCGTTTACAACATAGAGCAGTTGAAATATTTAGGGCGTGTTCCTTCAACATGGTAGCGTATCATTTTTGCTGTAAAATTTGCAGAAATATCAGTAACAAGAACTGACTTGCTCTTCACGAGATAACAGCAAGTTATTTCTTCATGAGATATTATAATTGGCCCTGTATCCCCAAGTCGTCGAAACTTTGGGAGGGACACAGAGCCATGAATATATCCGACATAGCAGATGATTATCTTATCGATCGAAAAGAGGGCATGAAGAAGCTGACCGCGGGTTTTCTGAATGAGGTAATGCAGCTTGAGGCTGAAAATCAAATCCAGGCCCGTCCCTATGAACGGACTGGCAAGAGACGAGCACACCGCAACGGAACGAGATCGCGAAAACTAAAGACCATCTACGGCGAGATAGAGCTTGATAAACCTCAAATCCGAGAATTCCCATTCGAAACCGCAGTATTCGAGAGATTTTCTCGTGTGGAAGACTCATTAAGAGTTGCTGTAGCAGAATCTTATTTTGAGGGAGTATCAACCAGAAAAGTCGAGAAAGTATTCTCGAAGTTTGGATTAAAGAACATATCTGCATCTGAAGTCTCAAGAATTGCTAAAAAGCTGGATAAATTGGTCAAAGATTTCTTGAACAGGCCCATCGAAGGATCAATCCCCTACATATTCGTGGATGCAAGCTACTTCAAGGTCCGAACAGATGGCAGATACGTAAATAAGGCATTGCTCGTTGTCGTTGCCATTCATGATGATGGATATCGCGAGATCCTCAGTGCCACGGTGGATGATAGCGAAGATGAATCCTGTTGGGAAAACTGTTTTGAAAGCTTGAAGGCTCGAGGACTTAAAGGAGTCAAATTGGTGATATCTGATGCGCATAAAGGGATACAAGCAGCCGTCCAGAAGTCATTTCTTGGAGCATCTTGGCAAATGTGTAATGTTTCACTTTATGCGTGCTGTGCTCAAGAACATACCTAAGAAAGAGAAAAAGGAGGTCGCCTACATGCTGAAGGATGCTATTGAAGATGAGTTCAAGATGCAGGAGCTGGCTGTCATTCTTGATGATAAAGGATTCAAAAAGTCGGCGGATACGATTGATAGCTTCCGATTTGACCTTTGGAACTATAAATCGTTTCCCAGATCGCACTGGAAAAGGATCCGAACAACTAACGTCCTGGAGAGAATCAACAAGGAGCTGAAACGAAGAAGTCGTGTGGCTGGAGCCTATTCAAATGATCAGTCGCTTCTGAGGGTGGCGGTTTGCATCATGATGGACATTAACGAGGATTGGATAACAGGTAAAAGGTATTTATCATTGGAAGAGTAGAGTGGAATCAGGATACAGGGCCACTGTGAAATTACAGCAGATATGGCACGCTACCTTCAACATAGCGGAGGCTATGAAAGTGCACGAGAGAATAGAGAAAAAGCAAGGCAAAATGCAGAAAAAGAGGCTACATAATGGATGAATTGACCTAAAAACAACCATAAAGATTGAAAATATTAACGCAGGAATTTAAAGCTCTTCTAATTGGTGCTAAATCGAAACCCTCCATTGATATTGTAATTATGGTGAAGGCACTTGTACTTCAGAGTTGGTTTGGTTTATCAGACCCAGAACTGGAACGCCAAGTTACGGACAGAATCTCATTTCGAATTTTTCTTGGCACCACAGAAGTGATTCCAGATTTCAGCACAGTTTGGCTATTTCGCGAGCGACTGATCGAATGTGGCAGATACGAGGATCTTTGGAAAGAGCTCCAGAATCAGCTTGATGAGAAAGGATTTGCCGTAAAGAAGGGCACAATTCAGGATGCTACTTTCATAACATCTGATCCAGGGCAAAAGAGGAATAAAAAAGATCAGAAAGACCAAGATAAAAAGGATCCCAATTTAGAAGCCATCAAGGCGAGACCGACTCCTGATTTTGATAAAGACTTGCTCAATATTTCTAATAATATCGTTAGCAGCAATGCCAAACCAAAGAGACTCGATGATGGTCCAATAAATGAGGGGACTTGGGCAAAAAAGGGCAGCAAATCATTTTTCGGTTATAAGGGCCATATTCTAATCGATACCGAGTACCATCTTATCCGAAAAATCGAGACAACAACAGCATCTCTTCATGATAGTCAGGTGGACCTTGGAATCAATGGATTACCACGTTACGCCGATAAAGGATATAGCGGTGCCAAGACACAAGGATACGATGCTGCGATGAAAAAAGCTGCAAGAGGTCATAAGCTGGGAATCAAAGACATTCTGAGAAATAAAAGGATCAGTAGAAAGCGATCGCAAATCGAAAGATGTTTTGCGGTTATGAAACGAGCCCATAATGCAGGTCATGTTTCTGTAACGACTATCGCCAGAGCAGGGATAAAATTCATGATGAATTCAATCGTTTACAACATAGAGCAGTTGAAATATTTAGGGCGTGTTCCTTCAACATAGCGGAGGCTATGAAAGTGCACGAGAGAATAGAGAAAAAGCAAGGCAAAATGCAGAAAAAGAGGCTACATAATGGATGAATTGACCTAAAAACAACCATAAAGATTGAAAATATTAACGCAGGAATTTAAAGCTCTTCTAATTGGTGCTAAATCGAAACCCTCTTTGGTTAAAAAGGATACCGTTCGGTTCTTATACGAAGTTCAGAATTCAACCGCAAACTACAAGTATATATAACGATTATATAGATAGTTTGCCGCTTCATGCAAAGGGTGGCGGGTGTGTCGTGGGCTTAACGTATTCCGATAATGCTCTGTTTGGCAAGGATGATTCAAGCGCTGTCCCCATGGGGGGCAGTTTGCGGTCGCATACAGATCGGATCGCTTTCCTTGTTCCAGGAGATGCATGTCGTCGTGGCACTGCATTCGGCTACGAGCCTGGGAGATGAAACTTCGGCAGCAAAAAAAAGTTGCGCACTGTAACTGGTGCAGTAATCTGCCGAAAGCATCTCGCGCTAATACACGACCGGGACATGTTGCGGCACAAAGGCCAAAGGCGAGAGGCGAGCATTAGGCCCAGTGAGTTCGGGTTCCTGCAATTTGGACGCTGTGGCAAAATTCCAGTGCTAATGAGCCTCGAGCCCGGCTTAAATATCGTCGAGCTTCGGGCAGGGTCAGGCCATCACTTCGGTGATCGGCTCCTCCGACAAGGGCGCTGTGGATTTCGGCGCTGGCCCGCCTGGGACTTGAGATCTCATTCTCTTGATGATCTCTTTGGGGTGGAATTGATCTTTTCAGCACTGAAGCGAAAGGCTTTTATCTCGGCAATTGACGTATAGTATATTGGCGAAAGTCGATGGCTATTTTTCCCTCCTACATCCAATTGACTTTTGCCTCCCTCCTTCTTATCCATATTTCAGGAGTTATGGGGCATAATGGCTGGCCAGGTCTGCAGCACCATTTATGGTATCTGGGTTCAGAATCGATTTTGTAAAAGGGAATGGAACTACAACGATCTTTCCTCTCATCAATAGATGTCAGGCTCATTATCTACATATTTAGATAGCGCCTGCTGCGAGAGCCTCATAAGTCCTCTGGTGATCTCTCTCTCACCGCCAGATTCCTCCAGGTCGTAAGTGAGATCTTGGGTTATGATCCGGCGCTCTAGAACCTCGCACATCGATATTACCTGGTAATTCTTGCTATTAAAATCTTGGTAGCCAGGTGTTAGTTGTTCCTGAAATCAACAACGCGTATTGGGGAGACTACCAAGAAGGACCATAGGCCGAAAGGGATATATCCGTTTCAGTTAGGATTATCTATTCATGGCAGAGGCAAAGAACCAAGAAGTCAACCAAGAAGTTATCCAGGATGCAAACGAGGCCGCCTTGCAGGAGTTTGAAGCGGGCCTTGCCCGAAGCATCAGTCAATACAAAGCTGGTTTAGTTAAGACCTTCAAGACCAAAGAGGATTTCTTAGACCACCTGAAGAACCTTGAGTAAGCCTCATGGAATACGACTCCACACCCGAGTTTGATGAGCAATTTTCGAAGCTCATCAGGAAGAACAGGGCGCTGGAGGTGCGACTTCTCAAAAAGATAAGGCAAATCCTTGATAATCCATCGATCGGCACCCCAAAGCTTCACCAGCTTAGACACGCTCGCGGCTCCCACGTGGATCCATATGTAATCGTCTATGCAGTCAAAGGCGACATAATCACATTTTTATATGTAGATCATCATGATTTTGTTTATCAGAAGGCATCGGAAATCATGGCAAGATGGGAAATGGAAATCGGAGATTAAATAATAATGTTTTAGATGCACGCCGAATACAATGATATTCTTAGCGCCCTATCCCTCAGGTCTCTGTTCTTCTTGGTCAGACGCTTGAAGTTCCGATCAATGCGGGCGATAAACGCTGAATGTACGCCATCGAAGTCTTATGTTTCTCTAGATGATCTATAAACTCATCTGCATTGCGAAATCGCTTTCCTAGACCTGCTCTGATCTCAGACTCTCCTTCCAGGGTTCCGGCCACTATTCTTGGATTCTCCTCTGGTGGTACCGTTTTCTTTCCAGGCATCTCGGCGACTTTCGCATTCATCTATCTGATCTTCAATCCAATTCGTTAAGCATTTTTCGGTGTTGATGCCAAGAGCAGTTCTATAATTCCTCTTCAAAGTAGTCTGCATCCAGCCTTTTGATCTCATAGGTCACATCATTCGTTACACCAATCCCATAGTCTATCATTAGCTCGGCAAGCTTCTCTCCGTCAATCAGCACGATCTTCTTCTCAATCCTGGTGACGTAATCCAGTGCATCCGGGCTGAATTGCGATGTCGTGATGAGCACGCCTTTTCGGGCTCTGTGTCCCTCCAGGCTCCCGGCAAAGGCCTGCACCACCTGCCTGCCAATAGTTCTCCCTCCCATCTCTTGGCCTGCAGATAGATGGCATCCAAACCGAGCCGGTCCTCTTTGATGATGCCGTCCACTCCGCCATCGCCGCTTCCGCCCACCGCTTCTCCGGCGTCCTGGCGAGAGCTGCCATAGCCCATGGCCACCAATAACTCCACCACCAGATGCTCAAAGTGGAGTGATACTTTAATGCAAAAATTCTTCAGGCGGGCTCAGCCAACGTTTGAACTGCGCTATAAGAAATTCAGGCCATTATTATGGCTAATTTAAATCAACGCAAACTATTTTTTAGTGGGCGACGCGAGTCGGGCCTCCGGCCCTCCCGCGGGAGTGCCCTGGGCCCCCTCAACGCCGGGGTGGCTTGGATACAACGAGGTGAGCCGTTGATTGGATTGAGATATATCTGATATGATATTCTTCCGCTGGGAAGCATCTCCCTTCGATCGGATTCGGTTATATTGAAATTGCGGGAGAGTGCATCTCTTGCCTCTCTCTGTTTGTGCTCAAGGCCGTCGGCTGCGAAATTGAGCAGCGGCAGCATGAAGCTCTGATAATCAGGAACTGCCATTATCTGACCTCCAGATTTGTATTGCTATTGCGATTCTTCGACAATCCTGTGGAACCCAAGAAAATCGTACCTTGTTCTCAGAAGTCATATGGTATCCCTTCATCTACCAATATTACATTCTCAAAATTCTTGACGAACCAATCTCTCGATTCGGTATGAATTGGAACTAAATAATCTGGATCTACTTGATCAATAACCCATTTAAGATCCTCGCGAGATGCATGGCCCGAAGCATGAAACCGCTTATCAAAGGTTGGATAGTAATTGCCGCCATCTTCTTTCTCCACAGAAAACCCAACCGGATCTATCTTGAAATGCTCCAGCCAATGCCAAAGCCGCACAAAATCGATCTCCATTTCCTCGCTGAACGCCTCGCAAGCAGAATAGATGTAAGTGCCGCCATTCGGTTTTATATCGAGAAGATGTTTCATATCGAAGAATGAAAAGCAGAGAATAAAGTTATCGGGATTCTCTCGTATCGTTTCATGGTTAACATATTGATCAAAGAATAACGGTTGAACTACTTCCTGCTCCCATTTTCGCGACTTATTTCCAATCTCGCTGTATACCCGCAAGGAATCCATTTTACATGCATTATCTATGCAAGCAAGAGCCTGGAGCATATAAATGTCCTTAGCTGGCACTACAAGCTCTCTGCCCATCTTCTCTGCAATATTTTGGAAGGATTCAAGACGCTCAAAGTTCCGAGCGGAAAAATCTGCGATAATAAGACCTGATGCTGACCCTACCTTGTCCCTGCAAACTTCGCATACGGACTTCTCTGATGTTGTTCCGTTATCTGGTGAATCATTCCGCCCGGCACGAGTTCCCTCTGTGATTAAGATAGATGCGTCTTTTGCCTTTTTAACAAAATCGCGCGTTGCGTCTCCATTCCTCCCGTGTAGCCTGAAGTCTCCTGTGTATGCTATTGTAGTGTCTCCTTGCAGGATATAAGCGGTTGCCCCAAAGATGGAGTGATCCACAGGATGTGCTGAGATCTCGAATGGGTAGGCGGCATTATCATAGAAGCTGCATGTTCCTGGCTCCAATTTCTTTGCTCTCTTGCCGTCTTGTCCTGGCCTTCTTGAAAGAAAGTTAGTCAACTCCTCGGATGGCTTCTTGGTACAGCAGAAGTCTCTGCCCTGGTAGTTTATGGTGGCAACTGAAGAAAGATACAAACCCATCTCATCAGATGGCTGCCTGGGAGAAAAATAAGTAGTATCACCTTCTAGTGATGTGCTGGCGGTATCCTGCATTCCTTTCATGATGACTATGGTTTCCGGCGAAGCTACAATAGGAATGTCTTTTCGAAGCATTCCGATGTTTCCGCAGTGATCCATATGGGCGTGAGAGAGGAGAACAGCAGCAACATTTAATGATGGGTATTGGCTGATAGAAAGATCACTGGGAATGAGATCCGGTCGATAGATATTGAGCTTTGGCATGAGGTCTAGATAAATGAGGTCGTGGATACCGCGAGTATCACGGTTCTTTAGAAACTCTTCGTAAAAGGCCCCATATTTCCCGAAGTTTTTCCCAAAATCCAGAAGAACCCCTTTGCCTCCTTCTTCAAGATATAGCTTGTTTCCTCCTATGCCATTGGCTCCATCATAAACCGTAAGTGCTACCACTTTATTTCCTCCTGATTACTTCGTGCTGTCTTCAACTATCTTTTTTTCATCCTCCGTCAGCCCATAAAGCTCGTAGACCAGGCCATCTATCTGCCGGTCGGTGACCTCAATTTGCCGCTGGAGGGCGGTCTCGTCATGGGGCGTGCGGGCCTCCTGGAGCTGCTTGTGAAGGGCAAGCATCCGATCCACCAGGGAGACCATGCGTGAATCCTCCCTCTTTACGGGGAATGCAGCAAGTTGCTTTTTTGGTACGTGTTTAGCTCACACTTGCTTTTTAAGATTTAGCCACCAAACAGAAATAAATTAGACCAGAAAAATTAAGTAATATTATGGTAATATTCTTTTATTGAGAGTATGGACGAATCCGAGATTATCCGGCAACTTCGAGAGCAAAATGAGTTATTAAGGCTTGAGAATGAAATGCTCAAAGCCAGGATCCGTGAGCTAGAAGCCCGATTAGCTAAATACGAGAATGCCCATACTCCGCCAAGTCTTCGACGTGGCCGCAATCTCAAAAAGGATAAGACCAACAAGGGAAAGCCCGGCCAAAAGGTCGGGCATAAAGGTATGACCAGACCGTTGGCTATCCCTGATAGCCAAGTGGAGGTTACAGCCGATCGATGTCCGGATTGCGGAGCAAAGCTTAACCTTCCTTTTCGATTTGAATCTAAGGTTATCGAGGAAATTCCCGAACCACAACCGGTCATAGTCACTGAATACAAAATAGCCCATTACATATGTCCATGCTGCCGGAAAGAAGTCGTTGCTCGCGATGCAAATTGCCCGCATGAAGGCAAATTCGGAAATAACGTTATCGCGCAGGCGACCTTGATGAGATACGAAGACCGGCTGCCTCACAGAAAGATTCAGGATACACTGAAACGAATTCATGGCCTGGCATTGAGCCCTGCCACGATATTCGATTTAACTCGCCGTGCTGGCGAAGCAGTTCGGCCGGAATACGATGCTATCTTGGAACGGATTCGTGGCGCTCCGATCCTTTACGTGGATGAAACGGGAATTCATGTCCAGGGAGAAAAGCACTGGATCTGGACATTCACTACGCCATCTGAGACATTTTTTGTGATTCGGAAGAGCCGAGGAACGAATGTCCTGATAGAAGTCTTGACGCGCAGATTCAGAGGGATAATCGTATGTGACGGATGGAAACCGTATGCTAGATTCACAAAGAACTTGCAGCGATGTTGGGCCCATCTACTTCGAGAATCGAAAGATCTTTCTGAGAAGTTTGGTGAAGCGGTTCCTTTACATGAAGCACTCAAGGGTCTCTATGAATCGCTGACCAAGTCTCTAGAATGCGAGCCTCCGCCAGAGGTGAGAATGAATATCTGGCAATCGGCACGAGAAGTGCTACAGCATTGGATCGACAGAGAGTACTTGGAAGTTAAGGTCAGGAAATTCATTGGAAAAATCAGCAATGGCTTTGACTACTGGTTCACGTTCATTCTTAATCCAGGTGTGGAGACAACCAATAATAGGGCAGAGAGAGCTTTGCGGCCACATGTTGTGCTGAGAAAAATCTTGGGAACTTTGAGAAATAGAAAGGGAACTGCTATTCATGAGCTAATCATGACGGTGCTGGCAACATGGGGACAAAGAGGATTGGATTGTCTCCAAATGTTAACCATAAGACTAGCCAGCTAAACACGTACCTTTTTTGTAAACCATGGGTATAATTTATCATGAATCGAATACTTGTTTACTAAGTACCATGAACAAATACGGGAAAGTAGTATGCCCAAGATATGTTTCAATTCATCTATATCATCTCTTTCAGATATAATTATATATAGTGATTGATCTAACGCAACTGCACCTTCAAAGAGCATACCGTGAAGCTTCGTACCTATAATTTTTCGGATGGCTAGTTTAGGCTTAAAGAAGAATTCTGGAGACCTTGGTTCAGCCAACCATGGCCCGTAAGAAATATATGTATCGTTTGAGCTGAATGTAAAACGATCTACATGTTTGCCTTTTATTTCTAGCAGATATGTATCATCTAAAGGTCTATCTGCATGATACGAGCAAACCTCTTTGTCTTTTAATGTTTGTGGACCTGTGCCGAATTTAGATTTACCGTATCCGTCTGTCCTATAAGCATGAATCCCTCTGTTGATCTTAAAGTCTTGACTAAGTGGTTCAGAATCATATTCCATTTTTTTGATTATTTTATCAAAATTAGAATTCTTTCTGGGATTGATTAAACCATCTACTATGCACTGATTAGGGTCTATTTCGTTTATGGTTTCATGGATTTTTGGTGTGAAAAAGCGATCTATACTTATCAAACTAGGTGGACCAGAAACGTCAACCAAAAATATGGAATTTTCAATGGTTACTTTGTCGAATACAGGGTAATCAAATATTGATATTGATTTAATATTATGTTTTTCTAGTAAGTGATTGCGAACTTTTGAAAAGTACTCTGAATTGAGCCATGAGTCAGGTATTATAAACGAGAACATACTGCCAGGATTGGATAATGATAGGGATCTATCTATGAAATAGACATAGAAGTCCGTCTGATATTGGGCTAATTTATACTTCTTAGTGAAATATTCTAAATTTACTTGTCCGGCAGAATATAAATAAGGCGGGTTTCCAATGATCACATTGAATCCGCCTCTTTGCATGGCATATGGAAACTCCATCACCCAGTCAAACGGATTGATCCTCTCGATATCCTCCTGTCCAAGATCCGGATTGTCCTCCAGGATGTCCCAGCCGATCAATGAATTCCCGCACTTGATGTTCTTGCTTAGATCCGGCAGCGCCCTTTCAGAAAAGAGCGTGAGCTGCTTGGAGATCGTCTCCTCGTTCTCCCCCTCCAGCACCTTCAGGAGAAGCGAGAGCTTGGTCACCTCCACCGCCTGGCGGTCGATGTCCACTCCGTAGATGTTATTCAAGAGAATCCTCTTTCTCTCCGCCGTGGTCAGCCTCCACTCCCCGCCCCGGCCCTGAAAGACTGGCAGCTCCGGCTCCCTCTCCTTCTTCCTGCCCTTACTCGCCCCCTCAATTCCCGGCAGCATATGCCTTATCTGGATGGACGATGGCCTCAGGCCGCTCTCCAGCAACGGCACAAGGTTTTGCACATACCATTCTCTATGCCAGTCCAGCAGATGCTGATAGGCCACAATGAGAAATGAGCCCGAGCCGCAGGCCGGATCAAGAACGCTTATCTTCGTTGCATCCGACGGCGTCTTCTCTTCCAATGTGGGCCACAGGGTGTTCTTCACAATATAGTCCACGATGTAGGCCGGGGTGTACTTGACCCCGCCCGCTTTTTTCACCTCGGGCTTGTCCTCCACCACCGCCCGGTGGCCGTCGGTGAGGCGAATGACCTTTCCCAAAAACTGCTCATACACCTGGCCTAAGATCTCCGCCGGCAGGACTGAGAACTCATAAGGGCTGTCCGGATAGTAGAGCCGGCGGATAATGTCTTTTAAAGGTTTGTCATCGATATTTAGCCGCAGGCTGAGAGTGTCCGGATTTTCCCTGCCCGATTCTTTTTCGAAATGGAATATGCCGGAGTTGTAGCGCTCGTCCGCCCGACGGAACAGCTCACAGAGCCTGGGGTAGACCCTCTCCCCAGAGAGGAGGTCCTCCATCTTCATCAGCCTCTCAATCCCCCGGTCCTCGCATATCCTGAGGAAGACTATGCGGTTGACCGTCGCCTGAACTGCATAGTTGAGCTCCCTGGTGTCCAGCTCCGGATTTCGCAGGGCGATATTTCTGGCCAGGATCTCCCTCCAGCCGGCGATCTCCTCCAGGAAGGCAGAATCCACCTGGGCCGTGCCTCTCTTGCCCCTTTTATCCCGGGCATATTTATCAAAAGAGCCTTTAAGGATGGCGTTCTTGGAGAATATGGCCGCAATCTCATCCCACTGCTCCAGATAATCCCTGCAAGTCAGATAGAGTATCCGCCCTTTGGAGGGCATATCCTTCTTGTCCGGCTTCACAGTGCAGTCGTAGACAGAGAACTCCTCGAAGTCGGTGAGGATGGACAGGGGCAGCTTTGCCGTCCAGGCATATCGTCGCAGCTGGAAGGCAGGGTGAATGTCCTCTCTGATGTCCACCGAGGGCTTCTTGGTCTCCAAAAAGAACTTGCGCTGGCCGCCGATGCGAAAAGAGTAGTCCGGAGCCCTGGTGGTGCCGCCCACCCTGATGGCGTCCTCATGGATCACATCCTTGTAGGCCTCGGCAAACCCCTGCTCGTTATCGATATCCCAGCCCAGGGCCTTGAAGAGAGGATCGACAAACTCTCGTCGAACCTGGGTCTCATTGTAGTGCCCTGACTTGTAGGCCTCCCGATTGCTCTCGAACCTCTCCACAAGCTCCACGATCTCTTTAGGTGCCGCCAAATCAGTCTCCCCTCGGATATCCAACCACCTAACACACAAAAAGCCTTTTGGTGACTGCTCCCCGCCCTAAAGAGCAGGGCTTCCACGGCTTCCTGTGCCGACAGATTGCAATCCCAATCTGAGAATATTTATCGCTGCGTTCCAATCCCGGTCCATCGACAGCCCGCACTGAGTGCAGTTATGGACTCTATCGGACAGCGACTTTTCAATGAGAGTACCACACCTGGAACACATCTTAGACGTATTCCTTGGATCTACCAGGACCACCACCGAACCGGCACTTGCAGCCTTGTAAGAGGTTAAAGTCACTAGCATGTTCCAAGCTACGTCTGAGATGCTTTTAGCCAGGCAATGATTATGAACCATGCCTTTGATGTTAAGATCTTCAAAAGCTATTAGACCAAATCTATCTACCAAGTTATGACTAACCTGATGGGCAAACTCATATCGCTTGTTAGCTATCCGCTCATGGACTCGCTCAACAACCTTAAGAGCTTTCTTGCGATCTGGAGTTCCTTTAGGAGCCTTAGAGAGTTTCCTTTGGGCTCTAGCTAACTCCTGTTCTTCTTCTCGGAAGAATCGAGGATTAGCTATCGTCTCACCATTGGAAAAGGTGGCGAAGCTCTCAAGGCCGACATCAATACCTACTACAGCCCCATCTTTCCAGGGAGGGAGAGGAACATCTTCAGTTTCGACGGAGAAGCATGCAAACCATTTGCCTGTGGCTGTCCTTCTGACGGTCAGCCGTTTGATCTTGCCTTCTATCTGGCGATGTAGCTTGATCTTGATATCGCCTATCTTGGGAAGACGTACCATGCCGTTAACAAGATTGCCGCCCTTCTCAGGTTGTGGATAAGTAAATGAATCGTACCAACCCTTCCCTCGGAATCTGGGATATCCGGATTCTTCTCCCGCCTTAACCCTTCTGAAAAAGGCTTTAAAGGCTAGATCTACCCGCTCCTGAACATTCTGAAGGGTCTGAGCATATACGTCTCTCAGTTCGGGTTTATCCTCTTTCCAACCGGGAAGAAGAGCGTTCGTTTCATATTTGGAAACTGATTTGCCTTCATTCTCCCAGGCGTTCTTTCTGTATGCTAGAGTCTGGTTGTATGTCCATCGGCACAAGTCCAGCGTTCGCTCCATCTTGGCTATCTGAGACTTCACATGAAAAACTTAAAAAAACAAGATGCTGCGGATCATCCGCATCCCTCCTTCAAATCTTTCTCCACCAAGTATCCTGCCTGACTGATGATCTTTATCATCTCGTCGATATCCATCATTCTTATGGGCGAAACAGAGCTGGGAATTTTTGGTTTGGTTTTCGTGACCTCTGGTTCTTGATAATTCTCCATGCGTCTTCGGTTAGCAGATCATTCCTAGCACAATCGTTATAAATGCACATTAATTTATCTTCTGAAATAGTTCATCTAATAAGATTTATATGGAATATGTGATACTATATTCAATCCAAGGGATTAGCATGCGAAAAGGAGTATCACAAATTGAGAAAGATATAGTCGAGCAAGAACTAACCAGGATGTTTGAATCCAAGTGGATTCGAGATAAAGCAAGAGAGAGCGGATTGATCGAAAGAGAAAGAAAGATTGATCCAGTGATAATGTTTTGGACTCTCGCTATCGGCTATGGCTCACAGTTGTATCGAACTATAGTGGAGTTGAAACGCGTTTACGAAGTCAGAGGGAAAGTATCAATTTCAGACAGCAGTTGGCATGATCGTTTCACTCCAGAACTGGTAAAATTTCTCAGAGAATGTGTGATTCACGGCATAGAGCACATTTCTGAAGAACCCAGTAGGATTTTGGGTGACCGTCTAGCTAGCTTTCGGGATGTAATGATTCAAGATAGCACTATTATTCGGCTTCATAAAAGCCTTGCTGATAAGTGGCCAGCCACTCGTTCCCGAAAAGTGGCTGCAGGAGTAAAAGTGGCATTTTTAACAAGTGCCATAGCCAATAGTCCAAAAAGCATTTCGATACTGCCTGAGAATACCAACGATGTAAAGACCTTAAAAATAGGTCCCTGGGTAAAAGATATAATATTATTAATAGATCTAGGATTTTACAAATATCAACTGTTCAGCAGGATAGTTGAAAACGGCGGATCCTTTGTCTCTCGCCTCAAGAGCAATGCAAATCCCTTAATAGTAGGAACAAATCAGGTACGCAATACCCGTGGCGTTGATCTAAACGGGAAACATTTGAAAGATATTAAACTAGAAAAATCCGATGATATTTTTGATGTAAATGTGGAAGTATCATTTGACCGAAGATCCTATCGCGGCGAGAGCAAAAAAGATAATAAGATATTTAGATTAGTCGCCATTTATAATACCGAAGCAGAAGAACATCACTTTTATCTAACTAATATTTCATCAGATATATTAAATGCTTCAGAGGTTGCAGCGGTTTATTCTGGGAGATGGGAAGTCGAACTCATCTTCAAAGAATTGAAGAGCAGATATGCGCTAGATCAGATAACAACAAAGAGCCCATACGCGATTGAGGCCTTAATCTGGGTCTCAATTTTGACGCTTCTTGTCAGCAGAAAATTGTATTCGATAGTGCGAAAACTAAATCCCGGTGCCAAAATGGTTCGCTTTACTCAATTGAGATGGAGTAACATCTTTGTCCAAAATTCCTCGCATCTATTGTCTGCGATATTGGATTACCTTGGAATAGAGCATGATTTCTCTACAGTCTTAAATGTGTGTTCAAGTGAGGCACTTGATCCGCATGTCAATAGAGAACGATTCAGGGAGGGATTGTGGTCTTAACCGAAGACGCATGGATAATTCTCGTGATTCATAAGCAAATGATAGATGATGCAGAGCACTTTTCTGGCGAGCGCAACGGTTGCAATATTCTTCTTTCCGCACCTTGCCAATATCCTCTGGAAGAATCTCATTAACCTTGAATTCTTCTTGGTCCTGGATATGGCTTTTGCAACTTCCACCAAGATCCTTCGCATATGCTTAGATCCCGTCTTAGTGATCTTCCCAGTTCGCAGCTTCCCTGCCGATTGGTAGACCGAAGGCACAATACCGAAGTATTTTGCCATCTTATCCGCACTCGGAAAGTCCCTGTAATCTCCCATTTCTGCAATAATGGTAGCTGCCGAAATGAATCCAACACCTGGAACAGACAAAATAATTTTCAAATCATCCTCGAAGGGTTTGACTTTTTCGGCGATCTCAGCTTCCAGAATTTTTATCTTCTTGCTAATATCATCTATGACATCAAGATTTGCCTTGATCAAAAATACCTGAACGGGATCTAATCCATTCTTGATGGCTTCTCTGAGTTCGTCCTCCTTTTTCCGAATCCTCTTCGAAGGTATTCCAGATATGATCTGATCGATCGTCTTTCCTTCCAGAAGCCTATCAATGATATATCTTCCAGATTTGCCAAAAGAGTCGGATATGACTGAGGAGAGCTTGATGCAGCAGGTCGAAAGTGATTGATGAATCTGGTTCTTGATTTTGGACCTTGCATTGACCAGTGTCTCACGAGCACGAGTTATGCTTCTTAGATCTCGGTAGTCTTTTGGATAGATTCTGGAGGGCGTGATGAGATTATTGAGACAATATATCGCGATTCGTTCCGAATCAAGTTTATCGGTTTTCTTGTGCTCAATATTCCGGATCTGATATGCATTGGCCAGGATAAATTCGACATGACCTTCTAGAATGGTGAAGATAGGATACCAAAAACCTCCCGTGGATTCTACAGCCAGCCTCTGGCATCTGTGGTTTATTATCCAGGATCTGAATGCCAAGAGGCCATCTTGGTTCATATTAAAACGTTCTTGGAGCTTCAATCCACTTCGGGATATCATTGTAGCAATAAGAAAATCCCTGTGGATATCTGCTCCGCAAACTATTTCCTTATCTGAGTCCATCGTCTCACTTGCCTGATATGGGCAGATGATGATCACTCGTGCGTGCAACTTCACATACGCGTTCAAAGACGCATTTGGGCATCCACGAGATCATGGTTGTCTTTGTGTCGAGATCATGTCTCAGGTCACAGATCAACCTTCACTGCCCATATCAGCCTTGCCTATGGCTCTATGGGTTTTTCATGCTTTGGGCATGATCCCCGCCTGAGGATCATGGGCTCTTTGTGGTTGGGTCAGAGCACAGCAGCTTTCCACTGAGGCAAAAAGACACAGAGAATTTCCGATTCAAGTCTGCCCATACCAAATAGCGAGTAGCCTTTTTTAGCTTGCTCTGATCAATCGTTTGCTTCCTCGCATGAGCCTCGAAAGAGGCAGACGATGCCAGCTGCTAAGAGGACGGCGATGATTCCGGTGAGAAAGATGCCATCGAAGACCCCTGCTCCGCCTATGGACAGCACAACCGGCTGAGCGCGGAGAAGCTGCAGGGGGGATAGGGCAGGCAGGATCCCTGGGGTGAGCAGGCTGAGGATGTCCGCTCCAATCAATGTTCCTATGGTGCCGCTGATATAAGCCAGAGGAGGGGAGCGGCGATATCCTCTGGCCAGGGCCAAGCCCATTACCGCTGCCAGAAGAGGGGAGAGCCAGAAGGGCAGGACTATTCCCTCGCCGGGAATGGCCTCTGCGACATAGTAGGTGACGGCGGCCACCACCGCCACGCCGAGGACGGATTTGAAAAACGATGCCCGGCCCCGGAGGATGAGATGTGCGGAGACGACCAGAGGTATGATGCAACCTCCGACGTTCACCGCTAGATAGAGGGGATGAAAGGTGGTGGGAAATGCTGCCGGGTATTGGCTCATCGCCGTCATGTACCATCCAGGGTAAGCGGAGATTGGGGACTCCATGAGTGGGATGTCCACCAGGCTTCCCAGAATGCAGCCGAAGACTGCCAGGGTGGCAGTCCAGTGGCTGAAGCCGACCATCTCGAAGGCGGACCGGGATAGATGCAAAAAGAGGAAGATGAATATCAGGGGCAGGGCTAGGATCAGAAGCAGGATGATGACTGTGATGGGCAGTATTAAGATCTCAAACAGGATATTCGCTCCGGATTGATATCTGCTTGAAGGTAAATAGAGTTTTCTGGCATGTGGAATGTTTTAGTAATTTAAAATTATATATTTTCATTAGGATATATAATCATGCCAGGAACCGTCATGATTATATAAATAATGCTCTACTGTATGCAGAACATAAGCAATAAAAGAGGGGGTAGTGTATTTCCTTTTCTGTAAAATGATATAAAGGCCCTGTACCCACTATATGTTTGGAAACAAGGAGGATACAGAGCCATGGAGATATTTGATCTGCTAGAAGATTACCTTGTCAATGTCCCGATTGCGATCGGGACTCTTTCCCCGTAGGTGAAAGATCAGGATGACGGATTAAAGAAGCTACTGACCTGGTTCTTGAACCTGGTCATGCAATTAGAGGCGATACAGCAATCAGGAGCCGAGCCCTATGAGCGAAATGACACGCGAACAACTCAACGCAATGGCTATAAAGAGCGATCTCTTAAAACGCGTGTTGGAGACCTGGAACTTAAAAAACCTCAATTCAGAGACCTTTCGTTTAAATCCTGTGTTTTTAGTGAAACCCACATGAGCACATTGCTCATGCAAGAAGGATGAAAACCTGATATCATTGCAAAGCCATTAATTGCTTTGATATGGGCGGTGAAGGCAGTCCGCCGTTTAGGGGCGTAGACCTCGTTAGTGAAACTAGCCAAATCCCGCGGATGCAAGAATGCGTCAGTAGAACGCGAATGCGAATGAGCACCCTTTGAGGATTAAGTTATCCGCCCATATCAGGACGGGAACAATCATGGAACTGCAGAGGAATAAAGTTTGTGGCATTGACGTGCACAAACGATTTCTGATAGCAACAATCCTTTGCCGAGACGGGAAGAAGGATACTCAACGCTTTAGCGTTACCCTGGAAGATCTCTTAAAATTTAGAGATTGGGTTATCGAAAATGGATGTGAACAGGTTGCCATAGAATCAACTGGAATCTATTGGCATCCTGTTCACTCTGTTCTTGAGGGAAAGATCGACTTGATTGTGGCGAATTCCTACAAAATTAAGCACACGCCAGGAAGAAAGACTGATGTCAGCGATTCCGAATGGATTGCTGAACTTTGTCTCAACGGCATGATTGAGCCTTCCAGGATTTTTCCTAAAGATGATCGAGAGTTAAGAAGGCTAACCAGAGCCAGAGAGGGTTACGTCAAGCAGATGACTCAGGAAAAGAACAAGATACACCATGGAGTGAACCCCTCCGAGTGGACAAAAAGTTAAGCAATGCCGACTCATGGAGGGAAGTGCATGAAGAAGACCAGGCGGCGTTACGACCGGGACTTCAAGATATCAGTATTAGCCGAACTTGAGGCAGGCAAGCCACTTGCTCAGATCGCCCGCGAATATGGCATCCATCCGAGTCTTCCTTGCCGATGGAAGGCAGAGCTGGCTGAAAATCCCGAAAAAGCATTCATGGGTAACGGAAACAAGTACAAAGATCAGGCGAAGATTGCAGAATTGGAGAGACTTCTGGGCCAGGCTCATGCTGAAATTGACCTTTTAAAAAAAGCCTTCGCCATGACCCAGAAGAAGGTCCGCGAGGAGAGACGAAAGCCGATGTTGAGGGACGACATATGATCATTCAGGAAGCTCAATCAGATGGCCTTCTGTTGCCAATATCTCACTCCTGCTTGGCGCTGGATGTGAGTCGCAGCGGTTACTACGAGTGGTTGAAGCGGTCCGAAAAGTTCACTGCGGAGAATAGCGAATCTTCGGATCTGGTTAACCAGATTCAAGAGATAGCTTTGGAGTTTCCTTATTACGGGTACAGGAGAATTACAGCAGAACTTCAAAATCGCGGCTATGCGGTCAACCATAAGCGCGTGCTGAGGCTCATGCGCCAGGAGAAGTTGCTTTGCTATAAGAAGAAGTTCAAGCCGGTAACAACCGATTCCACTCATGGTCTGCCGGTCTATCCTAACCTTCTAAAAGGCAGGGAAATCACGGGACTGAACCAGGCATGGGCTTCTGATATCACTTATGTCCAGCTGCAGCACGAGCATATCTTTCTCGCGGTTATCCTGGATCTCTACAGCAGAAAGTGCATCGGGTGGGAGCTGAGCAGGAGCATAAGAAGCGATCTGGCCATGAGTGCTCTGGCAAAGGCATTGAAGAACCGTTCCAAGGAATCCCTTGAGGGTCTTATTCATCATTCTGATCAAGGCGTTCAGTATGCGTCCAAGGATTATGTAGACTGTCTTAAGGCGCATGACATCCAGATCAGCATGTCGAGAAAAGGAAATCCTTATGACAATGCTTTTGCTGAGAGTTTTATAAAAACACTGAAGGTCGAGGAGGTATATCTCAATGAATATGAGACATTTGAAGATGCATTCAGGAACATATGCAACTTTATTGAAAATGTGTACAACCATAAGAGGCTGCATTCAGCTCTCAATTACAGATCTCCGGTTCAGTTCGAAGTGGAGGTTGCCTTAAATACCATTGCTTAACTATTTGTCCATTATCAGGGGTGCAGTCCACAGATTCGTCCTGGCGAGTAACGATAAGACTCTCGAGGGGGAATTGATGCTTCAATATTACAAAGGCCAAAACGCTGTCGAGAAAGGCTTTCGATTCCTAAAAGACAAAAGCTTCCGAGTGGCAGAAGTCTATCTCAAGAAAGAGGAAAGGATCGAAGCTCTATCCATGATAATGGTTCTATCTCTGTTGATCTATTCGATTGCAGAATGGATGATTCGGAAGAGGCTGAAAGAATCAGGAGAAACTGTGTTAAACCAGCTAGGGAAACCCACGCAATGTCCTACGTTGAAATGGATATTCCAAAAGTTCAGGAATATAAATGAGGCAATTATTGAACTGAAGGGATCGGTTCATCGAGAGGTCATTAATCTAAATGAAGAACAAATTAAAATTATCAAGTTGTTCGGCCTAGGATGTGAAAAATGCTATATCGGATGAGAGACATGCGGGATGTGGGTCAAATGGTGTCTGGGCTCCCTAAATTTAGTATCACAAAATCCCACATAGCCATATTTCATGGTCGTTGGGCTACTGAGCGCCCTGATGGCAAGCTGCAAGGAACTGCCACGCTCACCTAACACATTTTTATTTTTAAGCGAATACCCTGATGCTTGCATCGGGGATAAAGGGCATCCGTGTCCAACTTAGGGATTGAATCAGATCCGAGTAGTACTATCTTTTTGCGGCGACGCCTCGGATGCCCCGTCTGCTTGCAGCGAGGTGCGTCGCCGCCGTTTCGCATGAAAAACCCGAAAAATTGATTTAACCGAACCCTCCTATGCTATCGCTCTTCGTAACAACATAACCTGCCCGCACGATGCAGTCAATCATCTCTTGGATCGACATCTCAATAGGAGACGGCGGTATTAAGGGCTTCTGACGCATATTCTTCTTATCTCTGTCTTCAATATACATTTCTTGATTTATGAGAAGATGGTGAAGAATGCACAGGACCTTTCTTGCCAGAGCAACCGCTGCTACTTTAGATCCCTTCTTGGCTTGAATCCTCAGGAAGAATTTCTTCAGCTTGGAATCCTTGGTTCTCGATATGGCATAGGCGACCTGGATCAGCATTCTTCGGATATGCTTGGAGCCTTGTTTGGTTATCCCTCCAAGGATTGTCTTTTCTGCTGACTGATATAAAGAAGGAACAAGGCCACACCATGCGGCAAGCTGCTCTGGCTTTTTGAAATCAGTATAGTTGCCAATTTCCGCCAGAATGGCAGTTGCAGAAACAAAACCTGTCCCAGGTATAGACATTGCAATGGCTAAATCGTTCTTACGATATTGAATTCTGGCGCTAATCTCTCCATCCAGCTCATCTATCCTCTCCTGGATGGATTTCATCAAGCTCAGAGAACCCCTAATCAAAATGACCTGAGAGACATCCAGACGACTCTTGATAGACTCTTTAATTTGATCCGCCTTTTTCTTAAGTCGTCCAGATGGAATGCCGTCAATTATATCATCAATCTCTCTTCCTTCTAGAACGCAATTCAAGAGGTACATCCCGGACTTGCCAAAAATATCAGAGATAACTGAGGCCAACTTGATGCATGCAGAATCGAGAGATTGGTGTATCTTGTTCTTTTCCTGAGTCATCTGCTTGACGTAACCCTCTCTGGCTCTGGTTAGCCTTCTTAACTCTCGATCATCTTTAGGAAAAATCCTGGAAGGCTCAATCATGCCGTTGAGACAAAGTTCAGCAATCCATTCGGAATCGCTGACATCAGTCTTTCTTCCTGGCGTGTGCTTAATTTTGTAGGAATTCGCCACAATCAAGTCGATCTTTCCCTCAAGAACAGAGTGAACAGGATGCCAATAGATTCCAGTTGATTCTATGGCAACCTGTTCACATCCATTCGCATGAAAAACCCGAAAAATTGATTTAACCGAACCCTCCTATGCTATCGCTCTTCGTAACAACATAACCTGCCCGCACGATGTAGTCAATCATCTCTTGGATCGACATCTCAATAGGAGACGGCGGTATTAAGGGCTTATGATGCATATTCTTCTTATCTCTGTCTTCAAGATACATTTCTTGATTTATGAGAAGATGGTGAAGAATGCATAGGACCTTTCTTGCCAGAGCAACCGCTGCTACTTTAGATCCCTTCTTGGCTTGAATCCTCAAGAAGAATTTCTTCAGCTTGGAATCCTTGGTTCTCGATATGGCATAGGCGACCTGAATCAGCATTCTTCGGATATGCTTGGAGCCTTGTTTGGTTATCCCTCCAAGGATTGTCTTTTCTGCTGACTGATATAAAGAAGGAACAAGGCCACACCATGCGGCAAGCTGCTCTGGCTTTTCGAAATCAGTATAGTTGCCAATTTCCGCCAGAATGGCAGTAGCAGAAACAAAACCTGTCCCAGGTATAGACATTGCAATGGCTAAATCATTCTTACGATATTGAATTCTGGCGCTAATCTCCCCATCCAGCTCATCTATCCTCTCCTGGATGGATTTCATCAAGCTCAGAGAGCCCCTAATCAAAATGACCTGAGAGACATCCAGACGACTCTTGATAGACTCTTTAATTTGATCCGCCTTTTTCTTAAGTCGTCCAGATGGAATGCCGTCAATTATATCATCAATCTCTCTTCCTTCTAGAACGCAATTCAAGAGGTACATCCCGGACTTGCCAAAAATATCAGAGATAACTGAGGCCAACTTGATGCATGCAGAATCGAGAGATTGGTGGACTGCACCCCTGATAATGGACAAATAGTTAAGCAATGGTATTTAAGGCAACCTCCACTTCGAACTGAACCGGAGATCTGTAATTGAGAGCTGAATGCAGCCTCTTATGGTTGTACACATTTTCAATAAAGTTGCATATGTTCCTGAATGCATCTTCAAATGTCTCATATTCATTGAGATATACCTCCTCGACCTTCAGTGTTTTTATAAAACTCTCAGCAAAAGCATTGTCATAAGGATTTCCTTTTCTCGACATGCTGATCTGGATGTCATGCGCCTTAAGACAGTCTACATAATCCTTGGACGCATACTGAACGCCTTGATCAGAATGATGAATAAGACCCTCAAGGGATTCCTTGGAACGGTTCTTCAATGCCTTTGCCAGAGCACTCATGGCCAGATCGCTTCTTATGCTCCTGCTCAGCTCCCACCCGATGCACTTTCTGCTGTAGAGATCCAGGATAACCGCGAGAAAGATATGCTCGTGCTGCAGCTGGACATAAGTGATATCAGAAGCCCATGCCTGGTTCAGTCCCGTGATTTCCCTGCCTTTTAGAAGGTTAGGATAGACCGGCAGACCATGAGTGGAATCGGTTGTTACCGGCTTGAACTTCTTCTTATAGCAAAGCAACTTCTCCTGGCGCATGAGCCTCAGCACGCGCTTATGGTTGACCGCATAGCCGCGATTTTGAAGTTCTGCTGTAATTCTCCTGTACCCGTAATAAGGAAACTCCAAAGCTATCTCTTGAATCTGGTTAACCAGATCCGAAGATTCGCTATTCTCCGCAGTGAACTTTTCGGACCGCTTCAACCACTCGTAGTAACCGCTGCGACTCACATCCAGCGCCAAGCAGGAGTGAGATATTGGCAACAGAAGGCCATCTGATTGAGCTTCCTGAATGATCATATGTCGTCCCTCAACATCGGCTTTCGTCTCTCCTCGCGGACCTTCTTCTGGGTCATGGCGAAGGCTTTTTTTAAAAGGTCAATTTCAGCATGAGCCTGGCCCAGAAGTCTCTCCAATTCTGCAATCTTCGCCTGATCTTTGTACTTGTTTCCGTTACCCATGAATGCTTTTTCGGGATTTTCAGCCAGCTCTGCCTTCCATCGGCAAGGAAGACTCGGATGGATGCCATATTCGCGGGCGATCTGAGCAAGTGGCTTGCCTGCCTCAAGTTCGGCTAATACTGATATCTTGAAGTCCCGGTCGTAACGCCGCCTGGTCTTCTTCATGCACTTCCCTCCATGAGTCGGCATTGCTTAACTTTTTGTCCACTCGGAGGGGTTCACTCCACTGCCAAGTCTAGATCTCTCGTTAGCGATCGTTGCCTCATTTCGCTGAACTTCTCCTTCAATGAGATAGCCTTTCTCAAGCTGCTCATCCTTCTTTGGACGGCCTCTCTTTGAGTCGATGCGTTTGGAGATTTCACATATACTTAAGCCAGTTAGTGTGAAATGAGGATTTTCCGATATCCATCGATCTGCAGCCTTTCTGGCATCAGCTTCACACGCAAAAACTATATATCCCAGTTTCTTAAGCGATTTTCGCGCTTCAGTGAACTCTTTGCCGATCCGTCTATCGAAAGTCTTTGCCTTACTAGCATGCATTTCTCTGGAATCGACCACAACCCACTTCTGATCTATTCCTCCATAGTTAATTTCCGTCTCAAAGATACTATATCGATCATCAGAGCATGTTTTCATCTCTAGATCTAGTCTCTGAAGATCTTTAACCTCACGAACGGTTGTTGGAACGCGAGTTATCCATAGAGTGCTATCGCCAAGAAGACGAATATTCTCGGAACTGAAGAGGGCGCTATCTGCCGCAAAGTAGTTCTTTCCGGAGAAGTCCAGATTAGACTTGAACATCTGAATCGTCTCAATAAGAGTTTTCTTATCCGATTTATTTCCTGAATGGGCCTGGACAAAGAGAGGAATACCGCATTGATTGGTCACCATGCTCACAATGAACTGTTTTAGATCCCAGCGACCGTCTTTAGGATGACCAAGAGTTATCTCCATAGCAGGATTGCAGTCCAGTCCTTCGTAATCGCCATGAACACCAAAACTCGTGGTATCAACATGGTAGATATTAGTGCCAAAAGCGAGCTGTTGCATGCATTTCATGGCTATATTATTGAAAAGAGCCGTCGAGCCAAATTTATTGATCCGGTCGAGGGTTCTGCCGACAACATCCTCGTTAAAATCTTCTGGGACAACACCAGGATTAAAAAGACGTTCTAGCGCTAAATTTTCAAAGTAGCTGGGAAATATATACAGTCTGCGTTCCGCGAAACCCAATCCGTTGATCACCATTGCTTTTATTATCGCAGAATGGCTCAGTTTGCAGTTACGAGTCTTAGGAATCGATTCATCAATCACCTCTGAAATTCCCAAAGCATCGAATATCGCGGCAACTAAACCTAAGTGGTCAAGCGATAGCGTTGATAATTTCATTTCAAGCCCCTTCATATCCCTTTTCCACTTAAAAGATCATGTCAACATAAAAATGTTTCATAAAAGAAATGCCACCTGCGGGATGTGGGATTTGAAGTCGTAGAAAAGATATTTAGGTAGAGCACAGAAGCTTTCCCGTTTGGTGTCTTTTCCGGACGCACAGCAGCCCCATCGACCATGCTGCATGGCCAGGCTGCAAAGTAAGACAACCACCAACAAATTCATTTAATAAATTGGCAGGATATTAGAGCATGCGTTTCGAGGTCGTTGTAAGAACGGATGAGGATGGCTATTACGTTGCCACCGTTCCTGAACTTCCAGGCTGTCATACTCAGGCCAAGAGCTTGGACGATCTGATGAACCGGATAAAAGAGGCAATTTCGCTCTATCTGGAAACGGAAGGCGGCAGTACAGCGGGAAGCTTTGTGGGAGTGCAAGTCGTTGAAGTTGAGACCGCTTGAAGCCGAAATAGTGATTAAAGCTCTCGTCAAGATAGGCTTTCAGCCGGTAAGACAGAAGGGCAGCCACCTCATCATGAAGCATCCAGATGGAAGGAAAACCGTAGTCTCCGTGCATCCTGGAGAAGAACTTGGGCGAGGAATACTGAGGGAGATCATGAATGATGTCGGGATGAACAAAAAGGAATTTCTGGATTTGCTGAAGAGATAGGATGCGGCATGGTTGCCTGGATTTGTGATAATAGCAATTCGGAGAGCCCTAAGCTCCAGTTGTGGTTAAAAAAAGAAAGTTAGGTGAGCACGGCAGCTCTCCGTCCGGCCGCCTTTCCGGGCGCACAGCAGCCCGATCGACCGTGCAGTATCGATAAGATGGAAACCGTCATCCGTGCAGCGAGGATAAGTTGGGTTTAATGTGCAGTAATTCTGGAGCCCAAGCTCGGCTTGAAGCTCTAATAAAAAGATATTAGGTGAGCATGGCAGCGATCTACAGTTCCCGAGGGCTCGCGCACCTAAGTACAATGCAGAACGTGGACAGGCTTATCTTCTGAGTTCGGAATGGGTTCAGGAGTTTCCCTGTCGCTCTGGCCGCCATGCTCGATTCCAAGATCCGGAATCGAACCGGTATTTCTGCCACCCTAGACCTAAGTCCAGGGATCTTGGCTTATAAGCCGTGCATATCGTTGCTTTGCGACACAGATTTCGCCCGAGCTTAGCGGAGCGCTGCAGAGTTGTTAGTAGCTGCGAGCTGAACACCTCGTTGCCTTGGTGCGTACACACCAGCTCTATCAAACTCGTCTTTTACGAGTACTCTAAGCGGTCTCTTTTCAGGGGCGGTTTCGGGCTTAGATGCTTTCAGCCCTTATCCGCGAGCACGTAGCTGCTCGGCATGCCTTGCCAGACAACCGATAGACCAGAGGTGCCGTTGGTTTGTTCCTCTCGTACTAAAACCAACCTGCCCTCAGACCGCAATACACCCCTAACAGATAGTAACCGACCTGTCTCACGACGGTCTAAACCCAGCTCACGATCTCCTTTAATAGGCGAACAACCTCACCCTTGGCCGCTGCTGCACGGCCAGGATGGAAAGAACCGACATCGAGGTAGCAAGCCACCGGGTCGATATGTGCTCTTGCCGGTGACGACTCTGTTATCCCCGGGGTAGCTTTTCTGTCATCTAACGCTCTCACCAAGAGAGCTGAGAGGTTCGCTAAGCCCGACTTTCGTCTTATCACCTCTTGCTATGCGAGGTAACATCAGGCTGACTTATGCCTTTACACTCTTTGTTGGGTTTCCGACCCAACTGAGTCAACCTTAGGGCGCCCTTGATATCTTTTCAAGGGCGTGGCGCCCCACCCAAACTGCCCACCTACCGAGGTCCTCTTCTCAGAGTGAGGGCGGCGGCTCCGAAAGGGTAGTATTCCAAGGGCGACTCCACTCGGACTGGCGCCCGAGCTTCGACGTCTCCTACCTATGCTCTACAATCAGAACCACAGCCCAACGGCAGGCTGCAGTAAAGCTCCACGGGGTCTTCACTTCCCATTAGGGGTCTCCAGACTCTGCACTGGAATGTAAGGTTCACCGGGTACCAGCTAGGGACAGTGAGACTCTCATTGTTCCATTCATGCAAGCCGCCAATTAAGCGGCAAGGTACTACGCTACCTTAAGAGGGTCATAGTTACCCCCGCCGTTGACAGGCCCTTCCTCCCGTTGAACCGGGTTTTCAGGTACCTGCACTGGGCAGGATTCAGTGATTGTACTAGTCCTTACGGATTCGCAATCACCTATGTTGTTATTAGACAGTTAGAGTCCCCTCGTCACTGCGACCTGCTTTTTGCAAAGCAGGCACCACTTATCCCGAAGTTACGTGGCTAATTTGCCGAATTCCCTTAGCTAGCATATGCCGAAACGCCTTAGCCTTCTCAGCTTGGGGCACCAGTGTTGGATCTCGGTACGGACTTTCAACTCCCTTTTCACGGACTCCTGGAATTTGCCAACTTACGTCATCACGCTTTCTCCTGGTTCTCGCCATTACGGCTCTCCACAGGATTATACGATTGAACGCCCAGGCAAGGACGCTTGACATATCCGGAAGCGTCAGTTTTAATGTTGAAAGGTACAGGAATATTAACCTGTTTCCCATTTGGCGTACTCCGATTAAGGTACGTCTTAGGACCGACTGACCCTCGGCTGACGAACATTGCCGAGGAACCCTGGCCCTTACGGCGATCGGGATTCTCACCCGATTTTGCTGCTACTGCTACCAGGATTTTCGTCTCTACGCGGTCCACACCTGCTCACGCAGATGCTTCTGCCCACGCAGAGCGCCTCCCTACTAGATCACCTTGCGGTGCTCCGTGGTATCGGTAATCGGCTTAGCCCCGTCCATTTTCGGGGCCCTGAATCTCGACTGGTGAGCTGTTACGCACTCTTTAAAGGATAGCTGCTTCTAAGCTAACCTCCCAGTTGTTTATGACCCAGGACTCCCTTAAGTGTTGACACTTGGCCGATATTTGGGGACCTTAACCACGGTCAGGGTTGTCTCCCTCACGGACTAGAAGCTTACCCCCCAGCCCGGACTGCTGGTCGTCTACGACGACGGCGGTTTTGGAGTTTGACAAGAGAACAGACCCTTTCGAGTCCGGCTTCCCCAATCAGTGCTCTACTCCGCCGACTATCTCAGACCAGGTCATACTGCGATATGTTTCGGGAGGAACCAGCTATTTCCGACCTCGATTGGACTTTCACCCCTAGACGCGGGTCACGAGAGCGATTTGCATATCAACACCTCAAACGGTCCTCCACGCAGCTTTCGCCACGCTTCGACCTACCTACGCCTAGATCGCCCGGCTTCGGGTCGCATACGGACGACTGCACGCACTTGTATACGTCGCGCCTCTTCTCATGCGCGCTTGTCGCTTTCGCTACGGCTTCCTCTGTTAAAGAATTAGCCTCGCCGCCAATATGCACTCCCTGGTTCGTTCTTCAAAACGCATGTTAGAACGCTGGCAGTCTCTCTCGTACTGCGGCGTTGCCACCGTTTCCTTCGAAAGAAAGATCCTTTGGCGCCCTAACGCACTATCGCCAGCCAATTTCAGGCTCTTTGCACCTCCCTATTTGGGGTACTTTTCAGCTTTCGTTCACACTACTACTACGCTATCGGTCTCAAGTTGTATTTAGCCTTGGAGGTTGGTGACCCCCAAATTCCCGCGCGATTTCCGACGCACGGTACTCAAGTCATGGTCTCGGTATTGATCTGTTACGACTACGTGGCTCTCACACTCTATGGCAGGCCATTCCAGGCCACTTCGACTTCCAGATTAAAACGTTTAGACCAGCTTATAACACCACATCTCCCTTGCAGGATTCGGTTTAGGCTCTACCGCGTTCACTCGCCGTTACTGACGGTATCTCGGTTGATTTCTCTTCCTGTCCCTACTAAGATGTTTCAATCCGGGACGTTCCCGATCCTTGAGGATCAAGTCTTAGACTTAGGATTTCCCATTAGGACATCCTCGGTTCAATGGCTCCATGCGCCTCGCCGAGGCTTATCGCAGCTTGGCACGTCCTTCTTCAGCACTTGAGCCGAGCCATCCCCTGGCTGGCATAAGCAGCTTATGCCCCACTAAACTCAGTGAGCGTCTGGTCGCAAAGCTTGTGCACGGCTTCCTTGGACCGTAATCTTGCGGATTACGGACCTCGGCCCTTCCACATCGAGTCTGCCTCGATGTGTGCATTAGTTCAAATGGACTTGCTGGGATTCGGACCCAGGGCCTCCGCCTTGCAAAGGCGGCGCTCTACCAGCTGAGCTACAAGCCCCAAATCCTGCCCAGCAGATGATTATCAATTTGGCTGGATAGATTTCTTTTTCTATGGTCTTGATCGACATTTCAGCTTCCGATTGGCTCAGAGAGCGGCATGCTGTTTTGCATGCTCGTAACGTTAGGAGGTGATCCAGCCGCAGATTCCCCTACGGCTACCTTGTTACGACTTAACCCCCCTTGCAAAGCCCAAATTCGAACGCCTCCAAAGAAAGCGCTCTCATTCAGACCCTACTCGGGTGGTTTGACGGGCGGTGTGTGCAAGGAGCAGGGACGTATTCACCGCGTTCTGTTGAAACGCGATTACTACGGATTCCAGCTTCATGAGGGCGAGTTGCAGCCCTCAATCCGAACTAAGATTGGTTTTAGGAGATTCCCGTCCCCTTTCGGGGTAGATACCCATTGTACCAACCATTGTAGCTCGCGTGTAGCCCGGGATATTCGGGGCATACTGACCTACCGTTGCCCATTCCTTCCTCCGCTTTAGCAGCGGCGGTCCCCACAGTGTACCCGTCACTCCAGAGAGTACGCTGGCAACTGTGGGCGTGGGTCTCGCTCGTTGCCTGACTTAACAGGATGCTTCACAGTACGAACTGACGACGGCCATGCACCACCTCTCAGCTAATCCGGCAAAGTCTTCAGCCTGGCCTTCATATTGCTGTCGGTCCCGGTAAGATTTCCGGCGTTGAATCCAATTAAACCGCAAGCTCCACCCGTTGTGGTGCTCCCCCGCCAATTCCTTTAAGTTTCAGCCTTGCGGCCGTACTTCCCAGGTGGCTCGCTTCACGGCTTCCCTACGGCACCGACAACGGTCGCACCGTGGCCGACACCTAGCGAGTATCGTTTACGGCTAGGACTACCCGGGTATCTAATCCGGTTCGTGCCCCTAGCTTTCGTCCCTTGCCGTCAGGTCCGTTCTGGTGAGACGCCTTCGCCACTGGTGGTCCTTCAAGGATTACAAGATTTCACCCCTACCCCTGAAGTACCTCTCACCTCTCCCGGCCTCGAGCCAGACAGTATCTCCTGAAAGCCTGACAGTTAAGCTGCCAGATTTCTCAAGAGACTTATCCGGCCGGCTACAGACCCTTTAGACCCAATAATAACGGTTACCACTCGAGCCGCCGGTGTTACCGCGGCGGCTGGCACCGGTCTTGCCCGGCCCTTGCTATGAAATGCTTTTTAGGCATCTCGACAGCCAGATTTGTAACCTGGCACTCGAGGTTCCCTTATCGCTGTTGCCAGCATTGTAAAGTTTTCGCGCCTGCTGCACCCCGTAGGGCCTGGATTCGTGTCTCAGAATCCATCTCCGGGCTCTTGCTCTCACAACCCGTACCCGTCGTAGGCTAGTAGGTACGCTACACCCACTACTACCTGATAGGCCGCAGACCCATCCTTAGGCGCCGGAGCTTTAAATCTCGATGCATTCCAGCAATCGAGACCTATCGGGTATTATACCCAGTTTCCCGGGTTTATCCCCGTCCTAAGGGCAGGTTGTCCACGTGTTACTGAGCAGTTCGCCATGTATTGCTACATTCGACTCGCATGGCTTAGTCGAACCTCGATAGCAGTAACCTCTGGCAGGATCAACCAGAATTCTCTAGGAAGTTTTCGTTATATTCCGAACCAATCGGAATTGGCTGAGTCGCCAAGACCATTGTCAGACACGAAAAAACTCGCGTCTCCACTTGTTCCGTATATCGCAACCTGGAAGTCGGCCCATCATTAAATCAGGGTCGCAGCCTTAGGGATGCGATGCCTAAGCGGCCCATTACTGTAGGCAGCTCTATTATTTAAAGCTTGCCTTTCAGCGAGCTTTGTTCTGCATCCAGTATTGGCCCATCGCCAAAGGAGTTTCTCCTATTTATATTTTGTGACCTTTGCGAGATTCATCTGAGCAATCCTCAAGTGAATTCGCGGATCAGGCCAAAAGGATGAACTCTTTCGGCTCCGAGTTGTGATCGAAGTTCCTATTTAAGGATTTCGCCATTCAAACATTCCGGTTATGATCGGAGCCAAATGACGATCCAGTGAACCCACCACATCGGCCTCTACCCCATTCAGACAATGCTATTTAAAGTTGCCGCAAACAGGCTAAATGCCTGCTTCCTTCGCCAATTCATCTTCGCTTGATAACTATCATAGCGAGATCAACTGGATTCATTGACCCCACCGAGAAACCCTGAATCTCCTTCTCTGCGATCCATAGAATCTCCTCTGCGGATAGAGTGCGATTGTTTATGACCAGATTAATGAGCCTCTCCAATCCGAAAGGCTCCCCATCTTCGTTCTCGGCCTCGACAACCCCATCAGAATATATGACCATGACATCCCCAGGTTGAACGGGTATGCACGTCTCCTCCAACTCCAGCCGATCTAGCATGCCCAATGCTATTCCTCCTCCACCCAGCGTATCCACCATACCACCAGGATCAACGATAAAAGGCGGATTAAAACCGGCATTCACATACTCTAAGATATGATTGGAAGGATCAAGGAGGGCATAAAAGCAGGCCAGATTCGTGCCCCGACCGTACTGGCTGATCTGAGAGTTGAGCTTGCTTATGGTATTGGATGGCCCCATCTTTTCCGGACAGGCGCGGATGAGAGCTCGCGACATAATGGCGAGCATGGCCGCCTGAATCCCATCTCCTCCCACTCCCGCCATGGCCAAGGCGATCTTATCATCCATTCTAGAGACATCATAAAGATCGAAACGATTCGTGCTTGAGGGATTGTAGAGAGCCTCGATCTCATATCCCTCCTCCTCAGGAAGAACGGAAGACACTAAACTGAGCTTTACCTCATCGATAAAGTCGGTCTTCATGCCCGAGCCGCTCAGCTTGAGGGCATCTGTATCCAGAGCAGCTGCGTAATGCTTCAGGTCTGATGCCATGCTGTTGAAGGCCCAAGCCAGATCCGCCAGCTCTCCTGAGGTATTCGCCCGGACATCGAAATCTCCTCGCGAGATCTTCTCCGCCATCCGGGCTAAAGAATCGATGTCCTCCTCAATCCTCCTGCCAATCAGGAATCCTGCTCCCAGCACTGCAATGACGGTTATGGCAAAAGCACTGAGGGCCATATCCCTTACTCTTCGCGAGGAGTCGCTCAATCCCTGGGTCGCACTGCTAGCCACCTCCTTGATGCCGGCATCGATGAACCGGGCGGGAAGGCTCATCTCCTCCGAGGCATAAGCAATGCCCAGGATCCAGCCAGGGGTGGTTATGGGCGAATATGCCACATATCCATCATCTCTCCCCAAAGCAACAATGGCAGATCCAGAGCTTCCTTTAAGCATCTTCTTTGCTACCGCCCTTACCTCAGGACTGGCAGCCTCAGATAGGTTTTCCGAGCCGAATATGATATTTAGTGGCTCGTCCGGCTTGTTATTGGACCGAGCTACTATCAGGCCAGTCCCGTCGATAATGAATGGATAGCCTCTGCCTCTCATCATGGAGAGATCTGTGAAGATGGACTCGATTGACACATCCATCCCCATGATGCCCGCGAATTCGCCCTCTCGGAAGAAGGGTGTGGTGATCGTCATCATCCTGTCGCCCTCATCATTCTCATAGGGTCCTGTCCAGATGGTCTTCTTTCTGGATTTGGCCAATGCATAATTGGGCGTGTCCTTGTAGCTGAATGGAGCAGTGCTCTTCAAGGAATCAGTGCTATAAGGCCAGGTGACCAGCACCCCGTCTTCTGTTCCAATGTAGGAGAGGGTGAGCACAGGCTCGGTCTCATGCAACGACTGCATGACCCTTGCAGGAACGCACAAGGATCTTATGGTGGCATTCCTCATCCCAGGAGTGAAATTTGAGCTGGTTGGCGCAATCCATATGCCAGGCGGAACGCAGCTATCGCTCTCCGAGAAGCTGCTGGCATAACTGGCCACCAGCTCATTCTGATGAGCCAGACTCCCGAAGAACTCGTTATACTGATTGGCCTTGGCAATGGCGAGCTGAACCTGATCAGCCTCATTGGGCATCACCAATAGAGCGGAGCGGTTCAGGGATACGCTGAGTTGTGTTATGTTCTCTTGAACATCACGGGATGCCTGATCCATCTCAAGGAGAGAAACGATGCCCACGTAAAAGAGCGGCAAGAGGGCAAAGGCTGCCAAAATCACGAAAATCTTGAATCCCAATCCTTTGATGCCAGCCATTCTTTCCATTTTTCTTTTTAAACCCAGACGTCAGCAGCTCATTCTTCGCTTTATCTCTTCATATCTATTATCAAATCGCTACCACTTTGCCATCACTGCGGCTATCATTTCAGAGCCCTGGGAGGGCAGCAGCATACGATGGTGTTGATTGATCTGATGGTATAAGCTTTTTCTCTCCCTTTTTTTCATAATTGCTATATGTTTTCTCCACCGTTTTCATGCATGCCCCCCATACAATATAAAGGCCGCGTCATCCAACTGATTGCCCCCTCTGCAGCTGATGTAGAAAGACATCAAAGATCGCCGAAAACGCGGGAGCTCCCCTTTCCAAATATCTCCTTTCTGTGATCGAGGCCGCCCGGGAAAGACAATACAACCCGGCCGAAGAGGAATAACTCTTCAACAGCAATCGAAGAGCTGAGAGAAGAGAATGACAGGCTGAAAGAAAGGCTGTACATCCAGACCCAGCTTTCGGAGAAATACAAAAGAGAGGCAAAGCGCCTCCAGGAGGTTGCAATGAATGCTGCTAACTTCCAGAGAACGACAGATTGACCGGGAACTCCTTGCGGTGCTCCGACGAGGACCGAGACATGACTATCAGCTCCTGAGGGCCCTCGGAATCCAGCCGTCAGACTGAGATCTGATGCGGGCTGTGAATGAGCAACGGGAGCCGCTGGAGATGCACGGCGTCAGCAATTAGATTTAGCGATAAGCCAATAGCTTCTCCCTTTTTTGTAGAGACCTTTATTAAAGCTCACAAACGAGGAGCGATGGTCGAGAAATATAACCCTTTCCACCTTCACCTCGACCTGAGCCCGCCGCATGGCAAGAGAAGCTCTGCAGTTGCTCAAGGCTTAATATAGGCATTCAATCCGAGGGTAATCGGCTTATCATCAACTTTAGCGGTAGTAACGATATTCCCATGTGTACTTGCAACAACAAGGGTTTTGCCGGACGACGATGGGGTTGGTTTTTCCAGGTCAATTTCTATGAAGAGCTTATTTTCCTTGATTTCTACTTTCAGAGTCATACGAGTTCTCCTAGTGGCCATCTTTTAGACATGCTCATCTATTACCCTTTCCCTAAGAGATCTTCAGACATTTTTCGATGATTTTCGCGCTGCAACCATGAGGCTCCTTTTCTTTAACGGTTGAGCGATCCTTTAGTTGCATGCTCGGGTCGTTGCCTCCAGAAGGATAATCCTCCATCCGAGTAATTCGAACTCTTCTCGCAGATCCGCAAGGTTTCAAATGTGGCAGTTCCAATGTCTTTTGGCCGCTCTATATCCAGCCAACGAATTTCCCGGGGCAGCAAAGCCGGCTGCCAGAGATCGGCCTTCCGTTATTCAGCAGATCTTAAGACAGCTCCGCCAGCCTGATGTCGGGATCCTCTGCCTCTTCCGGTTATCCCGCCGTGCCCGCCATCATATCCCTGGCCCAACGCCGATCCGCCGCCTGGGATAGGGCGTCATGAATCAAACCAGGACGAGATGTATCACCCTGACGGCTCCGGCCTTGTACTCTTCGATCCCAGCAACATCCTTAATGCTAGAATTCAAGTGCTTTCAGAGCCACTAGGATGTGGGACCCATGAAATATGATGCTCAAATTCTGAAGCGCTGGTTGGGAATGGCCCTATTCATTCTCTCCTTCGCCTTCTACGGATTCCTGCTTCTCGTGCCGCTCACCCCGTTCTCCGCTGAGGGCAAGATAGCATTCTCCGCCGCCGTGGTCGTTTTAGCGGAGGGTTCATTCTGGCTCTCGGTCCTCATCCTGGGCCGCGAGGCGATAGCAAAGTATCGGAAAGTCGATTGGCGATCCCGCCTTTCCGGATTGCTGAAAAAGATTTAAACCAGCGTGTGCAAGAGGGTGGCTGATCTTATGTTGCCCCGTGTAATTTTGCATAATGCCGTCAGCCTGGACGGCAGGATAGACGGCTTTCCCATGGACCTGCAACAGTACTACGAGCTGATTTCCATATGGAAGGAGGATGCCACACTTGCCGGATCTCACACCTTTCTCCAGGCCGCGAGCGTTGCCCCGCCGGAAGATGAGAGCGCTTTTGTCCCGCCTAAAATGGATCCGGGCGACAAGAGGGCGATTCTGGTCATCCCTGACAGCCGCGGGCGCATACGCACCTGGCATTATCTGAGGACTCTTCCCTACTGGCGCCATTTTGTGGCCCTGTGCTCAAAGTCAACGCCCGATGATTATCTCGAATATCTCAAACAGAGGCATATCGACTGCATAGTCACCGGCGAGGATCATGTGGACCTGAGGACGGCCCTGGAGGAGCTGTGCTCTCGCTATGCCGTAAGGGTGGTGCGGGCGGATGCGGGCGGCACATTGAACGGCCTGCTCCTCCGCCAGGGGCTGGTAAATGAGGTAAGCGTGCTCATCTATCCCAGCCTCGTAGGGGGAGAGACGACGAGCAGCATCTTTCGCGCCCCCGACCTGCCGGCCGCCGCGGATGGGGCTCCTGGCCAGGGGGCAGAGGGCACGATCTCGCTCCAACTCATGAAGACAGAGAAGCTCAAAGGTGATGTGATGTGGCTGCGCTATGAGGTCCGGCGATAGCCTGGCGGGAAATGCGGCCCAAATGAAGTCTTTAAATAGAATTCTTCCGCCTTCCTCCCTCCATGCCATGACACTGCATCATTTACCGCCTTGGCCACCATGGGGCAGCCAGCAAGATATCATTCGCCTTCTCTCTAAGTTGAGAGACTGCCTTGCCGTCATCATGCAACTGCCTGCATAGCTGCTCATAGTTTGTAAAGTGGTGCCGCCCATAGCTGAGCAACTGCTGAAATGAAGGGCGTGGGGTGTTGTAGTGCCTGGCAACTTCGTTATAGAAATCCCTTGGTGTAGACGTTATTTTGACATGGCAGTTATAAGCCCGAATAAGGGATTTGGAGTCGTATGATGGTTTTACAGGCATGTTTACCAATCTTTCTTAATCAGCCACGTTGCAGACCAGGATCTTAAAAGTTCTCATTGCCTTAATCCTATGTGCAAGAATAAATGAGATGATAGGAGTGAATCTATCAGAAGTAGCAGGGATAGACGCGAGTAATTTCTACCCTCTGCAAATCACTACCTTGAAAATACGCTTAGGAGGAGAATATGATCATGAAGGAGACCGATGTGATGCCAGGAAAATCGGCAGAAGAATCTCTTGACCCTGAGGACTGGGAATCCATGCGCATGTTAGGCCACCGAATTCTAGACGACATGATGGACTATCTGGAGACGCTGCGGGACCGACCGGCCTGGCAACATGCGCCGGTTGATGTAAAGGCACATTTTGCGGGATCTCCCCCTGTTATCCCCCAAACACCAGAAGAGATCTATCAGGAGTTCACTCAGTACATACTGCCTTACCAGATCGGCAACAGCCATCCGCGTTTTTGGGGCTGGGTAGCTGGAACCGGAACCGTGATGGGGATGTTTGCGGAGCTGATATCGGCTGCAACTGATGCCGTTAGTGGCTCCTTTTCCTACCTCAGCAACAACTACGTGGAGATGCAGGTTCTAGACTGGTGCAAGACTATGCTTGGCTACCCTGCCACTGCCAGCGGCCTTATTACAAGTGGATGCTCCGCTTCGAACCTCATCGGATTAGCAGTAGCTCGAAATGCTAAAGCCCAGTTTGACCTGCGAAGCAAGGGCATGCGGGCTGCACCGCAGCTAATGACTCTCTACTGCTCAGAAGAAGCTCACTCATCGATCCAGAAAGCTGTTGAGCTGCTCGGCTTTGGAAGCAGAGCGCTGCGCCGCGTACCTGTAAACGAATCCATGCAAATCGACCTGGAATCCTTAAAGGAAGCAATCAAGACCGATCGCGAGGGTGGGTACCATCCAATTTGTGTTGTTGGAGTCGCTGGAACTACCAACACCGGAGCCATTGACGATCTTGAGGCTCTTGCAGAAATATGCAGTAAGGAGGGTTTGTGGCTGCATGTCGACGGTGCATTCGGTGCATGGGCGGCCATAGCACCGAGGTCGAAACACCTTGTCGCCGGCATAGAAAGAGCTGACTCTCTGGCGTTCGATCTCCATAAATGGATGTACCTGTCGTATCCTATCGGCTGCGTGTTTATTAGAGACGCCGATGAACACCGTCGCACGTTCTCACTGACACCGACGTATCTCGCACACGGTGAAGGAGAGCGCGGATTGACAGGTATCGACGTGCCCTGGCTCTCTGACTACGGTTTTGAACTGTCGCGCGGCTTTCAAGCTCTCAAGGCATGGATGACTATTAAGGAACAAGGCACAGAGAAATATGGACGCCTCATCCAACAGAATATCGACCAGGCTCATTATCTAGCTAGCTTGGTCGAGAAATCTCCTCAGCTTGAGATGGCATTGCCAGTTTCGCTTAACGTAGTCTGCTTCCGATATATCCGATCAAACATGAGCGATTCCATGCTCGATCTTCTCAACAAGCAAATTGAGGTAGAACTTCAGGAAAAGGGGATTGCCGTTCCCTCGATTGTTACCATCAAAGGCAAAAAGTACCTGCATGCTGCAATAACAAATCATCGGAGCCTTCAGAGCGACTTTGACTTATTGGCGCGAGAAGTAGTTCGAATCGGAGATGAGCTGGGCTAAAGGAAATTGCTATAAGCTCATTCCCGAATGCGCTGGCTGCCGTCCCGGGTCTAGGCTGATGAATGCCAGGTGCAAAGCCTTCCTAAGCAATGTATAACAGGCTTGGAGACAAATCTAGGAGAAGCCCAATAAGCGATATCAAGAAAGAGAAATTAGTGCGGGGGACGGGATTCGAACCCGCGAACGCCCGCGCGACAGGGCCCTCAACCTTGCTCCTTTGACACGGGCGTGGAAAACCCCCGCTCGCAAATATGAGTTATAGATCGGCTCGCTTAGCCGATCCCAGCTCTAAGATAGCTCTAGCGACATTGAATCGAGGTCAAGAGCCCTCTTCTTGATCTCTTCTGCCGCCCTTGTCACCATTCTCCATTGGCCAATTCGGTACGAATCAAGACGACTGCAAACTGATGATTCTCCGGCCGCTAATATTCGATACCCAGAGGTGGTTCACACTAAATGAAAAAGACATCCTCTCCTATCTGTTACAGATAATCGTATAGGAGGTTTATTTCCTTCAACAGCTCAATTGTTCTGTCCTTTTGAAGGATCTCCTCCGTCTTCCCATAGGCTTCATTGTGATGCCCTAAATACAAAAACACAATGCAATCATCTATAATCGTATATGCTATAACAAAAGGATCGACATGCACAGCACGGACCCCTTTAAGCCTATGGCTTTTGGGCTCTCCCATATCAGGATTGATCAGAATCTGATCTATTTTATTAATGAACCTGTCTTTAAGCGCCTTGTTTTTCCTTGTTAACTTAATAAATTGCCTGTCAAACTCAGGGACTCTATAATAAATACATCTCATAAAATTTGGTTACAGTTCTCTGAGCGAGTTCAAGAATTCATCTTTGTCACTATAGCCTTTTCCCTTCCCAGCCTTAAACTCTTTTATGCCTCTAATAACTCCTGACGCGAACTCATTTGCCTGAAGATCTTCTAAGGAAGATTTTTCCTTCTTTGAGGCTGGCTGAACTACTGCACTCATTAGATTAACATATTGGCTGAATGCATACTTAAAGTCTCTTCTCCGGCTGACACATCCATTTAAGCCCATAAGTTAGCATACAGTAACCGACATGCGCGGAGTCCAGGTTTCGATCCCGGAGGATCCGCATAGGGTCATCGCGATCAGCCGAGGAATCATAGACACTGCCATGTACTCATTCGGCGTGCAGGACAAGCTGGTAGGCGGGAGCGTATACAACAAAGATAGTGGGTATGGCAACTACACATACGACAACGAGACCCATCGCATATGCCCCTTTATCTCCTTCCTGCTCAATCCGGATTATCGGAATCTCACCAATGTGGGAGCTTTTGGCGGGCCCCTAGGAGTTGCACCCAACGTAGAGGTTGTGGCCTCACTTAATCCAGACCTGGTGATAATGAGGGATCAGGGCGCAGATGAGGAAAACACAGCTAAGTTCCTGGACGCCGCAAAGCGCCTGGAGATTCCCGTAGTTGTGCTGAAGTATGCGGACTGCTACGATGATATCAGCGTCGGCACCATATATGAAGAGATCAGGCTCTTGGGAGAGGTATTTGGAAAACAGGAGAAGGCAGAGGAAATTGTCGCCCTCATGAACGAGCAGGTAGAACTGATCAGGGAGCGGACCAAAGACATTGCAGATGAAGACAAGCCACGAGTGCTGTACTTCGGCGCACCATCCTATGCAAAGGATAGGGGAGGCGCAGGCTATGCTTTCGGCACAGATACCATAGAGTCTGCTTTCCTGGAGGACATAATCAATGCCAAGAACGCTTATGACGGCGACAATACCGAGCTAATCTCCGCCGAGCGCCTTTTATCCATAGATCCCGATGTAATAATATTGCCGACATACTCCGGCTACCATCCTCCCAGTGTGATGTACAATGAAGAGCAATTTGGGAAAGTCCAGGAACTTAGGGCCCTTAAAGATAGGCGGGTTTATTCCCTTACGGCCACACCGATAATGGACGAGAGACTGGAGTTTCCAATTAACTTGATGATAGCGGCGAAAGCTATCTATCCGGATCGCTTCGAGGACATAGATCTTGAAGAGTGGATTGGCAATTACTTCAAAGAGCTTTACGGCGTGGACGATGAGAAGGCAAACGAGCTTATGGACGCGCTGCTTCTGCGCTACCTGGAAATAACCTGAATTGATCTTGTCAAGTGATCGCCCAATACAACTTCAGAAATAGGAGAAATTTCAATGAATCTGCCAGAGGTAAATGTCAGCTGCGAGGAGCTTTACAGGATGCTTTATGCTCCTATTAAAGCTAAGCTGATGATGAGTGGAATCGAGCTAAATGTCTTTAACCAGCTATCCGAGCCCAAATCGGCAGAGGAGGTGGCGAAGGAGATCCGAGGTCAATCCCGGAACACCATGCTATTTTTAAATGGCCTGGCTGCCTGCGGCCTGATAGAAAAGCATAACGGCCTCTATCGGAACGCACCAATTGCACAGGCTTTTCTGGTTGAGGGAAGCCCAACCTACTTAGGAGAGGGGTTTGCCCATCAGGCCTCCATGACCGATGCGATGCTGGCAAACCTGACAAAGATGATCCGAGAGGGACCGCCGGCAAAGCCTCCGGAGGACGATGCCGATCCTCAAAAATGGAGCCAGTTTGCATCCTGGATGGCCAATAATGAGCGCGCGGGCATTGCCCAGCAGATGTCAGAGCTGATCTCTCTGCAGCCTGAGTTTGCATCATTTCGAAAGATGCTGGATCTGGGCGGCGGTCCAGGCATCTTTGGAATTTCAATGGTCGCAAAGCATCCCACCATGAGGGGAGTGATCTTTGACCGAAAGCCTGTAGTCGAAGTTGCGGAGAGGTTCATCAAAGAGTATGGAATGGAGGACCGGATGGAGGTTCTTGCAGGAGATTACAATCTTGATCCCATTGGCGAGGGTTACGATCTCATCTGGGCAAGTGCCACCCTCAACTTCGCCCGGGAGAATATGGACTCTGTGATGAAGAAGATCTACGAGGCCCTCAATCCCGGCGGCCTTTTCGTGAACCTTTCTGAAGGCCTTACTGATGAGGGAACGAAGCCGGACTTCTATGTGCTCTGTACTGTGGGCTGGGCCATGAACGGCCCGATGATGGCCTTCGAGCAGGGCTTCATTGCCGATGCCATGCTGAATGCTGGATTCAGATCGGTGCGGTCTCGCACTCTTCGAACCGGATGGGGACCAATGGATATCGACATTGCTCGAAAATAAGAGGGCGTGATTCTAATCTATTTTTTTTAAAATTATGAGCGAGATGTTGATAGCTTTTATATGAAGTAGTTGTAATATATTCATACTAATCAATACCAAAACTCGGATAAGTGTTAACCAAAAGGCATATATATCTATACTGACATGTCGTTATCGATATAATGGCAACTGGTCTCTTGAAGATGTTGATGCTTCATATCATAAAAGGGGGTGAAGTATCCGGCTATGATTTAATAAAGAAAGTGGAAGCAATCACGGGAGAGAAACCCAGCACAGGATCGATCTACCCATTACTAAAAAAGATGGAGAGGGAAGGCTGGGTCTTAGGCAGGTTCGAAGATGGCAAGACCTACTACAGCCTGACTGAGACCGGCAAAGAGCACATAGCTCAGATAAAAGAGGCAAAACACGAGTTTATCAAGAAGATTCATCAATCAATAGCTTTGGCCAACGAAACCTTTGAAGATAGCGATATCCAGGCCCTCATGAATGAGATGCATGACACTCATAGAGGTGTTCATTCTCAGGACATAGAACAGTTGAAACTCCTTGAGTCATTAATTCGTGAAGTCGCTGAGCTTTCGCGTAGAGGTGTTGGGCGAGGAAAAATAGAATCCATCCTCTTGCAGGCCAGGGATGAGCTAAAAAAACTTGATTAGAAGTATTTCAAAAGAAAACTGAGTTTTGGCTTCAGGTGTAGAGGGCAACTATGACTGATCTGAATCATTATGATGGTGAAAATCGCTATGGACAAAACGGACACAGACGATGCCGAAGTAGCTTCTGGATACACGATCCCGAGCAGGTCTTCAGTGAGCTTAATCTCAGAGAGGGCGACTGCTTCCTCGACATGGGATGTGGATCTGGAGATTATGCCATTCGAGCTTCAGAGATCGTCGGGAATTCAGGCAAGGTATTTGCGCTGGATAGGTGGCAAGACGGCATAGATGATCTGACTGAAAAAGCCGGTTCTCTTAGGTTGAATAATTTAAGGGCAATCGCCGCAGATATCACCGCCCCGTTGCCCATCGAAGATGGCAGCATCGATGTTTGTTTCCTGGCGACAGTGCTTCACATATTCAAACTGGCCGATGTAGAAGGCGTTTTGTTCAACGAGATTCGCCGCGTCTTAAAGCCCGGTGGGCGAATTGTAATCATCAACTGCAAGAGAGAAATCCAGCCTTTCGGTCCGCCGGTGCATATGCGTCAGTCACCAGAAGAGCTCGAAGGATGTATCAATAGTTACGGCTTTGAAAAGACAAGCCTAGCGGATCTTGGGTTCAATTATATGATCCAATTTATTAAAAAATGATGACGGACAGGAATTCTCGGTTGATTGAAGGGCCCATACCAAAAACATTGATCATGCTGACAATCCCCATGATTTTTGGAACTATTAGCATGATTATTTTTAATTTGACAGATACCTTTTTTGTCGGCCAGCTGGGAACCGGCCAGCTAGCGGCGATGAGCTTCACCTTCCCTGTTGTCCTTTTCGTAAACAATTTGGCCCACGCAGTTGCCATTGGAGCCTCTGCTGTGATTTCACATTCAATCGGTGAGGGAAATCGCAATAAAGTAAAAAGACTGACGACGGATAGCATAGTTCTATCGCTGTTACTCGTGGGCTTCATTGTGCCAATTGGTCTTCTTACCATCAACCCTTTATTCCATTTCTTAGGAGCTTCCTTAGAAATCATAACGTATATCAGAGAGTATATGGTAATATGGTATCTCGGTTTGGTTTTCATTGTAGTCCCAATGGTTGGAACCAACGCAATTAGAGCAGCCGGAGATACAAAAACACCCGCATTCATCATGATGTTTGCAGCTGGCGCAAATATTATTTTAGACCCAATTTTGATTTTTGGAATCGGCCCGGTTCCACGTCTTGAAATTGCGGGCGCTGCAATGGCCACAGTAATCGCACGGGCCCTAACCCTGATTATGTCATTGTATTTTCTGTATTATAACGAGAGGATGCTTTCGTTTGATATTCCCTCGTTAAATTCCATCCTTGTTTCCTGGATTCAAATTCTCTACATAGGTTTGCCCAATGCAGGAGCAATGATAATCACCCCCCTTGCTGCCGGATTTATTACCAGAATAGTGGCTACTTATGGCTCGGACGCTGTTGCTGGTTTTGGCATTGCGACTCGAATGGATTCGTTTGCCCTTATAGTTATTATGGCTCTCGCAAGCGTGGTAGGTCCTTTTATCGGTCAGAATTGGGGCGCAGGTAAGTTCGATCGCATCAAATCTGGGACGAAATTCAGTTACCGATTTTCCCTGATATGGGGCTTGATTATGTTCATAGTGTTTGCATTTTTGGGTGGCACAGTTGGATCGATATTCAGCGATGATCCTGAGGTTATTTCAGTTACAGGCCTTTATCTGTCAATTGTTCCAATAGGATATGGCCTGTATGGGATTGTGGCAATTTCAACATCTGCAATGAGCGTATTAAAAAAGCCAATACACGCAGCAATTTTGACACTTACTCAAGCATTTATTTTGTACATCCCAATGGCTTATGTTGGCTCTCTCCTGATTGGCCTTTGGGGCGTATTTCTCGCACTCCCTGTATCGTATTTGGTCTCAAGCATTGTTGCAATTTATACGCTTAATCGAATTATAATGTATAGAGAAAAAACAGTCAAAAGAGTGATTGATCAAAAGATTATTCAAATGGAGGCATAAAATTGACAGGAGGAGATAATACGAAAAAAATTAGACCCTGTGGTGTGCATAGGGCGGTACCGTTCATGAGAGTCCCGCTTACCCTCGGCTTTGCTGTCATGGGCCTGCTGGTCTTCATTCTCAGCAGCAACGTCCTGGCCGCCGATGAAAAAGTGGATACGCTTACGGTTGCCGCACTAAGCGGCGATCAGGGATTCCCCTCGCCCTACGGCCATTACCCGCATGGCGGAGGGTATATCATGATGAGCTTCATCTTCGACACATTGATATGGAAGGATCAGAACGGCTTTGTGCCCGCTCTGGCAGAGACATGGAAATATCTGCCGGATGAGAACGCCTATCTCTTCCACCTGAGAAAAGGCGTTACTTGGAACGATGGCGAGCCCTTCACTGCAGATGATGTGGCCTTTACCTTCCAGTATACTAAAGATCATCCCTATCCGCTGGTGGACTCAAGCATCATTGACAAGGCGGAAGCCATAGACGAGAACACCGTTAAGATCGTCCTCACAAAGAGCTATGCGCCCTTCCTGGACCAGGTGGCAGGTGCTCAGCCAATCCTGCCTCTGCACATCTACAGGAATATGAGCGATCCCGATGACTACAAGGATGAAAAAGCACTTACAGGCACTGGTCCCTTCCGGTTGGTTGACTATGACCAGACACAAGGGACCTACTTCTACAAGGCCAATGAGGATTACTATCAGGGATCTCCAAGGGTCAAGCAGCTCAAGTTCGTAAAGGTCAGCAATGAGATGGCGTCTGCATCCTTAAAGAAGGGTGACATCGACGCTGCCAGCGTGCCAGCTGAAACAACGGAACCACTGGAAAAAGAAGGATTTGATATCAAAGAGTCACATGACACGACCATGATCATGGCCATAAACCATAAAAAGGAACCATTCTCTGATGTCAGGTTCAGGAAGGCCATCTACTACGCCATCGATCGCCAGGCTCTGGTGGATATCTTCCTTCGGGGCTTTGGCTGTGCAGGCTGTCCCGGGATCCTGCCTTCAGACCATCCATGGTATAATCCCGACCAGGAGCAGTATTCCTTTGACCCGGCAAAGGCAGAGGAACTGCTGAAGGAAATGGGATATTCCAAAGATGGTCAGTACTTCTCTAAGGATGGAGAACGCCTGGAGATAGAGCTGCTAGTACAGCCGGGCTTAAATAAGCCCAATTTTAGATAGTAAGTGCCTTCCCTCGATATGTCCATTTGAATGGCTTTGCCATTGTCTTGTTGAAGTACTCGACAAACGCCAGAACCTTGGCGTTCAGATCATTGATAGAAGCAAAGCTGGCCCGCCTGAGCAGCTTCCTGACCAAAATGCTAAACCATATTTCGACCTGGTTCATCCAAGAAGCGTGTATCGGCGTGTAGTGAAAGACAATTGAGTGAGATGGATCGGCCAAGAATGATTCGCGAGTTTCGATTGACTTCAGAATACCATCTCTGCCTTTGATTCCTAAGTCGATGTCCAAGTCGGATACATCTGCCACATACCTCACAAGAGACTCTGATTTATGGATATTGAGATTGTCGGCGACAAAGTGCCAGCGGGATGTGGATAAGGATCTTTCTACCACCTCCTTGATATGGGATACGAAGTCATCTTCATTGCGCGTATCGCCGCAAGAAATGGTGTCAACCTTTCCCTTGGCTACCGCAAAGCTCACGATGAATGATTGAGTTCCATGCCTGATGTATTCAAACTCCCTGCGTTCCACTTTTCCTGGTGCCATTGGCAATCCAGGGTGTTTGCGTTCGAGAGCTTGTACCCCAGTCATTTCATCGATGCTCATTACGACTTCACCTTTTTGAGCCAAATTAATGGCTTGTTGATACAGTGAATTGATATCGTCTACCTTTTCGTCGAATTGATCGTCCGGAGCAGGTGTTAGCCAGTAACGAATCAAGTGCGGTTGGAGGTCATTTTTTTTAGAATCCTGGCAGAATGACGAGCTGAAATCGTATCTACAATGCCCCGCTTTATTACTTCTGCTGCAATCTCACGGCTTGTCCATTGGCTAATTGGACGTCCCGATTCTTCAGGTTTCTCACAAGCCAGCTGTTGGATCTGACAAATCTGGTTTGCAGTTAAACGAGGTGGTACTCCTGGTCTTGGCAGGTCATCCAAGCGTTCTTCAATACTCAGATCATCCAAAGAAATCGGCTGCAAGTCCAGCCATCGTCGTCGCCATAATCGAGCAGTGTCCAAGGAAACCTCTAATTCATTAGCGATTTCACGATTGTTCTTACCCATCGCAGCCAGCAAAACAATCCGTGCTCGGATAACTTTTTGCTGCCCTGTAGTATACCGACGAACAAGCAATTCCAACCCTTGGCGCTCGACGTCGTTCAAGTTGATTGCTGGTGGTTTCGGACCCGGCATTGATACTCCCCTGTTGTAGAGTATCTGTCAATGATTATATATAAAACCTTATCGTTAGGTTCATCTCAGCCCGGCTGTACTAGTAGCTCCCACTGAAGAGCGCCTCGGAGAGCTGATCGAGCATCAGCTTGAGTCTGGCGGCATCACGGTCAACCTGCGCAGCATGGATTTGAAGACCAAGGATAGCATGGTTGACGACTGGAAGTTCGACCTGGCAATAAACTATCACGGCGGCATGGGTGCTGATCCTTCAGTCCTAAATCGTATCATCATTGGAACAGGGCTCTACAGCTCACGCTACGCTGAAGATGTGCAGCTTGTTGATCTGCTAAATGAGCAGGTTTCAGAGATGGACCCTGCCAGGCGCAAAGAGCTGGTCAGTCAGGCTCAGGAGATCATCGCATGCGACCTGCCATCTCTGCCTTTGTTCTATATCGACTCCTTTTGGGCCTCTGATGACAGGGTGAGCTTCTACTATACTTACGGAGGAGTGGCCATGGGAACGCCAACGGCATTGAACAAGATGGCCTTTGTTTAAAATTGGATACTGTTGCTGCGGCCCGATAAGCTGCAGTCAGTTCATTTTTTCAAAAATTCGGGTAGTATGACAAAAATTACTGCAAAATAGTATCGATATCCTGCGACTTGATCGATCTTGCTATAGACATCCTGGCAGCAAGTGTCTGAGGTATATCAAGAACCGATTGGTGGAGATGGCAATCATTTTCATCTCTTCTAATTTTTTATGAAATTATAGAATTCTATTCATACTTTATATGCACACAGGCTCAAAAAGTATATATATCTGGATTGATATGTCTAAATCGATACATAGACATGGAAGCTGATTGAGTGAATAGATCGAATGGAAGTATAACCAACAGCGATATATGCATCGATATAGCGATACTGATATAATGGCAACTGGTATCTTGAAGATGATTATGCTTCACATCATGAAAGATGGTGAAGCATCCGGCTACGATATAATAAAGAAAGTGGAAGCGATTAGCGGAAAGAAACCCAGCACGGGATCGATCTATCCGCTATTGAAAAAGATGGAGCGAGAAGGCTGGATCTCAGGAAGAGCCGAAGACGGCAAGACCTACTACAGCTTGACTGAGATCGGCAAAGAGCATGTTGCTCAGATAAATGAGGTTAAACATGATTTCATCAAAAAGCTCCATCAATCTATAGCTCTGGCCAGCGAAACGTTCGAAGATGCCGATGTGCAGGATCTCATGAAAGACATGCATGACCTTCACAGGGGAATGAGAGTTCCCGTAAAAGAACAGATAGAGCTGCTCGCTCCGCTGATTCATCAGGTTGCGGATCATCTGGAAACCGACACGGATCGAGAGAGGGTCCGGTCTGTAATTCTAAGAGCCATAGATGAGCTGAAGAAGATATAATCAGAGACAGTTGGATTCGGAGATGGTTGGATTGAGCGAAATGAATACAGAACAGATATTTGCAGAAGATAGACGAATTGAAGACTTTAAGCAAAACCCTAGAGGAGAATTTCTTCAGGCCATACGTGAGAAAGATATGGCCCGCTGCCTCGTGAAGACTGCTGAGATCCACGGGCACTTCTGTCCGGGAAGCGCTCTTGGCGTCATGGCTTCGGTGCATGGCCTGAATCTTCTGGGCCTGGATTCGATCTCTTCCGACGGATTAGAGGACCTCATGGCCGTTGTAGAAACAAACGCATGCTTCGCCGACGGAGTGCAGGCCGTATCCGGCTGCACCTTGGGGAACAACGCCCTGGTCTACCGCGATCTGGGAAGGCTGGCAGTTACCTTCGCCATTCGAGGAAAGGAGACCGGAGTCCGCATAAGGGTTCAGCCCGATTTCAGCTCTAGCGTGGCCAAGGCCTCCCCGGAGTTCTACCCTCTGATGGAAAAGGTCATCAAGAATCGGGAGGGCGGCGCAAGGGAAAAAGCAGCATTTCGAAAAGCGGGGAGGCAGGCGGCCTTCGGCGTCATCCAGCTACCATTCGATGAGCTATTTGCAGTCGAGACCTTTCGGCCTCTGCTGCCTGAATACGCTCCAATTACGGAGAGCATCGTCTGCTCCAACTGCGGCGAGATGATCATGGCCACTAAAACCGTGGGCGGTCTCTGTTTCATGTGTGCAGGAGAAGCTTATCGTCAGGTCGAGGGAAGAGGCATTGTTGCCAAAGAATCTGAAAGACCATCTGCTTCAACCAAGAGCTGACCCAAATATCCTGGTGAGAGAGAAATGGATGCAACAGATACGACTTGCGGGCGTCAATGCGATAGGCCGAACAGACATAAAAAGGGAAAAAGCAGCTTCTGGATGCAGGACCCGGATCTGGTTTTCGGCGGGCTTGATCTGCAGAGAGGAGACTGCTTTCTAGATTTGGGCAGCGGGCCGGGAGATTATTCCATTCGAGCCTCGAGGCTTATAGGCGATACCGGTAGAGCGTACGCTCTGGATAAAAACCAGGATGCGATAGTTGATTTAAGGGATAAGGTCGTTTCAGAAGGATTAAAGAATATTAAGGCTGAGGTCTGTGATATTTCCGGTCCTCTGCCGGTCAAGGATAGTTGTGTAGACATTTGTTTCATATCTACCGTGCTTCACTCCCTCAATCTGGCCGATGTAGAGAGCACCCTGTTTAGCGAAATAGGGCGTGTTTTAAAACCTGAGGGGCGGCTGGCAATTATCGAATGCAAGAAAGAGGACCAGCCATGCGGACCGCCGATTGATATGCGCATATCAGCTGAAGAGCTGGAAAGAACGATAACAAAACACGGTTTTAGAAAGTTGAGCTTGTGCGACCTAGGCTATAACTACTTGATTCAGTTCAGAAAAATCCCCGAGGAGTTGACCGATTTGTTGAAACAAAAAGATGCCAGCATTGTACTGCATCCGGTGGGTATTATAAGAAGCAAGATAGAGAAACCATTCCTTGTTGCCGGTGAAGAGGGACTAAAAATGCAGGGCGACCTCAAAGATGCCGTAGTTAAAATTCATGAGATGCCTGGAGAAATCTCGAATATCATCATCTACGAAGGTCTGGATGGCATCCTGGACGGAATTGAGGAGTATTCTCATCTTGTAATTTTATATTGGGCGCATAAAGTCCCCGAAGAGGGCCGGTCGCTTACGAGGGTGCACCCCATGGGCAGAGAAGATATTCCCGAAAAAGGCATTTTCTGCACCTGTAGCCCTGCAAGGCCCAATCCGGTGCTTATGACCGTCGTCCATCTGAAGGGACGAAAGGGAAACGTCCTGGAGGTCCTCGGCCTCGACGCTGTTGATGGAAGCCCTGTTATCGATATAAAGCCTTACGTCAAGGACTTTTTCCCGCAGGAAGATGTCCACATCCCTGAATGGATGCAACGCCTTCAAGAAGAGGTAAATAAAGGCAAATCACCGAATAAAACGCAGAGCTAATAGCATTTTTTTAGTTAGCAAAATTTGTAGGAGGAATTTTGATTAGGAAAAATCTGCCGATTAAAGGGACTCGTGGAGCTTTGTCCTCAAAAGTTCCCCTTGCCCTCGGATTTGCGGTCGTGGGCCTGTTGCTTCTCATTTTCTGCAACATGGCAGCGGCTTCCGATGAGACCATAGACATGTTTACAATTGCCGACCCAACCGGCGACTGGGGATTTCCCTCTCCTTACGGCCATTACCCGAGAGGGCCTGGATATATCAGAATGAGCCTGATCTTCGACACACTCGTATGGAAGGACCAGAACGGCTACGTTCCTGCTCTCGCGGAGAGCTGGCAGCTGGAGGACGACGCTTACGTCTTTGACCTGAGAAAGAACGCGACCTGGCAGGACGGAGAGCCCTTCACCGCTAATGATGTGGTTTTCACAATCGATTATACCAAAGAACATCCTTACCCTCTGGTAAGCCCAAAACTTGTGAAGTCTGCCGAGGCTCTGGACGACTATACCGTCAAGCTCTATCTTAATGGCTCTTATGCCCCGTTCATCGAGATGGTTGCGGGAGCGCTCCCCATACTTCCTGAGCACATCTACAGCAATGTGGCCAATCCTGCCGAGTTCCTGGAGGATGAAGCCTTAACCGGCATGGGTCCCTTCAAGCTGGTCGATTACGACAGGGCGCAGGGGACATACCTCTACGAGGCCTATGACGATTACTACCTGGGCGCTCCAAAGGTCAAGCAACTCAGGTTCGTAAAGGTTAGCAATGAGATGGCGGCTGCGGCACTGGAGAAAGGCGATGTCGATGCAGCGACAGTCCCTCCCGAGAAGGCTGAGGATCTGGGGGTGGCGGGCTTTGATGTCCTGAGAGGTTCACACGACGGCATCACCAAGCTCATGGTCAACCACAGGAAGGAGCCATTCTCCGACGCAAGGTTCAGACAGGCTCTGTACTACGCCATCGACAGACAGGCTCTTGTGGATACGGTCTTGCGCGGCTACGGAATCATCGCCAGCCCCGGCCTCCTAGCCCATGATAACGATTTATGCAATCCCAATGTGGAGACATACGATTATGATCCGGCCAGGGCCGGGGAGCTTCTGGAAGAGCTGGGCTACACCAAGGACGGCCAGTACTTCACCAAAGACGGTGAGCCCCTGGAAATGGAGATGCTGGTCACGGCCACTGACGAGCGAGCAGGAGAGATGATAAAGCAGCAGCTAGAGCAGACTGGGTTCAAGGTGACTCTTAGAAGCCTCGACTCCAAGGCACGGGACAGCCTGGTTTCTGAGTGGGACTTCGATCTGGCCTTAAACAGTCACGGAGGAATGGGAGCAGATCCTGAAATCCTGAGCAGGCTTATAGGCGAAGGATTTTCGTTCAACAGCGCCCGCTACTTTGAGAACCAGGAGTTAAATGATCTCTTAAGCCGGGAGGTTTCTGAGATGGACCCCGATCGCCGCAAGGAACTCGTCGATGAGGTCCAAGTGTTGCATGCTCAGGATCTGCCGATGCTGCCCCTGTATTATGCCGATTCCTGCTGGGCGCACGATGGTCTGATCGACATGTATTACACCAAGCGGGGGATCGCCATGGGAACTCCAATAGCGCAGAACAAACAGTCCTTCGTGAAGTGAATGCAACTATTTTGGGGGCGAAATAGCGGAAAAAGGCCGCTATCAGCCCAATTTTATCCAAGGATCTTATCCGTCCGTCGTGAACCTTGGTGAGCTGATGGACATTAATTGCAGATATCATATTTTTCCTCTCAAATTTGATTGCGCCGTAGCACTCGTTGAATAATAATAAGGATCTCAATCAAACGATCTCGAATCCTGCAAAATTTTATATGCTATCTCACAACGCTCGGGATTATAGCAGCAACCTTATATACGAAATATGTATCTTTTGCTACGATTATATGCAAGGTTAATATCAATTGTTAATCTTTCGCAGGAAGTGCGTGGCGGTAATGAAGATGATCGGATTCGATAAAGGCGGCGGTGTTCAGTATTGTCAGATATGATCAGAAAAACAAGCTTGTGGGAGCGGTTGGGCTTTGACATCGCATATGGTTACTCAGAAGGGAGAAAGGTCCTGATCCTCTCAGCTCTCTTCGTATTGCTTCTTATCACGGTGGGGGTGGCTATAACCTTTGGAGCCTATAGCATCTCCATTGTTGATGTTTATGGAATCGTACTGGCTCATCTGTCGCCTTTCGGAGACCTATCCAGTGTCACCAAGCTCCATAACACCATTGTTTGGGAACTGAGAATCCCCCGAGTCCTCCTGGCCGTGGCTGTAGGCACAGCCCTGGCCACGGCAGGCGCAGTATTTCAGGGTTGCTTCAGAAATCCACTGGTCGAGCCTTATATCCTCGGCATCTCCTCTGGGGCTGCCTTTGGCGCTGCTATGGGCATAGTCTTTTCCAGCTTCTTCCTGTCCATTCAGCTCTCTGCATTTATCTTTGGGTCTATGGCTGTGGCCATGGCCTACTTCCTGGCCAGGGTCAGAAAGGAGACGCCCATAGTGACATTGATCCTGGCAGGTGTGATCATTGGCTCCATCTTTTCTGCAATGGTCTCCATTCTCAAGTACATAGCCACAGATGCGGCTTTGCGGGAAATTGTATTCTGGCTGATGGGCGGCTTCTATTACGCCACATGGAATGATGTCCATCTGCTCGTGCCCATAATAATCCCCAGCTTCCTTATTATGTGGGCCCTGGGCTGGAAGCTCAACATCCTTTCCATGGGCGATGACGAGGCCAGAGCCCTTGGAGTCAACCCGGAGAAATACAAGTTTGTCCTGATAACCCTGGCCACTCTTGTTACCTCTCTTGCAGTATCTACCGTGGGAATTATCGCCTGGGTGGGCCTGATGATGCCTCACGCCACTCGCATGATGCTTGGACCCGATCATCGATATGTGATTCCTGCATCAGCAATGCTTGGAGGATCTTATCTTTTGGTCTGCGATACCATGGCACGAACGCTCACCAGCGCTGAGATTCCTGTAGGAATCATCACCTCCATCCTCGGTGCGCCGTACCTGTTCTATCTTCTCAGGACCAGAGGGAAGGCGATGCTGGGATGACGCCAATGCTCGAGGTCAAAGATCTTCACTTCAACTATGGAAACACCACGATACTCAAGGGCGTGTCCTTCGATGTGAACGAGGGCGAGCTATGCGGCCTATTTGGCCCCAATGGCTGCGGAAAGACGACGCTCTTCAAGTGCTGCCTGAACTTCTTGAAATCCCATCTCGGATCTATCCGCATGGACGGTAAAGACGTCAAGGACCTCAGGGTCGAGGATATGGCCAAGATCGTGGCCTATGTGCCCCAGGAGCACAAGCCTCCATTCCCCTATCTGGCCAGGGAGGTGGTCTTGATGGGCAGAACGCCTCGGCTTAATGGATTCTTCGGCATCAGCCGGGAGGATAAGATGAAGGCGGCCGAGGCCCTGGATCTCCTGGGTCTTACAGAGCTGGCTGACTATCCTTATAATCAGCTATCAGGAGGCCAGCGCCAGATGATACTGATGGCCAGGGCCATCGCTCAGGAGACGCCGCTCATGTTCCTGGATGAGCCGACATCTGCGCTGGACTTCAGTAACCAGATCCGAATCTGGAGGATAATGCGAATGGTTGCGGAGAGGGGAGTGACCATTCTGGCCTGTAGCCACGACCCCAACCATGTTAGCTGGTTCTGCGACAAGGTGGTGGTGATGAAGGACAACCGCATCCTGAAGGAGGGAACATCACAGAGCGTCATCACTGAGGATACAATGGACGAGATCTACCAGGATGTATGCTCTGTAAGGAGCATTGGCGGCATAAGGATGGTGCTGCCAAGGGATGTGGCGCTCCGACAGGAGATGGAGGGCTTTGGGAGATGGGACCAATCAAGAGAATGCATGAGCAGACAGCAGGTTTGAGGTGTTAATATGTCGAAACAGTTGTGTTTTATGCTAGGAGCAGCATGCCTGGTCTTGTTGCTTGCAGTAGCAAGCGCATCTGAAGGCGCTGTATCCAGTCACGCAAGTGTTCCAGGAGACACTGACGGGGACAATAAGGTCTCAGACGATGAGTTGAAGGCAGCCGAAGAGTCCTACAAGAAAGGAGAAATTTCGACAGAGGAGCTGGACAAGATCCGCCATATCAAGGAGAATTATCCCAGGATCATAATCGATGCCACTGGCACAGAGGTCACGATTTATAAGCCGCCCGAGAGGGTATTTCAGATAAGTACCGGCCTTATTGCCACAACAATGTATGCCTTCGGAGATGCAGAGAAGATCGTAGGGAAGGGGGGCTGCACTAAAAGCGGAACTACCACCAGAAGCTTTACTTATAACGGTAAGAGCTACAGCCATAACACACCGTGGTGTATAGAAGGGATTCTGTATCCAAAGATGTTGGATGATGAAGCCATACCGTTCAGCGGCTCCATCGGTAAGGAGAATTATGAAACTATTGCCAGCACTAACCCGGATATCATCATTGTAAGCACCAGGCAGTGGGGGAGGGACAGCGGAGAGACATATCTCAAGAGCATAGAGACAATGAGAACGCTGGGAGTCCCGGTTGTCGTCCTCAATCAAGTCGCAAAATACGATGGAGATGAGACTGAAGCTGTCTATACTGAGGTAGAGCTTCTCGGAAAAATATTTGAGAAAGAGGATAAAGCAGAAGAGATAATAAATCTTCTCAAAGAACAGGTGGATTTCATCAAGAGCCGGACTGCAGATATTCCTGAAGACGAGAAGAAGAGCTTCCTTTATCTGGAGCTATCCAGTTACAGTGCGGGAAAGGGTGGTGTCGCTTATGTCGATGGGGAAAATATCCTTGAGCCTATTCTGATTGAAAACATCGTCAATGCGAAGAATGAATTCAAAGGAGAGGGCCGACAGCTTATGTCTGCTGAGCAGCTATTGACTCTTGACCCTGATGTCATATATCTGCCAACAGCTCAGGGCGTTCACACTCCTGATGAGCTTTACAACAACGAGAGCTTCAAAGATCTGCAGGATCTCAGGGCCATCAAGGAAAGGAAGGTCACAGGACTTCCACTCATCGGCTGCAGGACCGAGAGGCTGGATTTCCCCGTCAGCCTGATGATCGAGGCCAAATTCACCTATCCCGATAGGTTCCAGGATGTAAATGTCGGAGAGTGGCTGATTGACTACCACGTGAAGCTTTACGGCATAGATGAGGAGACAGCTCAGGAGATAAAGAGGGGCTTGTGTCTGGAATGGCTTGACGATACGGGATTTTGATGGTGAATTTAATGTGGAAATGCAAAAATTTTTTTGTGGCATCAGAGTGGCGGGACTCTGACCAGGAATACGACTTTTCAGAAATGCAAAGGACGTATCGGCAAAACAAGGACGGTCCTTCCAACGGATGTGGTGCTCAGGAATGTGAAGTCTAGCGGCAGACAGCGCAGGTGACACTATGATAAAATATATGAAACTTTGTAAGCTCGCCTCAATATGTTTTTGTTTCATATTGGGAGCGGCATTAGCGTCTGAGGAAACGAGAACTGTTGTAGATGGCAGGGGAGCATCAGTTCAGGTACCTGCAGAGATCGATCGAGTGGTGACCATCAGCGATGGATTGGTGGAGGAAGTGATGACTGTCTTGGGTGTGCAAGATAAGCTGGTTGGCCTCGGGTCCGAATGTCTGCCTAAAGTCTGGCAGATCGATTATCCTACTGTGAATGGCGGAAACTTCAGCTACCATGATGGGATGAATGTTGTCAATTATCTAAATCCAAAGATCAAAGATCTGCCCCTGGTTGCTAAAAGCGGTGTGGCCCCCAATTACGAGGTTCTTGCAGGCCTGAAACCCGATGTCATCATCGTAAGGGCCGGTGATTGCACATTCTGGAAGGATAAAGACGGCATGAAAAAGGCCATCGATTCCATAGAGTCTCTTGGAATTCCCCTGGTGGTCACCTATGGTCCCAACACCTGCGAGAAGCCCAGCCTGGATAAGCTGTCTGAAGAACTTAGGATCGTCGGTCAGGTATTCGGCAAGGAAGACCAAGCAGATAAACTTGCAAGATATCTTGAAAGCGAGGTCGATACAGTAAGGGAGAGAACAAGAGATATCCCGAACAGCGAAAAGCCGAGCATGCTCTTGTTTGGGCTATCGCCTCAAACCAGAGGTAAGGGTGCTGCTGGGGATGCTTGGGGACTGAACACCATTGAATCATATTTCTTGGAAAATATCGTAAACGCTCGCAACGCATTCCATGAGCAGGTCTCGACCGAGGTAGTGAATGCAGAGCGTGTGCTGGCCATTAATCCTGATGCAATTGTGCTGCCCACGGATTTTGGCTATCATCCCCCGAGAGAGATTTATGAAGCGCCCTATTATCAGAACCTACAGGAGCTGGATGCGATTAAGAACAAAAGGGTTATGGCACTCCCCTGGTCGCCCTGCAACTGCGATAAGCGGCTGGAGTATCCAATCGATGTGATGGTGATGGCCAAGGCCGCATACCCTGATCGCTTTAAGGACATCGATCTCGGAGAGTGGCTGCTGGAGTTCTATCAGAATGTTTACGGCGTAGATCGTGAGACGGCTGAAGGTCTGCGCTCCGCTCAATGGATGGACTGGACGGCGGAGTAGAGCCAGGTCTCGAACCAAATGTTCTGGGAGAGGGCTGTATGATTACATCATTGGATTGGAATGAAGTATGGAAAGAGAGAATGGCCAAGTCCATAGAATCGGGTAGAGGAAGGGACTGTGTGGACAACTGGAGCAATAAGCATGAGGCCAGCAATTACGGCCGGATGCTTGAGGAGGAGGATCTGCAGTCGATCGCGCCATTCAGGGACATCATGGCTCTATCTTCTCCGTTTGCAGTTCTAGACATCGGAGCAGGCACTGGAAGGCTTGCTATACCGTTCTCCAGGATTGCTTCCAGGGTTACAGCGGTAGAGCCGTCAGCACAGATGCTAGAGGTATTGAACGATGATCTCAAGAGGCATAAGATCGAAAACATCGATTGCATTCAGAAACGGTGGGAAGATGTTGAAATCCCGACTGATCTGTTAATGAAATACGAGCTGGTCGTGGCATCTTTCTCCCTGGGATTTCTGGATCTTCGAGAGGCCGTTTCAAAGATGATTGAGGCCTCGTCGAGGTACATTTGTCTGATGTGGTTTGCGGGAGAGCCTTCCTGGGATGCAGATTACAGAAAGCTCAGCGCTGCACTATTTGGAAAGAGCGACTATCAAACCATGCCTAAAAGCGACATAATCTTCAATGTGCTTTACCAGATGGGCATCTATCCCAATATCCGGGTCTTCCGCTTTGAGATGCTCCACCGCTTCACCTCCCTGGACGGGGCTGCAGATTACTTCGCTGGAAAGTTCAATGCTCTATCCTCGACTCAACGATCAGTGCTAAAAGATGTTCTTCCACAGATTCTAGAAGAGCGCAATGGCCAGTGGATTTTGCCATATCGTGCGACCAATATGATGCTCTGGTGGGAGAAGAATTAGCTGAATCCAATCTTTGGTGGTGATAAATTGAGCAAGCATAAGTTTTGGGCTTTAGCCCTCTTGATGATTGTCCTCTGTTTACAGGGGGCCGCGGAAGAAACAAGAGAGGTAACAGACAGCCGTGGCGTGGCAGTAGACGTCCCGGCCGATATCGATCGTGTAGTGACCATCAGCGACGGCCTGATTGAAGGAACGATGTTGGTCCTGGGAGAGGAGGATAAGATTGTGGGCATTGGCTCCACCTGTCTTCCCAAAATCTGGAATTACACCTACGAGAGCGTAAAAGGCGAGCCCATCATCTACCAGGATGGAGCAAATCCGGTCAGCCTCCTCTATCCCCATTTAAGAGAGCTTCCAATTGTGGCCAATGGCGACGCGGCGCCCAACTTCGAGGCCATCGCCGAGCTGGAACCGGATGTTGTTATCCTGAGAGCCGGCGACTGCTCCTTAAGGTACAACGATGAGACCGCCCAAAAGACCATATCCAGCTTCGAAGCACTGCGAATACCTCTGGTGGTGCTATACGCTCACAACTTCAATGAGGAGCAAAACAAGGATATTTCTACCATATCCGACGAAATCAGAATCATCGGCAGCGTTTTTGGCAAGGAGGCGGAGGCAGATGAGCTGGCAGAATACCTGGAGGTCCAGGTGGATCTGGTAAGTCAGAGGACTGAAGATGTCTCAGAAGAGCAAAAGCCAAAAGTACTCATCCTGGGGCTGTCTCCCTCTGCCCGGAAAGAGGGCGGTGCAGGACAGGTCTTCGGCCTGGATACTATAGAGTCCTATTTCATTGAAAATCTGGTTCACGCTGAAAATGCCTACCATGACCCCGGTTACTTCAAGACCCTTAACGCCGAGCAGCTTTTGGCCCTGGATCCTGATGCCATCGTGCTCTGCACAGCATCTGGATATCATCCGCCGCGAGAGCTCTACGAGGCTCCGTACTACCAGAACCTGCAGGAGATGAGGGCGGTAAAGGACAGGAACGTGACCGCTCTCCCCTGGTCTCCGTGCAACTGCGCCAAGCGGTTGGAGTATCCTATCGACGTGATGGTCATAGCCAAGGCTGCCTATCCGGACCAATTCCAGGACATAGACCTGGCCCAGTGGCTGCTGGACTTCTACAAGAATGTCTACGGAGTTGACCGGGAGACGGCTGAAAAGCTGCGATCGGCCCAGTGGATGGACTGGACGACGGAGGATTGAATGATGATCAAGAACAGAAAGACACAATTTTTTTTGCTTCTTCTGGTGACAATGGGCTTTTCATTGGCGGTGCCCATCTCGGCAGAAGAGCACAAAACCGTAACCGATATGCTTGGACTGAGTGTCGAAGTTCCATCGAATATCGAGCGAGTAGTCGCCATCGATGATGGTTTTGTCGAGGGCATCATGTATCGGCTGGGGATACAGGACAAGATTGTAGCTCTGGGCGCTCCCTGCTGCAAGAACGACTACGATTATTCCTTCGAGACGGTAGACGGCAGCAGCTACGAATTCAAGAACGGCATGAATCCTGTTAAATACCTCATGCCGGAGTTAGCCAAACTCCCGGTTTTGGTCTAAGGCGCAACTGCTGTCAACTACGAGACGCTTGCCTCCCTGTAAGCAGATGTAGTTTTCCTCCGGGGGGTCACGGGCGTTTTCTGCAGGATCTGATGAGAAGATCGAGAAGACCATTGCATCGATTCAATCGCTCGGAATTCCGCTGGTAATACTGGTCGGCCCGCTATTTCAGGAGCAGCCAATTGTGGATCGCATCGGAGATGAGATCCGGCTGGTGGGTGAGGTCTTTTCTCGAGAGAAGGATGCTGATGATATCGCCTCTTACCTGGAATCGCAAATCGATGAGATACGCAGTCGTACCAAAGATGTCCCAGTGGAGGAAAAGGTTCGTATGATGCAGCTGGGGCTCTCGCCTAGAGCAAGGGAAGGAGGAGGTGCTGGCATGGCCTGGGGCCTCGATACCATCGAGTCGTACTTCATCGAGGATACAGCAAATGCCAAGAACGCATACGAGGGGACAGGTGCCTTCGTTGTAGTCGCCACGGGGCAAATTCTGACAATGGACCCGGATGTCATTGTCCTCCCGACGGCACAGGGCTATCACCCGGCAAGCGAGCTGTACACCGCTCCCTACTACCAGAATCTACAGGAGCTTTCAGCGATGAAAAATGGACGGGTCTATGCTCTGCCCTAGATTCCTTACAACCTAACCTCCCGGATCAAATAGGAGCATAAACCGATCAATATCAATTATGAAGCCTCTATTTTGAGAAATAACTCATATTAGCCTTGCGTGGCGAAAGGTATTTATACTTTATGCGCCTACTTATATTGGGGCACATAATGAAACCCACTAGAAGAATCAAAGTGAAAAATGGTATCGAATATTGGTATGAAGAAACACCCTATTATGATAAGGAGAAGAAGCAGATCAGACATAGATCAAAATATTTAGGCAGAAACGTCGATGGCCAGCCGGTCCGGATGCGTTCCGCTCCATCTGAGATCAAAGAGAAGACAAAGAAGAAAACTGCAGAAGTCAAGTCATCTTTTGATTATGGTTCTATACTTGTGCACCAGTCAATAATGGAAGAACTTAACTTAGATCGCTATCTAGAGAACCTATTACCCTCAACCGAGGCGTCCATGATTCGCGCATTGGTATTCAACCGAATCATAAGACCTACGGCAATGAAGAACGTCGATTCATGGTTCGAAGGGACCGCTCTTGCTCTTGAATCTCCTCAAATCGACCTTGCCAGCCAGCGAGTAAGTGAACTTCTCTGCCGGGTGGGTGAAAGCAATATCCCTGACCGCTTTATGTCCCAACTGATTGAAGGAACCAGCACCAAAAGCACTCTCATTTACGATATTACAAGCCTATCAAGTTACTCTCAACTTATCAACCTTCTTGAGTACGGATATAATCGCGATGGAGTGGATCTTCCGCAAATTAATATGTCCTTGATTATGGATAAGGACAAAGGAATCCCTGTGATGTATGACATCTTCCCTGGAAGCATTTCTGATGTCAGTACGCTTTCCGGCACTTTGAAAAAGATTAAGGCTCACGGAGTCCAAAACTATGTTGCTGTGATGGATCGGGGATTCTTTAGCTTGGGCAATCTCTGTGAGTTGTTGGACAATAAAATTTCGTTTGTCATGGCTGCTAAGTTGCAGTTGAATGATCTGAAGCAACTAATGACCGAAGCGCAAAAGGACATCGATGACGTAAAATACCTGCATAAGTTTAACAACGAGCCAATTTTTGCTAAGCCAATGACATATAATATTGATAATATGGAAGTCCGCGGGTACGTGTATTATGATCCTAAATTGGAGCAAAACGAGAAGCAGACCCTTCTTAGCAGGTTGTACGATATTCGAGAAGAGCTGCTCAAGGTTCGCTTGAAGAAGAATAGCAGTCCTCAAGTGGCTTTTAAAGAGAAAGCGCGAGGATTCGGAAACTTCTTTGAATGGAATGTGGTAGATAATCGCTTTGATGTTTCGATTAAACAGAATGCTGTGACTCAAAGAATGAATAAAATGGGTAAGTATATCCTGTTCTACTCAGGGGACTTCGACTGGCTAAATTGTCTTTCTCTTTATCGGGAGCGCGATGAAATCGAAAAAAGCTTTAAGGCTCTGAAGAACGAAATCGATATCCTTCCGCTGAATACTCATAGTGAAAAGACAACAAGAGGCTTCATCTTCGTCGCTTTCCTGAGTCTAATCATTAGGACGAGGTTGATCAATATGATGAGAGAAGCGAAGCTACTGGATAAGTATTCTGTTGAACTCTTGCTTCTGCAATTGGAGAAATTGAGAAAAATCACTTTGGCGGACGGACAGATATTAGTCACCGAAATGACAAAAAAACAGAGGGAAATACTTCAGGCGCTAAACCTGTGCGCCTGAACTTTTCGGGAGGTTAGGTTACAACTGGGCAAAGCGTCTTGAGTACCCGATCGAGGCGATGGTCATCGCCAAGGCCTGCTGGAAAAATATTTAGTGCATTCGGCCCAAGGTCCACCCTTAGGCATCATCAAGGCGAGCCAGCCCGGGCAGTTCCCTCTTGACGGCTTCCGTCACATGGTTCAAAGGAATGTTCAGGCATTCAGCCATCTTTTTCAGATCCTCGTACTCAGGCTTTATGCTTATTATCTTTCCATCAACATATGACGTCTTGACCCTAACCTCGAAGATCTTGCCCTGAATTGAGAACTGACGCGGCACTCGCTCCCTATCAGCTACAACTCGCGGAACCTCTTGCACTCGCACCCCCAGTGTCCCAGTCTCTTCCATGAGAACCCTTATCATCCTGTCACAAGCACTGTGATCGGTGATCACTGAGATGATGCTTACAGGCCGGTTCTTCTTGCCTTGGGCTGGGGTCACGAAAACGTCAACTGCACCCTCTTTAAACAATCTTTGCATGACATAGCCCACCGTCTCCCCGGATAGATCGTCGATATTTGTCTCAAGGAGGATTATGCTCTCCCTTGTCGCTCGAAAGCTCTCTCCTTCAAGGATTCTCAGAACATTGGGCCTTCCATTCAGATCGCTAGTTCCGGCACCGTAGCCCACAGCGATTGGTTTCATGGCCGGATAGAAATCCACAATATAGTCCGCAAGATTGGCCAGGAGCGCGGCGCCGGTGGACGTTGTCAGCTCACTGTCCACCGGCAACGAGGAATAAGCCATTTGATGCTTGCACAGGATTTCTAGAGTTGCAGGCGCGGGACCTCCTATCTGGATGCCGTCTATTCCGACTGCACTGGAACCAAGGGCCGGCGGAGTGGCATAGATGGTTCCCTCCAAGAATCCCTCTTTATCGAGGATGTAGGCCGATCCAAGAACCTCGAAGAGCGTTTTCAGCGATGCAACCCTGCAGCTGGAGAAGCTATGGCGGTGCACCCGCTCTCCGGCCGCGATCAGGTCCTCTAGCACAGACACGACAAGGCCTGAGGCCTCCCTGGACAGATTCAGCTCTTCCATCAGTTTGCGAGCAGATGCAACCAGCACAATTCCGCTGCGAAATCTCTCTTCCATTAGCACGACATCTATCTTTTTGGCAGAGATCCCGCAAGAGCAGTTTTTTTCGAATTTATAGGAGAAAGCTGTGCAATTTGGCAGCTCTCCTATTGCTTTGGCTAAAGGCTCCAGGGTGGCTGGAGACCGTATTAGATCCACCAGTGAGGAAAGAAGCATCTCACTGGATATTCCAGCAACCCTCGAATCTATGACTAAAGTTTTCAATTTTAGGGCATCCCCTCGGCTGGCGCAGTCAGGCTGCTGTAGATCCTGCGGGCAATACGGGCCACTTCGAGAGCGTTCTTACGTGCTCCTGGGATGGCTCTTGTTAGATAAGCCCCGCTCTCTGCCATCTTGGAGGCCGCCTTTTCGTCCTCTCCCAAGACGGCGGCTATTGCAGCAGGTACTGTGATGTTGATGATCGTGTGGCCAATGTACTGCAATTCCTGTGCCAGCACAGCGCCTGCGAATATGGCAGTTCCCATATCCGGGTCATCTCTCCCCTTTCCCTCGAGGGCAAACTCCGGAACCGTCTTGGCCGACAGGTCCTCGATATGGTATTTCTTGCCATCTATCTGCACGTCATAGGATATGTAGGAGTCGAATCCCCAGAACTTGTCGGTGAACTTGTCCGTTCTGCGCGCCTGAGGCCGAAGAGCAGTGAACTGGAGGCTTATCTTCTTGCCTGTGAACCCAGAGAGAACTGTCGAGCCCCTTTCCTCAACATAGGCTTTGCGCTTATCGTCCAGAATTCTGGCCACATCCTCGACCTTCTTTCCGGACTTGATCAGGTCATAGGCATCCATCGCTCTCCGGTAAATGGCGCGGTCCCGCACATCCTCGCTGGCGAGAATGCAGGCCCGGCTCACGGGTCCGCGGCTGACCTCCTCTGCCTTTCGAGTGATTGTGTTCAAGGCGCACAACGACATCTCTGGATCAATGAAGGACCTCATCTTGTAATCCTTGATCTTCTCAGCCACCTGGAAGACGTCTCCGTCGAATTTCATCAACAATCGCAGGGTAGGAAGGACATCTCCGCAGAGATGACCCAGAGGTGGATTTACCGGCCCTCCAGAGAAACCTGCTCCGATTACAGGAGATTCCTCAAATCCAGCAAATATCTCGTTTAAGGCCATAGAGCCGATAACTGAAGGGCCGCCGATATCCTTTAGTATGAGACCGAAATCTCCAATGACCCTTGCAGTATCAAACTCGTCTTTAGACCCGCGGACATGCAGCTTTTCAGGAAGCTTGGCAGCCTCAATTGCACCCTTGCCTGCCAGATAAGCCGAGTCCACGCTTCCAAAGGCGCCAAACTCCTCGCCGAGGAATGCGTCGGGATGGACCAGCTCCATGGCCACTGTGGCACCGATGAATGCAGGCCATAGAGGGTATGCTGATATTCCAGCGCCATTCATGCTCTTCATCATGGCCTCGGTTCCGATCTTGGCAGCATTTCGTGCTAGCTCTGGAAAATTATAGTCCTCTCCAAGAGAGCTGTGACCGTAGATAGCTCCGCCAGCGATGAATGGAGGCAGGATCGATCCATCGACACTTGTCAGCTTTTTGTCCATAAGCTGCTCATACACGGCCATGTAAGCTGGGAATGCGGGAACTCTATGAGTGAACTTGGAGGTGACAAGGGCGATTGCGCTGGTCCTGGCAGCGCCCGAGTGCATCCTGGCTATCGCTCCTAGCTTCCTGTTGCCCATGGGCACTCCTGCTCGCGCGCATGTTCCGCAGAAATAGGCCAGCGAGGCCACCAGCAGCGCGGCGTTCTCCGGTGATGCCCCTGCTTGCATTGTCTCTTTTACGGCCTTTTCAATGACCAGATCGAGGGGAATATGAGGCAAAGATGCATCAATCATGGTAATTCCGCTCATAAGCCTCATCTCGGGAGAACTCATCCCCCCAAAGGTATCCTCAGCCAGTGAGTTAGCCGCACAAAACGCAGGTATCACCAAAGATCCATGACCCTTGGTTGCCGCTTCGATCTTGTCGTTGGTCATGTAGTCCGGCTTGAATGTGGCTGCCATTGACGCGGCCAGTATCGCTCTTGTTCTTTCTTCGTTCATATTATTTTCACTCCACCATCTTTTATCATATAAGCGCCAAAATATTAAAGGATTGCCTTAAGGCGAAAAAATAGCCTCTTCTCGGAGGATGATGGGGATACGCTCCTGGACTGCCTCCGACAGGCCGTCGGCCACATCGAAGATGACCCGGCCTTTCTGCCAGATGCAGTTGGCGATGACTACGTCTCCTGAAAAGCCGCGCTGGCCATCCTCCCCAGCTCCCTTGCCCTGGCGAAAGCGGCATCTGCGTTGACGCTGTCGCCGGTTGCTCTGAGAGCTTCACCTTTGTTGTACCAGGCCAAAGCATAGTCCGGATTGATCCTGATTGCCTCGTCATAGCAACGGATGGCTTCTGTATAGTTGCCTTGCTCTCCGGAAGCTCTGCCTTTGTTGTTCCAGGCCAGAGCGTCGTCTGGATCCAGCCCGATGGCCAGGTCATAGCAGTGGATGGCTTCAGTAAAGTTGCCCAGGTTGGCGTAAGCATTTCCTTTATTGTTCCAGGCCATGCCGAAGTCCGGATTGATCCTGATAGCCTCGTCGAGGAATCTAATGGCTTCACTGTGGTTGCCCTGCAAATGGTAAGCTACGCCTTTATTGTTCCAGGCCATGGCCAAGTCCGGGTTGATTCTGATTGCCTCGTCATAGCATTGTATGGCTTGCACATATTTGCCCTCAATGGCATAGTCAAGGCCTTTGTTGGTCCATTCTTCTGCCGTTTGCTGCCCTTGTACGCTGTGAGCTAGAATAAAGAGGAGGAGCAGTAAGCTCCAAAAGCATTTCATGGCCCTTTATGTGATCTTAAAGGAGATAAACTTTTCGAAAATTGTATCTATATGGCATTTCTCTCCCTAATGCAATATTTATCAATGCATTCTTTTGTATGATCGCACCTGTTCATTTCAATCCCCTTTGCATATCGCCAGAGTCTGAGCCTTGGCCTGCTCCATCTTCTTCTTACCCACGAATACCTCTACCAGCTTCAAGGCGAACTCCATCGCCGTTCCCGGAGTGCGGCTGGTTATGATATTTCCATCAACCACCACCCGATCACTGGAGAACTGGGCGCACGACCTTACCTCCTCCTCCCCAGAAGGATGCACAGTGGCCTTCCGGCCCTGCAAGACTCCCGCTTTAATCAGGACCGATGGCGCTCCGCATATAGCTGCCACATACTTGTTCGCCTGATTCAGCTCCCTGATCATATTCAATATCCGTTCATCCTTTCCCAGGTTGATGAAGCCGGGCGCTCCTCCAGGAAGGACCAGGCCGTCCAGATCTTTATGATTGATCCTGCCCAGGCTGGTATCAGGCATCACCCGTACCCCATGAGATCCCTCTACCAATCCATCCTTCAACCCAGCGGTTACCACATCTATTCCCGCGCGTCTCAAGATATCAATGACGTTGATGGCCTCGATCTCCTCGAAGCCATCTGCCAGAGTAACCAGTATCTTCATGCCTTATAGCCTCCTCAATCAAGCTATTGGCATTGAATCCTTAAGTCTATTACTATTGATAACCCTCATTTTGGCAATCGCAATGCTAATCAATAAATATGGACCGGACCATCAGGGGTGCATATCATGATATGCAAACGCTGCGGACGGTGCTGCCTCCATCTGGACATCTTCGTCGTCAATCCCCGGTCAATTCTTCCCGACGGAAACATGAATAAGAACGATCCTGAGGCCATGATCCACAAGCCTGCGGGGCAGATGTGCCCCCACTTTGCCAATAAATCCGGACCAGAGGAAAAGATCGCAACCTGCACCATCCATCATCTGCCCTGTTATAGAGACACTCCCTGCGAGAAGTTCGAGCAGATCGGCCCAGAGGATTCCTTATGCCTCTTGAGCAGCTACCTGGATGGAAGGAAATGAGCCTGGAATGGGTCAATGGAATGCATCCCTAGACACCTTTTGCCTCCAGCGTCTCGGATGCCATCAGAAATCCGATTGCCCTCTCTGCCAAAGGATACCTATTCACCAGGGCCTTGAACCTCTTGCCATGATTCGGCTCGATGAGGTGGGCGAGCTCATGCACTATAACATAATCCTCCACCCATTGAGGAAGGCTTGCCAGACGGTCGCTTATGAGAATGGTCCGGGCGGCACAGTTGCACGAGCCACGCCGGTGCTCCTGGCGGGAGGAATATTGAATGCTATTCCAAGACAGGCTTCCCCGGAAATATCTCTCATTTAGGGCTGCCGCCCTCTGGCTTAAATGGAGGTCGTCCTTGGGGTAGATCCGTTTCTCCAGCCTGATTTGAAGCTTCTCTATATGGGCCCGAAGGGCGGCATCTGAGATGGATGCAGGAGCCAAGACCTCCATCTTTCCCGCCACCATCCGGGCCTGAATGGTCTTCTTCCGTCGCGCAGACCTCTTCACCACGATCTCCATGGAACTGAGCCTCCAGAATGATTGAGTTTGAGAGTTATTAATAGCTTTCTTCCCCAAATCTATATGGGACTATGACCGGATTTCACGGACATTCTTATTTATTATATTCACAATGCATATCATTTGCATATCATCGGCATTTCGCTTTGATTTTTCATCACCCCTTCATCTCAATTGCCTGTGCCAATCCTATCGCATCATCCGCAAACATAATTAACTATGAGATTATTTTTAAAAAACATAAGTTTACCTCAGTATTTGCCTCAAATATATCAAGGGGGTTATTAAGCTTGGGAATGGATGAGATCAAGGAGATTCGAAGCAGGATCAAAGGGATGAACCTGACCTGGACCGCGGGGGAGACAGCCGTATCAGAACTGGCCACAGACGAGAAGATGCACTACCTGGGGCTAGTGGTCCCGGAGGATGAGAAAGCGATGATCCTGCAGATGGCGGAAAGGGATAGATCTCTTGCGGCAAAATCGGGATCTGTATCCATATATCCCACCCAGTGGGACTGGAGAGACGTGTCCGGCAACGACTGGACGACGCCGATAAAGGATCAGAGGCAGTGCGGCTCTTGCGTTGCCTTTGCCACTGTGGCGGCCATTGAGTCCAATTTGGAGATCTTCAAGAGAGACCCATCCCTCGATCCCGACCTTTCCGAGGCAGATCTTTTCTTCAGGGGCTGCGGCGACTGCTGTGGACGGGGCTGGTATTTCACTCCCGCTCTGAGATTTGCTCAGTCCAGTGGAGTTCCTGACGAGGCATGCAATCCTTATCAGGGGGATAAGACCGGCAGCTGCCCGGACAGAGACAAACGCGTGGTCAAGATAGAGAGCTGGACGACCATAACCAACAGCTCCCAGGCCAAGGAGTGGCTCAGCCAGCGCGGTCCACTCATCGGCGGGCTGAGCGTTTATGAGGATTTCTTCTATTATGAGAAAGGAGTCTATAAGACTGCATACGGCGGATATATGGGCGACCACGCAGTATGCGTTGTGGGCTTCGATGATGCCAAAGGCTGCTGGATCTGCAAGAACAGCTGGGGACAGGGCTGGGGAGAAAGCGGCTGGTTCAAGATCGCCTACGGAGAATGCGGAATGGGAAGCCAGTTCGCTTTCTATGGAGTTCAGTTCACAGCAGACGATGACCTGATCATGCCAAAATCAGGAAGGGTTATTGTGCGCTTTACCGGCAAGAGCACCACTCTGGAGGATGAGATCTGGCTATACCGTCCTGAGGAGAAACTGATCTTCCGGGCGGTTGACTCCGATCTGGGCAAGATCCATGATCTGGGAGCCTTTCCCGCCGGAACCCGGCTCACATTTGCCCTGAAGACTTCAGCGGGGCATATCTTCTACAGCGACCAGCTCTTAAACGACGACGTCTGCGACCATGTTAACAAAACCGGCATTGGAACCTACAAATGGCAGCTTAATTGGGAGGACCTCTACGGCCTGGGGGAGAAGGACTACAACGATGTGAGCATGGAGATTGAGATCATTAGCGCCACCAGCGAGGATCTGGTGATGCCCAAAGAGGGAAGGGTCTTTGCCACCCTTAAACAAAGGCATGCCGCCACCAAAGAGGAGTTCAGGCTGAGTTCTCCGGAGAATAGGTTGATCTTCACCCTGGATAGCCCCATGGGAAAGGCAATAGACCTGGGAAAGTATCCCGAAGGCGCCAGCCTCACATTCGCCTTCAAGACACTTGAGGGTTACACCTACTACACCGATCAGGTGAAAAACCCAGATTTCTTGAGCCACGTGAGAAAGCTCCCCACTGGATACAACAAATGGGAGCTTCGCTGGGAGAAATCCTATGGGATGCGCCTCAAAAGCTACAAGGATCTCACAGCAGAGATAATAGTGGCACCCATCGTCCGAGAGGATGTGATTTTGGAGAAAGACAGCCACGTGGTGGCCAGACTGGTCAGCAAGAATACGCCCAATCATAACCAGTTCTGGCTCTATAAGCCCGAGAAGAAGCTGATCTTCGACTCCATTCAGGGAAACGTGGGCAAGAGCTTTGAGGTAGGAGACTATCCGACAGGAACCAGGCTGATCTTCGCTCTGCAGACCCAGGATGGGGCCTTCTTCTACACAGACAGCGGCCTCAATGAGGACGGGAAATCGCACGTCCTTCGGCTGAAGCTCGGATCGAATAAATGCCAGCTTCGCTGGGAGGACCTTTACGGTCTGAAGGACACCGACTATAACGACCTGGTGGTGGAGATCAAGATGGATCCAAAACAGGATCCTAAAAAGCGGGTGACTGGATAATATCCAACGGGTGGCATGGGATTAGGCTGGAATAAATCAGGAACAAGGCAGCCAGTCCACGCAGATCTCGCCGGACTGGCTGTCAGACCACAGCTGGATCAACTTCTCGATGGAGAATACACCGGTCAGATCCTCAACGCTGCGGCCGATGAGAGGATGGCGGCCTTTTGCGGTGACGCCAGGGTCGACGGACTGCCAGGCGATATGAGCATTGCCTATGACATTGGAGCTGATGCTCGCCTCCAGGCCTCCTCTCGGCGATGCGGCGTCTGCGGAATTTGCATAGGCCCCCGTTCGAACCTGAGTATCTCTATTCAAGTGCTCTACATCGGTGTATGATTCGGTCATGACTGCACCGGTATCATAGTTTTTGACAGTGAGCATATCGTTCTGGCCGCCACTGATAGCGGCTGGTGTATAGGCCAGGGGTATCTCACCCTTAATGCCGGGAATGGCCATAAAAATGATCACCAGACAAATCAGCTTCATCCACATCCATCGGTCACCATTTCGGTAATTGACGTATTCGCATTTCAAGCTGTTGCTCTGAATAGAGTGCTGCTTATGCCCTGCCCGTTCCCAGCTGAACGATCCGATTCATATCTTGCAGGGTGTTATTCCGGTTCGTCTGAGCCGCCTGGTTGTTAGGGTCAAGAAGCAGGGCTTTATCGAAGCGTTCCAGCGCTTCCTGGTACTTTCCCTGCTCCCGCAGGACTACCCCCTCATTATTCCAGGCACCTGGATTCAGAGGATCGAGTTTGCTTGCCATCTGAAGACAGACCAGCGATCCGGAGAGATCGCCTTTATCAGCCAAAGCCATGCCCTTTCCATTCCAGGCTTCAGAGTCTGAAGCATTCAGCCCCAATACTTTGTCAAAGCAGGCTATAGCCTCATCATGCCTGTCTAATCCTCTGTAGAGGGCAAGGCCCTTCCAGTTCAAAGCCTCGACATTCGTGGAGTTTATCGCCAGAGCCTTTTCGAAACTTGCTATTGCATCCTCATAACGACCCAAGATGCCAAATGCATATCCCTTGCGGTTCCAAAGGTTAACATTGCCGGGGTCCAACTCCAGGGCCTCATCATAGCTTCTTGCGGCCTCTTCTATGCTGCCGTTATACAATTGCTGATCTCCAAGGCTCGACCAGTATTCCGCCGTATGCTCTTCCGCCGCCGAGGGAATGCTTGTCGCTGCCAGAAGAGCTAATAGGGTCAATGCGAGCTTCATGAACAGCCATCTTTCATTCTGGAGATATATCTCTACCTATTCTATCTATATCCCGCATTCTACTATTCTCTCTTGATCTGATCCATCTTCATGGATAGAATGAATATTCTCCAGCCCAAAAGTTAATTAATTCCCCCTTCATATCACCATATATAACGAGGCCAGGTTTATCGCTCTGGGGATCCTGGCAGAGGAGTGGAGGAGGTTCATTATTTGAAGAGATTCGATGTAATGCTGGAAAAGGATATATCCGGATACGAAGGAGAATTTTCCGATATCATTCATCAAGCTCCGGCCTTTTATAGAATGATGACCAGGCTGCTAGATGATAAAGATCTTCCCAAATCCATGTCGCCGCAGATTATTGCCGCCATCGCATACTTCATTCTGCCCGAGGACATAATTCCCGAAGATAAGTTCGGCCCGGTAGGATATGTCGATGATATCTATCTATGCGCCTTCGTCGCATATGAGGTGATGAAGGAAACAGGATCTTCCGATATCATATCCCGGAACTGGGATGGAGGCAGGCCTGTGATCGAGCTGGTAGAAGAGATACTCAATCGCGAAAAGGAGCTTTTGGGCAATAAGAAAGAAAGGATGATGCAGTATATAGGCTTCGACGAGATTTAGCTCGAGCAAATTTTTTGGTCCCTATTCCCTTCTGGGCTTATAGGGACGCCTCATCTGACCATTGCAGAATATGCAGGTAGTGACCATAACGCCTTCTGATAGCCTCACCCTGGAGTTCCCCGGGGACAGGTAGCTGCCACAGTGTCGGCAGCAAAGCCTCTTAAGAGATCGGGGCATTCTGACCCTGGTGCGAGTGCTTATCCGCCGGGCGATCTGGACATACCTATTGCTTCTCTCAGGATGAAGCCGGTGCGCCTCCTCTGCCAGGACAAAGAGCCTTTCCATACGCTGCAGGGCAAGATCTCTGGATCTATGATTGTCCTTTCTTCGTCTCACGCCAGGACTGTGGCCACCGGGTCTATAAACCTATTTCGTCGAGAGAATCTATTTCTACATCCAGTGAGAATATCGGATTCAATGGCTGCTACATCGCTTTCCATCAAGATCGCCCCGGAGATGGAGGATTATATCCGCGCTCGCTCTACAGATATGCGCATCGCCACCACCTGCGAAGGCCCTCTGATCTTCTCCGTCAAGACCAGTCCACCCAAGCCCACAGATCATGTCATATCTGTTGGAGGGCGTATGGTCTACATCTCTGCCGTCCAGGCACCTTATATCAAGACCATAGATGCGAGTATGCTTCCGCGCTGCGCTCTGGAAAAAAGGACCCGTAACTGATGGTCGCCAAAAGAAGGCTATTTCATTGCTATGTTATGCGACTGCCTCAACCCGGATGCGATCAGAATCATCCACCATACGGCCAGGCTCATCAACGCCAGAAGTGATAAAGAGGCATAATCCATTATCGAGATCACCAGAACGATAATTGCCTTTATATGGTGATATAGACGATTGTGATAAGATCGCATCCGGGCGGTATATTCAAAGGAAAATAGAGGATATCACAGATAAGATCGCAAACCGTCAAACCGAAACCATTAAGTCGCCAAGAGGGCGAATATGTATGGGAATGATTCCCAGGCGGATGCATGTGAATAAAACCAAGTCGTCAGTCTGGCTGACACTGATAGGCGCAATTGTATTTCTGGTTCTCTTGTGGCGTCGGATTTTGCAGATGCCTGCAGAAAGAGATGAAGAAGACGACAGCAGAAATCGCAAGAACCGTCCGGTATCATAGACTTCGATCTCCTTTTTTAAGCCAAAAAAATTTAGCGGCCCTCCAGCCATTCATCAAGAGCGCGCATTGATGCAGCACGGTGAGATATTCGATTCTTCTCCGCCAGCTCCATCTCGGCCAGGCTCTTTTCCCCCACATAGAATATGGGGTCGTATCCAAAGCCCGAGCTTCCCCGCGCCTCATGGCCGATCTGCCCCTCAACTATCCCCTGGAACATCCGGGGCTCAAGCCCCGGCTCGGAATACACAACCACCGACTTGAAGAAGGCCTTGCGATTCGAGATCCCATCCATGAGCCGCAGTATTCCCTCATTGCCAATGGTCTTCTGGACATAGGCGGAGTAGACCCCAGGAAAGCCGCCCAGCGCCTCGATGAAAAGGCCAGCATCCTCCAGCATTGCTGGCTCCTTTAGCCGGGCCATGATCTCGTTGATGCCATAGACCGCCACCTCTTCCAGAGTATCCGCTTGAATCTCAGTATAGCCAAGATCCTTCTGCTCCAGACCATCGATAATGGCCCGGGCCTCCACATACTTTCCTTTGTTACTGGTGATAAAGCTGATCATATTATCTCCCAAAATTCTTCTCAGTCGGATCTATTAAGCTTATTATCGGAATCGCTTTTCCTGGCCTCTACCTCCAGCCTCACCATCCCCACATGAACATCACCATTCTCATCCAGAGGATGAAGCTGGATGTATCTATCCACCACCTCATGAATAAAATCCGATCTCATCTCCACCGGGACTCTTTGGATATAGGGCAACCAGGTGCTCTCAATCCATGAGGCCAGGCCCGCCTTGTCCTTCTGGACCATATCCTTATGCAATAGCTCTACCCGAACCGCTCTCAGGCCGGATTCATCCAGCCAGGCCCGGTACTCCTCCGGTCCATAAAAGCCGTAAGGAAACTGGAAGCCTTCGAAGTAAGGATACCATTTCTCTTCATCGATCATCTCCCCGGCAAGATCCAGGACGCTGGCCGCATTGCCCCTTCCTCCAAACTGCATAAAGACCCGGCCTTCGCTCTTCAGGCTCCGCCTGATCCCCGCCAGAACTGGCCTGTGATCCAAAATCCAGTGAAGAGCAGCAAAAGAGAGGATAAGATCAAACTGGTCATGGTATGGCAGATCCCGGGCATCCTGGTGCTGGAACTCGAGGTTTGGCCATAGCTCATCAGGGAAGCGTGATTGTGCAAAGTTCAGCATCTCCAGGGAGCTATCAAGCCCCACCACCGACCCCCTGGGAACGAGGCGCGATATCTCGGCGGTGATCTTGCCGTCTCCGCATCCGATATCAAGTATCCTTTCATCTCCCCTGATTGAGATCTTGGACAAAAGTTCCTGCGCCCATGTCTGCTGGGCAGACGAGCTCTTCTCATAGGTCTCTGGATCCCATCTGTGCATGGTTTTCTCCTTATGCTATCCTTCTTCCCTATATGATAAGCCTTTTCGAGCGCCATATCACATAAACACAGGCTGGAAGCCCCGCTCTTCAGGGCGGGGAGGAAAGCCGCAAGTAGCCCACCAAAACCTATATATCACTCAGTGACTATACTGCCTACTGATGACTGAGCAGGTGTTAACCGTCCGATGCAAGTTAAGTCCAACAGACTCCCAGGCCGAAGAGATGGAGGATACTCTGAAAGCCTTTGCGGATGCCTGCAATTGGATAAACCAGAATACGCCTGCTAAGCTCAGAAATAAGGTCCGTATTCAGGGCATTGTATACCAAGATGTTCGAGCTAAGTTTGGTCTTTCTGCCAATCTGGCAATCAGGGCTATCAATCGCGTTGCATCTAACCGTAAGACTGCCATGAAGGATCATTCATCAGTTAAGAACTTTGAACCAACCAGTATAGATTATGATACTAGGATCTTTGCTTTCAGAGAGAAAGACGAAGAAATCAGCGTGACTCTTCTTAGATCGAGACAACGAATCAAGTTGGTTCTAGGCGACTATCAGCGAACCAGACTCAAGGATTCTAAACCGACAAGCGCAACGCTTTGTAAGAAAGGATCTGAATACTATATCAACATCCAGGTTAAAAGCGAAGCACCGGAGCAGATACATGTTGATACAGTTCTAGGTGTCGATCTTGGTATAACTGATATAGCTGTGACCTCCGAAGGCCAGAAGTTTGGCGGAAAGACTATCAAGCTAATCAAGAATCATTATGCGTCTATGCGTGCTGTTCTTCAACAGAAAGCCGTGAAAGGTACAAGGAGTTCAAGGCGAAGATGCCGAGAGCTTCAGCAACGACTATCAAGCAAAGAAGCACGCTACCAACGGCAGATCAACCACGAAATCAGCAAAGCCATTGTGACCAGAGCCCAGGAGATTCCTGCAAAGATAGCTCTGGAAGATCTAACCGGAATTAGAGAAGGCGTCAACCAGAAATCAGGAAAAAACCATAGACGAAAAGTCAATGGTTGGGCCTTCTACCAGCTTAAGGAGTTCCTTAGCTATAAGGCTCTCGCGGCTGGTGTTCCTCTGGTTCAGGTGGACCCCGCATACACCAGCCAGACGTGTCATCAGTGCGGTGAGCATGGAATCAGGAATGGCAAGAGCTTCAAGTGTCCTGTGTGTGGTTGGTCTGGCGATGCTGATTTCAATGGTGCTAAGAATATAGCTTTCTTGGGCCGCTATGTAGACCGGCCTGGAGGCTCGGAAGGACTTCCAAGCATCAAGGCAGTCCTTTCAGGGCTACTGAAAGCTCCGGTCTTTAGGCCGGAGTAGTTTACTATCTGATACCATGCCGCTGCCTCCATCTCCCAAGGGGAACGTTTTTAGATACGAGCAATAGTGACAGAAGCAAATTTGCATTCTGGTGAGGACGAAATGGATCTGGGAGATAGAGTCTTGGTGGAGAGGAACGGCATCTCCTATGAGGGGGTTCTCATGCCATCCCGCCGTGCGGATCACGTGGTCATAAAGCTCAAGAACGGCTACAACATCGGCCTTAAGGCAAGAGAGAGCGACATCAAGCTCATAGAAAAAGGCAAGGAGATCAAATCCCAGCAATTGGACAGACCCCTCAAGGATAAGCCTGGCCTGCCCCCGGTATCCATTCTCTCAACCGGAGGGACAATAGCCAGCAAGGTTGACTACCGGACGGGAGCAGTCACCAGCCAGTTCTCCGCCGGCGAGATCATCACCGCCATCCCTGAGCTGGAGGAGATCGCCAACTATCGAGCTCGGGTGATCTACCAGATCCTGAGCGAGAATATGCGTTCGGACTACTGGACGGCCCTCGCGCGGTCGGTGGCAGAGGAGATCGAGAGGGGCGCAGAAGGAGTCGTCATAACCCACGGCACTGACACCATGATGTACACTGCTGCCGCACTCTCCTTCATGCTAAAGACCCCGGTTCCTGTGGTGCTGGTCGGCTCCCAGAGGAGCTCCGATCGTCCCAGCAGCGATGCCTCCATGAATGCCGTCTGTGCAGCTACCGTTGCCACCAGCGATATCGCCGAGGTCAGCGTGGTCATGCACGGCACAACCAATGACGACTACTGCACCATCCATCGAGGCACACGGGTTCGCAAGATGCATACCTCTCGTCGGGATGCCTTCCAGACCATCAACCAGCACCCTCTGGGCAGGGTAGATTACCTCAGCAGAAAGGTAGAGACCTATCTTCCCTTTTGCCACCGGGGCGAGGTGGAGATGGAGCTGAATGAGAGGCTTGAGCCCAGGTGCAGTCTGGTCAAGTACACCCCGGGATCCTCTCCGGAGATCCTGCATTACTATATCGATAAAGGTTACCGGGGAGTAGTCCTGGAGGGGACTGGCTTAGGTCACGTCGCCTCCGACTGGATAGAGGGAATTGGCAGGGCAAAGGAGGAAAATATACCGGTGGTCGTGACCTCACAGTGCCTGCGGGGCAGGATATGTGACCGGGTATACGATACCGGTCGAGATATGCTTGATGCCGGTGCAATTGAGGGGGGCGATATGCTGCCCGAGGTGGCCCTGGTCAAGCTGATGTGGGTGCTGGCCAACAATCCAGAGGAGGTCGTCACACTGATGAAGACCTCATTGGCCGGCGAGATCTCCCACTCCATACCGATCACCGTTTAGCCAAAACCTTATAAGCAAGGTGAATAGTGCACCAACCTCAGGATTATTGGAGGAATTAGTTTTGACACGCAAGCCAGCAAGCATGTATCGAAGGCATGAACGTCCCTACACGCGCAGAAAGTACATGGGGGGCGTTCCGGGAAGCAAGGTAGTTCACTATGATATGGGGAATCTGCAGGAGGACTATCCCCTAAAGCTGACACTGGTTGTCATGGAGCCCTGCCAGATCAGGCACACCGCCCTGGAAGCGGCAAGAGTAGCAGCCAACCGTTACCTCCTGAAGCAAATGGGCAGGACCAACTTCCACCTCAAGCTCAGAACATATCCCCATCATGTCATTCGCGAGAATAAGCAGGCCACCGGTGCAGGTGCGGACCGTGTATCCAGCGGCATGAGAATGGCCTTCGGCAAAGCGGTAGGGACCGCGGCTAGAGTTGAAGCCGGCCAGAAGCTCTTCACCCTGGGAATACCCCCTCAGTACCTCAACGATGCTAAAGAAGCATTGACCAGAGCCGGACATAAGCTGCCCACTCCCATTCAGATCATAGTTGAATCCGGTCAAGAGCTGATAAGGTAATCTGGATGGATGACTATTTAGCGGGCCTGGATAGGGCCATGAAGAAGATGCCCGCCAACAGAGAGTCCAAGGAGAGGTTTGTGATACCTTCTGCGAAGGTATTCTATGAGGGCAAGACCACCGTCCTTGAGAACTTTGGGGCTATAGCTGATACTCTGAATCGTGATCCGGAACACCTTATGAAGTATCTTCTCCAGGAGATGGGTACAGCCGGAAAGATCGAGGGACAGAGGGGGATCTTTCAGGGAAAGTTTGGCGAGACCGCCATCGCCCGCCAGATAGAATCCTACTTCGAGGAGTATGTCGTCTGCACAGAGTGCAGGCTTCCAGATACTCATCTCATCAAGAGCGACCGCGTCCTCACCCTCAAGTGCGATGCCTGCGGCGCACATCGGCCGGTGCGCAAGAGAAAGGCAACGACAGCGGTTCAAAAGGACGTCATCGAGGAGGGAGAGACCTATGAGCTGCGCATTGAGTCTGTGGGCAATAAGGGCGACGGCATAGCCAAGGTCGACAAGTATCTCATCTTCGTGCCCAGCGCAATAAAAGGGGAGATCGTCCGAGCTAAGATCAAGAAGATCAGCGGAACCCTGGCCTTTGCCGAGGTTGTGGAGAGGAAGGGCAAGGTGTCCTGAATGGAGGAGAAGATCAGCCTCACCTTTACAGAAGAGCATAAGTATCAACTGGATTTTTTCCCTCCTTTGTTCTGGAGGGAGTTTGCAGAAGGTTATGGTGGTCTTCCCTGGATAGAGATCAGCGACGAGCGAACTGCAATAGTCGCTGCTAACTACTCTTATCTGCTCGATCTCCTGGTTCAGGCCAGGTTGTACCGCCTGAGCAGATTGCCATCTGGCTCGCGGCCACAGTAGAGAATTACAGTCTACAGGTTTCGGATCGATAGGTTATGTCTGAGCCAGCAGCATCTTTAAAGGGTTATCTGATCCGTGGCCTGCCGATTATAAAAGAAGGAGACGATATCCCAACGCTTATCCAGTCCCTCTTTGAGATCGAGGACGGGGATGTCATCTGCCTTGCCAGCACCATCGTGGCCAAATCAGAAGGCAGGATGAGGCATCTGGATGACTACCAACCGAGCAGCCACGCCATAGAGGCCGCCCGCGATCTGGGAAAGGACCCCAGATTTGTGCAGGCAGTTTTTGAAGAATCCAGCGATATATTGATCGAGCGACCATTTCTCTTGACTGTGACCCACTTTGGCCATATCGGCGTTAATGCCGGGATTGATCAGTCCAATGTGGGCGATGAAATGATACTGCTCTTGCCGATAGATCCCTGCAGCAGCGCCCAGAGGCTGCGTCAGGCTCTTGGCAGGGATTGTGCCGTCATAATCACCGATACCTGTGGCCGCCCATTCCGCAATGGCGTTGCCGGTGTGGCTGTTGGCTGGTCGGGCATCGCTGCTCTGCGAGACTGGCGCGGTGAGCTCGACATACATGGAAGAGCACTCAGTATCACCCAGGAGGCGATTGCGGATGAGATCGCTGCTGCTGCCAATCTGTTGATGGGTGAGGCTGGGGATCTGACCCCTGCAGTGGTCTTCCGGGGGCTGAAGTATCCCCGCTCTGGAGATGATCTCTTCAGGGCAAAGGAGAAAGACATAATCCGGTCCCGATTGAATAGATGAGATTTTGACAGTTCGGAGATTGCATTACATGCTGCAATCGATCCATGTGATCATTCCCTTCAAAGCCCGGGAAGGAAAGACCAGGCTTTCATCAGCTCTCAAGCCGGCAGAGCGGAGGCTCTTTGCATTTGCCATGCTCAGGGATGTTCTGGCGGCGGTCTTTGGCCAGGGAAGAACGACCATCCTCTCCAGGCAAGAGTTCAGAGCTGAGGAGTTGGGCATAGATGTCGAGATTCTGCAGTCGGAGCTGGAGCTGAACGATGCACTCAACTCCCTGATATCACATCAAGCCGACCTCGACTGGCCCGCGGATATTCTCATTGTAATGGCCGATCTGCCCCTCTTGAGAGAGAAAGAAATAAGAGGGATTCTCAGCTGCCAAGGAGATGTGGTCCTCTGTCCGGGACGGGGAGGAGGGACGAATATGATCCTCATTCGCAGCCCGAAATTCCGGACATGCTATCATGGCCTGAGCTTTCCTGAGCATATGGCCTACGCCCGAAAAGCATGCCTGAATTTTTCAGTCTTCGAATCCTTCCGAGCAGGCTGCGATATAGATGAGCCGCAAGACCTGGCGGAGGTGCTACTGCATAGTGATGGAGAGGCAAAAAAGGCTCTGGAGATGATGGGCTTTTCTCTTTCCGAGAGCGGGAGGTCAATTATTGAGCGCCACTACCAGAAGGCGATCTGATCGAAAAAAAATGAGTCTGGACCATCAGATCTCGTCGAGCTTCTCCACGCCGATCTTCTTTACCTTTGGCTTCCAGATCTCATTGGGCATCCATGCCGGTGCGCCCTTTGGTTTCTTTACCTTAACCCTCTCCCCCGCAAATATATGGACTTTCTTAGTTCCCCTCTCTCTTAGCCTTATATCCTTATGACCTCTGTTGGCTGCTTTTAAGGCTGCTTGTCTGGGCTGCTTTCCCGTAAAAACCCCGATCTCGTTGCCCTTCTTGTCCCTGAGGGCGAAATTTCTAGTCTCGGCCATGATATCCTCCATTTTCCAGCTAATCGGACTCTTATTTATCAATTGTTTTGCCCAATACCATTATATTAATTTTATCCAGATGGCATAAAAAACGGCCGGATTTTTAATGAATAAGGGATTGCGGCTGCAGAGCACAATTCCCATCCATAAACGATAATATGATAGCATAAGGCACTGTGGCTCTGCAAGAGTCCCTCTTGGCCGCCCATAATCATCGCGGCGGATATGCTCGCTCTGCCCCAAGTGAGCGCTCTTCGCTGAATTATGGGGGTGAGTTCAGGCAGAGATATGGCCTTTTGTTCCTCTGCGCCTCTGTGGTTGGGTCAGATCATAGCGGTTCACCACAGAAGGCACGGGGACATAGAGTTTCTCCGATTCAAGTTCACCCGCACTGAATAGCGAAGAGCATTTTTTTGACTGCAAACGGAACTCATCCTTTTGTAATCCTCTCCTCGCTAACATGAGCGCGCAGCAATGGGGGCAGTTCCCCCCATAGCGCCATCTCCTGTCCCCTGATCACAAGTGCGCCGGTTATTCCCGGCCGTTCGATGGCAGAAAAGCACTCCTTCAGCGATCCGGTTGACTGCACAGAATTACCCAGGGCAGTGGCAGCAGCGTCCGCTAAAGCCAGATTATCCGATATGACGGTGGCTGCATCGGCACAGCCGAAGGATATGGATGGGCCCACTGTTCCCGAGCTGGTGCAGATGCCAAAAGGCTTATTGCGAGCAGGGATCTGGAAGGCAAGATCCCGAATAGAAGAGCTTCCGGCGTATATTCCCACCAGTATGGGCCCGTCGTTTAGGATGCAGACATCTCCCCCGTTATCTACAATGGCATAAGTCGCTCCGTCATCGATCATCGCCTGCACAGCAAAACCGGCAATTGCGCCTGCTACACAGGCCATGGGACCGACGCCAATGATAGCGCTGGATTCGATCATCTGCTTGACGATATCCGGTGCATCATTCGCTTGAAGGTCATAAGGCTCTAAGGTGATGCGGAAGAATGGATCGTTCTCTATGAACTCCTCTAGATAGCAGCGCTGCTCGGCAATCGATGCTCTGGCGGCATCCATATGCTCCTTCTCCCGAGCAGAGATGGTGACTATCGTCTCCTTGAGGCGAAAGTGCTCATGCAAGATCTCCGTCATCGCTCCTGATCCTATGGCTTTCGCTGCGCTCACTTTGCTCGTTCATCCTCTGCAGCCTTGCTGAGCCGGGCCACATCCTCAGCCCTCCCCTGCAGGCTCAAGACCAGCTCATCCTCATAGCTCACATCCAGAAGCTCAGCCGTCCCATAGAGACGGGACAGCACTCCAAAGCTGCGGGAGGTATACGGGAGCCTGATTTGATACTCCTTTAATGGTGGCAGGTGCTGATAGATGCATTCCTTGAGGCTCTCTTGACCCTGAGAGGAATGTGCTGAGACCATAACCGGATTGGGAGCCAAATCCTTTATCTGATCAAACCTCATCCTGGCATCGAATTCATCCAATCGGTCCATCTTGTTCAAAACGGTGATCATGGGCGCAGTCACCTGGCAGTCCCAGAGGGCCTTGTGAGATGCCACCAGCTTACGCCTGAGAAGCTCTAATGGATCGCTCAGGTCGGCAACCAAAAGGACCAGATCCGCCTGGGCGATCTCAGAAAGGGTGGATTGGAAGGCTTTGATCAGGAAGTGGGGCAGATCATCGATAAATCCCACGGTATCGGTAAGCATAGTTCGGCGGCCGTTGATCTCAAGAGCCCTGGTGGTGGGAGAGAGGGTGGTGAAAGGCTGATCCTGGGCATTGACCACAGAGCCGGTGAGGGTGTTGAGCAGGGTGCTCTTGCCAGCATTGGTGTATCCGGCCAGGGCGATGAGGTCAAAGCCCAGTTCTCTGCGTCTCTTTCTCCTTCCTTCGCCCATTGCCTCCACCTCTTTAAGCTCCCCCCTGATCTTTGCCATCCTCCCCCGGATATCGTGGTACATCGACTGCTCATAAGCACCTGCACCGCGGAATCCTGGCTGCTCACCCCGCTTCTTAAGGGCAAGCTCGCTTCTCACCTGAGGAGCATCATAGCTCAGACGGGCCAGCTCCACCTGCAGCTTGGCCTCCCTGGTGGATGCCCGGGAGGCAAAGATCTCGAGGATCAGATTGAACCGGTCCAATACCTGGGCCGGAAACTCGCTACGAATGTTGAATACCTGGGTGGGGCTGAGCGGATTGTAGAAGATGAGCTTTTTTGGATGGCAGGAGAGGGCCTCCTCTATCTTTCCCCTGCCGATTTGAAAACGGTGGTCCCTCTCTCGGCGCTGCTTTATCTCTTGCAGGACTCGATAGCCGACGGCATTTGCCAGGCCCCGGAGCTCTATCATCCTGTAGGGATCTATTGGATTGGCAGGATTCTCCCTCATGAGAAGAACTGCGGTCTTGTCATTATCCATCAATTATCGTCCTTATTGATCAATTATCATTCTTCCTTAATTATTCATCATCCGGTTCAACGATAAGCCTTCGACCGGCCAGAGATATATGATGAGCCAACTCTATGGCGGTCCTTTCTGCTATCGTCTCAGGATACTTGAAATCCCTTCCGAGGATGCTCTGTGCCCTCCAGACCTCCAGGTTGTATAAGTCCCCCTGCTCAGCCACAATAGTCCCCGGGAGGCATAAGCAGGCATCGCTTATCAGGTCAGCAATAACATTGAGGTCCAGAGCCTCAGCGATGCGGGGAACGAGCCTGACCGAATGGACCTTCTCGATAAAATTGGGTGATACCCGGGCGGATAGGACGGCACATACCATCTTATACCTCCCCTTTACAGAATGCCGGCCCGATATGTCAATCGCTACGATGTCTATCTATTCAACCCCCTGGTAGATGCCCGGAGAATCCTGCCATTGCATAATCTATGATCGAATCTTCCACTCAATAGCGGTCTCATCTTATAATGGCATGGTGCAGTACGATCTCCCTGGCCTCTTCAAGAGTCAGTCCCGCGCCAAATGCAATCTGAATTGCCCTTTCGCTATCGATGAGATCTTCGGGAGCATGGGCGTCAGTGTCCACCACCATCTTCGCCCCGGCCTGAATTGCCATCTGCACCACATGGCCGTTGGTTATGTTATGGCCGGAGCGGGAGGTTATCTCCAGACAGACGTCGTTGTCCCTGGCCATCTCCGCCTCCTCTAAGGTGATGAACCCAGGATGGGCAAGGATATCCACGCCTGCCTCCAGAGCCGCCCGGTTGGTGCCAGGACGGACGGGCTCCACAGGAGATTCCCCGTGGACAACCACGATCTCCGCGCCCAGGTTGCGGGCCAGATCCGCTAGCTGCGCTATCTTCTGTGGCGGCACATGAGTCAGCTCCACCCCGGGAAGAATCCTGATATCCAGTATGCCTTCCAGATACTTGGCCTTGGAGACGCAGCTTATGATGTGCTCTATATTGGTATAGTCGGCATGATCGGTTATGCCAATGGCGGTATAGCCCAAGACCTCTGCCCGACGCACCAGCTCGCTGGGTATGAGCTCGCCATCGCTGAAGGTTGTATGGGTATGCAGATCGATCATATAAACCGCTCAACCTCGCTTGCCAGTGGCCTGCTTTTTATATTTCATCTTTAAGGATCCTGCGATCTTCTTCAAGGTAGCGGATTTGGAGCCCTTCTTCGCCACCAGTATTCGGCCTGCTGCCTCCGGCTTGTGCCAGGTCTTTGGGTGCTTTTTCTCCCTCTCGATCTCCGGCTTCAGCCCGGATTTTATCGATGCCGTTATGATCATATCCAGGTTGGGCTCATTTATGGCGTACTCTCTGGAGACCATTCTGCCCTCATCACGGGAACGGGCAGCATCGAAATATATCGGCCAGATCACAATCTTGCTCTTGTCAGGCATATACCCCCTGCCTTCTCTCCCCTCCTTAAAGTATCTTTGTCTAACTTCGCTTCTGGCACGCAAGTCTTTTAGCCATGGGAAAGGATACTAAGAGCAATACAATCGTGGAGTTCGATCATGAGTGAAGAGAGTTATCCCGTTGCCAATGTAAGAGGACAGGAGGTCCCCTACGACCCGGAGCAGCTGAGGAGGATATCAGAGCATCCCTGTTTCAGCGAGAAGGCCTGTCACAGCTTTGGCAGGATGCATCTGGCCGTGGCCCCAAAATGCAATATCCAGTGCAAATACTGTATCCGGGACTTCGACTGCGTGAACGAGTCCCGTCCCGGGGTCACCAGCCAGGTTTTAAAGCCCAAGGAGGCCCTGGAAAGGGTCGATCAGGTGCTGGAGAAGTACCATTACATCAAGGTGGTCGCTGTGGCAGGCCCTGGTGAGCCTCTGTTCAATGAGGAGACCTTCGAGACCCTGCGCATGGTGGGAGAGAAGTATCCCAACATCATTCTCTGCCTAAGCACCAACGGTCTGCTCCTGCCCGATAAGATCCAGGAGCTGGATCGCCTGGGCGTATGCAATATCACTGTCACCCTGAATGCCATCGATCCCCAGATCGGCCAGCATATCTATGACTACGTCAATTATGAGGGCAAGAGATATGAGGGCCTGGAAGCGGCGACGCTCTTATGCAATCAGCAGCTTAAGGGGATTGAGGAAGCGGTGAGGCTGAAGAAGATCGTCAAGATCAATACCGTCATCATCCCGGGGATAAATGATTTGCATATCATCGATATCGCTCACAAAATCAAGTCCATGGGGGTGTTCATCCATAATGTCATGCCCCTCATACCCCAGTACAAGTTCGCTCATATCAAGCCCCCATCGCCGGAGGAGAAGAGAAAGATTCAGGATGAGCTGGGGAAGATCATCAAGCAGATGAGGCACTGCCGGCAATGCCGCTCGGATGCCATTGGAAAGCTCGGATGCGATGTGCAACAGGAGTTCGAGAGCAGGACGAAGGAGCAGGCCTGACGAAATCCCCTTGATACCTGATGATCCATCCATCGATCTTCTCATCAGGCGGATGAAAAAAGCATGCCTGAGGCACCCCGGCACGCCTCAGCATGTTATATTTTAATGCTTGAGCTTCTTGGTTAGACTGCCTGTGGCACTGGAGATGCTCTTGGAGATGCCGGAGAGGAGGCCCTTCTGCCCGCTTGATTTGGAGCTGGCCTGCGCGGCGCTGGCGGAGCTAGCCTTTTTATCCCTATTCTTGGAGATGGGATTGCCGTTCTTCATCTGATAGTTGCTGTTTCGATCCTGTGGACCTTTGCTCTTCTTTTTATTCTTTGCCATAATAACCACCGCCTGCCTCTATGTCAAAATTTATATAGATTTCGGCCTCAAGATGCCAGATCCTGCCAGCCTCTTTTATTAATGGCGACATGAAATAAATATCCATAACAGCGGTTGGGAAGTGCTATCATATGGGCAATCCTCTCATGCCAGCCTCATTCTTCTCCCTATATTAGACCGAAGAGCCTTCTCATAGACCGCATGGCCTGCTGCTACATCCTGGATCCCAAGGCCGGTGGAGTCGAAGATGGTGATCTCATCATTGCTGGTCCGTCCGGTTTTTTTGCCAGTCAAGATCTCGCCGATCTCTGCATAGATATCCTTCTCGCGAATAATTCCCTCAGATAGGGGGACGTTGACCTCGCCGGAATGGACGGCCTGGGCGATATCATCCACCACGATCTTGGCCCTCTTCAAGAGAGTGGATTCCAGCTCCTGTTTGCCTGCGGCATCTGCCCCGATGGCGTTGATGTGCGTCCCGGGCTGGATCCATTCATCCCTGACCACTGGACGGCGTGAAGGGGTGGTGGTAACCAGAATATCGCATTCGCAGGCCTCTTCCGGTCCCGAGACCGCAATGCAGCTGCATTTCATAAATCCAGAGACGTCGTCTTTAAAGGCCAGGGCCTGATCTTCAAAGCTATCGAAGACCATCACCTGCTCGATTGGGAAGTAGCGGGAGAGGCCTTGAAGCTGCGTTCGCGCCTGGGTCCCGGCTCCGATCATCCCTACCACACGAGAATCCTGCCTGGCCAGATGCCGGGCGGCGACGGCACCAGCAGCGCCGGTGCGCATGCTGGTGAGATATGTTGCGCCCATAACAGCCAGTGGCTCGCCGGTCTGGGGGGAGTTCAAGATCAAGAGCGCCATGACCGAAGGAAGCCCGATCTGCGGATTTCCCGGATGGACGTTGACTATCTTCACCCCGGCCAGATCCTGCCCCTCAAGGTAGGCGGGCATGCATCTCAAGTCGCCATTATGCTTGGGCAGGTAAAGGTAAGACTTGGGAGGCATTTGAGTTCTGCCATTTCCGTGATCAAGAAAGGCCCTCTGGACTGCCGCTATCGCATCATCTATGGTCAGGAGTGACCTTACTTCCTCCTCTGTAAGCCAGAGCATTTCCATAAATCCACCATTTATGGGCGGAGGGTGCATGGGAGAAAAAGCCTTTGGCCTGCATCGGGATTGAGAGTCCTGTCAAATAGGAATCAAAGAACGATAATAGGGGGGGTTAGAGCCTTCGAGAGAAGGGATGAAGGGATATCACCGGAGGCTCCAAGAAATCACTTGTATTTTAAACTATTTAAGTTTAATTAATTGTGCAGCGGTCGCATTATTCCTTTGAAATAATCATAATGGTAATAACGATATTGCCGATATTGTTGATAGTAATAGGCCAACGAAATTATGAGGTCTAATATACGGTCACCCTTTTCACGCCCTCGATCTCCTTGAGCAGAATGACAAGATCGCCTGGGATCTTCCCCTCAGTGATGATGGTGAGCTTTGGGCTCTCTACGAAGTATGGATCGTCTGAGACAGCCTGGCGGATGGAGAGGCCGTTCCTGGCCACAGCGCTGGCCACATCGCCCAAAAGCCCTGTCTTGACGGCATTCACGGGAGTTATCTCGATAACACCCAATCCCAGGATGGGCGCCACCTCACCCAGATAGATCATGGAGCGCACATTTCTGAAGACCTTCCAGAGGACCTCATCCTCGCGAATGGCTTGGGCCGTGGTGTCCACCACTCTTCTGTCCACTTCCAGCTCCTTTGCGATCTGAGCATGAGGGATCTCTATCTGGCCCGATACCACCCGGGCCTGATCGTTGATCTGAAAGCCCCTCTGCAGGACGAGGCGGATGACCTTCTCCTGCGCGGGAAACCTCTTGAACTTATCCAAAATCTCCTGCCACATGTGCCTCAAGCCATATTGGACTTATAAGTACAAAAGGGCTTCCTCATGAGAACATTTCCGTCGGAGGCTGTCGGTAATGCTTTCGCGCTCTTGGTAATGCCTCTTCGATATGCTTTTGGGATATATTGCATTCATCCATGAGAGCATGGTGCAGTGCCACCTTCAGCACCTTCTCCACCAGATCTCGCCCGGAGAAGCCATCCGTCTGCCTGGCAATCTCCTTCAGGTCAACATCAACCATCTCCAGAGGCAGGGTGCTGGCATTCTTCTCCAGAATCTGCAAGCGCTCATCTTTATCCGGCAGCTTGAACTCGATCTCCTCCTCAAAGCGGGAACGAATGGAAGAGTCCAAGACCTCGATCTGATTGGTGGCGGCGATGGTGCAGATGCCCAGCCTGCTGGATATTCCATCCATCTCCGTAAGCAGAGAGTTGACCATCTCAGAGACATCGCCTCTCAGGTCCTGGTAGCGCCGGTCGAGGGCAATGGCATCCAGTTCATCGATGAAGATTATGCATGGTGCCATCTCCTCTGCCTTCTCATAGAGGCTGTGGATCTGTCTCGCTCCCTCGCCCACGAACTCGCCGATCAGGCTGGTGGACTTGACAGCGAGCATCGGCACACCAGCTTTAGCAGAGAGTGCTTTGGCGATCATGGTCTTTCCGGTGCCGGATACGCCATAAAAGAGGATGTTGCGCGGTGCCCAGCGCCCGAACCTCTCCGGGTCGGAGAGGTACTTCTCCACGATCTTCACCTTGCGCTTGGCCTCCTCCTGACCCACGACCTCATCAAAGGAGACGTCGTAGCTTACCCCTTTCTTGACCTCCGCTTTCTGCTCCACCTTGATGGTGGTTTCAAAGCCGACCACAGAGCGCCTGGGATAGGCCCGAACCACCTGGAAGGCATAGTCAGGATAGAGCCTGCGGTCGAAGAGGTAGCAGCCAGGTTTTACCTCCTCACCGTACCATTGCTCCCGGGCGTACAGCTCAAAGAGCCTGGCATCAGCAACGGATGGACACTCCTGAAATATGCTCTTCAAGGGATAGCCAGCAGGCCGCAAGAGGAGAAACTTTGCCCCTACTGCTTTTCCTCTCTCCGGCTTTGCCCCCTGAGGCTTGGACTGGGTCTTCTGGATGGATCGCACAATATGGTTCTTGCTGACGGAGATAGTTAAATCTTTTTATCGTTGAAAAAAAGATGGCCCTTCGCTGAATTATGGGGGTGAGGTCCAGGCAGAGAATATGGCCTCTGCGTCTCTGTGGTTGGGCCAGAGCATAGCGGTTCGCCACAAAAGACACATAGATTTTGCGATTCAAGTTCACCCAGAACAAATAGCGAGAGGACAAAAAAAAAATTCCAGTTAAGGTTAGCCAGCAGCTCACTGGCAGGTATCGAGAAGACCCTTCTTTTTGCCTCCCCTCTTGTCGCCAGGCTTTATGGGTTCAACCTTTGCTGCCTTCTCCTCTTTTTCCTCTTTCTTCTCTTCATGATGTGTCAATTTATCGCCTCCGTTTATCTCTATTATCCATCATAATGCAGCTGATCTCAAATATATCTTCCGGTGGAAGGAATGGTCTAGAGAAAAGATGATAAAACGGCCTAAAAAGAATGAGTTGTGGAGGGCAGCGGAATTCATCCCATCAGTTGAGCCGATCGGTTCAATTCAGGGATATCCCGCCCGGAGGATCGCGATTCAGCCGCATTTATTCTCGACGATGCAGGTGGGATCCTCTCCCAGCAAGTCGCCATTATAGTAATATGCCTTCTGGCGGCACCCTCCGCACAGATCCCGGTAGTTGCAGCTGCCACATGCTCCTTTGAGATTGGACTTGATCCCTCGCAACGCTAAAAGCTCTGGGGTTGGATGGTCTATCCAGATGTCCTGGAAGGACCTATCCCGGACGTTGCCCACCACCACCTGGGGCATGAAGTGGCAGGGATGAACATCTCCCTGATAGCTGATGTTGGCCACCTTAGCCCCGGCGGAGCAGCCCCCGGCATTGGTCAAGAGCTTTCTCACATAGTCCCTTCTCGGATCGTCCTTCAAGATCTCCAGGAGATAGGCCCCATCCATGGGAGAATCGGTGGTCAGGATCTCGATGTTCTTATCCTTGAGCTCCACCGCTGCCTCGGCCAGCAGGCGGATGACGCTGCGACGCTGCTCAGAGCTCACATCCTTATCCGATATCCCCGCCCCCCGGCCAGTGGGAACCAGATGGTAGAGGCAAAAGCGGGGGATGTTCTCCTCCAAGGCCAAATTGAGGAGGGCGGGAACATCCTGCCAGTTGTCCCGGGTCAGAGTTATCCTCAGGCCGGTCTTCAGGCCCGCATCCCTGGCGTTTCTCAATCCCTGGAGGGCGCGGTCGAACGCCCCAGGAACGCCCCGGAATTTGTCATGGCTGGCAGGGAGGGCGGAGTCCAGGCTGACCCCTACGTATCGAATCTTAGCCTCTGCCAAAAGCCTTGCCACCTCGGGGGTGATCAGGGTGCCATTGGTGGATATGACCGTCCTCAAACCCGCCTCCCGGGCGTGGAAGGCAATAGAGAAGAAGTTGCGGCTCATCAGTGGCTCGCCGCCAGTGAGGATGAGAATCGGTATCTTCATCCGGGCCAGATCGTCTGTCAGACGCATCCCTTCCTCAAGGCTCATCTCGTCATCCTCCTTTGGGATGGCATCCATATAACAATGGCTGCAGGCCAGGTTGCAGCGTCTGGTCAGATTCCACATCACCACCGGTTTCGTCTGGGCGGAGAAGCGGAGAAGATCTGCCGGAACGTCCTGGCAGGACTCGGATTCCCGCAGGGCCTCCCATACCGTGGCCTGGTCGGCCAGGGCTTTGGAAAATATGATCATGTAAACCTCACAACTCCATTCTATCCTTTGCCATGCTTGCAGCATTGCCAGAGGATCTCTTTCTCCCGACCAGGGCTGCCAGCATGGCCTCAAAGGTGAAGTTCTCCGGGATGACGTCCACCGCCACCCCCAGGCGGGACAACTCTTGGGCAGTAGGCTTGCCGATGGCGGCCACTGTGGCCCTGGCAAGAGCCTCTCGCAGCTGTTCTTCCCTTCCCATCGCTCTTGCTCTTTCCAGCAGATTTCGAGCTGTTGAGGAGCTGGTGAAGGCGAAGATGTCCACCTCGCCTGCCCGCTCTATCAGCCGGTCCAGGCGGGGATCGGATGAATTCACCACTCCATAAAGGGGAATGTCATCCACCACGATTCCCGCCTCCCTCAGGCCATCGGAGAGATACTGGCTCCCCTGGGCGCTGCGCAGGAAGAGAATGCTCTTATATCTTCCCTTGAGCATCCTCTCCAGCCCCTCAGAGCTGTAGCTTTCGGGCATCTCCGACTGGATATCGTATTCGTTCAGGGCCTGCTTCGTCTTGGGGCCGATGGAGACGATCTTCTTTGCTGCTAATGCTCTGGATATGGCCTTATTCCCAAGAGCGATATGCACCCCATTGGCGCTGGTGAAGGCCACGCATTCCGCGGCAGCGATCCTCTCGAGCAGATCTTCGGGCAGGGGATTTCTCTCCAGGGCGATGGCCGGAGCGGACAGGGGAATAAATCCGTAGCGCTCCGCCAGGTCAACCGACTCCTCCTGCTGGCCCGCCGGCCTGAGGATGGCGATCCTCTCCGGGGCGAGGACCTCTGCCAGCCGGACTACGTCTCCCACCACCAGTATGGCCGGAGACTGGACATTCTCTTCCTTTGCCCTCTCGGCGATATCCCCCAGGGTCCCCGAGATCAGCCTCTGATCCGGCCAGCCGCCCTTCTCCACCATGGCCGCCGGGGTCTGGGGGGACTTTCCCGCTTCTATGAGCCTATTGGTGTTCTCCTCCAGCCGGGAGACGCCCATGAGAACAACCAGGGTTCCATCAAGCCCGGCCATGGCCCGCCAGTCGAGGGGCGAGTCCTTTCCCGGCTCCTCATGGCCGGTGACTATGGTCAGGGCCGAGGCCACCTTTCTGTGAGTAACTGGAATTCCCGCCAGCTCCGGAGCGGCGATGGCCGAGGTGACGCCGGGGACAACCTCAAACGGGATTCCCCAATCCCGGCAGGCGATCGCCTCCTCGCCTCCCCGGCCGAAGAGGTAGGGGTCTCCGCCCTTCAGCCGGACAACGATTTTGCCCTCTTTGGCTTTCTCTATCAGGAGCTGGTTTATCTCCTCTTGCTTCAGCTTATGCCTTCCCGCGTTCTTGCCCACATCTATAAGCTCCCCCTTTACCCCGTCCAGCATCCTGGAGTCGAGCAGCCGGTCGAATAGGACAACGTCCGCCTCCATGAGCCTCTTTCTTCCCTTAATCGTCAGCAGCTCCGGGTCTCCGGGCCCCGCTCCCACCAGATAAACCTTACCGATTGCCAAAAAACTTCACCGCCTCGTCCACCAGCTCTCTTCCTCCCATCCTCATCAGCCGCTCTCCCATATCCTCTGCCACTGCCAGATGATTCTGAACGAGAGAGATCCTCTCCTCCAGGCGGACGAACCTCTTGCCGTCCGGGGATAAGACCTCAGCCAGAACCCGCGCCTCTCCCTTTTGCACCAAAGCATGGACGGCCATGGGCACCACACAGCCTCCGCCCACGGTCTCCATGATCTTGCGCTCGATCATGGTCTCAGATCTAGCATGAGCATCATCCAGAGCGCGGGAGCAGGCCTCAGCCTCTGATCCGGCCTTTGCAACTACGATTATCGTCCCCTGGTTGGCAGAGGGAACGAACCTCTCCCCATCTAGCCTCACATAATCTGGATGGTAGCCCATGCGCTCGAGGCCGGCCTCGGCCAGGACTATGGCATCGTAGTCTCCCCGCTCCAGCTTGCTCAGCCTGGTCTGAAGATTCCCCCGCAGGCTCAGAATGTTCAGGTCGGGGCGGGCGCGGAGAAGCTGGGCCATCCGCCGCATGCTCGATGTGCCCACTCGTGCCCCCTGGTCCAGCTCCTCGATGCTTTTGACAGATTTCTCCCTGCATAAGAGGACGTCGTATGGTGAGTCGCGTTTCAGGACAGCGGAGACTATCAGCTCCTCAGGCCTTTTGGTGGGGAGGTCCTTCATGCTGTGCACAGCGAGATCGATCTTGCCGGAAAGCATGCGTTCGTCTATCTCAGCCACGAAGACCCCAAAACCGGTGAGCTGGTGGAGGGGCTTGTCCAGGAAGACGTCCCCGCTGGTCTTAACCCGGCACAGCTGGGTCTGGATGCCAAGGCCCTTAAGCCTCTCCTGCACGATCTGCGTCTGGCGCAATGCCAGAGGGCTGCCCCTCGTCCCCACGATCAGCTTTTCAGGCAGGAGCGGAACGCCTCCAGGGTGGTCTCGATCACATCTTGGTTATGCGCTGCAGAAATGAAATCGGTCTCATACTGGCTGGGGGTGAGGAAGATGCCAGAATCCAGCATCCGGCGGAAGAACTCGAAGTAGCCCTGCCGATCACACCTCAAGGCCTGGGCATAGTTATGAGGCTCCGGGCCGAAGAATACCTTGAACATGGAGGCGATGCCGACCACGCTCCAGTCCTGCCCAAGATCCTCCACCATATCCTTAAGGGCCAGTCTCATGCTCTCTCCGGACCGGTTGAGTTTATTTATGGTATCCTCCTTCTCCATCACATCCAAAGTCGCCAGGCCGGCAGCCAGAGAGGCCGGACTTCCATTGTACGTCCCCGCCTGATAGATCGCTCCCCCTGGGGCCACCTGGTCCATCAGATCTGCCCGGCCTCCGAAGACCCCAATGGGAAAGCCTCCGCCTATTATCTTTCCCAGGGTGGTCAGATCGGGCTTGATGCCAAAGAGCTCCTGCGCCCCGCCCAGGGAGAGCCGGAATCCGGTTATAACCTCGTCGAAGATCAGGAGGACATCGTTCTTCTCCGTCAGGCGGCGCGCCGTCTGCAGGTAGCCCTTATCCGGCAGGATGGGGCCGATATTTCCCAGGACCGGCTCCATGATCAGGCAGGCGATCCGGCCGGAGAAACGCTCCAGGACCTCCTCCAGGGCAGCTGGGTCGTTGTAGGGCACCTGAATGGTATTTTTGGTGGCATCTCTTGGGACGCCCCGTGAGTCGGGAATGCCCAGGGTAGTGGCACCAGAGCCCGCTTTGACCAGGACGCTATCATGAGCGCCATGGAATCCGCCCTCGATCTTGATGATCATATCCCTGCCGGTGCTCCCCCGGGCCACTCGAATCGCTGCCATGGTGGCCTCGGTTCCGCTGCTCACAAAGCGCAGCCGCTCCATGCTGGGGTAGAGGGAGGACACCCTTTCCGCAAGCCGGACCTCCAGCTCGCTTGGCGTACCATAAAGCCAGCCCCGGTCCATCTGATCCGAAACCGCTTCTCTTATGGCAGGATGGCGGTGGCCCAGGATCATGGGGCCGTAGGCCAGGCAGTAATCGATGAACCTGTTGCCGTCGCAGTCCCATAGATAGGGGCCTATTGCCCGAGCGGTGTAGAAGGGATAAGGAGATATGGCGCGCACGGGGCTTGAGACCCCGCCGGGCATCAGTCTTTTAGCCTGGTCAAAGAGCCTGATGGAAGAGTCAAAATGCATCATGGGAGCTTTCTCTTCGGGCAGATTAATCAATCTTACGACACTATTAATTACAAAAACTATATATATTAGGAATTACTACCAAGACTATATTAGTATAATGAAAAGGTTATTAGAATAAATAGAGAGCAGGGAAGAGGACACGCGGGCAGCATAGTTATAAAAAACCGCATAGATCAAATGGAAATCAAAGGGATGGCACGATTCATTTATCTGCTGCCCGCCAACCCAATTCTTCCGCTTTTTTAATGACCATGCGCAAGGGAACGCCTGCCTCTTTTGCAATCCTTCTGCAGTCCTCGTACTCCGCTTTGACATTGACCAGGCTGCCGTCCATCCGGCTGATCTTTATGGCAACGCTATAGGTCACCCCCGCGAGATTCAGGTCCACAGTTCTCTCTTCTCTCTCCGCCACAAAACGGTGCAGGCTGGGAAAGACCCTGACCCCTAAAGATCCCGTCTCCCTGACTATCATTCCCGCCAGCTTCGACATATCCTCGTGACTGCTTATCGCCCGGATGACGTTCCCGCTTCTCCCCTTCTTCATCACCGCGGGAATGACTGAGACGTCCAGCGCTCCCGCCTGCATGAGCTCCTCTATCAGGTGGCCCAAAACCTCGCCTGTGACATCGTCCACATTGGTCTCCAGCTGCACCACACGATCCTTTTGGTGATCCATCCCAGCCCCTCTGGTTGGAGATACGATCCTGGCCTTTAGCGCTCGCAGGAGGTTGGGGGTGGCCAGGTCTTTCTTGCCTGCGCCGTAGCCCACCCTCTCCGCCTGGATGAGGGGAAAGCGGGGCACGAACTCGTCCACCAGAGCCGCCAGTAGGGCCGCCCCGGTGGGAGTGAGGAGCTCATCGTCCACCGGCCCCCCCATCCAGGGGATATTATGAGCCCGCAGAATCTCCAGGGCCGCCGGCCCGGGAACGGGAAGGAGACCATGGGCCGACTGGACATATCCCCCACCGACGGAGATGGGCCGGGAGAGGATTCGATCCGCTTTCAGGCTGCTGGCAGCCTCACAGGAACCGGCTATATCAGCGAGAGCATCCAGGGCACCGACCTCATGAAAATGGGCCCGGCTCTTGGGCACATCATGGACCCGGCTCTCCGCCTCCGCCAGAATATCCAGGGCGGCAAGGGCTTTCTTCAGTGCCTTTTCCTGGAGGCTTGAGCTCTTTAGAATGGATACCGCCTCCTCCAGGGAATGATACCTCCGGTCCGAGATCACCTGGGCCCTGGTGGCAGAGATATGCCCCTTCTCCTGCCGGGAGACCTCCAGGGTGCAGCCCACCGACTCCACTGCCTTCCTAACCCTCTTTTCATCCGCTCCCAGGTCCAGGAGTGAGGCCATGATCATGTCTCCGGCTGCGCCGGCGCTGGGATCGAAGAGAAGGGCGAACATAGTTTAGTGCAGTCGCTCTGTCAATATATACAGATCGGCCGATCAGAGGACGGACGAAAGAAAAGGGCAAACGAATGGAAAACGCTTATAACAAGGATGGATCAATTCTTATCCTTGGATCTCCTTTGCGCCCTGGTTGATGTGGAGGAAACAAGATGCGTATCCTGATCACCGGAGCTGGCGAGGTGGGCTTTCTAATCGCCAGCGAGCTTTATGCTGACCATGATGTCACCGTCATAGATAAGGATCCCGATGCCTGTGCCAGGCTTCAGGACATGGATGTGAAGGTCATGCAGGGGAATGCCGCCAACGCCCGGCTTCTCTCCGAGGCGGATATCAAGAAGGCGGACATAGTCGTGGCTGCAACCGGGAACGATGAGGTGAATGTGATAACCTGCATCATAGCCTCTCATCTGGGGGTCAGGCAGACCATCGCCAGGGTGAGCAATCCCGAGTACATCGATCAGCCGGTCCAGGATCGAAAGGAGATCGGCATATCATTCATGATCTGCCCGGAACTGACCATGGCCGAGGATATGGCAAGCTCTCTTTATTTCTCATCCATGCTCATGAACCGGGACCTGGCCAACGGCCTGGTGGAGCTGGTGGAGTTCAAGGTAACAGCAGAGATGAAGATCCAGGGGCCGGTGGAGAATATCGTCCTCCCCAATAACTGCAACCTGATCGCCATAAACCGGGCGGGCCGGATAGCCATACCGAAAGAGGGAGACGAGATAAGAAATGACGACCACCTAATGCTGTTGTGCGACGCCAGGTCCCTTCCCGACCTGGGAAGCATGCTGCATGAATCCAAGACCACTCAGAAGGCGATGATCGTGGGTGGGGGAATGGTGGGCTTCTACCTGGCCAGCAGGCTGGAGAAGATGGGAATGGACGTCAAGCTCATCGAGAAGGATGCCGATCGTTGCGCTGAGATTGCGGACAAGCTCTCAGGAACCATGATCCTCAATGGCGATGGATCAGATCTCGCCCTACTTCAAGAGGAGGGGGCAGGCGCGATGGATGTGGTCTATGCTGTGACCGGCCTTGATGACAAGAACCTATTATGCTCCCTCTTGGTAAAGCAGCTGGGAGCCACGAAGATCCTCTCCCGGGTCAACAGGAACGTCTACATCAAGCTCTTCGAGATGGTAGGGGTGGACAGAGCGGTCAGCCCGGGGCAGGTGACTGCCGATGCCGTCCTCCAGAGGGTGATCGGCGGAGAAGAGGTCATCACACTGAGCGATGAGAGGATGGAGCTGGTGGATTTCATCGCCAAGCCGGGAGCGAAGATCGTGGGCAAGTCGATATCCAAAGAGCTTCCCAAGAACTCCCTTGCCGGCATGGTGATAAGAGACGGCGCGCCTATTGTCCCCTATGAGGACTTCAAGGTGTCAGCCGGTGATCGGGTGTTCGTGATGTCCATGCCGGACGCTGTCTCCAAGGTCAAGAAGCTATTCGCGGCATAATGAGCAGATCCTTTTTATAGGAACAGGAGACAAGTTGCGCTTTCAGGAGGATGCCCTCCGCCATTTTGGTGCGGCATTGCTTGATGAAATTCAGGGTGTTTCTGCGACTGCTTGCACAGCTGCTGAAGCTGCTGGCCATCTTGCTGCTCGTTCCGGGTGCGGTAGCTGCTGTTTATGCTGAGACGGGAGGGGTGATCGCCTTTGCTGCCACCTCCCTAATCAGCCTGGCCACGGGGATAGCCCTGGGAAGGCTGTCATCTGAGGAGGAGCCGGGATTAAGAGAGGCTTTTGCCCTGGTGGCTCTGGGCTGGATTGCCGTCGCTTTCTTCGGAGCGTTTCCTTATGTCTTCCTGGGGATGAGCCTGATCGATGGCCTCTTCGAGTCCATGTCCGCCTTCACCACCACTGGATCGTCTGTATTCACAGAGATCAATCACCTGGGATACTGGAAGATGAACCAGACCCTGGCCGATAGCAGCCTGGTGGCGGAGATGCAGATGCAACTGGTGAGGATGACCGGCAACTCCATCCTCCTCCGGATGAGGAGCGGCCCCGATGATACAATCATGGGGCTGCTCTTCTGGAGGTCATTTGCCCAGTGGCTGGGAGGGATGGGGATAATACTGCTCTTCGTGGCCATACTGCCCCGCCTGGGAGTGGCGGGACGGCAGCTTTACCGGGCGGAGGTTCCCGGCCCGGATAAGGAATCCATCAAGCCCAGGATCAAGCAGACCGCTCGCATGCTCTGGATGGTCTATATCCTCCTGACCCTGGTGGAGGTCGCCCTCCTCCTTCTGGCAGGAATGCCCCCCTTTGACTCGTTCTGCCATGCCTTCTCATCCATGGCCACGGGAGGATTCTCGCCCCGGGGTTTGAGCATCATGGCCTACAATAGCTGGATCATAGATGCCATCATCGTCCTGTTCTGTTTCCTGGCCGGGGCCAACTTCGCCCTGCACTACAGGATGATCACCTCCGACCGGAAGGCCCTGATCAGCGACACGGAGTTCCGGGCTTATGCCTTGATCATCCTTTTGGCCACGTCGATCATCATCCTCTGGGGAGGGCTGGAGGGAGACATCTACCAGAAGATTCAACTGGCTGGCTTCCAGGTGGTCTCGATCCTGACCACCACCGGGTTTGCCACTGCCGATTTCAATCAGTGGACCGCCACCGCCAGGATCACCCTCCTCTTGCTTATGATCATCGGGGCCTGTGCCGGCTCCACCGCAGGAGCAATCAAGGTTGTTCGATTGATACTGATATTCAAGAGCGCATACAGAGAGCTGATTCGCACTCTTCATCCCAAGGCGGTTCAGAGCGTCCGGCTGGGCGATATGGTGGTGAAAGAGGAGATTTTAAGGGCGAGCAATATCTTCGTCTCCATGTACATCATCATCTTTGCCATAGCCTCCCTCCTCCTGGCCATGATCTCCTACAGCGATCCGAAGATGGATATGGAGAGCGTCCTGTCGGCAGTGGCGACGACCCTGGGGAATGTCGGACCGGGATTTGGTGTGGTGGGGCCGATGTTCAGCTTTGCAGATATCCATCCTGCGGGAAAGATGCTCCTCATATTATGCATGTGGATCGGCAGGCTGGAGGTGGTGACCGCTATGGTCCTCTTCTTGCCAGAGTTCTGGAAAAAATGAATGGAATTTTTTACTATTCATCCCGCAGCTCTTCATAAGCTCTGAGAACCTCTCCCACCGACCAGGCCTGGGAGATGCAGCCACCGGGATTCTGGGGCAGGTCGCCATCGAAGACCTCGGGAATGGTGCCCATCCCTTCTGCCAGATCCAAGAGCGGCCTTAAAGCCTCCAATCCCTTCTCCCGCGTTTCGGCGGAGCGGCCGCCTACAGCCAGCAGAAGATCGATATAGGGGCCGATGAGCCAGGGCCAGACCGTGCCCTGATGATAGCTGCGGTCCCTCTCCTTGGGTTCTCCAGCATATCGGCCCGCATAACGGGGATCGCGGGGGGAGAGGGTTCTCAGGCCGAAGGGGGTGAGAAGATCTCGAGCTACCACCTCCAGGATGCTCCTTCTCATCACATCCGGCAGGAGATCGGGAACGATCGCCGCGAAGATCTGGTTGGGGCGGATGGAGGCGTCCTCATGGTCTATCACATCGAAGAGGCAGCCGTTCTCGCTGTTCCAGAATCGGAGGTAGCTTTTCTGGACCTTATCTGCGAGCTCGGGAATCTTCGGGTCCAGGGGCATGTCCAGGGCCCGGGAAAGGCTCTCTGTCCTCCTCAGGGCGGAGTACCAGAGGGCGTTTATCTCGCAGCATTTGCCCGTCCGGGAGGTGACCGGCCGGCCGTCCACTCTGGCGTCCATCCAGGTGAGAGCCGGGCCGGAATTGATCAGGCCGTCCTCATCTGCGCCGAAGTCATCGCCCGGTCGGGAGTATCTCTCAACCACATCCAAGAGCTTCGGCCAGAGCTCGGCCAGGAAATCCAGATCACCTGTTGCATCGAAATATCTGCTCGTCGCCTGAACAAACCACAAAGAGGCGTCCACGGTGTTGTAGGACCGGGCCCCGAGGTCGTTGGGCAGCACACCGTCCTTCATCGCCCCGGCAAAGGAGCTGAGGACCAGCCTTGCTGCCTCATATCGGCCGGTGGAGAGGAGAATGCCGGGCAGGGCGATCATGGCGTCCCTTCCCCAGTCATCGAACCAGTGGTAGCCGGCGATGAGGCTCAGAGCGTTGCCCCTCTTGACCAGGAAGCTGTCCGCCGCTCGAGCCAGAGGAGGAACGGGTGCCTTTAAGGATATCAGGCGTTCTCTCTCGCTCTCCTGATCCGCCCTCCAGTTGGCCAAGGAGCTCCTCCAGGTGGAGGCGATGATGGCGAACTCCGCCTCTCCGGATACATCCAGCTCGAAGCAGCCGGGGGAGAAGAGGTTCTCCTTCCAGCCCAGGCCCCGGCGGCGCTCCTCCTCGTACTCGAAGTTGCTGTAGACCCTCTCCTGGGGAATATATCGGGCCAGGTCGGAGAAGATGGAGAAACGGGTTTGGCTGAGGATTGTGGTTCCTTTGCCCCAGGTATTCTGGTGAAGTGGAGGAAGATCGCCGGCAGCATGGAAGCTGCGGTCGTGGATCAGGGGTACGATGCGGATCAATCCACGGTAGCCCTTGATCCTGTAGCTGATGATGGTGCTGTTCTCATTGCGGACCATGGAGACGGTCTTCTCCAGGGTTGTAGTGCCCATCTGATAGCAGAACCGGGGGAGGGGATCGGTCCAGAATCCCTGCAGGTGAGAGAAGCCCTGGGGATAGATCGCTCCGGGGTACTGATGATTGGCCAGTCGGAATTCGCCCAGCTCCTCGTCCAGGCTGGCGAGGAGCAGTCTCTTCCTTGCTGGAGGCTCGGTGGCTGCCACCAGAAGGCCGTGATAGGCTCTGGTGTTGCTGCAGTTTGCGGTCGATGAGGCATAGCTGCCCAGGCCGTTAGCCACCAGCCACTCCCGGGATGTCCCCTGGGAATAGTCGGCCGGCTGGAAGGGCTGAGGTTGAGCTGCTCCTACAGTCATTTAGATCACCTCTGTTGCCAGGGAATCGGCCACTGCCCGGAGAAGGCCCTTTCTCAGCCTCTCCCCCTTGAGCTTCTGCAATCCGGCCAGCTTTTCCGCCAGGGCGCTGTCGCCCAGGCTCTTCTCCGCCCAGAGGGCATAATCGCCGTTGGCATTATGGTACTCCAAAGAGGGGAGAGGGATTTTGTCCAGGATGGCCTCCAGGCCCATCAGTGTCCAGGCGGAGTCGCCTGTGAACTGGTCTATTCCGGTGGCAAACCGGAATGGGGAATCGGCCAGATGGGTCTTTCCCTTCAGGCGGCAGTGAAAGTCGGATAAGACGGCAAAGTAGGTTACAGCTGCATCATAGGGGGAGCCGTAGGGGCTGAAGTAGTTGTGCACCTCGGCCGGCCCTCCGCCGTGGGTGAAGATATAGTAGAGATGGTCGGAGAGGCCCAGAGTCCTCCAGATGGCCAGGAGGTCGGGATCGCGGCTCTCTCTTGCCGGTGCCTGGAGCCTCTTCTGCTGGATGAAGCAGGCATGCTGAAGGGCGTTTCCCAGCCAGCAGCTGGTGTTTCTCTCCAGGTCTGCCCAGGAGACGAAGCTCTCTATCGATAGCTCTCTTTCCGGGGGAATTGTGCTGGCCACCTCGCAGGGGGTGGCGAACTGAAGGTTCTCGTAGCGGAGGACCTGGTTTGGCAGGCTGCGGATGAAGTCGAAGATACCGGTATCGATCCACTGGTGCTCGCCGAAGGTCTCGTAGTCGCAGAAGATGTTTATGCACTTGCCTGGGGTCCTCGCCAGCCAGGAGGCGTATTTGTCTGCGGTGAGGGGGTACTCTTCCCAATTATGGGAGGAGAAGCGAAAGCCGATGTCATCGGTGAGCTGGTAGTTACGCAAGAGCAGAGCGATCTTGGTGTTTGGCGGGCGGTAGACGTAGTTGGGATCTGCTACCACCCCTTCGGTGAATATGGCCTTATAGCCCATCCGGTCTGCGATTTGGGCGATTTTGTCGCTGTAGATCAGCTCGGTGTTCTCAAAGGTCGTAGGCCGGAGGGCGAAGATGTCCCAGATCAGCTCCCGGTGCATCTTGATCTGCTCGATGTACTCCTGGGAATCGTCGTAGAGGCTGGCCAGGCTGTGATAGTAGGTCTGATCCAGCACCTCCACCATTCCAGTCTGGACCAGGTCGACAAAGGAGTCTAACACATCCGGGCGGTACCTTTGGCATTCCTCCAGGAAGACGCCTGAGAAACTGTAGGAGACCTTGAAGGATCTATTCGATCCCTGGAGCTTTTTTATCCCCTCCAGGATGGCCCGGTTCGCGGGCAGGTAGCATTTGTCGGATACTCGCTCGAAGATCCTCTTATTCTCTGGGCAATCGAAGTAGTATTTCCATAAATCAGGTACCACCTGCCGGTTCATGTAGCCGTCCCAGAAGAAATTCTTCTTCAGACGGATTGGCTGGTGGACCTCAAAAGAGAGGGAGACAAGGGTCATACTATATCATCAGGGCCGCAAATTATTTACATCCTTCGCATTATATCTGCCAAAGTCAGGGCTAAAGTATGCTGATTTTTTGGTACAGTAAGGTTCGAGGGAATCTATTAAATCTTTGATGAGAACATGGCAATTATATGAAGGCGCTGAATGCGGAGAGGTACTATCTCGACCTGCTGATTCCCGTATTTTTGATACTGTTGGCCGAGATTCTGATCTTCTACGGCAAGGCTGAAGCAGCGATGCCCATTCATGCCCTGAACCTGGTTTTTTTAAGCCTATCAACGATATTCGTCAACAACCGGACCTATCCAGCCCTAATGCTCTTGCCACTGTTCCGCCTTTTGAATGTCGCGATGCCAGTCTTCTTCCACCTGACCCTTTACTCCTATGTGCTGGTTTATGCGCCCATGTTCATTCCCATGTATATGATCTTGAAAGAGAGATTCATAACCGCAGAGGAGGCGGGATTGACCTTTGAGCGGTTCTGGTTCTTTCTGCCCGTTTCCATATCCATGGGACTGGCTTTGGGGTGGGGGGAGTATATGGTGATCAAGCCTCAAATGCTGGTGGTGGACAATGATCTCCAGCAAATGCTCATTTTAGCCCTGACCATGATCTTTTTTGTGGGTATTGTGGAGGAGTTCGTATTTCGGTCGTCTTTGCAGACTGTGCTCCAGGAGAGGATCGGTCTGATTGGGGGGCTGGTCTTGGCCAGTGTGATATTCGGGTTCATGCATAGCGGCTATCACCTGACACTGGAGCTCCTCTACGTTAGCCTGGCGGGGCTGGCTTTCGGGGTGCTCTTCTGGCTATCCAAGAGCCTGCCTATTGTCTCCCTGGCCCACGGGGTCACCAATATAGCGCTGTTCCTCATCGCTCCCCTCAAACCGGAGATCCTGCCGTATTTGATCATAGGCCCGCTATTCCTGTTCTTCTTTTACGCTTATGCTCTGGATAGGATAAAAGAGCGTATCGCGACTTGAATGGTTCAGGGAGAAAAGAGGATTGAGCGTCTCTGTGAACTCTGTGCCTCAGTGGTTAATAATCGTAGCTGAGAAATCAATCCTGGCGGTTTACGGGAATAAAACCACAGAGTCGCAGAGCGCACAGAGGACGAACGAACGGAGACGACTATCCCGGAAGCAAATACGCTATTCATTTCAAGCAGGAAGGTAATTTGGACCTGGAATTTAGGCTCCTCGCTAAAAACGCTATATGCAATAGAATGAATAGACTGCTATGAAGAGCTACAAAAGGTGCTATAAAAGAGAGATTGTATGCAGCAGCAGGGCTTATCTAGCTGCCGATAACCTCTACTACCTTGTAGCCCACAATTAAGAAGAATGTTAAGACCATGGGAACTATGGCGATGTTGAGCACCGTTGAAAGGCGCCTGTGCCAGCAGGATGAGGCAGAGAGTATCTCAGAGGCGCTTAGGAGAGCGATGAGACATATGACGCTCACAACGCTGATATCCGCGACACCCACCGTGGCAAATGTACTGACTGCCGAGGTTGTGCTCATTGTGCTGGTGGCGCTGGCTGTTGCGCTCATGGTGCTACTGACCGTACTCATCATCGACGAAAGCATATATTACATCTCTCCTTTTGGTTCTGCCCTGAGTATCCTACATCAATACTGGGTATCAACTATAGATAACATGTCAAGATGAGTATTTATAGATATCCCTTGTAGAGGGGAGAACTATAGCCAAAAAAGAGCTTTTGAAAGAGGAGGCACTGGGGCAGTTATGCCTATCAAGCAGCCTTGCACTAACGAATGATGCTGGCGGATATGTTACAGGAATTTTTGCATAAGATCCTCGCGGGAGGATAAACGCATCAGAGGAGGATAATTGGAAGAGAATTCGTCCGCAGGATAGTTGAATCATCATCGGCTCAGGCCTCGTGGATCCTTCTTGCTCCCTCTATATCTTCAGGCCTTCCATCAGCTTATGTAGCCCTTCCAGTCGATCTCTCATTGCCAGGCCCTTTGGCGTTGTTTTATAGATTCGCGGAGAGCCATCCTGGTATATCAGAAGATCGTTTTTCATGAGCACAGCGAGATATGCCTTGATGGAAGCAAAACTGATACTGCTTCGATAGACGATATTGGTGAGATTTTCCCCTTTTTCGCATATGTTCAGGATCTCCACTATGATCTGATCTTTGCTCCTGCGTGCCCGCATATAGTTCCCCCAAAGAGCCTCAAGCCCTCCCTTTCGCAATCGAGCTGCATGCATAAAAATGTTTCTTAATTATATTACTTATGATAAATCATTTTAAAATTTTCGCGCATTACAGGATGCTGCCGGGAATAGGGGAAAAGAACCACAGAGGCACAGAGGACGACGGATCCTTGAAAGGGGGCAGGGAGAGAAGAGGATTGAGCAGCTCTGCGAATTCTGCGGCTCTGCGGTTAATTTTGGAGTTGGGGAAGAATGAGGCAGTAATCGGTGGTTTACGGGAATAAAACCGCAGAGTCGCAGAGCGCACAGAGGACGAACGAACGGAGACGACTATTGCTAAGAAGCAAATATGCAATTCTTTTCAAGTACTGTAATAAAGATGAATTTCACGTCTCTGCGAACTCTGCGTCTCTGCGGTTAATAATCGTAGCTGAGAAACCAACCCTGGCGGTTTACGGGAATAAAACCACAGAGTCGCAGAGCGCACAGAGGACGACGGACATTGGAGAGGGACAGGGAGAAAAGAGGATTGAGCGGCTTTGCAGACTATGTGGTTAATTTGGAGCTGGGGAAGCATGAGGCAGTACCCGGTGGTTTACGAGAATAAAACCGCAGAGGCGCAGAGCGCACAGAGGACTACGGTCCTTTGAGGGGAATTGAGCGTCTCTGCGGTTGATTTGGAGCTGGAGAAGCATGAGGCAGTGCCCGGTGGCATCGGGGAATAGAATCGCAGAGGAACAGAGGCCATATTCTCTGTCTGAACTCACCCCCATAATTCAGCGAAGAGCCGGCTGCTGCCAGGGTCCCGATCTAGGCGGAGCCGGTGCCAGTGCCCTTCCCCTGCCTGCGCAAAAGCCTCTTGATTTCTGCCCAGATCAAGCCCCTCTTGAGATATACTAAGACGAGGATGTAGCCCAGGCCGAGCAACTCCGGGATGAGGATCTCCGGCTTCTCCAGGCCAGAGAGAAGGATCTGCAGGTAGCTTAATGTATCCAGGTATGGAGCTGGGGGAAATCCTCCCAGCAGAGGCCAGAGGAGGATGACTGGAGAGCTCCACATGGAGTCCAGGATGAGATGGACCAAGACCCCCCAGGTGAGGGAGGCCAATCTGATGTCTCGCAGGCGGAGGGAGATCGCTCCTAAGATGAGCAGGAAGAGAAGGGTATGGGCGAATGTCCTTCCCATGTTCGGTGTCCCGAATACGAGCAGGCCCAAAGGCTTGTCTATGATATCGGGGAGGATGGACCCCAGGGCGAGAAATAATAGGTCCAGCCGGCTATAGAGGCGAGCGGTGGCCAGGGCCAGGCCCACGTGGGCGAAGAGGAGCATTGGATGAAGGTCGGATGCGAAGGTATAAAACGATTTTGAGGTTTTTTTGCCCGGGCGCGGAGGAGGGATGAGCGGGGCCAAGGCCGGGGAGGGGAAGGAGAGCCAATTCTGTATGGGTGAGCTTGAATCAGAAATTCTCCGTATTTCTTTGCCTCTGTGGTGAACCGCTATGCATTGACCCAACCACAGAGGCACAGAGGACGACGGATCCTTGAAAGGGGGCGGGGAGAGAAGAGGATTGAGCAGCTCTGCGAATTCTGCGGCTCTGCGGTTAATTTTGGAGTTGGGGAAGAATGAGGCAGTAAGTTTACGGGAATAAAACCGCAGAGTCGCAGAGCGCACAGAGGACGAACGAACGGAGACGACTATTGCTAAGAAGCAAATATGCAATTCTTTTCAAGTACTGTAATAAAGATGAATTTCACGTCTCTGCGAACTCTGCGTCTCTGCGGTTAATAATCGTTGTCGAAAAAATAAAAAAAACTGTTGGTTGCGGGATAAAACCGCAGAGTAGAGATCGCACAGAGGACGACGGCCATTGGAGGTGGGCAGGATGGAATGAGGATTGGGTGGATCTGTGGAATCTGTGGCTGTTAATCTGAGCGGGGGAAGCATGAGGCAGTAACCGGTGGTGTACGGGAATAAAACCGCAGAGTCGCAGAGCGCACAGAGGACGGCGGACATTGGAGAGGGTAAGGGAGAGAAGAGGATTGAGCGGCTCGGTGGAATCTGTGGCTGTTAATCTGAGCGGGGGAAGCATGAGGCAGTAACCGGTGGTGTACGGGAATAGAACCACAGAGGCGCAGAGCGCACAGAGGACGAACGAACGGAGACGACTATTGCTAAGAAGCAAATATGCAATTCTTTTCAAGTACTGTAATAAAGATGAATTTCACGTCTCTGCGAACTCTGCGTCTCTGCGGTTAATAATCGTTGTCGAAAAAATAAAAAAAACTGTTGGTTGCGGGATAAAACCGCAGAGTAGAGATCGCACAGAGGACGACGGCCATTGGAGGTGGGCAGGATGGAATGAGGATTGGGTGGATCTGTGGAATCTGTGGTTGTTAATTGCAGTGGAGAAGTATAAGGGCAGTAGTGACGGCTCCCGCGACTGAAGTCGCAGGCATCTATGGTCTCTCGACCAACGCCATGCCGCCCCAGGGCGATTGTTTCATGGCTTCGACGCTCGCCGTTCCAGATTTTACGTACAGGACTTTCCTGCACAACCTCATATCGGGAGTTCTGAGATCTAGTTTGGCTGACCTACCTGATTCAAACTGATATTTGACGCGCTCAATCTCAGTTTAGTGCCAGATGTGTTTCAGTCATTCGGTGCATGAGGGGAATGGCAATCCTTGATTATAATTTTATAGATATCCTTTGATGAATGTTCCCAGTTAGATTGCGGATGGGGCAATATTGCATTATATTTTGTTTTTTTAATTCAATATCATGAGAGCTAGTAGTAATTCATGCCAGGATCAGATAGCGAATATGGTATAAACCCAAGCAGCCAGACAGCATAATTGACCGAAATCTTTTTTAATGTTGCTCGATCCCTTGGATACTAATCATCATCAGTAATTCAGCATAGTATTAGGGCCGGAGCTAGCTGGTCACCTGCAAGAATTACAGTTCTTAGCGGCAACGGCCTGCAGCAAGAGACAACCCAGGAGAGATGATTTACCAGGCAGTGCGCTGAATTGATGGATGGCTCCTTCTCCCGAGCATATCAAGGCGAAGTGGGCTTCATCCTGAGATGATAAGAGGCGCCTGCTATGTAGCGAAGGCTATTTAGATTTGGTGAACTTGAATCGCAAAAACTCTATATCTTCGTGCCTTCTGTGGTGGACCGCGATGCACTGACCCAACCACAGAGGCGCAGAGGAACAGAGGCTATAATCTCTGCCGGACCGCACCCGCATAATTGAGCGAAGAGCCAAATCCGTTATCGTTCAATCCGATCAAACCGATTTGCGACGATATAAACCACAAAGCTCACAAAGGGCACAAAGCCCCCACTTAAAGGATGATCAGGTCTCAATGGCCCCGAAGCAACCTTTGCGGAGTCCTTTGTGATCTTTGTGCTCTTTGTGGTTATAATCCGTTATCCGCAATCCAATCAAACCGATTTGCTATCAAATACAAATCAAAGGCGACAACTACCCATGACCATTGCAATCATCCTCGGGACCGGCCGGAGATCATCAAGATGGCTCCGGTGATCCGGGAGTGCCAGCGCCAAGATGAGAGCCACGGATAGAGCCAAATAGAATGAATGTGGAAATTGTAGATGACGATGAGGCTTACGGCAATTGTATCAGGCAAGGTCCAGGAAGTCGGCTACCGGGCTAGAGTGATAGATATCGCTAACGCATTCGGGCTCAGAGGCATGGTCGAGAACCCGAAGGACGGCAGGGTGAAGATCATCGTTGAGGGCGAGGATGAGAAGATCAAATGGTTTGAGAACGCAATTGTCATTAAAAATGCCCTGATCTCTGTCTCATCCATCGAGAAGAGCTACTCTTCCGCCAACGTGGAGTTTGAGAAATTTGGAAAGCTGGTGACAAAAGGCGAGACTGATACCAGGCTTGACACGGCAGCAGTCTATCTAAAAGAGCTGGTATCTGCGGTCAACAACATGAACGATAATCTGGGCGGAAAGATGGGCCAAATGCTTGGCAAGCAGGATGAGCTTCTTGACGAAGTCAGAAACATGAACGATCGCCTGGGCGGAAAGATGGATCAGATGCTCGATAAACAAGATGATCTTATTATCGAAGTCAAAGACGTGAACCGGAAGATGGATCGAGTACTTGAAACCGATATTGTCGAATTGAAGAGCGACATGGCCGAGGTTAAATCTGCCCTGAGAGCCAAAGGGATAATCTAAGCAAATTTAAAAAAAGACACAAAGCCCGCACGTGGTCTCCGGCTGGCGCTGACCGACTCTGGCGGAGTGCAAGAGGAGACATGCATCCTGGGCGTGCCCTGCGTGACGCTGCGAGATAACACTGAGAGGCCAGAGGCCCTGGAGGTAAAGTCCAACGTTCTTGCTGGGGCTGATGCTCTGCGGATGGTTGAGAATGCAAAGCGGATGATGCAGCAGGGGAATGGGTGGAAGAATCCGTTTGGAGACGGCAGAGCGGGAAGGATTATCGTAAATGATCAAGAGCCAATTAAGTATTCGTGAGCGCTCATGATAGATGGGATCGATCTTATGGTTATTCATACATGGAGTTGTACCTGACAATGGCATCTGCGAATGACGAAATTGATGCTCTGATGCGAACTGAGATTTATAAGTCCCGAGAGGAGCTATTGAAGGATGCATTGAGAGCTCTATTATCTATGAAGCCGGGCCTCCGAATCGAGATAGCTATTGATCTTTACAGGAATGAGAAGGTCAGCCTCTGGAAGGCGGCTGAAATAGCAGGGCTTTGCATGGAAGAGTTTAAGGACGTGCTGGCCTCCAGGTCCATTAAACTCGAGGTAGGTGGGACGGATGAGGAGAGCCTGTTCCGACTGGCCAGATTGGGCCTCATATGACGACGATGATTATCATCGATTGCGATGTAGCAAGCATGCTTGCCAAGGTCGATCGCATCGATATCTTGAGTAAAGCCTTCCCGGATGCGAACTTCTGTATAACCAACTCAGTTTACGCAGAGCTCATGAGGGCTAAGCGTGCCGGTTATTCCTTTCCTGATCGGATCTTCGAACAGCTTCCGGTTATCACAATTGACCGAGATGATCTCAAGGCGTTTAAGGATATCTCAACAGATAGCACCGTGCATTATGGCGAAGCAGAGGGTTTGAGCATTTGCCGGGAAAAGAAGGCAACATTCTTGACTGATGACCGGAAGGTAATTCGATTTGCGGAAAAGAATGGAATTGCCGTTCTGGATATGAAGGATCTCTTAACACTGCTGGCCATAAGACAAGTCCTGGGATACAGCGAGATGATTTCGTTAATCAGAGATATTGAAGTCAAGGATAATACCTGCATAAAATACAAGGATAAGATATTGGCAAGGTATCTGAGAATTGATGTCTGATACGGAAGTATGATCCTATTTCGCTCCTTTGCCTCCCCTTGTGAGCTTTGTGCTCAAAGCCCGCACAAAAGGTTTTTCGGGTTATCAGGAACTGTATTAACCTTTGCGGAGTCCCTTTGTGTTCTTTGTGCGCTTTGTGGTTAAATCTGTAATCCGATCAAACCGATCTACGGCGAGTATAAACCACAAAGCTCACAAAGGGCACAAAGCCCGCACGAAAGGTTTTTCGGGTTATCAGGAACTTGTTTAACCTTTGCGAGTCCTTTGTGATCTTTGTGCGCTTTGTGGTTAAATCCGTAATCTGTAATCCGATCAAACCGATTTGCTATTAGATACATATCAAAGGCGACGATCTACCCATGACCATTGCAATCATCCTCGGGATCCGGCCGGAGATCATCAAGATGGCTCCGGTGATCCGGGAGTGCCAGCGCCGCAGCCTGGACTAGAGCGTGATCCCCACTGGCCTTCTCTGCTCTCGCCTGATGGATTATCTTTAATATGGTTTTGTCCTTTAGGAGAAAGCTATTTAGCCTTTAAAATCCTGTTTACAGTGGAGTCGTATGCGGTTTAAGGTCATTATCAGCAATGGAGAAGATGGCTGGCTCGTTGTAGAATGCCCCTCTCTGCCAGGTTGCGTCTCACAGGGAAGAACCGTTGAAGAAGCCCTGGAAAACATCAAGGATGCTATACAGGGTTGCCTGGATGTGCTTGGCGATAGAACCCTGATCAAAGACAGCGAAAGGATAGTAGAAGTCGAGGCTTAATGTCCCGGCTGCCCTTGGTCTCTGGAGCTGAAGCAGTTAAAGCGTTTAATAAAGCTGGATGGTATCCCGCCAGGCAGACCGGAAGCCATCTAATTATGATCAAGCAAGGCTCTATGGTTACACTTTCAGTACCCATGCATAGCGAAATTGACAGGGGAACACTAAGAAAGCTGATAGGTCTTGCCGGGCTTTCTGTAGAAGAGTTTTTGGAGTTATTGTAGGATTTTTTTGGATCTCTCATTGAATTCGTCTTGCGGCCTGTAAATCTCTCGTCTCTTTTTTTCATGTTAGAGCATCACGATTTCACCACAGAGGCGCAGAGGAACAGAGGCTATAGGCTTTGCCGGACCTCACCCACATAATTCAGCGATGAGCCTCCGTTTGGGGATGGTCGGGCGGGCAAGAGCATACTCGACCATTTAACGGCAGGCTAGAGATGCTCATGAGGACGCCCTTGAATTCTCATGCATATCTATAAATGATCAAATGACAAGAAAAATAGTACCTCTGAATCTGAGGGATCTGAGACTTGCCCGAATACATGGTATCAATAAAGATTGAAAAGCTTGATGAAGGGGCATACCTGGCCACAAGCGATGTTCTGCCCGGTCTGGTGGCAGAGGGAAGGACGATTGCAGAGACGATGGAGATCGCCCAGGATGTGGCCAGAAAGATCATTGAGTCTTACATCGAGCACGGAGATCCGCTTCCTCCCGAGATGGCTCCCGCATCCAGGACGGTCAGGAATATCAAGATCCCTGTGGCTGTGACTTGATGGCCAAACTTCCCGCGTTGTCTGCAATTGAGGTCATTCGCGGGCTGAAGAAGGCGGGATTTCCAGGATTTGCTCTCTGATCCACACAAAATCTGTGAACCTTTACAAATGATTAAGAACTAAGTAAGTAGCAATGAGTATTTCAATGATAGATGAAGACTGCTTTGAAAGAATATACCATGATGCAGAAAATCTCTCAGGATGTTGTTAGAATACATGTCAGATGTCATATTTAAAACCAAAGTGGATGATTTTTTGGCCCAGCGAGTGAAGGCCATCATTAAGCGAGGTTCCTTCAGAGACGAGGAGTCTTTCCTTAGAGTCGCCATTGAGGAAATGGTAAGAATACATGAGCTCAGAGAGCTAGAGGAAATGATGTGGAAGAACTCGCTAAAGATCGCCGCCAAACATCCCATGAGCATCTCTGATGCCTTATTGTCGGCCAGAGTTGAGGAAGACGATGAGTTATAGGCCGAGAGTCTGCCTTGATTCTTCGGTTGTGGTTAAATGGTTCAAGGTCGAAGAGGAAAGCGCAGAAGCCTTAAAGATAAGGAGATGGGCTGAAGAAGGGAGAATAAAGCTAATCATTTCTGCAATTGTTCTTTCGGAAAGTGCCAGGGCTCTTAAGAAGACGGGTTGCGATAAAGAAGAAATATATGAGATATTGGATTTATTCGACGCATTCATCAGTCTTTGCGGAGTTGATGTCGTTCCTGTTGAATTGTTGATAATCAAATCTGCCCAAAGCCTAGTAATAGAGCATAATTTGTATTCGGCAGATGCGATTCATGTTGCAACTGCTACATTGACTGAATCAGATTTTTTTGTCTCAATAGACGAGCATCATTTCAAGGAAAGCCTAAAATCGCATCTTGAGAAGAAGAACGTATGGCCTTTGAAGCTGTCTAATGTGGGAAAAATTTTAGTGTAGCTGCTGACTATAGTTTTCTTAATTTTTCCTTGCGACACACAGTCTTAATCAAACGTTTGCGACGAGTATAAACCACAGAGGCACAGAGTTCACAGAGACGCTCAGCCTTCCTTTCCATCCAACCTAAGAAATCCCACCCAATTGCTTCCGGGGATAGTCGTCTCCGTTCGTTCGTCCTCTGTGCGCTCTGCGACTCTGTGGTTTTCATCCCGTAAACCACCAGGGGTTGATTTCTCAGCTACGATTATTAACCACAGAACCAATAAACTGAGGCTAAATCAGACATGACCATTGCAATCATCCTCGGGACCAGGCCGGAGATCATCAAGATGGCACCGGTGATAAGAGAGTGCCAGCGCCGCGGCCTGGATTACAGCATCATCCACACCGGCCAGCACTACTCCTATCAGATGGACCGGATATTCTTCGAGCAGCTGGAGCTACCGCAGCCAGATCATAATTTAGATGTAGGCTCCGGCAATCATGGCGAGCAGACGGGGCGGATCCTGGCAGATCTGGAAGGAGTGCTGATGGCAAAGCGGCCCGATATAGCGCCATTCGAACAGCCGCTGCAGGGATGCAACGCTGGAAACCGAGGATGGCCATTGATCGGGTAGGAACTGAAAAATGGAGAGTGAATGCATAGCGAGGTCTAAGAATCAAGTACCTATCCGATTGACAGAGGAGAGATGGCTCCATATCGTAACATCTCACACAGAGATGAACGGGAACATCCTGGAGCTTATTAAGACAATTGAAGATCCGGAAACCATCACAAAAGGTGTCAGTGATGAGCTACGATGCATAAGGTTCTTCCCTCACACCCATCTAGGACCGAAGTATCTGATGGTTGCCTATAAGGAATTGTCACCAAACGATGGGTTTATTATCACAGCGTACAAAACATCCACGATAAGAAAGCTCATTGGCCGTGAGATAGTATGGACGAAGCAGAGCTAATAAAGATGATTCCACACGTGGTCAGATCCTCAACGAAGAAGGTCTGGATTGACTACGATGAAGAAGCGGATGTGCTTTATGTCAGCTTTGTCTATCCTCCAAATGCCATAGAGCATGAGGAGGACGAAGATGGGATCATCAGAAATTACGATAAAGAAGGCAAGCTCACGGGTTTGACTATCATTGCAGCCAAGAGATTCACGGAGGAGGCTGCTGCATAGCGCAGTATTTTTACTAATTTCCCACAGAGGTGAGAGACATAGAGGACTGAAACCTTTGCGAGTCCTTTGTGAGCTTCGTGATCTTTGTGGTTAAATTCCGTTATCGAAGCCCAATCAAACCGATCCACGACGAGTATAAACCACAAAGCTCACAAAGGGCACAAAGCCCGGACAAAAGGTTTTTCGGATTATCTGGAACTGGATTAACTTTTGCGAAGTCCTTTGTGATCTTTGTGCTCTTTGTGGTTAAATTCCGTCTACCGAAGCCCATTCAACCGAGTTCTACGACGATATAAACCAAAGAGCTAACAATGATTCCAATATCAGATGGCGACAAGGGATTGACCCATGAGATGCAATCCTCTCCTGAGAGACTGAGAGCGGATGCTCTCTCCAGAGAGATCATCGGCGCAGCCATCGAGGTTCATCGTCATCTCGGCCCCGGGCTTTTCGAATCCGTCTATGAGGAGTGCCTGTGCTGCGAGTTGGGTCTGAGGGGGATTAGTTTCCAACGCCAGGTCCCACTGCCACTGAGTTACAAGGGCCTAAATCTGGATTGCGGCTACCGGCTTGATATCCTGGTGGAGGACCTGGTGATTGTAGAGCTAAAGGCGGTGGAGGAGATCAATTTCCTCCACGAGGCTCAGCTTCTGACCTACCTGAAATTAAGGAATACGTGGCTTGGGTTGCTCATCAATTTCAATGTCAGGATGCTGAGGGATGGGATAACAAGACTCGTGAATGGGTAACGCATTTCGTATACTATTATTAATATTCGATGTGTGCAGTTAATTTAGTTTGATTTGCGACGAAATAATAAACCACAAAGCTCACAAAGGACACAAAGCCCACACAGAAGGTTTCTCGGGCTATCAGGAACTGTATTAACCTTTGCGATTCCTTTGTGATCTTCGTGCGCTTTGTGGTTAAAATCCGTAATCTGTAATCCGATCAAACCGATCTACGGCGAGTATAAACCACAAAGCTCACAAAGAACACAAAGCCCGCACAAAAAGTTTTTCGGGCTATCGGGAACTGTATTAACCTTTGCGAAGTCCTTTGTGATCTTTGTGCACTTTGTGGTTAAAATCCGTAATCTGTAATCCGACCAAACCGATCTACGGCGAGTATAAACCACAAAGCTCACAAAGGGCACAAAGCCCGCACGAAAGGTTTCTCGGGTTATCAGGAATTGCATTAACCTTTGCGAGTCCTTTGTGATCTTTGTGCGCTTTGTGGTTAAAATCCGTAATCTGTAATCCGATCAAACCGATCTACGGCGAGTATAAACCACAAAGCTCACAAAGATTGCAAAAAGGGTTTGGCTCCTCGCGTATCTTTTGTGCCTCAGTGGTGAACCGCGATGCACTGACCCAACCACAGAGGCGCAGAGGAACAGAGGCCATATTCTCTGCCGGACCTCATCCACATAATTCAGCGAAGAGCCATCTAAATTATCAGGATCATAAAGCAGAGATAATGCATCCATAGGGAAGATCTGAGAGGAAATATGTCATTTGTCATAGCCGCCATGCCTGCCTACAATGAGGAGAGGTCCATCGCCAAGATGGTTTTAGGCTGCAAGAAGTACGTCGACCAGGTGGTAGTGGTCGACGACGGCAGCTCTGACGCCACGGCGAGCATAGCCGAAGCTTTGGGGGCTTATGTGGTTCGGCATGAGAAGAACAGTGGCTATGGTGCAGCGCTCCGTTCCTGCTTTGAGGCGGCACGCAATCTGGGGGCGGAGAAGATGGTGATCATAGACTCGGACGGCCAGCATGATGCTGCTGAGATTCCAAAGCTCCTCGATCCACTCAACAATGGCTGCGATCTGGTTATAGGCTCCCGGTTCTGCGACGGCAATGGCAAAGACATTCCCGCCTATCGGAAGGTGGGGATGAAGGTTCTCGATGTAGCAACCAATGTTGCCGGGGGGGTCAGCGTCACTGATAGCCAGAGCGGCTTTCGAGCTTACGGGCGGAGGGCGATAGAGAGCATCTACATCAAGGACAGCGGCATGTCCGCCGGCTCGGAGGTACTCTTGCAGGCCAAGGACAATGATCTGTCCATCAAGGAGGTGCCGATCCACTGCCGGTACGATGTGGAGAGGGCCTCGACCCAGAATCCCGTATCCCACGGGGTGAAGACGCTGATCAAGATCCTGCATGATATGGAGCTGAGAAGGCCGCTTTATTACTTCACAGTGCCTGGGATTCTGCTGGCGGCAGTGGGGGTTGGAATGGGGCTGGATTTTCTGCGAGTGTTTTATCATGGAGGGAGCCTGGCGTATGGGCCTACGCTGCTTATGATATTGCTGACGCTGGTTGGGTCATTCCTGGCCATGACTGGGATCATATTGCACAGCATATCCAAGATGATGATTGAATTCAAGAATGAGATCGAGCAGATAAGAAAAACGAACCATGTCCATGGCCACAATGCTGGGAACAAGGCCAGAGATAATTAAGATGGCTCCTGCATCCAACACAGTAAGAAATGCAAAGATCCCGGCGGCGTGACCTGATGGGCAAGATAGATTTATTTAAATGATCGATGAGAGACAAGTATTGTGAGCATTTATGATGGATGAAGATTGCGTAGAAAGGATATACAAAGATGCTGAAGATCTCTTTCTCTCGGTCAAGCTGCGAAAAGGAAATAAGGTATCCCTTGATGAAGTAATCGCCGAAATTGGGGAACATGTCGTTGAGGATGCCGATTCCACCGAGATCATCCGGAAGATGAGAGATCGATCCTATGGCTACTAACGTAACGGTGGATACGTCAGTAATCGTAAAAGCCCTGGTGCCACCCAGACGAAAAAAGCAAGATAAGCTTTTCGATTTACAGCGCGAACTTCATTTGAGTTGCAGGGATGTTCTTCTGAAGACCGAATCAGGAGAATATGCAAACCATATTCCATTGCTGGCCCTCATAGAAACCGCGTGTGTTGTTTCCCGATTGTCAGACGCGCAGAGAGCAGGTCTCGCCCTGACATTTCTCGGCCAGAATTCCAGATTCTATGGCGACGCATATTTGATGGAGCGGTCGATTAGGATTGGCATGAGAACCAAAGCCAGCGGTTTTGATGTTGTCTTCATGGCATGTGCCGAGGAAACCGGATCAATCCTAATTACGGATGACCGAAAGATGTACGATCGAGCAAATGATTACGGCCTCGATGTCATCTTCATTCGAGATGTCTGATAGCTGATAGATTATTTAGAATTATTTATGGACCGGTTTTTGTGGTTAAAATCCGTTATCTTCAATCCGATCAAACCGATTTGCGACGATATAAACCATAAAGCTCACAAAGGGCACAAAGCCCGCACAGAAGGTTTTTTCGGATTATCAGGAACTGCATTAACCTTTGCGAGGCCTTTGTGATCTTTGTGCTCTTTGTGGTTAAAATCCGTTATCTTTAATCCGATCAAACCGATCTACGACGAATATAAACCACAAAGCTCACAAAGGGCACAAAGCCCGCACGAAAGGTTTTTCGGGTTATCAGGAACTGTATTAACCTTTGCGAGACCTTTGTGATCTTTGTGCTCTTTGTGGTTAAAATCCGTAATCTGTAATCCGATCGAACCGATCTACGACGAGTATAAACCACAAAGCTCACAAAGGACACAGAGCCCGCACGAAGGTTTTTTCGGCCTATCAAGAACTCGTTTAACCTTTGCGAGACCTTTGTGATCTTTGTGCTCTTTGTGGTTAAATTCCGTTTATCGCAGTCCAATCAACCCAAAAATCCAAAGGCTACGATCTACCATGACCATTGCAATCATCCTCGGGACCCGGCCGGAGATCATCAAGATGGCTCCGGTGATTCGGGAGTGCCAGTGCCGCGGCCTGGACCGATGTGGAATCCGATCATCTGAGGTAAGATTATTATAGTAATCAGAGGCAACAATCTTCATATGACTGCAGATATAGATGTTCTCAAAGAAGGAATTGAGGGCCTGATTCGAGCGGGCTATTACAAGAATCGAGAAGCTTTGATGGATGAGGCCTTCAGAACGATGATCGAGGTAAAACCATTTATTAGATTGGAAATGGCAGTTGAGCTGTATAAATCAGAAAAGATATCTATGAGCAGGGCAGCAGAGATTGCCGGGATCTCTATAGAGGGATTTAAGAGCTTTTTAGAATCAAGAGGAATAAAGAGAATAGTACATGCTCCGCCTCGGGAACGGTTAGAAAAGGGAGTTGACGCGATTCTTGGATAAAGCCATCATAGTGGATACCGATATAGCGAGCGCCTTTGCCAAAATAGAGCGCTTGGATCTACTTTTGTGCCTATTCTCAAATCATTCAATATATATTACTCCAAGAATCTTTGAAGAGTTATCTGTATCTCTTGATTATGGATATACATTCCCGTTAGATGTCTTCGAAAGCTTTGATATTGTTTATCCTTCTGAAGGCGAGAACAAGCTCTATAAAGAGATGCTCGTCGGCAACAAATCTCTCGGCAAAGGAGAACTTGAAGCCATAAGCATCTGCAAAAACAGAGGCTATATGTTCTCTTCAATGGATTTTGCGGCCCTGCAGTTTGCTGTTTCCATGAATATCGATGTCCTTGATCTCCAATCAATACTCCGGGCTTTATGGAGATCGGGGATAAAATCGAAAGATGAGGTCAAGATAATAATAAGAGAAATCGAAGATAAGGATAATACTTCGATAGGCGATTCGCATTCAATAGTTGAGTAACGCAGAGCCTTTATGCTAACTCAAGCAACCTTTGCGAGCCCTTTGTGGGCTTTGTGCTCTTTGTGGTTAAAATCCGTTTATCTCAGTCCAATCAAACCGATTTGCTATTAGATACATATCAAAGGCGACGATCTACCCATGACCATTGCAATCATCCTCGGGACCCGGCCGGAGATCATCAAGATGGCACCGGTGATAAGAGAGTGCCAGCGCCGCGGCCTGGATTACAGCATCATCCACACCGGCCAGCACTACTCCTATCAGATGGACCGGATATTCTTCGAGCAGCTGGAGCTACCGCAGCCAGATCATAATTTAGATGTAGGCTCCGGCAATCACGGAGAGCAGACGGGGCGAATCCTGGCAGATCTGGAAGGAGTGCCGATGGCAGAGCGGCCCGATATAGCGCCATTCGAACAGCCGCTGCAGGGATGCAACGCTGGAAACCGAGGATGGCCATTGATCGGGTAGGAACTGAAAAATGGAGAGTGAATGCATAGCGAGGTCTAAGAATCAAGTACCTATCCGATTGACAGAGGAGAGATGGCTCCATATCGTAACATCTCACACAGAGATGAACGGGAACATCCTGGAGCTTATTAAGACAATTGAAGATCCGGAAACCATCACAAAAGGTGTTAGTGATGAGCTACGATGCATAAGGTTCTTCCCTAACACCCATCTAGGACCGAAGTATCTAATGGTTGCCTATAAGGAATTGTCACCAAACGATGGGTTTATTATCACAGCGTACAAAACATCCACGATAAGAAAGCTCATTGGCCGTGAGATAATATGGACGAAGCAGAGCTAATAAAGATGATTCCACACGTGGTCAGATCCTCAACGAAGAAGGTCTGGATTGACTACGATGAAGAAGCTGATGTGCTTTATGTCAGCTTTGTCTATCCCCCAAATGCCATAGAACATGAGGAGGACGAAGATGGGATCATCAGAAATTACGATAAAGAAGGCAAGCTTACTGGTTTGACTATCATTGCAGCCAAAAGATTCACGGAGGAAGCTGCTGCATAGCGTAGTATTTTTACTAATTTCCCACAGAGGTGAGAGACATAGAGGACTGAAACCTTTGAGAGTCCTTTGTGAGCTTCGTGATCTTTGTGGTTAAATTCCGTTATCGAAGCCCAATCAAACCGAGATCTACGATGAGTATAAACCACAAAGCTCACAAAGGGCACAAAGCCCGCACTAAAGGATGATCAGGTCTCAATGACCCGAAGCAACCTTTGCGAGTCCTCTGTGATCTTTGTGCACTTTTGTGGTTAAAATCCGTCTACCGAAGCCCATTCAACCGAGATCTACGACGAATATAAATTACAGAGTTAACAATGATTCCAATATCAGATGGCGACAAGGGATTGACCCATGAGATGCAATCCTCTCCTGAGAGACTGAGAGCGGATGCTCTCTCCAGAGAGATCATCGGCGCAGCCATCGAGGTTCATCGCCATCTCGGCCCCGGGCTTTTCGAATCCGTCTATGAGGAGTGCCTCTGCTGCGAGTTGGGTCTGAGGGGGATTAGTTTTCGGCGCCAGGTCCCACTGCCACTGAGTTACAAGGGCCTAAATCTGGATTGCGGCTACCGGCTTGATATCCTGGTGGATGACCTGGTGATTGTAGAGCTAAAGGCGGTGGAGGAGATCAATTTCCTCCACGAGGCTCAGCTTCTGACCTACCTGAAATTAAGGAATACGTGGCTTGGGTTGCTCATCAATTTCAATGTCAGGATGCTGAGGGATGGGATAACAAGACTCGTGAATGGGTAACGCGTTTCGTATACTATTATTAATATTCGATGTGTGCAGTTAATTTAGTTTGATTTGCGACAAAATAGTGAAACGGCGGCAGCGCACCCACGCCGCAAGCGGCGGGGCATCCGAGGCGCTGCCGCATGAAGTTGGAGCCAGGCCAAGCAGATCTGAGCCTAAATTGAATACGCATGCCCTTTATCCCAGCCGCAGCGAGCTGCGGGGTATTACGTTTAAAAATAAACCACAAAGCTCACCCGCACAGAAGGTTTTTCGGGTTATCAGGAATTGCATTAACCTTTGCGAGTCCTTTGTGATCTTTGTGCGCTTTGTGGTTAAAATCCGTAATCTGTAATCCGATCAAACCGATCTACGACGATATAAACCACAAAGCTCACAAAGGGCACAAAGCCCGCACAAAAGGTTTTTCGGGCTATCGGGAACTGTATTAACCTTTGCGAAGTCCTTTGTGATCTTTGTGCACTTTGTGGTTAAAATCCGTAATCTGTAATCCGATCAAACCGATCTACGGCGAGTATAAACCACAAAGCTCACAAAGGGCACAAAGCCCGCACAGAAGGTTTTTCGGGTTATCAGGAACTGGATTAACCTTTGCGATTCCTTTGTGATCTTTGTGCACTTTGTGCACTTTGTGGTTAAAAACCGTAATCTGTACTCCGATCAAACCGATCTACGGCGAGTATAAACCACAAAGCTCACAAAGGGCACAAAGCCCGCACGAAAGGTTTCTCGGGTTATCAGGAATTGCATTAACCTTTGCGAGTCCTTTGTGATCTTTGTGCGCTTTGTGGTTAAAATCCGTAATCTGTAATCCGATCAAACCGATCTACGGCGAGTATAAACCACAAAGCTCACAAAGATTGCAAAAAGGGTTTGGCTCCTCGCGTATCTTTTGTGCCTCAGTGGTGAACCGCGATTCACTGACCCAACCACAGAGGCGCAGAGGAACAGAGGCCATATTCTCTGCCGGACCTCATCCACATAATTCAGCGAAGAGCCATCTAAATTATCAGGATCATAACGCAGAGATAATGCATCCATAGGGAAAATCTGAGAGGAAAAATGTCATTTGTCATAGCTGCCATGCCTGCCTACAATGAGGAGAGGTCCATCGCCAAGATGGTTTTAGGCTGCAAGAAGTACGTCGACCAGGTGGTTGTGGTCGACGACGGCAGCTCTGACGCCACGGCGAGCATAGCCGAAGCTCTGGGGGCTTATGTGGTTCGGCATGAGAAGAACAGCGGCTATGGCGCGGCACTCCGTTCCTGCTTTGAGACAGCACGCAATCTGGGGGCGGAAAAGATGGTGATCATAGACTCGGACGGCCAGCATGATGCCTCTGAGATTCCCGAGCTCCTCGATCCACTCAACAATGGCTGCGATCTGGTTATAGGCTCCCGGTTCTGCGACGGCAACGGCGAAAACATTCCCGCCTATCGGAAGGTGGGGATGAAGGTCCTCGATGTGGCGACCAGTGTTGCCGGGGGGGTCAGCGTCACCGATAGCCAGAGCGGCTTTCGAGCCTATGGGCAAAGGGCGATAGAGAGCATCTACATCAAGGACAGCGGCATGTCCGCCGGCTCGGAGGTCCTCTTGCAGGCCAAGGACAATGATCTGTCCATCAAGGAGGTTCCGATCCACTGCCGGTACGATGTGGAGAGGGCCTCGACCCAGAATCCCGTATCCCACGGGGTGAAGACGCTGATCAAGATCCTGCATGATATGGAGCTGAGAAGGCCGCTTTATTACTTCACAGTGCCTGGGATTCTGCTGGCGGCAGTGGGGGTTGGAATGGGGCTGGATTTTCTGCGAGTGTTTTATCATGGGGGGAGCCTGGCGTATGGGCCTACGCTGCTTATGATATTGCTGACGCTGGTGGGGTCCTTCCTGGCCATGACCGGGATCATATTGCACAGCATATCCAAGATGATGATTGAATTCAAGAATGAGATCGAGCAGATAAGAAAAGCGAACCATGTCCATGGCCACAATGCTGGGAATGGAGCCAGAGATAATTAGTCTCCTCGCTATTTGATATGGGTGAACTTGAATCGGAAATTCTCTGTGTCTCTGTTCCTCTGTGGTGAACCGCTATGCTTTGACTCAGCCACGGAGGTTATATTCCGTGCCGGACCTCACCCGCATAATTGAGCGAAGAGGCAAATCCGTTATCTTTCAATCCGATCAAACCGATTTGCGACGATATAAACCACAAAGCTCACAAAGGGCACAAAGCCCGCACTAAAGGATGATCTGATCTCAATAACCCCGAAGTAACCTTTGCGATTCCTTTGTGATCTTTGTGCTCTTTGTGGTTAAAAACCGTTTATCGCAGTCCAATCAAACCGATTTGCTATCAAATACAAATCAAAGGCGACGATCTACCCATGACCATTGCAATCATCCTCGGGACCAGGCCGGAGATCATCAAGATGGCTCCGGTGATTCGGGAGTGCCAGCGCCGCGGCCTGGACTACAGCATCATCCACACCGGCCAGCACTACTCCTATCACATGGACCGGATATTCTTCGAGCAGCTGGAGCTACCGCAGCCAGATCATAATTTAGATGTAGGCTCCGGCAATCACGGCGAGCAGACGGGGCGGATCTTGGCAGATCTGGAATCCGATCATCTGAGGTAAGATTATTATAGTAATCAGAGGCAACAATCTTCATATGACTGCAGATATAGATGTTCTCAAAGAAGGAATTGAGGGCCTGATTCGAGCAGGCTATTACAAGAATCGAGAAGCTTTGATGGATGAGGCCTTCAGAACGATGATCGAGGTAAAACCATTTATTAGATTGGAAATGGCAGTTGAGCTGTATAAATCAGAAAAGATATCTATGAGCAGGGCAGCAGAGATCGCCGGAATCTCTATAGAGGGATTTAAGAGCTTTTTAGAATCAAGAGGAATAAAGAGAATAGTACATGCTCCGCCTCGGGAACGGCTAGAAAAGGGAGTTGACGCGATTCTTGGATAAAGCCATCATAGTGGATACCGATATAGCGAGCGCCTTTGCCAAAATAGAGCGCTTGAATCTACTTTTGTGCCTATTCTCAAATCATTCAATATATATTACTCCAAGAATCTTTGAAGAGTTATCTGTATCTCTTGATTATGGATATACATTCCCGTTAGATGTCTTCGAAAGCTTTGATATTGTTTATCCTTCTGAAGGCGAGAACAAGCTCTATAAAGAGATGCTCGTCGGCAACAAATCTCTCGGCAAAGGAGAACTTGAAGCCATAAGCATATGCAAAAACAGAGGCTATATGTTCTCTTCAATGGATTTTGTGGCCCTGCAGTTTGCTGTTTCCATGAATATCGATGTCCTTGATCTCCAATCAATACTCCGGGCTTTATGGAGATCGGGGATAAAATCGAAAGATGAGGTCAAGATGATAATAAGAGAAATCGAAGATAAGGATAATACTTCGATAGGTGATTCGCATTCAATAGTTGAGTAACGCAGAGCCTTTGTGCTAACTCAAGCAACCTTTGCGAGGCCTTTGTGATCTTCGTGCTCTTTGTGGTTAAAATCCGTTATCATCAATCCGATCAAACCGATCTACGACGAATATAAACCACAAAGCTCACAAAGGACACAAAGCCCGCACGAAGATTTATCGGGTTATCAGGAACTTGATTAACCTTTGTGAGTCCTCTGTGATCTTTGTGCTCTTTGTGGTTAAAATCCGTTATCATCAATCCGATCAAACCGATCCACGACGAATATAAACCACAAAGCTCACAAAGGGCACAAAGCCCGCACGAAGGTTTATCGGATTATCAGGAATTGCATTAACCTTTGTGAGTCCTCTGTGCTCTTTGTGGTTAAAATCCGTTATCTGCAATCCAATCAAACCGATTTGCTATTAGATACAAATCAAAGGCGACAACTACCCATGACCATTGCAATCATCCACGGGACCCGGCCGGAGATCATCAAGATGGCTCCGGTGATTCGGGAGTGCCAGCGCCGCGGCCTGGACCACAGCGTGATCCCCACTGGCCTTCTCTGCTCTCGTCAGATGGATTATAGTGAAGTCGTATGCGGTTTAAGGTCATTATCAGCAATGGTGAAGATGGCTGGCTGGTTATAGAATGTCCCTCTCTGCCAGGTTGCGTCTCACAGGGAAGAACCGTCGAAGAGGCCCTGGAAAACATCAAGGATGCTATACAGGGATGCCTGAACGTGCTTGGCGATAGAACGACAGCAGATCCAATCGAACGTCTGAGATGGCGGCCATGGTAGGTGCTGCGTTCCTCTGCGGTTGATAATCGTAGCCGAAAAAACAAAAAATGTTGTTTACAGAATAGAACCACAAAGAGCCCATGATCCTCAGGCGGGGATCATGCCCAAAGCATGAAAAACCCATAGAGCCATAGGCAAGGCTGATATGGGCAGTGAAGGTTGATCTGTGACCTGAGACATGATCTCGACACAAAGACAACCATGATCTCGTGGATGCCCAAATGCGTCTTTGAACGCGTATGTGAAGTTGCACGCACGAGTGATCATCATCTGCCCATATCAGGCAAGTGAGACGATGGACTCAGATAAGGAAATAGTTTGCGGAGCAGATATCCACAGGGATTTTCTTATTGCTACAATGATATCCCGAAGTGGATTGAAGCTCCAAGAACGTTTTAATATGAACCAAGATGGCCTCTTGGCATTCAGATCCTGGATAATAAACCACAGATGCCAGAGGCTGGCTGTAGAATCCACGGGAGGTTTTTGGTATCCTATCTTCACCATTCTAGAAGGTCATGTCGAATTTATCCTGGCCAATGCATATCAGATCCGGAATATTGAGCACAAGAAAACCGATAAACTTGATTCGGAACGAATCGCGATATATTGTCTCAATAATCTCATCACGCCCTCCAGAATCTATCCAAAAGACTACCGAGATCTAAGAAGCATAACTCGTGCTCGTGAGACACTGGTCAATGCAAGGTCCAAAATCAAGAACCAGATTCATCAATCACTTTCGACCTGCTGCATCAAGCTCTCCTCAGTCATATCCGACTCTTTTGGCAAATCTGGAAGATATATCATTGATAGGCTTCTGGAAGGAAAGACGATCGATCAGATCATATCTGGAATACCTTCGAAGAGGATTCGGAAAAAGGAGGACGAACTCAGAGAAGCCATCAAGAATGGATTAGATCCCGTTCAGGTATTTTTGATCAAGGCAAATCTTGATGTCATAGATGATATTAGCAAGAAGATAAAAATTCTGGAAGCTGAGATCGCCGAAAAAGTCAAACCCTTCGAGGATGATTTGAAAATTATTTTGTCTGTTCCAGGTGTTGGATTCATTTCGGCAGCTACCATTATTGCAGAAATGGGAGATTACAGGGACTTTCCGAGTGCGGATAAGATGGCAAAATACTTCGGTATTGTGCCTTCGGTCTACCAATCGGCAGGGAAGCTGCGAACTGGGAAGATCACTAAGACGGGATCTAAGCATATGCGAAGGATCTTGGTGGAAGTTGCAAAAGCCATATCCAGGACCAAGAAGAATTCAAGGTTAATGAGATTCTTCCAGAGGATATTGGCAAGGTGCGGAAAGAAGAATATTGCAACCGTTGCGCTCGCCAGAAAAGTGCTCTGCATCATCTATCATTTGCTTATGAATCACGAGAATTATCAAGAACCAGAGGTCACGAAAACCAAACCAAAAATTCCCAGCTCTGTTTCGCCCATAAGAATGATGGATATCGACGAGATGATAAAGATCATCAGTCAGGCAGGATACTTGGTGGAGAAAGATTTGAAGGAGGGATGCGGATGATCCGCAGCATCTTGTTTTTTTAAGTTTTTCATGTGGAGTCACAGAGCGCACAGAGGACGAACGGACGGAGACGACTATTTATCTCGGAAGCATTGTGACCCATATTTCGTATCCTCTATGATTTCATCTATCGATTCTGCGTCAAGTTTAATCAACCCATATGTTCTCTTTACAATATTTTTCTTAATCTCTAATTCGACTTCCTCGCCCTCTTCCAGATCCAGGTCTCCAACTGGCCTCAGTACGTGACTTTTGTAAATGGCTTTTACCTTCAATAAAATCGCCCGAAATTAGTATCTGCTCAATGGCTAAATATTTTTGCACTCGATGAGTTTTGGAATGCTGGAGCGATTCTCGTGAGAGAAATATTCAGTTATATAAGCTGGATCCTGACAGAGCTGGGTTACGGAATAAAACCACAGAGACTCTGTGGGGGAAGCATAGAGCGATGGTGAAATCCTGGGGTTTACGGGAATAGAACCGCAGAGTCAAGAGAGCGCGCTGAGGACGAACGGACGGAGACGACTATTTATCCCGGAAGCAATTGGTGGGCTTTTCAAGGTTGGAAGGGATCGAGATAACAAAGATATCGCATCTCTGTGAACTCTGTGCCTCTGTGGTTAATAATCGTAGCCAAAACGGAATTAGCTTTTTGCTCTTCGTGTCTCTATGATGGGCTAGTAACCGCAGGAGCGATCATTAGTGTATTTGGCCAAATCTTACTTACTATAAAAATTATTTATATATTCGTCCTTATCAAGTTCTGCTTTCGCTATGAGCTTTTTAAGAAGTCCAATGCCCAGATCCTTTCCCTTATGCACTGGTATGGATAAATGGACATCGCTTCCTTCTTTAACCATGATGTAGTGGCTGCCCTCTATGTGATTCACCACCCATCCAGCCCTTTTAAACGCAGCCACGTGTTTATCTCCGCTAGCCCGTGGAAGCTTGTGCATACGAGTTACCTGTCAGATCTATAGATATGTCGAGCCTGCGGTCAAAGAAGGGTATTTTGAGCTTTTCTCCTGCAGTCTTCAGCCGGGATTTCAGGCATCCTATGATGGCCTCGTTTATGTTCTCTATGGCCTCCTCCAAAGTCTCTCCTTCGGAAAGGCAGCCCGGAAGGTCAAGGCATTCAGCCACGTATCTGCCATCATCATCTTTCTCAATGGTAATCTTAAATTTCATCTTTACCTGTCTCTTTCCTGTATTATGATAAGGCTTTCGCGACTACTGCTTGCCACGAGCATATGTGAAATTCGCTGGATTATTGGAAAAAGGCTCTTTTTGTGCGTCCTTTGTGAGGGCTATTGTGCCCTCTGTGGGGGAATCATAGAGCAATGGTGAATCCTGGGGGTTTACGGGAATAAAACCACAGATTCGAGAGAGCGCACAGAGGACGAACGACGGAGACGACTATTGCTACGAAGCAATTATGCAATCCCTTTTCAAGTGCTGCAATAAGATAAATTTCACGTCTCTGTGACCTCTGTGGTTAATAATCTCAGTTCCATAATTAGAAGACATCGTAGCTTTATGATTGAAATCGTACCCGAAGGCAGTTATCGAATTACATATAGAGATGCAACTCTATTGAAATCGCTATCAAACGTGGCTATTTTCTCTATCCCGTAATATTGGCAGGCAGCAACGATAGCTGCATCATTGGGAAGCAATCTGTAAGCCTCAACTGCTTTTAAAAGAAGATCGGGATCCTCGGGCATTGATAAGAGCTTAATCCTGAATTCAACCAAGAATGATTTAAGGCGCTCAAGAAAGACCCTGGCTGTCTCTTTGAGCTTCATTTTCAGTTGATCTCTCAACTTAAATCCGTGGCAACCATAGATGAGTGAAAGTCCAACATATGCCGCTTCTTCCAAAATGCTTATGGTTATGATCGGACCGTTTGACATTTCAAGGATCTCTCTGGCCCTCTCTGATTTATCTGTTGGGAATAGGAAAGAGATGATGATATTAGTGTCGATCAGTATCGCCAGGTATCTTCCTCCAGATCCAGGATCTCCTCTATGCTTATAGTTCTGTCAAGCTTGACGCTTCCATAATACTTATCTAGGATTCTCTTTCGCTCCTCTTTTTGCAGCGGTTCTTTTGTTTCTATTATTTCGTCGCTAAACACTTTCATCTTGTTTGACCTGTCAAGCAACATCAACTTGTCCTCTTCCTCTTTGATGAGCTCAAGGATCTTCTTCCGGAGATCTTTTAAAGGCAGACCCTCGGGTACATCCACTTTTATCTCGCCCACCGTTAACCACTATGAAACTTTAATCGCCTTTTTAGTTATAGACCTTTTCATTCAAAACTCATAAATTTCCGATCCAGTTCACCATGTTCTGCAGTGCTGGCAAATGCTGCGGGTCTGATGCGGACTTGTCTTGTATCCCGAGATGCTCGCCCTTGGATCCTGATAGATCTGAGTTACGGAATAGAACCTCAGAGTCGAGAGAGCGCGAGGGAGGACGAACGAACGGAGACGACTATCCCGGAGGCAATTGGGTAGGCTCTCTTAGGTTGGATGGAAAGGAATTCTGAGCGTCTCTGTGAACTCTGTGCCTCTGTGGTTAATAATCGTAGCTTTTTGATTAACCATCTTCCTAACCGTTTAGAAGTCTTCTTATCCCTTCCACAAGCAGACGCGCGTTGAAATTAATAATCAATCCAAGTCGTACATCTCTCATCATTGATAGTCATTGTATCTCTGCTTTTCCTCTTAGCACCAAGTTATGCCATGGGCTATCACTAATTAACAATCTCAGGTCTCCATAATTTCAGCCATGGAACCCTTTTGAAGTCCCGATCATTGCTGGCCATGCTAATGATGCCATTTGCTTCCATTGTCGCGAGATGGGCTGCATCCGCGGCGGTTAGCATATATTCCTTGGAAAGCCTAACAAATTCAGGATATGCTGTTGTGCTCAGGACAGATATCCCAAAGTTGGATATTAACTCCATCTCAGCCCAAAGTCGTTTTAATTCTCCTATTACGTCTGGCCTCCTCTTTATCAAACCAGCAACATTTCTGGCCTCGATCCCCTCAATCTCGGCGATATCTGCAATCATGAGCTTATGAAATACTTCATTCAAAACCAGATCGGATGTGAAACCTTTTATCTCATCGTTCTCCACATGCTTTAGGAATCCCCTGCAGCTCTTTCCGTAAGTGGGATGCTCGAAAACTGAGTAAAGGAATATATTTCGCATCTATGAAGATTCTTTCGCTTAATGGGACCTGAGATAAAATCAATCCCACATCTCCATTTCAATGATCTCATCGGCCAGTTTCTTTGGTATTTTCATCATTCCGTGAAATTCATCGACTGCGCTTTTCTTTACGACGATCTCTACTTCATCTCCTTCCTTTAAACCTATTTCCTTGAAAGGCTTCAATGCATTACCCTCGTATCTTGCCCTGATCTTGATACCCATAAAATCGCTTTTAGTTATTCGTCCTTGTAGTTCTTAAAGCCTTTCGCATGACATTGTCTCGCGCTGCCAGCCCATCCTCCGCCTCTTATGCAACTTCTGGGCCTCTCGCGGGTGCCCGAGAGCCTTCTCGCCCTTCGGAGGTAGTCCTGTACACACTGGTATCTGGCCCTCTGCGCGCACCACCAGGCCGCGGTTGGTGAGGAGGTCGAGATACGGAACGACGATGCGAAAATTCAGGCAGGATTTCTGGACAATCTGCGTTTTGCTTGCCCCTCCCCCCGCACACTTTTGTAAGATATTTGTGAGAATTTAGTCCTTATAGCGCTTGTTCGACATGAGGGATGGGTTTTGGGGGTACTTATATTAAGTTACTGATGACGTGCTAACTGAACCACAAAGTGCCCATGATCCTCAGGAGGGGATTATACACAAAGCATGAAAAACCAGTATGCTTTATGAGTCTTTCATGTGATGGCACAAAGACCGCACCGAAGATTCTTGGTTATCAGGAAATCGAAGCAACCTTTGGGAGTTCTTTGTGAGCTTTGTGTTCTTTGTGGTTCAATTTTGTTTTTTCTCCTCTGTGCCTCTCTCGTCTCTGTGGTTTCACCGTACCGCACACCGGGCATATGATGAACCCACATGCATGGGCCCGACTGTGATATAACAGTAATATTATATTTCTACGCCACGCTAGGCGAAATCCCAATTCCTGTAACTTATCAAGAGAGGGCTTCACTGCAATTATGTGGCCGGCTCGTTTGGCATCTAGAAGCACTCCCAATTGATGAAGATACTGGAGTGGCGATGTCCTGCAAGACCACTTCAGGCAAGGACAGCCTCCGCCTTTAGCTCTTCTTCTATTAATCTAAATGAATCAACGCCATAGGTTGGATGGAAAGGAATGCGGAGCGTCTCTGTGAATTCTGTGCCTCTGTGGTTAATAATCGTAGCCGAAAAAATAAAAAACTGTTGGTTGCGGAATAGAACCTCAGTGTCGAGAGGGCGCACAAAGATTGAGTCTCTGCGTCTCTTCTAGTTGCAGCTTCCACCGAGCTCCCTTATAGACCTCTTGATCTCAACGATATCATCTTCAATTCGAGCCAACCGCTTGTTCGCATTTTCATGCAGATCGGATCTCATGCCACGAATCTCATCAAGGGTCTCGTCCTGCGTCTCAATCGTACGGTCTTGCTTCTCAAGCATCCCGTCCTGTTTTTCGATCATCTTATCCTGTTTTTCAAGCATTTTATCTTGCTTTTCGAGCATCATCTTTCCGATGGACAAATTCTCTTTGCTCACCATTAGGTTTTCTTTGCTAACCATCAGGTTCTGCTCGCCTACCTCGATACCTCTATGCAGCAGGCCGACAGCAACATCGAACCTTTCGCCCAGCTCTTCCTGCCAGTCTCCCCTCAAGATCTTAAAGTACAGAAACTCGCCCGTCGCGGCAGACCAATTTACCTTCAGCTTCTGTACTCTGATTGGCCCATCCTGGATATTTATGGCCTTCAAAAACTCCTTTAAGGCATCCTCCTCTCCTTCGGCCACGATGCTTACGTCGTATGGCTCCAGGTTTTGAACGGTGCCGGAGAGCCCCAGGTTGCGGGCGATCTTCCAGACGGCATCCCGGAATCCAACCCTCTGGACGTCTCCCCCAGCAATGATCTCCACGCGAATCATATCAACCTCGCAGGGTCCTTTGGCCATGGGTTGTACACCAGACTCATCAAGTCAGTCCTTTCTCTTTCAATTTCGTTTTTTTTGGGTCCTCTGCGGTTTCGTGGTTGCACTGCGCAGTGCCGGCTGCAAACCGACAGACGGAACCACAGAGGAACAGAGACACAGAGAATTTTAGCTTTTTCAGGGAGCTCGATCTGAAATCTTCAAAAGCCCGAGCTATCTGGCCATCCCCTCTTATCACAACCTCAATTCAGATGATGACCGAGAATAGCTCCCAGAGAACTATGCAATTCATTTTAATATTATTTGCCTTTTGAGAGAGTATGATCATTACAAAGATTTAAAAAGATTTCGATCGATTATTGCCATGGCGATCTGCAGGAATCAACCACGAGCACACGAAGGACAAATGGTCTCAGGAGAAAAAGGGGGGAATTGCTCGGCTCTATGGCTCTGTGTGGGAATCGTAGAGCGATGGTGGAATCCAGGGGGTTTAACGGGAATAGAACCGCAGAGTCAAGAGAGCGCACGGAGGACGAACGAACGGAGACGACTATCCCAGAAGCAATTGGGTTGGCTTTCTTAGGTTGAATGGAAAGGAATGCTGGGCGTCTCTGTGAACTCTGTGCCTCTTTGGTTAATAATCCCGGCTCGATTATTGGATAGCTTTCATAAAGGAAAGCTTGGAAGCGTCATAGAAATAGAACCGAGGCAGATTGGCCGAAGTTCGGATAGTAGTTCACAGATCGCTCCGGGGTATAGGGGCAGCGGAAGCCTCGGTCTTTAGGCCGGGGAGGAGCGTGCCCCACCCATTACTTTCGCTGTGCTCTGCATACATATTTAACATGTCAAATCCATCTCCTGTATTGTACTTGGGCATCTTAGGCACCCACGCGGTAAACCGCTTGATGCTGATCCTGTACGGCTCTGCCAGACTCTTGCCCGAAAGGGTGCGGTCGAAACACGATTTGAAGCCGTCTTTGGCAGATCTGAGGCCAATGTTCCAGCAAGACTGGGACCTCTGCAGATCGTCGCTGCATGTAGGCTGGCCTGGAGGTCCGATCTGGTCTCTGATTTTTGGAACAGACCAGATCGGGGCTGCTGAAAGCTCCGGTCTTCAGGCCGGAGTAGCTTACGGCTTATTTTGGCATCACGCAAAATTCTGGATAAGAGCCTGACACTTATATCCTCACCATGATGTGGATTTGGAATCCTCACATAAATACCACTCCTCGCCAGGTATTCGTGGTCTCCCCCGGGATACGGACCTTCGAAGTCCATGCAAGTTAGCCGCCTGATTAGCTCTCTCCTTGAAACCGGAGTAAGTCTATTAGACAATGCAAATGGGCTCCGAGGAAGCATTTATCGTATGGCTATCAATAGGTGGTATTGGATCTCCAAATCTCAGCCTCAAAGCGATCCATCCCTCAATAACGGAAACTAGCTCCTTGCGACAATCCTCGAAGGTCCTGCCTGTAGCCCATACACCAGGAAGATCTGGCACATGAGCGTAATAAGGCTCAGGCTCATCATCTTCCATTACCTCATATTCGGCCCGCTCTAAAGCTGCTTGAATGTATTCTGCAAACATATCGAGATCCTATTATCCTTAATTGGATTTAAAATTAATCGATCGATCTCTCATAACCTCAATCCAGTGACGGCTGATATAGCCTTCAATTAACCGTAATTTCATCATGTTGGACAATGTACTACTATATGGGGGAGGATAATTTGAATAATGGCGGTTTTACGGGAATAAATAATCGGAAACAGCAAAGAGTCTCTCATATTTTCTTTCTCATCCAAAAACTCCCCGGAGAAATTTTCCCCTTCTTATAAGAACTAAAAGCCGCCTCCAATTCATTAGAATGCATAAGGTTCATGTAGTTTCCCATCCATAATACTTCAAAAGCCTGATTATAAATTAGAAATGCCTGTAATAAATATTGCTCATTCCAGAATCTGAAGTCCTCTAATATCCATTCTTTGGGATATTCCGCGGGCAAGAATATATCATGAATATGAACCAAAACCCCTTTTTTAAGTTTTGGCATTATATTGAGATATTCGTACTGGACATCGCTTCCAATCATCAATACATGGCTTGAGTCGATAAACAGTATATCATTCTTATTTAGTTCATTAAACCTGCACGACGGAACGTCCTGAATTTTTGCAGTAACAAGCTTTGAAAGTCCATGAAAGCCAGACTTCAGGGTATCATTCGGATAAGGTTCAAAGGCGATCAGCTCACAATTATCATAACCCTCTTCCTCATTTTTTAAAACCGCTTGAGCGGCCAATAGGGTTGAATATCCTGATCCTATCTCGAATACCTTTCTGGGCTTAAAATGTCGAATCATGCAATACAAGATTTCAGCATCTACCGATTCAAAAGCACCATTATTTAAATAGTATTGATGAGGAATCGATGTTTTATCTCTGGGAATCTTTTCATATTCATCTTTAAATTTCGAGGAAAACATCGCGAGAAGCTTAATTTGTTCCTCCTCGTTGATATCAATACCATTGAGGTCCGACGGTTCTTTCCATAAATCCATTTTCAACTTTCTCGTGTCAGGAATCGGGATGTAGAAATGGTTTGGTGTCAAATGAAGTCCCATTTTTTGAAAAAATAAGAAGGCCTTCCTTCTTGATAAGTTCAAAGCATGATTATATATTTTATTGGCTTTGCTCATTTTATGTATACACCCTGCATGGTTCGCTGTCACTTCGCTTGTTTTCTCTTTTGGGCACACTATGCATGCGTTCTCTTATATCCCGCTATCCGTCCTGCTCGACATCATGTTTAATCGCTAAGGCCATTTCGGTGAGAAATGCTCCCAATCACGTCTCTGTAAGCTCTGTGCCTAGTTGGCGAGATCTCCGTTGGATATGGGGTGTCATCATATTCATCAGATTAGTCCTTTCTCTATTGGTCTCTTCCTGCCTGTTTGGCGTCTGGTCCATCTTGCCGCCCAGGTTCCCGAATCCATTCTTTGTGGTGGTATTAAGGTTTTCGAAGCTCTCCTCAGTGAGGTCAGTCAGGTTGTCAACGCTGACAGTAAGACTCCTGATGTCGATTTGCATTCCTTCAACACGTTGCTCAAAGAGTCCCCATCCTTCAGGGTGGGGAGGAATTGGGCTCTCCCGTAAGCTATTTACTTCCCCTCGTTTTGACGAGGAACAGACAACAGCTTAACTGACTCGTACAAGCAAATACAGGGACACGGTATCGGAGGCATATGAGATCGGGCAACCGATCTAGGTGATAAGATGACAAATGAACCTCTCCTCCCGTACCTGGGGTGCCAGCACGCGAATATGTGCCACAGTGTAGTCAGCATGAAGAGTCAGCCACCCTTACGCCTCGCGACTTTTTGCGTAGAGGCAAGCCGCGCCCTTCAGGAAGCGGTAGTTGACTATCTCGACGCCATCAGGAAGACGCTCTCTGACCTCTTTTGGACCTGCAATCTTCCGGAAAGCTGAGTGTTGTCCTGATCCCTGAGAGTATTGGGCATCGACATTATCCGCATGGATGAGTGCGTTCTTGACTGCAATTGCTGAGGTGAACCACTCAGATTCGTCCTTCTTCTTTCCCTCAGCAATCACCAGGACACTGCCAACACTCTTATCAAGGCGGTCCTGGATAATGCCGGCCGGATCCATCTCATCGGCAAGAGTGATTGCTTTAACCCTGTATCCGACCCCCGGCACTCTGCCCGATAAGAAAGCCGCCAGCCGGATCATTGTTGAATCGTCCTCTATGTTCTAGATGTTTGGTATATATTTAGGACGAACTCAGGGCTAATCCCCGCTTTTTCAAAGGCGGGATACAGCCCGTGCCTACCGATAGATATATATGCATATGGTCACTATATGTATAGTTCAGGATGAATAAACAAGGGCATTGGATACGCGCAAGAGGATGCGTCTATAATGTGTATTACCACTTCGTATGGTCAACAAAGTATCGAAGGAAGGTTCTTATTGGTTCAATCGCCGAAGACCTTCATTGGTTGCATGAATTGATAGCAAAGCAGAAGGGTATTACATTGATCAATCAGGAGATTATGCCCGATCACGTTCACCTCTTTGTGACGGCTCATCCTATATTTGCTCCTGCTAACATTGCCAAGATCTTCAAAGGCATTACGGCAAAGAAGCTCTTTGAAAAGCATCCTGAACTAAGAGATCAGCTTTTGGATGGACATCTCTGGAATCCGTCTTATTATGTTGGCACCTGTGGAGATGCGACCAAAGATGTAATAGAACGCTATGTAGAGATGCAAAAGGTGAAGTGATTTGCTGAAGGTGCTTCGCTATAGGATCTATCCTACAAAATCTCAGAGAACCAAGATGGATGACGCCTTGGAGCTTTGCAGATGGACCTATAACGAAGTAATAGCCATCAGGATGAACGCTTACGAGCAAGAAAGCAAATCTCTCTCCTATTACGATACCAAGAAGCTTTTGCCAGGATGGAAAGAAGAAAAGCCCGAATTGAAGCAAGTCCATTCTCAGGTTCTACAGGAAGTCGTCAAAAGAGTTGATTTGGCCTATCAAGCCTTCTTCCGAAGAGTCAAGGCAGGAGAAAACCCAGGATATCCCAGGTTCAAGGGCTATGGCAGGTACGATAGCTTCACCTATACTCAATCAGGCTTTTCCCTGAAGCCTGGCAAACTATGGTTATCCAAGATCGGAGATGCCACGATTGCATCGATGGCAGCCTCGACGAAGTCGAGGCATATCAAGATCAAGCTTCATAGAGCTGTAGATGGAGAAATCCAGAGGCTTAATATCAGAAGAATGCCTACTGGGAAATGGTTTGTATCCTTCCTGGTTGAAGTTGAACCAGATGAACCTCTTCCTAAGACGGGATTATCAATAGGCGTTGATGTGGGTTTAAAAAGCTTCATCACCCTATCCAATGGCGAGCAGGTAGATAATCCAAGATTCTTTGTTCATGAAGAAAATGCTCTGGCAAAGGCTCAGAGAAAGCTATCAAATGCAGAAAAAGGAACACCGGAAAGGGCTAGAGCCTTAAAAGTGGTTCATAGGGTTCATGAAAGAATTACCAACAAGAGGGATGATTTTGTTCAAAAGCTCTCCATATCCCTGGTTAAATCCTATGACTTGATAGCCTTCGAAGACTTGAATATCAAGGGCATGGTCAAGAATCATTGTCTTGCAAAGCATATTACAGATGCTGCTTGGAACAAACTGATAACTACCACGTCTTACAAGGCAGAATGGGCCGGTAAACGTGTCGAACTAGTGAATCCCAATGGCACATCTCAAATATGCTCTGGTTGCGGTCAAGTGGTTCAAAAAGATCTATCAGAAAGAGTCCACAGATGTTCTTTCTGTGGTCTGACTCTGGACAGGGACCATAACGCCGCTATAAACATTCTCAGACTGGGGCTACAGTCTGTGGCTAAAGCCTAGATGCCCGCCAATTTATTGGTGGGAGTGGTCACCTATATCGCCGCGCACATTGCGATCTGCGTCCCTCCTCCCGCAGCGCTGCGAATGCATCCGCTGCCCTGGCCAACCAGCGCCCATACCAAATTAGAGCCGATGACTCCTGCTCCTCCCCTGACCCGTGCTTTCATTAATTGATATCTTTTTTGATTCTTATTGATATGTCATCAAATCGGTATCATGAATTGGAGGTCAAAAAGACCGGGCTTTGCGCGTCCTTTGTGATCTTTGTGTTCTTTGTGGTTTAATTCCGCTTTTTTTGTCCTCTGCTTCTGTGTGGTTTTGCGGTTGCAGTGCACGGTGCCGGGGCTGCAAACTAACGGACGGAACCACAGAGGCCTAAAGAGCAGCTATGCGAACAATCCAGTCTTCGCTCAATCCTTTATTCAATATCTTTTCGCATTATAAAAGAGAAAATTAAATATTATTTCTTGTCAGAACATGAATGCATAGCTGTCGACGAGTATGAAATTTTCTTAATAGTCATTATCCATTTATTTTTTCGATTTTTTGGAAAAATTTAATCAACTAACCACCATTTTCTTGCTATCTTGTCTTGGATCAATCATCCAGACGGGGAAAGGTTTTTAATTGGGATCAACGATACTTACCTGAAATTTGGGGGCAGAAAAATCATGAGAATAATTGCAGATAACTTAGGTGCTGATCTTGCTACCCTTCTGAGAACCATCAGAATCATCGAACCAGAGCTATGGAGTTCAAGCAATAGACGCTTTTTGCTTCCCAGAAAGCTGGGCGATTTGGATAACCCGGAGTATTTGAGGGAGATTAACGAAAAGGTCCAAAAGCTGCAGCATTATAGATATTTGCTCAATTCCGGATCGATAACCAATTCAGAATATGCCTCACTGAAAGATCAACTGCTCTATGGCGAATGCGAAGGCTGCTCAGCCTGCAGTTGCATTGGATTGGATGAATCGCAGCTTTAGCCTTAATCTCTGAATCATCCCCCAGTTGAATGCCCATTCATGATAAAAGCTGAAAAGTGTTGAGATATTCGAGAGCAACCGCATGAAGACAATACAAAGATATAAGCAATTATGAAGATCAGCGAAACTGCCAAATAGTTCAAGCAATATGTTTATGGATAGCATGAAGCTAAAAGTCACAATCACCGGCGAAAACGTGCACAACGTGGGCTACAGATATTTTCTCATGACCAGTGCCATAGACCAGGGTCTGGATGGTTTCAACGCCCGCAATACTATGAAGGGAAATGAACAGCAGGTAGTGGCCCTGATCGAGGGAAATGAAGAAGCAATTGCAGCCTTCAAGAAGCTAGCAGAGAGCCAAAGGCCGGAGCACTCCCTGGTATCGAGCATCGTATTTGAGGATACCAATAGCAATGTCATGAAGACAGGAGAATATGCCCAGGTTTGCACCGCAATCCAGCTAAACAAGGCTATCCCGCTGCTATTGGATATGAGGGATGATCTGAAAGAGATGAAGGGTGATATGAAAGAGATGAAGGGCGATATAAAAGAGATGAAGGGTGATATGAAAGAGATGAAGGGCGATATGAAAGAGATGAAGGGCGATATGAAAGTTGTAAGGAAGAACACCGACATAATACCTCAGATTCATGAAGAAATCAAAGGCATGAGAGAGGATATCCAGCCGGGATACGCAGCGCAATTCAGGCTGGTGCAGGCCGATATCCGGGCGATAAAAGAGCGTCTGGGCATGTCCTGATTTGAATTATGCTTCTTTTCTCTGTCATCCCCTAAACCAACCACAGTCTCCTTTAACCCTGATATAAGGCCTGTATTCCGGGCTCGTATCCAAGTTCATTTCTTGCCGCGGATATATCCGCTAGAGAATCCTGGATGTCCCCCGGCCTTGGCTTCTCGTACATCAACCCAATCCAAGTCCCACGAAGATGAAAATGGGAATCGACAGCCGAATACTCTGAAGCCGGATCCTGCCTGGGCCCATAAACACTAAAAAATCGCAGGCATACCGTCCTTAATCCATAGAGCCCAGAGAGACCCTAGCATAATATTCGCCTGTGATCTTGCCCGCAGCATAAGGATACAGTGGATCGGGCATCAGGTCCTTGCGCTTGGGCCCGCGCAGGCTCATCTCCGTAAACGGCGGAAGATGATGCGTACACCAACTTTTTAGCCCCGCAATCCCTGGCTGCGAAAAGGATTATTCAAGGCGCCATCGATATTGGCCGCATTGGAGGCCAGGAGATCATTTACAGACCTCTGGAATAAGAGATTTCTGCAAATAGGCTCCAACTATTATGGTCATCTCCCTGGAATAAGAGAGAATTGCCAGCCAATATGGACTCTAACTCAAGATAGCAAACTACTTAAAAAATAGAAACCCCAATACTGATCAGATAAGCAGGTGCATAAGAGAAATGACCGAAGGAGAAACCGTTAGGCTGAAGGCATCTGAGGCCAATCAGGGCGATGTAGGAAAGGGCATTGTCAGGATGGGCGACGAGTTCATGGAACGAATCGGCATCCGTCCCCTGGATGTAGTGGAGATAATCGGATCGCGACCCACAGCTGCTCTGGCCGTGAGCGCCTACACTCAGGACCAGGGCATCGACATGATCAGAATGGACGGTCTAATTCGATCCAATGCCGGAACAAGCATCGGTCAGTATGTAGAGGTCAAGAGGGCGACCTGGGAAGAGGCCAAGCATGTAACGCTGGCCCCCGTCACCCAGGGCATGCAGATCTTCGCCCCGGGCGATGTCCTCACCAAGGTCTTCAACGGCCGACCGCTATTAAGAGGCGATGTCATCTCCACCACCAGCGTGAGAAAGCCCCCCACCGATTCCATGGGCAGGGAGACCATGTTCGAGGAGATCTTCCGGGGCTTTCTTGGTGCTCAGGCCTTTGGCCTGGGGGAGATCAAGCTCCGGGTGGTCTCCACCAGCCCGGGCGGAATCGTCAAGATCACCGAGGGGACGGACATAGAGCTCCTGCCCCAGGCGGTGGAGACGCCTGAACGCTCCGTGCCCTCAGTGGTCTACGAGGACGTCGGCGGCCTCAAGCCGGTGATAACCAAGGTCCGGGAGATGATTGAGCTTCCGCTGAAGCATCCAGAGCTCTTCGACCGCCTGGGCATCGATCCGCCCAAAGGAGTGCTGCTGCACGGCCCGCCCGGCACGGGAAAGACCATGCTGGCCAAGGCAGTGGCCAATGAGAGCGACGCCTACTTCATAAGCATCAACGGCCCGGAGATCATGTCCAAGTACTATGGGGAGAGCGAGAAAGCCCTCAGAGACCTGTTCGAGGAGGCGGAGAAGAACACTCCCGCCATCATCTTCTTAGACGAGCTGGACTCCATCGCCCCCAAGAGAGGAGATGTCACTGGAGAGGTGGAACGGAGGGTGGTAGCTCAGCTCTTATCTCTCATGGACGGGCTGAAGGAGAGGAAGAACGTCATAGTCATCGGCTCAACCAACCGTCCCGAGGCCCTGGACATGGCACTGCGCCGGCCGGGAAGGTTCGACCGGGAGATCGAGCTGGGCGTTCCGGATATGGAAGGAAGGCTGGAGATCTTCCAGATCCATACCCGGGGCATGCCCCTGCACGAGGACGTGGTCCTGGAGGACTATGCAATAGAGACCTACGGCTTCGTGGGAGCGGACATCGCTGCGGTCAGCCGTGAGGCGGCGATGAACGCCCTGCGGCGTATCCTGCCACAGATCGATCTGGACGAGCCCACCATTCCCAAGGAGATCTTGGACCGGCTCATAGTGCAGAAGAGCGACTTCGAGGCCGCCCTGCGGGAGATTCAGCCCTCGGCGATGAGAGAGATCCTGGTGGAGGTCCCCAATGTGAGCTGGGAGGACATAGGTGGCCTGGAGAGGGTCAAGGATCTGATGGTGGAAGCAGTTGAATGGCCGCTGCGCAATGCGGAAAGCTTCCAGCGCCTGGGCATTGATGCCCCCAAGGGAATCCTGCTCTACGGCCCGCCGGGCACGGGAAAGACCATGCTGGCAAAAGCGGTGGCCAATGAGAGCGAGGCGAACTTCATAACCGTCAAAGGGAGCGCACTGCTGTCCAAGTGGTACGGAGAGAGCGAGAAGAGAGTAGAAGAGATATTCAGGAAGGCGAGGCAGGTTGCTCCTTCCATCATATTCTTAGACGAGCTGGATGCCTTGGTCCCCGTCAGAGGGGGAGCGATGGGCGAGCCCCATGTCACCGAGAGGATAGTCAACCAGCTTCTAAGCGAGATAGACGGCCTGGAGGAGCTGCACGGAGTGGTGGTGATCGGAGCGACCAACCGGCCGGATATCATCGATCCTGCTCTTCTCAGGCCGGGAAGGTTCGATGAGCTGATACTGGTGCCCGTGCCGGACCGCGAGTCCCGGCGCAAGATCTTCCAGGTCCATCTGAAAAAGTCGCCCCTGGCAGATGATATCGACGTCGAGGAGCTGCTCGAGCAGACTGATCAGTATACGGGCGCAGACATCGCTTCTCTGGTCAGAAAGGCCGGGCGCCTGGCCCTCAGGGAGGATATGGCCGCCACCAGGATCAGCCAGAAGCATTTCCTTGCCGCCTTAGAGGAGATTGGGCCCTCGGTGACTGCGGATACGATGAAATACTATTCATCAATGGCCAGGGAGCTGCGCAAGAAGGCCTCCAGAGAGGTAGAGAGAGCTGATATATACGCTTGAAGCAAAAACCGGAGCGTCGAGAACTTCCGACATAAGAATAGCAGTGGAGAGTGCGGGGATTGGATAACAAACTCGGTTCAATCACCCATCTTTCCTCGGCTTTTTCAATTTTCCTTTAATATTAGGGGTAGACTCATTGCCGGACAAAAGCCTTTTAGACAATAACAATTGTGTAGTGGTCGAATTCGTCAGCCGCTGGAAAGAAGAGGACATAGTGGAGCTGTACCGGGCCGGCGGCTGGTGGAGGGAGTACATGGACCCATCTCATCTCAATGACCTGATTCAGGGAAGCTTTCTATTCGCAGTGGCGGTTGACGGAAGGAGTGGCAGGGCAGTGGGTATGGGCCGGGTGATCTCCGATGGGGTCTCAGATGGGTACATTCAGGATCTGGTGGTTTTAGCCGACTGGCAGAATATGGGATTAGGCAGGATGATAATTGAGAAGCTTATAGAGGGGTGCAGAGCCAGGAAAATCGCCTGGGTGGGCCTGATCGCCGAGCCGGGAAAGGAGGACTTTTACGATTCAATTGGATTTCGCAAAATGCCTGGGCATGTGCCCATGCTCCTGGATTGGGAGGGCCAAGGGTGCTGAGCTCTTGCGACTTCAAGCCGGTGACGCTCTCGGACAGGGACTTTTTCGTCCAGCACTACCGCCGGTTCCCTCAGAGGCACAGCGACAACACCTTCACCAACATGGTCTGCTGGAACTATTACGCCAACTACCGGTATGCTATTGTCCAGGACTGCGTGCTCCTCTCCAGCACCATTGCCGGCAAGACCCGCTACCGTCCTCCCATCGGGCCAAGAAATCCGGATCTCCTCCATGAGGTTCTGGCCCTCGCTCTGAAGAGCGATGAGACGAGGCCCTTTGTGGTGCTGGACCAGGAGACGCTGGAATGGATAAGCGGTATCTATCCGGAGCTGCAGTTTCAGCCCGAGAGGATGTACTTTGATTATGTCTATCTGGCGAATGATCTGGCCCATCTGCCTGGAAAGGGATACTCGACCATCAGGCGCCAGCTCAACCAGTTCATGAAGACCTGCAGTCCCCTGGTCGAGGAGTTGGGGACAGATAATATCGAGGAGATAAACGATTTCGTAGAGCAGTGGTGCGAGTGGAAGGACTGCGATTCAAACCCGGATCTGGCATCGGAGAAGGATGCCCTGTGCTTTGCCCTGGCCCATTATCGGGAGCTTGAGCTGTCGGGAATAGCCATCCGCTCGGAGGGAAAGATCGGGGCCATATCCCTCTTTGAGGGGCAAAACGAGGATACAGCGCTGGTCCACTTCGAGAAGGGGCTCCCTGACTGCAAAGGAATCTACCGGGCGATAAATGCCGAGACGGCCAAAATCCTGGCCAAAAAATACACCTATATCAACCGGGAGAGCGATATGGGTGTGGAGGGGATCCGGGAGGCGAAGATGCGCTATCATCCTCATCATATGGTCCAGGTGCATATGCTCGGCCGGGAAGAGCTGGAGAAGGTGGTCTGACCAAACTCATTTGCCGCTCTTCAGAGCCTGAAGGCAAGGTTCAAATGAGGGAAAGGATCATCATGGGTCTGGAGCTGATTTAATTATGCACAGCCATGATCATAGCCATGATTCAAAGGGCCACGACCTGAACCGCCATGAGGTAGAGCACCTCCTGGAGCACTGGATAGAGCATAACCAGAGCCATAGCACCTCTTTTCGGGAGAGGGCGGCTCAGGTTGCCAGGGTGAGTGAATTGGCCGCCCAGGACATAAACCGGGCAGCTGAGCTCATGGACGAGTGCACAGAGATGCTGAAGAAGGCATTGAAGGATCTGTAAGAGGAGTCGTAATAAAATGGAATTGGTATATATTTATCCCATGGATAAAAGCAAAGATATGCAGAAGATGCTGGACGAGGAGTTCTGGAAGCGCCTGGGGCCCACGGTGAGGGACTGCAAAGCCATGGGCCTGGACAAAGATGGCATGTGCATCTACATCAAAGTCAAGGACGAGCTGGCAGCAGAAGCCAAAAAGCTCCTGGCAGATACGGCAGCCGAGGAACTCAAGGGCGAGGAGGGCAAGGCCCTGCTAAAAGCCTTCCGGGATGAGGCAGAAGCGGCAGAAGCAGGGATAGGGGCGATGTTCGGCTAAGGCCGGACTGCTCTTAAAAGACTTCCTGCAAATGGGTAGTCCCCCCTAATTAAGTTTATATTCCTTCATTGCATATTTAGCTTGGGGAATGCAATGAAGGCAGGTAGACTGGCAATTGCTGGTTCGTTTTGCTGGAATAAAGACTGTCCTGACTATGGCAAAGTGGATCACGGAAACATAGTCCGATACGGCCGCACTTCCAAGGGCACGCAACGTTTGAAATGCAAAACATGTGGCAGAGTATTTGTAGGAAATAAAGGGACTATCTTTTATGGCCTGCATCACAGCCCAAAAGAGATCCTCGAATGTCTGGCTATGCTTGCGGAAAGAAATAGCCTTGCCGCCATCCATAGAGTGAAAGGAATAAAGGAAGAGACTATTGTGGATTGGCTTCGCAAAGCATCGGCTCATGTTGAAGAGATTGAGGCTTTGCTTCTGGCTAACTACCATCTGACCCGAGTTCAGCTCGATGCGATGTGGACCTATGTAGGACATAAGGGGGAAAAAGCAACCATCCTGAAGAGGTCGATCGAGGCACATTCTGGCGAGGTACCGCGATAGATGTCGATACCAGGCTGAGAGTGGGACGTGCGATAGGAAAGAATGAAGAGGAAGTTGCAGTGGCTATGATGCTGCAAATAAAGAATCGCTGCAATCCGATTGAACCTCCTGCAATATCGAGCGACGGAAATGATAGTTATCCTGAAGCAATGCTTGAAACCTGGGGGAAGTCGCCTGAATACGCTGGCAGGGGAAGACCTCCAACTCGAAAACAACCGCAGCCTGGATGGAGATGTCTCCAGGTTACAAAGCATCGATCAGGTGGAAGATTGATTCGCATCACTCACAGAGTAGTCTATGGAGATCCTAACGAGGTACCAAGTTTTTTGGGATTGAATACCGCATATGTCGAAAGGACCAATCTAACTTCGAGACAAATGAATGGAAGAATGGTTCGAAAAACCTTATCATTCTCAAAAGAAGAGGAGATGCTTAAGGCTTCTTGTGCCTTGGAGGATATGGTTTATAACTATGGAAGACCTCTCAAATCCTTGCGAGAAGAATCCAATAGCGATCAAAGACAATGGGATCCCAGATCTCCAGCTATGGCAGCTGGCATAACTGATCATATCTGGACTATTGACGAGATGATGATGTTGCTAGTGGTTCCTGAAAGTATCAACGCATAAGGGGGTGACTACCTGCAAATGAGTGGCTCGAAAAAAGTAAGAGATCTGATGCATCCACCGCCTAGCTGACGGTCAGAGTCTTAATTATTTGGGTGGTGTTATATTCATCAAATGACGATACCAGCAAAGCATAAGTCGTACTATCCAGGTTCCAGATAGAGATATTGTAGACTCCATGGGGCATCTGAGCGTCTTCATCCCCAGAACTCATTGTGGTGACGCTAACATTTCTGCCTCTGCTATCAGCAGCCATCCATTTGCCGATCTCTGTATCGCCGTTTTCCTTTGCAGCCTCCACCCCTCCGATGAGGAAGAGTTCGGACAGAGCGTCTGGATTCATCTTGGTGAGGATCTCGTCGAATATGGTCAGTATGGATACAAAGGCAGACCCCGTCTGGGCGGTGTCGTTGATGAAGAAGTCATTGGATATCATCCCGCTGCTGCTGGCATCAACATTGCTGCTGACGATCTCGTAGCTCGGCCCAATGTCAATGGAGAGGTTCTTATCGCAGATCGTCAGGACACTTGATTCCAGAGCCGATACAGGCAAAGCAAGGCAGGCCAGCAGAACGATGCCGGTCAGAAAGGCGGCAAGAGATTTCATGTTCGGCCGAATTGGCGATTAATATATAAGAATTTTGTGAGACTATGATGAACAGAAAGCTGATTAAAAAAATGACCGTCCAGGCCGTCAGATGGCCTGGATCTCCTCTTTGGTGGCGATCTTGATGTTCTTGTCGCTCAGGACCTTGCGGGCTTTGGCGATATCGTCCACCCGCAGGATGAGCATGGCTCTCTGCGCTTTGGCGGTGACGAAGGCATAGGCGTAATCCACATTCACCAAATTCCCTCCCAGGGTATTGACGATCTCATACAGGCCACCGGGCTGATCCTTCATCTCCACCGCCAGCACATCGGTCATGGAGACGGTAAAGGCGTTCTCCTTCAGGACCTTGTACCCCTTCTCAGCATCGTCTAAGACCATGCGAATGACCCCGAAATCTCCTGCCTCGGCGATGGTGAGGGCGCGGATGTTCACCCCGGCATCCGATAGCGTCTTGGCAACCTTTGCCGTCCTTCCCGGCCGGTTCTCCACAAAGAGCGAAACCTGTTTTATCTCTGACATCTATAATAGCCTCCTAAGACTTATTCTAAACTTATTCTAAACCTTTCTGTTGTCTGTCACTCTCTTGGCCTTGCCCATGGATCGGGGGATGGTTCCGGGCTCCACCAGATCCACCTTTGCCGCTATGTTCAGCACACCTTTCAGCTCCTTGGAGACCTTGTTCTCCAGCTTCATCAGGTCGCCGATCTTATCCGAGAAGCCGGACTCTGTCAGCTCGACGCGCACGGTCATCATATCCAAAGGCCCCTTGCGGTCGACGATTATCTCCCAGTGGTCTCCCACCTCGGGAATTCTCATCAGCACCGACTCCACCTGGCTGGGGAAGACGTTGATTCCCCGGATGATGAGCATGTCGTCCGTCCGGCCCATGATCCTCATGATACGCGGGTGGGTTCGGCCGCACTCACAGACCTCGTTGCTCATTACGGAGAGGTCGCCAATTCTATAGCGGATGAGCGGCAGGGCGAACTTGTGCAGGGTGGTGAAGACCAGCTCACCCTGTTCCCCCTCAGCTACCGGCTCGCCGGTATCCGGATCCACCACCTCGGTGAGGAACATATCTCCCCAGACGTGGATGCCGTTCTTCGCCTGGCATTCGGTGAAAAGAGGCCCTGAGATCTCGCTCGTCCCGTAGATGTCATAGGCATTGATTCCCGTATTAGCCTCGATTCTCTTGCGGGTCTCAAGAGACCAGGGCTCCGCCCCGAAGATGCCCACCTTAAGCTGGGTATCGTTCCTGATGGAGACGCCCATCTTCTCTGCCACCTCCATGATGTGCAGGAAATAAGATGGTGTGCAGGCGATGGCTGTGGTGCCCAGGTCCTGCATCAGCTCGATCTGCCGCTCGGTGTTGCCCGTGCCGACGGGCAGGACGGCAGCGCCCATACGCTCTGCGCCATAGTGCAGCCCCAGGCCGCCGGTGAAAAGGCCGTAGCCGTATCCCACCTGGACCACGTCATCCCGGGAGAGCCCCAAGGATGTCAGCGCCCTGGCCAGCGACTCAGACCAGGTCTCGATATCGCCCCTGGTGTAGCCGACCACCGTCGGCTTGCCCGTCGTGCCGCTGGAAACATGGTAGCGCACCACCTGATTTTTGGGGGCGCTGAACATGCCTGTGGGATAGTTGTCTCGCAGATCTGCCTTTTTGGTGAAAGGCAGTTTCGCCACATCTGCCAGGGTCTTGATATCCTCTGGCGTTATGCCTGCCTCTTTGAACCTCTGCCGGTAGAAGGCGGAGTGGTCGTACACATAGCGCACTACGAACTTGAGCCTGTCCTCCTGAAGGGAATGCAGGTCCTCAAGGGGCATGCGCTCAATATGAGGGTCCCAGTAACCGGACATTGATGATCAACCTGATTCAGTGATGGCAAGGGTGCATAAAAAGCAATCGATTCACATTTTAAGCTCACTTCGACTTAGAGGTCAAGACGTCCTCGGTGCGTCGGAACAATGCATGCTTCAGCATTCTGCTGTCAACGGCCTGAATTTGCGTGGCTGCTGCCTGCAGAGAGATTCATCCGATAGCTAGAAGACAATATTCCGTCCATAAATTATAAAAATAAATAGTGAAAGAACCAGGTTGGCGGTTCATATTTCCAGCCTGGCTTGAATACATTCTTTACTTGCGCGAATGAGCTCTCTTGGCGATTTCAAGATCGATGAGAGCGAAGCTTCCGGTGGGTGGAGCTAAGCCGAACACCTTATAGAATTGGTCTTTTCCTAACACTTCTGCCAACTGCCTCAAGAAATCTCCAATGCCCTCATTTGCATCATGGACATATCTCTCAATGCTGATTTTTCCGCCCAAAAAGTCCTGATCCATCTCATGCTTGATCTCGAGGAAATTCGCTTGAAGCTTTGTGGCCGAGTCAACCTCTTCTAAGTCAAGAATCCCGCCGAGACGAAACTCCATCATCAATTGGAGTTCTTTTCCCAGGAGAGTAATGTCAAATCTCTCATCTGTACGTTCGGCCTTTGAATAGATGCCGATCACTTTTTGAATATATGCACTCTCTGGCGAAGTTATTGGGGTCTCGATTTCAGGCGACTCTGATAATCTCTTTGCATTTGCATCTTCACATTTTTTTAGCCTTCCGATCCACTCTTTATGATTAGTGCCGTAGGTTCCATACAATAAAACAGATGCGGAATAACCGCCAGCCTTTGATACAACGACTTCTTCTGCGGGAAATAGAATCCGATTTGCCGTCTGATGGCAAACCCCTGTAACCGCATATATGATGCCCGCGTGGGAACTTGGCTGAGATATGCAGTCTGCAACAGAGGCATAACCACTTCCACTGCAGATTTCTTTTCCACCCGAGTCTCTTCCCCAGCAAGGCCAAGAAAATGCGGGATTATCGCATTTCACATAGGTATGATCGGCTCCGGGAGCCCCTGTCGCTACAGCATAGCCTTTAAGTATTGACATAGTCTGTCTCCTAGTTTAAATTTCGATTTGGTAATATATTCCCTTGTATCCGGATTCTTGCGAAGCGTGCTTCGCAGGATGCTGTGTTGGGTTGGAAGACTTTTTCGAAACTCCACATCCAGATATCGGTTCTAGCCTAAGCTTTATTCCTGCTCGGAATGATCTCTTGGCCTGCGGACTTTCGGGATCAGCCCAACACTTGCATCCTTAAGATGATCTATGCCAGGTTAAGATCGGATAACACCCCAATTATCAGCGGTCGGTCATCGGTCGGCGCAAATGTAATCGTCTTGGTATGTTTTTCGCTATTTTCGATGACTGTTACCTTGTGCGTCTTGCTGCTGATCTGAAATGGGCCGATGCGAATGCCAGCATGACCTTCCCAATCTGTGCTGTGCCTGGAATACACAAAATCCGAGATGGTAAGTTCGCACTTAGGTCGGAAGCCCACCAGCACAGCACTGGGGATCAGCTTCAAAGTGCCGTCTTCTCCGAAGAATGTGGCGGGAGTGAAGCGTGAGTCATAGAACGGGCCATTTTTATATTCACTTAGCATACCGCCAATCCACCAGTCAGCGCGATCAAGCGTGTACAGCTTGACATCCTGCAAGTCGATCGTCAACTCCATTTGATTATCCGCCCAAACGTCGCTGTCGAAGGTAATTGAGCCACCAACATTTCCTCCAAAAAAGCCATCAAAGTAGCTGGCATCTGCACCACCACAAACCTTCCAGTGTTGATACACAGAAGTGCCACGAGTGATCTTGATTTCATTGAAATTTCGAAGCCCAGTTTTCCATGATTGCAGATCGGTATTGAGATTAGGCGTAATTGACATAATGGGGACTTCTCTATTGCCTCCACTGGGGGCTGTGATCGTCCACCAGTTCTTGCTATGATCATTGTAATTCTTGATGGCATCTTGGAGAGGTTTGCTCTGGGCGTCCTGCCAGTGAGCGATTTCCTGTTGATAGGCATCGACCTTCTTCTGAGCTGCCTTGATCTTTTCGTTTTCTGCAGACCCTTCCGAACTCAGCCAATCTTTTGCAGTTTTTATGTCCGGATAATCCTCAGAGTGCGTGGGATTGTTCTTCTTCCATGCCTGGTACCTGTTATTTGCATCGATTTTAGCGCTGCTCAGCCCTTCATTTGCAGCTTTTAGAGCTTCATCAGTTTTAACGTAGTCCGGATTTTGGGTAGTCCCCCCTAATTAAGTTTATATTCCTTCATTGCATATTTAGCTTGGGGAATGCAATGAAGGCAGGTAGACTGGCAATTGCTGGTTCGTTTTGCTGGAATAAAGACTGTCCTGACTATGGCAAAGTGGATCACGGAAACATAGTCCGATACGGCCGCACTTCCAAGGGCACGCAACGTTTGAAATGCAAAACATGTGGCAGAGTATTTGTAGGAAATAAAGGGACTATCTTTTATGGCCTGCATCACAGCCCAAAAGAGATCCTCGAATGTCTGGCTATGCTTGCGGAAAGAAATAGCCTTGCCGCCATCCATAGAGTGAAAGGAATAAAGGAAGAGACTATTGTGGATTGGCTTCGCAAAGCATCGGCTCATGTTGAAGAGATTGAGGCTTTGCTTCTGGCTAACTACCATCTGACCCGAGTTCAGCTCGATGCGATGTGGACCTATGTAGGACATAAGGGGGAAAAAGCAACCATCCTGAAGAGGTCGATCGAGGCACATTCTGGCGAGGTACCGCGATAGATGTCGATACCAGGCTGAGAGTGGGACGTGCGATAGGAAAGAATGAAGAGGAAGTTGCAGTGGCTATGATGCTGCAAATAAAGAATCGCTGCAATCCGATTGAACCTCCTGCAATATCGAGCGACGGAAATGATAGTTATCCTGAAGCAATGCTTGAAACCTGGGGGAAGTCGCCTGAATACGCTGGCAGGGGAAGACCTCCAACTCGAAAACAACCGCAGCCTGGATGGAGATGTCTCCAGGTTACAAAGCATCGATCAGGTGGAAGATTGATTCGCATCACTCACAGAGTAGTCTATGGAGATCCTAACGAGGTACCAAGTTTTTTGGGATTGAATACCGCATATGTCGAAAGGACCAATCTAACTTCGAGACAAATGAATGGAAGAATGGTTCGAAAAACCTTATCATTCTCAAAAGAAGAGGAGATGCTTAAGGCTTCTTGTGCCTTGGAGGATATGGTTTATAACTATGGAAGACCTCTCAAATCCTTGCGAGAAGAATCCAATAGCGATCAAAGACAATGGGATCCCAGATCTCCAGCTATGGCAGCTGGCATAACTGATCATATCTGGACTATTGACGAGATGATGATGTTGCTAGTGGTTCCTGAAAGTATCAACGCATAAGGGGGTGACTACCGGATTTTGTGGAGCCACATTAAGTCGCACGTTATTGAGAAAAGTCCCATAGTCTAAATGGATGTTTTTGGACGATGGCGTATAGTAACCATCGAGAGCTTGTGGTTCGCGGTCGATGATTTGATATGCATTAAATTCCGTATCCTGCCACCATGCGGCTTCCATTGGCATTCCTGCGAATTGGAATGATTTTTTTACACCATCTGATTCCAATCCTTTTATCTGCTTGCATAGCTCACTATAGAATATTGCCCAACCGCCTTTATCTATATCCTGATTATCTGCCATAGTTGCTCACCTTTTTTTCGGGTGCAATTGAAGAACATCCCGAATTGCTATCACTAATATTATTATCTATAACTAAAATAATTTTTGTATGTTGCAATCAAAAATAATCTCCAATGATGTCACAGAAAAATTCGTAATATTTTTTATATAATTTATTTTACGCCTCTAAACCCAAAAAAGTCGCCTTTAATCTTCGAGCCTTCGCCAGAGCCTCAATATAACTCAGGTTATTGGTGCTGCCAATGTATACGTTCTTAACTTTCCGGCCATCCCTCCAAGAGGCATACCAGTATGTGTATATCTTAGTCTTCCCCTTTCTCACGACCTTTTCCATCTTCACACAATAGACGCTCAAATCCTCGAGTCTTGCCTGCACCTTCAAGACTCTAATGGCATCCTTTTTCTCGATAATTGATCTCTCGAGTTTGATGGCCAAGTCTCTAGCTTCAACTATGTCCAATAATGTCAAGTTCTCTAAAACCATCATCTCGATACCGGTCATCTTCTTAAGATCTTTAAGCATCTTCCTGCTTTCTGTTGTATGCATGATTTCTTTTTTTGTAACTTAAAATAAAGTTATATTGTAATTACATAATCGATCGTTATGTCACTAACAAGCTTTAAACGAATATCCATTAAATAGGGATCGCAGAACGTCACGAATACTCCGATAATTAGGAAGTTGATGACATGAACACTCACCTATTTTTCGGGGTAAGTTTAAGGTCAATCAAGTGTCAGTCCTTTGGTATTATTTCATTTTCGATCCTCTATATATGGCCACAATGGCGCTTATAATACATAAGCCCCCTGCGATCATCATCACACGGCTTATGCTGCTTGCGAGGATCGCAGGGCCGGCATCGGATATGGTCCCATAGTAACCGGCCTGGGCCATCTGCAGCGAGACCAGAAGGCCGGAGAGGGAGACACCAAGTGCCATTCCCAGGTTTCTGATGGTGGCGGTGAAGCTGGAGGCGATGTTGATCTTGGAGACGGGCAGGGACCTCATCAGCTCGGTATTGTTGGGGCTCTGGAAGAACGCGGCACCCAACCCCATGAAGACGAAGCAGATCAAGAGCTGTCTGATATCGTTCGCCGTGCTCATCGCCAGGAATCCCAGAGCGATCATGGAGAGGGCCATGATCGACATTCCCAGAGCTGCCAGGTACCTGAACTGGTGCCTGTCGTATACGGCACCGGTCAGGGGCGCTCCGAAGACGGTGATGGCCGGGACGATAAGAAAGATCAGTCCCACCTGCGAAGCAGTATAGCCCCTCACCCCCTCAAAATAGAACGGCCCGAGGACGGTTATCATCAGGTTGGCCACGAAAAAGAGGATCATGCTGATGCTGGGCAGGACAAACATCCGGTAGCGGAAGATGGAAAGGTCCAGCAGGGGTGACTTCTGCCTGGACTCGTTGATTATGAATCCGAAGAAGGATAGGACAAAGATCAAGGCCAAGAGGAGTATGGGCGGCGTCGGGGCAAAGCCATAAGAGAGCTGGCCAAGAAATGTCATCATGGAGACGATGAGCGCGATCAGGGTCAGGCCGCCTATCCAGTCCACCTCCAGGCTCTTGGATCTCGTCTCCTCGATTCTCAGGTATCTGGCAGAGAGGAGGAGCTGGACTATGCCTATGGGCACGTTGATCAGAAAGATGTAGCTCCAGCCCAAGAGGTCCACGATGAAGCCTCCCAGAGTTGGCCCCAGGATGCTGCCAATGGCCACCGTCGATCCGATGTAGCCCATGGCCCGGCCCTGCTCGCTCTTGGGAAAGGCGAGGAATATTATCGCCGCGCTTATGGAGAACATCATCGCCCCTCCAGTAGCCTGAAAGATCCGGCATAAGACCAGCATCTCCAGGCTGGTGGAGATGCCGCAGGCAAGAGAGCTAGAGGTGAAGAGGGCCAGACCCAGCATGAAGAGCCTGGCCTTTCCCACCCGCTCAGCCACCTTCCCGAATATCAAAAGCAAGCTCGTGATCGTCACCAGATAGGCGGTCATTATCATCTGGGACTCGGCGATGGACACCCGGAAGTGCTCGGTTATGGTGGGCAGGGCGATGCTGACCACTGAGCCATCGAGAACGGCCATCAGGACGCCGGTCAGGACTAAAACCAGGACGATGTAGCGGTTCTTGCTGCCCGATTCCTGTTCTTTATCCTTATATTCTGCCTTCAGTTCTGTTGAGCCGGATCCCATAGCTCAAGGGCCTTGTACCAAGGGCTTAAAAAGAGTTCCGCAAAGTTGATAGCCTGCAATTGCTCATTCAAAGGAATCAGATGTATGAGAAGATAGACAAAACCACCCGCCTGAAATATGCAGCGATATCCATTCTGCTATTCGTTCTTGGCCTGCTGATCATGCTGACATTCTTTCTCGTGTTCACCATAGTCTTCGCCCTGGCGGTATGGGCATGGTCTGGGATATTCATGTACCTGGCAATTGAGGGGCGGCCTTATAGCGATTTTTGCCGGTCGATTGGATTGAGATAGATGTTTAAAGAAAGAGTCGACTGGCGTCGTCCCGGAAGAATGCGTAAATGCGGTCTTTTCTTTCAGTGAAAATCCTCTTGTTGAGAAAACGCGAAGAGCCAAGATTTTTAAGGTCCAGGATTTAAAAGGCTTCTTTGATGACAGAGGTCCGAGATCCGGTGCACGGCTACGTCAAGCTGGAGGGCCTGGCCCTGGAGATTGCCAATACCCCTCAGATGCAGAGGCTCCGCTGGATCAAGCAGCTGGGCCTGGCAAACCTGGTCTATCCCGGGGCCAACCACACCCGTTTCGAGCACAGCCTGGGAGCCTACCATATGGCTTTTCACCTCACCGATCACCTCGGCCTGGATGAGGATGATCGCTTGCTTGTGGGCGCTGCCGCCCTCCTGCACGACGTAGGCCACGGCCCCCTCTCTCATGCCACAGAGTCAGCCCTGGCCCCCTTTCTGAGAACAGAGCACGAGAGCGTCATCGAGATTCTGAAAAAAGGAGAGCTGGGGGAGGTGTTGGATAGACACGGCCTCAAGCCAACCGATATCCAATCCTTCATCCACGGCCAGGACAAAGGCCAGATCGTGAGCGGCGAGATCGATGTCGACCGCATGGACTACCTGATCCGGGACGCCCACTATACCGGCGTGGCCTATGGGGTGATAGACCGGCTGAGACTATTGCAGAAGATGACCCTTCACCAGGGCCAGCTGGCGGTGGAAGCTGGTGGGGTGCAGGCAGCAACGTCGCTTCTCATCTCCCGGCTGCTCATGCACCCCGCGGTCTACTACCATCACGTCTGCCGCATATCCGAGTGCATGATCTCCTCAGGAATCAGAAGGATGATTGAAGATGGCATCTCCAGCGCCGCAAAGGTGAAGGAGATGGACGACATCCAGCTTTTCACCGCTCTGGAGATAGCGGACGGCTATCCCGCAGAGATGGCCTCTCGCATAAGATCTCGCAAGCTATTCAAAAGAGCGGTCTATGTGGATCTGGAAAGCCTGGAGCCCTCGCTGCAGAGGGTAAGCGAGAAGATCATCGCTCAGGAGATAGCTGCGGAGGCAGGAATGGATCCGGGCAGCATCTTGGTGGACAATCCACCCCTGCCCGATAGCTCTGAAGGCAATTTTCCCGCCCTGGTCGGGGAAGAGACCAGACCCCTGCGAATGGTCTCCCCCCTGGTCAGCATCCTGGAGAGAGCCCAGAGGGCCACCTGGCGATTCGGCGTCTACGCCCCAGCGGAATTGAGGGATGATGTGGCAAAAGCTGCCAGAAGGTGCTTGAACCTGAAGAAGAGCACTGTGCAGCATACATTCTCAGACATCCATAACGATTACCTTTAAGTCAAAAGAAGAGAGATTGATTCCAATGGCGTTTTCCGGAGAAGGAAGAGGATTAAACAAGAACATACTGGTCAAGACCATCCAGACGATGAATCAGCACCTGCCAAACAGGCGGCTCAATCTGACCGAGCTCTTGGCAATGGAGAAGCCCGGAATCAGGGGAAAGGATAACACCTTTTTCATTATGGACAAGTCAGAGCTGAAGCTGATCTCCGAGTCAGTTCCAAGATTCCTGTGGAGCCGCCTCAGACTGCCAATGCTCATTGAGATGTCCCCGGATTTCGGCAGTGGTGGTGCCCGTATTCAGGGTGAGGCAGAGGTGGAGATGGTAAGCAAGATACTGGGCAAAGAGAAGCCGCTGAACAAGCAGATCGTAATCTACCTTCCCGATGTGCGAGAGCTTCGCCGGAAGCTTCCTACAACCACACAGTATGCATTCATTACCAATCTCCGGGACAGAAATATCAGCGACTGAAGGATCGATAAAATCAAAAGATAGCGGTGGAGGATTATATGGCAGAAGATAAGCTGGCAGAAGGCGCAAGACGGTTTAAAGAGAAGATGAACGCAGGGGCCTACAAAGAGGCAGCAAAGATCAAGTCGGATCTGGGCCTTCCGAACTCGATGCTTCAGGATGCGGTGAAGTCGGCATACGATGCCAATATGAAGAAGGGGGATTATTCTCTGGCTGCCGAACTGGCCAAACAATATGATCTTCCCAGCGACCATCGTCTGGAAGCCGCTCAGAGATCGTTTTATAGAAAGATAGACAGCGAGTTCTACCGGGCAGCGGCGGAGTACGCCAAGGAGTTCGGGCTGCCAGAGGATATGGTCCGGCAGGCGGCCATCCAGGCTTTCAATAAGAGCATGAGCATGGGCATGGTCAAGAACGCTGCTGAGATCGCCGATGACTTCGACCTCCCCAGACCAATGAAACAGGAAGCAGCAAAGAAGTCCTTTGAGCAGCATATGCAAGCCGGCCTCTACCGCAAAGCCCTGAAGATCGCCCAGAAGTACGACCTTCCAGAAGAGATGGTGGCAGAGGCAGAGAAGAAGATATCCTGAAAGATATTCTGAAGCCGGATAAAGCCGCTTGAAGCCATCCTGATTTTTCAATGCCCAAGATATGCCGAAAGTAGTGCTGACTATAGGCGGATCGGATTCAGGAGGAGGTGCCGGAATCCAGGCGGACATCAAGACATTTTCCGTCCTGGGCCTGCATGGAACATCCGCCATCACTGCCATCACCGCCCAGAACACTCTGGGAGTGCAAAACGTCTATGCACTCTCTCCCGAAGAGGTAAGAGCGCAGCTCGAATCGATCACAGAGGACTTTTCCATTGCCTGGGCCAAGACCGGTATGCTCCACTCGGCCCAGATTGTGGATACAGTAGCCGATCACCTCCAGGCAAATGATATTCCTTTGGTCCTGGATCCGGTGATCGAGGCTGAGGCTGGCGGCAGGCTCCTTCGGCCCGATGCGGTATCTGCCCTGAAAGAGCGCTTGATCCCCCTGGCAGGGGTGGTCACCCCCAACATCTTCGAGGCAGAGGCTCTTTCTGGAATCCGCGTTCGCGACATGGATAGTGCTGCTCATGCCGCCCGCGGTATCATGAGCCTGGGGGCACAAGCGGTGATCGTCAAGGGAGGGCACCTGGATTGCACCGATCTGCTCATGGTGCGCAACAAGTCCACTCTTCTGCCCTCAGAAAGGATACCAGGAGAGAACCACGGCATTGGATGTACCTTCTCTGCCGCTTTAACCTCTTTTCTTGCCCTGGGCTGCTCAATTGAAAACGCCGCCCTGAATGCAAAGGAGTTCGCAAAGAGTGCCCTTCGCGGGAGCCTCAGGGTGGGAAAGGGGGTGGGCCCGGTAAACCAGTCTGCAGCCCTGAGAGTTGAAGCGAGCCGTTACCGGGTTCTGTGCGATCTGGAAGTGGCGGTGGATCTGCTGGAAAACTCTCACGAGCTCTTCGATCTCATGCTGAAGGGAGGAGCAGGGCCTGCCATGGCCATTCCCGGTGCCAGATGCCCTGAGGATGTGGCAGCGCTGGAGGGAGGATTAACAAAGATCGAGGAGAGAGTATGCCGGTTTGGAGGATTTCGATTCGGTGGCAGGAGCGATAGCGCTTCTGTGATCCTTGCCGCAATGAAAATAGACCCTCTGGCAAAAGCGGCCATCGATTTAGAGCCAAAGGCCCTCCTATCCTGCAGAGAGCTTGGCCTCCCGATAATAGATCGCGCTCGATTGGATGAACTGGCAGCAATTGGCCAATGCCATTTGAAGGGCGAGGAGGAGCTGAGCGAAGGGGAAGGCTCAGCTCTACTGCCCGCTGCGATATGGGATGAGGGCGTCCTGGGTAAAGAGCCCAGGCTTTATCTGCTGGGGGCTTCAGCATCCTTGCTGGTCGAACTGTTGGCCAGCTTGCCGGCGTCCAGGGCTTGGGGCATTCTAGAGGATGATAGCAAGATATAAATTGTGGAGCAAGGATGCACAAAGGATTGATCTAGCTGGAGTGTTGATTATGGGAAGCGTAAAGCCTAGTTATATTAAGAATTTCGCGATGGACCTGTTGAGAACCTACGAGAGCTCATTTAGCCCTGACTTTGAGCAGAACAAGCTGCGGGTATCGGAGTATACCGATATCAAGAACAAAACCATCCGCAACCGCATAGCAGGCTACATATCCAATGTTATGAGGCAGAGAAGTACGAGAAGAGAGGTCGAGGTTGATGTATAGCGGCGTGCTTCCTGCGATAATCACGCCATTTCATGAGGACAAGAGCCTGGACGAGGAGGGTCTGAAGAGAAACGTAGAGTACCTGAGCAAAACAGGAATATCAGGCATGGTTCCCTGCGGCACTACCGGTGAGGCGGCAACTCTGACCTTCGAAGAGCATAAGCGAGTGATAGAGATCGCAGTGGAGAACTCCACGGTTCCGGTGATAGCAGGAACTGGCTCCAATAACACCCGCGAGGCGGTGGAGCTGACCTGTCATGCCGCAGAGGCGGGCGCACATGCTGCCCTGCTGATCACCCCATACTATAATAAGCCCAATGATCGCGGCATGTTCGAGCACTTCAAGACCGTAGCCGAGAAGTGCGACATCCCCATAGTGCTCTACAATGTTCCCAAGAGGACCGGAATCGACCTCAAGCCGGAGCTTGTGGCAAAGCTCTCTCGAATAAAGAATATCGTGGCCATAAAGGAGGCCAGCGGAAGCCTTTCCCAGCTATCTCAAATTATTGAGCAGACATGGGGAAGCGACTTTTCCGTTCTCTGTGGCGATGATGATCTTACGCTTCCAGCCATGGCCCTGGGTGCAAAGGGCGTGATCTCAGTGGTGGCCAATGTTGCCCCCAGAAAGACTGTGGCAATGGTGGATGCCATGATGAAGGGCGACCTGGAGAAGGCAAGATCCCTGCACTATGAGCTTGCTCCCCTGGTTCGAGCGATGTTCCTTGAGACCAACCCCATACCTGTGAAGACTGCTCATAAGTACCTGGGATTGGCAGGTGGCCCATTGCGCCTTCCCCTGGGGGAGATGGCTGCAGATAAAGAGAAGATGCTAAAGGAGCTGCTGGTGACCCTGGGCGAGAGAGCATGACTCGAATTGCGATTACTGGAGCGCTGGGGCGCATGGGCACCCTAGTCATCCAGGAGGCGGCCAGGATTGAGGGGATGGAGCTGGTGGCAGGCCTGGATGCGGTCGGCGCGGGAAAGCCGCTTCAGGGGGGCGTTCTGGTAAAAGATGCCTCACAGCTAGAGCAGGTCTTGAAAGAGACTAGGCCGGATGTGCTCATCGACTTCACAATAGCCAAAGCGGCAGTGAAAAACGTCTGCATAGCGGCCTCTCTAGGTGTCGATCTGGTGGTGGGAACCACAGGCATCTCTTCGGAACAGCATTCCGAGATGAGAGAGGCAATAGAAGGCAATGTGGCCGCGGTCATAACCCCCAACTTCAGCGTGGGAGTAAACCTGTTCTGGAAGCTGGTGGCTGATGCTGCAGCAGCTCTTAAAGGCTACGATTTCGATATAGAGATCATAGAAGCCCATCACAATCAAAAGAAGGACGCACCCAGCGGCACTGCTCTGGCCACATTGGAGGCTATAAGAAGAGCTCGGGGTGAGTCGGATCTCTCGGAGGTCGTCTATGGCCGGAACGGGATCATGCCGCGAGGCAAAGAGATTGGAGTTCATGCCGTGCGGGCAGGGGACATCGTAGGAGACCATACCGTCCTTTTGGCGGGTCCTGGCGAGAGGCTGGAGATCAGGCACCAGGCCCATAGCAGAGCCGCTTTTGCCAGCGGTGCAGTGCGGGCAGCCACCTGGGTGGTTGGCAGGAAGCCTGGTATTTACGGCATGGCGGACGTTCTAGAATCCAGATGAATCAGTTGACGGAGAAAGGGATGTTCCTTCTCTTCAATGGAGAGAGGCATAATCCCCTTTCCCAATCAAGGAATGTGATTGGCTTCTGCAGCACCTGTGGCTCGGATCTGGAAAGCCTGGCCTATTATAGCACTGATTCAGAGTGGCTGGTTTCGGCTCAATGTGCAAAAGGGCATCTGGCACTGATTCGCTATGGCAGGGACTGGAGCTGGCTAGATGATCTGCCGCTTGAATTCCTAAAGGAAGAGGTGAAGGTTGCTGATCTGCCCCGGGAGAAGCTGGATGCCATCTTCACCCCGGCCGAGATCAGGGATATGATCGCCTGCCAAGAGGGATCGCCCTATGTCAGGCAGAACATCTACCGCGCCAGGACAAAGTACGAAAGGTTCGAGAAGCTCTTCGGCATTAAGATCGACATTTAATAATCACTATTTCTTTTGCGCAATGATGGCAAACTCAGAGGCCATTTTATCAAACGGCGCGCCCGCAACGTCAGCATAGAGCTCTTGATCTGCGAAACCTGCCATCTCAAACTCGCGCCACAACGACTCGGGAGTGAAGTATTGCAGCCAGTTGTAGACAGTTCGTTTTCTCGCCGATTCGACGATGGTGTACTTATCCAAAACCACCATTGCGTCGTCGTACTTGAAAGTGTTCAGAAATCCATAGTACTTCTCCGCGGACCAGAATCCATCGAGAAGATTCACTCCATACGAGCTTGCCTCCTTGCGTTGCTTGAACGCACTTTGGGAATAAACATCGAGAAGGACAGACCCACCTGGCAGAAGCATGGAGTGGAACTTAGCGAGCATAATCCTGCGCTGCGACGGGCTTAAAGCGCAGAAGTCGCACATGATCATCAGAATGAGATCGAAGCGGTGTTCTGTTTCGAAATCCAGGTAGTTCTGGTTTATGTATTCAATGGTCAATCCCACCTCTCGCGCTGCTTCTCGGGCATGCTTGATTGAGCACTTAGAGAAATCAATACCAATTACACTAGCACCGACCTTCGCCAGCCGATTTGCATAGAGCCCGGGACCACAGCCAAAATCGGCGATTCGGGTGTCGGCGCCAATACTAAAGCGGGATGCAATCCATTCCACCGATCGATCGATGAACTCGCCTCGACGGGATGATACATCGATATCGGCATTGAGATGATATGCAAGCATTTGCTCTGAGGTATGTTCGTCGGTCCACAGGTCTGCCGCTGTGTAGAACCCAAATGGTTCAGGTCGACTATTGATTTCTTCCAGCTGAATGAACATATCTCTCCAGGTTGTAAATGAATCCACACTTCCGGATAGTAATGTTGGTATATAAAATATCCGTACTACTAGCAATGGTTTACAGGACCCACTAGCGTCCCTTATTAGACCTAATTGCTATAAAATAAATAGAATAGCCCCTTGGCCCGCCTGACTATCAAAACAGGCTGGTCAAGAACACCAGGGGCACTAAAAACAATACTACGAAACCGATAAGCATCAATCCAATTGCCAGACCATTTCCACCTGCCATGAAGATCCTCCTACTTTCGTTGGCAACTGCTTGGATGAGGTAATATTAATTACTATCGGACAGACGCCCACCCTCGGATCCCATCTGCACAAGGTTTATTTAATTTAACCAGCAGGAGAATTCCAGCAAAATATGAGGAATGCTATGCGACTTTCCATGGATTTAGAGCTGCAGGATGTTCCCGGCCAGCTGCTCCTTGCGATGCAACCCTTGAGTGATAACAAGGCTAACATCATCAGCGTGGTTCACCACAGGGACCGCAAGACTCCCCGGGGCATGATCCCGGTTCGATTCGTCGTGGAGATGGACCGCTCAAGAATCGAGGCTGTCCAGGCCAGGCTCCAAGAAAGCGGAATCTCCGTTGTCCGGGCGGGAGAGGACCGATTCATCGAAGCAGTATCAGTTGTGCTAGTGGGCCATGTGCTGGATAGCGACCTGGGAGACACCATAAACCGGATCGACTCCACCGGCTACGCTGAGGTGATGGACCTTTCCCTGACCATGCCCGGCGTGAATGAGCCCTCCTCTGCCTACCTCAAGATTCGCGCCACCGGCAAGGCTGAGATCCAAAAGGCTTTGACCATTCTGCGCAATGTGGGCGAGGAGAAGAAGCTGCTTGTTATCGAGCCCATAGAGACGGAGGCAGTATGAGAGATATTAAGGTCTCCTTGGTTGGCTACGGCATTGTGGGCCACGGAGTGGTTGACGTTCTCACCAGAAAGAGAGAGATCCTCCGGGATATGGGCCTGAACCTGATGCTGGTTAGCGTCACCGATCACACGGGAACGGTATTGTCCGAGGACGGTGTGGATGCGAACAAGATCCTGGGCGAGAGGACCCTGGCCAATGTGGCCACATCGAGCATGAAGGGGAAAGAGGCCATCAATGCCATTGACTCCGACCTGATGATCGAGGTCACTCCCACCAACATCGTTCACGGCCAGCCGGGTCTGGGCCATATGGAAGCTGCGCTCGCCTCGGGCAAGCATGTGGTTACATCCAACAAAGGGCCACTAGTGGTATCCTACGGCAGCCTGAAGAAGCTGGCAGAGGATAACGGCGTGATGCTGAAGTTCGAGGCCACAGTCGGCGGCACCATGCCCCTGATCAGCCTGGTTGAGCGCACCCTGGTAGGCAATACGATCCTCGGCGTCCGGGGCATATTCAACGGCACCTGCAACTATATTCTAACCCGCATGACTGAGGAGGGCATACCCTATGCTCACGCCTTGAGCGAGGCTCAGGATATGGGCATTGCCGAGGCCGACCCCAGCTATGATGTAGAGGGGGTGGATACCGCTGGAAAGGTGCTAATCCTGGCCAACTCCCTGTTCAACATGAATGTCAAGTACTCCGATGTGAATGTGACCGGCATCACAGGAGTCACTCCAGAGGCTCTTGCTCTGGCCAAGAAGAGAGGATATGCCATAAAGCTGATCGGAGATGTGCCCGCACTCACAGTCAGGCCCACTCTGGTGCCCCTGGACAGCCCACTGGCCGTGGCCGGGACTCTGAACTCCGCTGCTATTTATACCGATCTATCCGGGACGATTACTGTATCGGGTCTTGGTGCAGGCTCCATAGAGACGGCCTCGGCCATTCTCACCGATATCATCAGCATCTACCGGACTAAACGCATAGATGCCATATTCTAGATCAATGACTCGGGTCAGATAATGAGCAGCTTCTTGAGCTTCGCCGAGCTCTGTCAGCGAGTGGAGGGGGTCTCCGGCTCTCTGGAAAAGGTCGACCTAGTGGCAGCATTCCTGAAGAATTTGGATGATGATGAGCTGGCAGTTGCCTCAGGGTTCATCATGGGGGATCTCTTCTCCCCCAGCATGGACCTGGTGATGGGGGTGGGGCCGAGCATCCTTTACGAGGCGATGGCACGCGCCTGTGGATGCTCGACGGAGAGGATATCAGATATGCTGCGCGCTACCGGGGACCCGGGACTGGTGGCATCTGCGGCCGTCGATAAGAAAAAGCCCATCGGATTTGCTGCCTTCATCAAAGATGAGCCGCTCTCCATCAAAGAGGTTTATCAGAGGCTTGTAGCCGTGGCCCGGGCCTCGGGAAAGGGAAGCCAGGATGCCAAGGTCAAGAACCTGCAATATCTCTTCAGCCAGGCCACTCCTCTTGAAGCGCAATATATCGCTCGCCTGGCAATAGAGGATATGAGAATCGGAATCGGTGAAGGAGGAGTTAGAGATGCCATCGCCCAGGCTTTTTCCCAGGATGCGTCAAAAGTGGAGAGGGCCTACAACCTGACCAACGATATCGGCCTGGTGGCAGTCAATGCCCGCAAAGGGACGCTCGCAGATCTGAGTGTGCTGATCAACCATCCCATCAAGATGATGCTGGCCCAGGTGGGAGAGGGAATTTCCGCCTCCATGCAGGAGCTGGGGTCTGCGGCGATAGAGTGGAAGTACGATGGAGCCAGGGTGCAGATCCACAAGGATGGGAAGAGGGTTCGCATCTTCTCCCGCCGGCTGGAGGATGTGACCAGGTCCCTGCCCGAGATCGTCCGTCTTGCCCAGGAGGTCAGGGCGGATAAGGCCATCCTGGATGGAGAGGTGGTGGCCATTGGCAAAGACTCCAGACCCCTGGCCTTCCAGGAGATTTTGAAGCGCTTTCGCAGGAAGTACAATGTGGAAAAGCAGGCCAAAGAAACGCCTCTGCACTTATTTTTATTCGATCTGATATATCTTGATGGCCAAAGCACAGTGGATCTGCCCCTGACCAGACGGCGGGAACTGCTGGAGGGTATCGCCGATCCATCGATACTGGCAGATCAGGTCATATCCGACAGCGTCCAGAGGGCAGAAGAGATCTACCACCAGGCTTTGGAAAAAGGCCACGAGGGGCTGATCCTCAAGAATTCGATGTCGGTATACGCTCCGGGAAAGAGGGGCAAGAACTGGCTTAAGATAAAACCGGTTATGGAAACCCTGGACCTGGCAGTGATAGGGGCAAAATGGGGCGAGGGCAGGAGAGCTAGCTTCCTGGGCTCATACCGGCTGGCCTGCCTGGATGAGGCTACGAGCAAGCTCCAGGATATAGGCTGGGTAGCCACTGGCCTAACGGACGAGGCTCTGGCGGAGCTTACTGAGCTGTTCCGAGAGCTGATCCTGGTGCAGAATGGGATGGAGGTCGAGCTGAAGCCGGCGGTGATCTTCGAGGTGGCCTATGAGGAGATACAAAAGAGCCAGAGCTACTCATCGGGATATGCACTTCGTTTTCCCAGATTGGTGAGGGTGAGGGATGACAAGTCCCTGGAGGAAGCGGATAGCCTGGAGAGAGTGGAATCCCTCTACCGGGTGCAGCGAGGAAGGAATAACTCCCGCTGAAAGGGTATTATGAAGGAGGTTTTAAAGTGATAACTAAAAGGCTGAGCGAGCTCGAGGATGAGGATCTGCGTTCACTTCTCTCCAGGGATGTGGGCATTCAGGATGTTCTTCCTGCAGTAAATGAGATCATCATGGAGGTCGGGTCGAAAGGAGATGAGGCTCTATTCAAGTACACTGAGAAGTTTGAAGGGGCACACCTCGATGACCTGCGCGTGACCCAGGAGGAGATCGATCTATCATACGACCTGGTGGATGACAGGCTTCTTGAGGCGCTCTCCTCGGCAGCGGATCATATCTTTTATTTCCATAATGAACAGAAAGAGCATGACCTCTGGATGAGCGAGGCATCTCCCGGGGTGCTGGTGGGCCAGAAGGTCGTTCCTCTGGATTCTGTTGGAGCTTACGTTCCCGGGGGCAGGGCGGCCTACCCCAGTTCGGCCCTGATGACCGTCATTCCCGCCAAGGTTGCTGATGTGCCCAGGATTGTGGTCTGCACCCCGCCCCAAAAAGACGGATCGATCAATCCATTGACGCTGGCTGCTGCGGATATGGCAGGAGCTGACGAGATCTATAAGCTCGGAGGGGCTCAGGCGATAGCTGCCATGGCTTTGGGCACAGATAGCATTGAAAGGGTGGACAAGATCGTGGGGCCGGGCAATGTCTATGTCACTGCCGCCAAGATGCTTACCCGAGGCTCGGTGGAGATCGATTTTCCTGCTGGTCCCAGCGAGGTCTTGATCCTGGCCGATCGGACAGCGGATCCTGGGGTGATAGCTGCCGATATGATCGCTCAGGGAGAGCACGATCCCAAATCGATCTCCGTTTTCGTATCCCTGGATGATCTCCTGGCCAGCGCCGTGGCGGAGGAATTGAACATTCAGGCTCCTGGGGCTGCACGCAGCGATATTGTCTCTGAGAGCCTGGAGCACAGTGCCATTCTGCTGGCGGACGATATGGATGAGGCGCTTGATTTTGTCAATGCTTTTGCCCCTGAGCATCTGGAGATAATCACCAGGGAGCCCATGAACGTCCTGAGGTCCATTCGCAATGCAGGGAGCGTGTTCCTCGGAAAGTTCACCCCGGTGGCGGCAGGGGACTATGCCAGCGGGACGAATCATGTGCTTCCCACCTCGGGATATGCTCGCATCTTCTCCGGCCTGAATGTGGACCACTTCACCAAGAAGATGACCCTGCAGATGATCACCGATGAGGGGCTTCTGGGGCTGGAGGAGACGATTACCACTCTGGCCGAGGCGGAAGGGCTGCTCGCCCACGCCGAATCGGTGAGAAGAAGGCTGGAGCCGCGGGAATGAACCCGCGGCCTGATATCGATCTGATCTAGAGTGTCAGAGCATCTGCTGGAGATGGCCGGGGCCCGGGTCAGGGTTCGGGACGGGAAGGTCGAGGTTCTAACTGAGCCTGCCATCCGCTCATGTCCCTTGCGTCAGGATCTGTATGGCATCAAGGTCGAGAGCAAGGAGACGGTGAAGAGGGTATTAGAAGAGCATATGGCAGAGCTTGGCATGTACGGGCCGAAGAGAGTCCTGGAGCTGGAAGATAAGCCGGTGAGCTTCGGGGCTTCGGAGATCCTCTCAGATGCCCTGACAGAAGGGCTAATAGATGCCGCTGTGCTGGTCAGTGAGGGTGCAGGGACAGTGGTGGCCACTAGGCCCGAGGTCCTGCAGGCGATCGGAGCCCATATGACCGGCCTGGTGAAGACTGAGCCCATCGAAGAGATTCAAAGCGGCCTGGAGGAGAGGGGATGCATTCTGATCGACCGGCAGGGAACAGTAGATCAGGTCCTGGGTTTTGAGAGGGCAGTAGAAGCAGGATATAGCAGGATTGCTGTAAGCCTAGCCGGTCACAGGGCAGATGACGCTCGAGCGCTGCGGGAGAGGGAGAGAGCTTTGGGAGCCCGGGCCACAATTTTAGCCGTTCACACCACGGGCATAAGCGAGAACGAGGCCCAGGTTCTGGCGGAATGTTGCGACCTTGTCTGGTCCTGCGCCTCCCGATCCGTGAGGGAGGTGGCAGGAGGAAAGGCGCTGATGCAGATTGGCATTGCCATTCCCGTCTTCGCTCTGACCCCGATGGGAAAGAGGCTGATATTAAACCGGGCGATGCACTTTTCCGGGCAGCTGGTGCTGCACCGGGCGGGCCTGCCGGTGACGCCGGAGGGAAAGCAGCCGGAGCCACTGGTTTAAGCTTTACATAAATTAGGCAGGAGGACGTATCAGTCGTTCCTCTTCATTAGGAGCGCCCTCCTCTAACCACTGAATTGGCCTCTCGGTTTCCATGGCAGGATTTACCCACAAGATCTGCCTGAGCTCGCCAGCAATGGCGGAAGTTGCGCAGAAATATCTCCTCGCAGCGTCATCAAGCGAGACGATACGGTTATCTGTTGCCCTTGCTGCCTCGACAAGATGCAGATCTTTTTCCATAGCATTAAGAGCTTTTTCTGGTGTATTTGCCCGAACGATCTTTTCCGCCAATAGGGGATCGTGATCTATTCTTGGCCGATCAACCCTCTTTTTGGCGTTCATGCTTCTTCTCCATTTTCGAGCAAAAGGATGAGAGTGGACATCCCATTCAGCGCCTATCTCTTTCGTCATCACCAGCCGATGAGATGTCCTCTCTATCATGATTTTTAAGAATTGCTGGCAGAGCACACCTCTCTGGCCCCGCTCGCCGGTGGATGTGGCCACTGATGCATCGATGACCAGACACAACCCATCTGGGGATGACATTAGTTCGGCTCCAGACGAGCCTCGGCTGCATGAATGTAGCGGATATCAGCGTCCATTTCTGCGGATGAGAAATCCTCCGGCCAGTCACCGAAAGCCCCTGCTTTGTCCAAGTCCGCACTGGATACTTCCGTAACGCCGTCCTCCGGCCTCCTCTTGAACCAGTGGAGCTTGACCTTATCTGGCGATAGCTTTCCTTCGGCAACAATAGACTGTATGCCCAGAAGCAGCATGGAGCTGTGGGTCTCGACCACAACTCGAACACCGCAGTTGGCAGCCTCCGCCAGAATTTGCGCCATCGCCATCTGGGCCTTTGGATGCAGATGGATCTCAGGCTGCTCTATGTAGACCAGTTGGCCAGGCTCTGCCGCCAATAAAGCTACAAGGACGGGGAGAGTCTGCGATAGGCCAAATCCCACATCTGCAATGCTCACCATGTCGTTAGAATCATCATTTTTTTTATGGATGAGGCGCCCAACCATCACCTCAAAGCTGACATCATCGATAGCCCTTGCGCCGACCTTCCAGGTCAATCCCAACACCTCCAGGGCAGCTCCGAGAGCGTGAAGGCGCGGGTCCCGGTTTGCCTGCCAATTGTGGATTATGCTGGCGGCATAAATCTCAAAGGTTCCAGGAAATCTAGGGCCTGTAGAGGTCTTCTTATAGTTTCTCTCCGGATTTCCTCGCAACGCTGGAAGGTGAATCAAGCTTAAAATGGCATTTGAGAAAGTCCTATTTAATTGTGTGATATATTCATCATCACCTGTAATTAATTTTAATTCTAAAAAGAACCTATTTCGCTCAATGATCAGCTTCGGAACCTTATTATTCAGTTCATTTTTAAAATAATTCCTTGTCCACCCAGGACGACGAGCCAATAGAAAAGCTGAACTCATCTCGTCATGTGTCATTTTTGGACGCAGGATAGTATTGCCATATTCATTTTGGAATGAGATCTCACCTATATCTATTTCATAAGATTTTTTGATAATGAATGACTCATTAAATGACATAGAGTTTTCTAATTCCAATCCCAAGCTAAACTGATGTATCAGGTCGACACCAAACTCATTTAACAAACCAGGTGAGATCCAGTACCCTCCTGATGAATTGAACTTAGGCATAAATTGATTAACAGAGGTAAAACGTACATTTGGGCCATCAAGCAAGAGCGGGCCCGGATCATATGTAGCCTCCAGGGTCTGCTTCATTATCAACAATGGCTGCATTATGCTCGACTTGCCTGAGCTATTGGCACCTGCCAGTATTGTCAGGGGACGAACTTCTATGGAGCACTCTTCCGCCAGGGACTTGAAACCCTTCACAGAGATGCGCGTTATTCCTTCTGCCATATGATCCTCATAAAGATATTAGCAAATACAAGATGTAAGCCTTTTCCTCATCAAAGCTCGCCCCGGAAGGCCCGCTCCAGTATCGCGGGTGTGAGGGCGTCAAGCTCGGCGGCGGTCTGGGCCTGGTAGCGCTTGAGGACATGCATCATGAGCTGCTGGATAGTCCTTTTTCCATTGCTTCTCTTTTTATGGCATCAATTTTTTTCAATGCTTCGCAGGATTCATCAATCGTGATGTGAGGCTTCAGCTCAATGATCGTATCCTCTCGTGACTTTCCTTCTACGTTCTCGTCGAAGGTAACATACAGGGCAGTAGCAAGGCGTTCAAGATCTGCAACGCCTAAATTCCCGATCTTCTCAGCGACAAAGTTAATTCTGTCGGCATAATTGCTTAGCGTCTTAGGGTATCGAAGAAGGAATTCTTGGCCTTCTTTTGTGGGAAAAAGGTTTGGCCCATAGGGCACACGTGTTTTATACTCCAGCAAGCTATCCGCTCGCATCGCAGTGACCTCGTCGCTCAGATCAAATGAATACGGCCCATGCTTGTAAAGAATAAACTCGAAACCCATTGGGACTCCCAGCAGCTCTTGCAGAAAATACGCAGCCTTCTGGATGTGAGTCTCACCGCACCAACTCCCTTTATCTTTCATCTCTTTTATCAACGAGAGCAGAACGGCGTCTCGCTGCATTCTCTTCATCATTCTTCCACTCCCTCCTTCGAACTGATGATCCTTGTCAGATTCTTTTCACGCCAGGTCTCAGCTCTTTTTCTGCACACCGGGCTTATATAAACATAATCAATCGCTACCACTGGCACTTTTTCTATAGTCTCCGACCTGGAAAGAGAAGAAAAAATCCGGCCATCTCTGGCGATAACGGGAAAGTTTAGACCACTCCCCTTCTGGATGTATGTATCATGCCGGACCTCAGATTCCCCAAATTCCTTGCATGCTGCAATAAAAACAGCCTTGCCGGACTCGCGGTTTTTTTCTAGATCTTCCCTTGTCCTCTGGTAGAGCAATCTGAAATGCACCCTCTTGGCAATGCAACGGGCCGAATCAAAACCAGGATGATTTTCATCCCGGGCTGCCTTGGAGAGCTCTTGCGTTACCTCGCTGTCGGTCATCCTCAGTAGTTCTTCTATGGATGTAGAGAACACGCCACCAGGAAGCCAGCTCTTGAGAAAGTCTTTTAGATGAATATCGTAAATTCGGCGAACATGGTGACAATAGACCTGAGAGAACATGAAGTACCTCGCCAGCAGTAGCGCTTCTGCAGAGTGAATTCCTCCTTCTTCAATACCCAGGGCCGGTTCCTGTGATCCCGGTTCCTCCTCTGAGGTTCGGTCAACTTTGGGTAGAATGCGAAGGGTATCGATCAGACGATATTGGTCAAATCGCCCATAGGCAACTCCTATGTGATGGAGTCCCTAAGCAAGTAGTCCATCCTGTCGACTCCGAAGGCATCGCCTACTATTATCTCGGAGAGTATAGCCTCCCAGTCATCAAATCTGCTATCTTTGTAGTGTTTGGGACCCACGGCAAGCTTTGCCACATCCTCAGAGTTCACTTTCATCGCAGTCCAAATCGGCTCCATTTCGCCACTGCGAATCAGCTCCAGGGTTAGACGCTCGTGATCCCAGCCGGCTGGCAAGAGATCGCGCTCTGCTGCGTGAGAGAATGGAAGGTGGCCAAGATCGTGACATAAAGCCGCCATGCGCAATGCTCTTCTCCAGTATTCCAGATCAAATTTCCTGGGAATTATTGATCTTACTGATTCATGGATGTTATCCGGGTCCGTTATCACATCATAGACTCTGCTGGCAAGCTCCATGACCCCTAGAGAATGCTCAAATCGACGATGAGTGGCACTTGGATAGAGCAGATAGGTCAAAGCAAGCTGATGGATATGCCTGAGCCGCTGGAAGGGACCACAATCCAGGACCCGCATCTCTTCTGTCTCCAGCCGGATAAAATTATGGATGGGGTCTCGAATCTCTTGATTAGACATAGCTCGCCTTTAGAATGCCTTTTGCCACTTCATGAAATTATATGTTTTCTGCATTAATAAAGTTCACCGAAGGGCGGAACGAAAGTATTTTCTTGATGGAAATGCCAAATGGAGTCCACGATGCTGCTTGCAGCCAGAAGCCTTTGAGAGATGCTTTCGACTCATTTCGGATTTCTTATATCGCTTCTTGCCTCTCCTGCAGAGAGTGTACCGTCTGGGATATGGGCAGTAGTTCAGGAGGCCAGCTGGCCATGAATGCATTGGCCAGGGCATTGAGAAGGGGGTACACTTTGGCTCACAGCTATAATGCCATCATCACCTCAATCGGAATCATCTCTCATCTTCCGGCCCGGAATCGGCCAGTCTCTGATGCTCGGGACAGTAGTAGCAGGTCCGGCCGCCAAGCGTCTCATGCTGAAGAAGCGCTCCGTCTCTAGGGCAGCGACCGCCATGATGGCGATGGCGGAGGAGATAGGATTCGGGCAGGCGGTCGAAATCCGCCCGGACAGAGATCGAGGTCTTCAGAACCTCTTTGATAATTGAGATGAGGCGAGATAGCTGCATCTCATGGTTCCCCTCCTGCTGCGCATGATCTTTTGAAAATCATCCCAGTCTATCAGCAGAGCATCGGGCCCTGTCTTTCCCTCCGTCAGGAAAACGGAGGGGCTTTCTGTGAGTCCCGCCTCTCCAAAGATCCTCAGAAAGTGTGAGCCACAGGTCCTCCTCAAGCTCTAAAAAGAGCCTCTTTCCATGCCTTTGAACGGATCGGAAGGTCTTTCTTGCGAAGCATAGTGCTTTGCGCAGAGCAGTATACTCTGAGAAACAACTTAGCATATATACCTCAGGCCCGAATTTAAGGGCAGTGGCAGAATTGTGGTGTTGGCAGCAGCAAAAGGTGTGAGCATGGGCAGCAGCATAGCCAATGAGGCATATGTCTTCACAGAGACGGACAAGACCAAATCCAAATGGGTGGCCAGAGTCTACCAGGATTTTCTGCGGAGGACCGGCAGGCCCAAGACCACGTTGAGGGGGCTTTTCTATCATGCCCTGCAGATGAAGGATTCGGAATACCCGATCTGCGGGGGATTTGTAGGAGAGATCAGGATCATGAGGCCCTACCATGAGCAGGATGGGCTAAAACTCCTGAAATGGGCTCGAAAATCCAAAGCGATGGGATTCGTATCCCTCGAGGCTATAATCGAGGAGACCTCAGGCGAGGGCAGCTTTCTGCCGGCGGTTATGCAGACGAATGATCACACGAATGGCCAGATGAGATCCACCCCGGCCACTGAGGTCTGGCTGAATAAGCCCTCGCTCTCTTCGCTTCTCATTCCCATATGCAAAAAGCATGGCATCGCTCTAATCTGGTTCGACGGCCGGCCCTCTAAGGAGGCCGTAGCCAGTCTATTCGCTCGCGCCTGTGCCCAGACCACCATCCTTACCCTCTCCGACCTCAGCCCGAAGGACGCATTCTTCGCCCAGGATCTGGCGGATTTGATCGACGGCTCAAGGCCCGTGGGGCACAGCGCAAGCATTGAGGTGAAATCAATCGGTCTGGTGCCCGACCAGATTGGATTGCTGAAGATTCCGCTTGTACATGGCAATAGAGGCCAAAGGGAGGAAGAGGAACGCTACGAAAGATATCTGAAAAAATGCTCTCTCGATCCGAGAAAGGTGGCAGAGCTGGATGCCCTTGAGGTCTATTATCCCGGCGGAGTTGCCGCATATCTTGTCGATGCGCTGTCCAGATATCTGCATGGCGATATTTGATCTCTTTTTATCTTAGCAGCTCTACATTGCTCCTCATGCCGCGCTCCCTTTGCCTTCCATTCAGCTCAGTTCGGACGCGGAAGTATTATAATAGTCTGGATCGCACTTGAACTGATATGACAGAAGTTCCGGATATCCCTCTGGACCAGATCCAGCAGCGAGTGGTGGCCATGTGGATGGGAAGCTTTTACGGCAGCAGCGGCTATGTGGCCCGGAAGCTTGGCAAGAAGGGCTTGAGGGAGTTTCAGGATATCGGAGCCCGCCAGGTTGCGGCCACCTTCAAGCAGCTGGGCCTGGACGAGCCGGAGAGCGTTGCCATGGCCATAGCCACCAATGACAAGAACCTTTTTGGAAGCCAGGTGGAGGTGGCAGAAGGGGACGGCTTTGTGGAGATCAGACGACTCCGCTGCGGCCAGATGGGGGGTGCCAAGTCCTTTGCACGGGTGGGGGCGAGCCTGATCGCCAAGGAACATTGCAAGACCTGCATCGAATCCCACTGGCAGAAGGTGTTCTCTGAGCTGAAGATGGAGCTCCAGGTCGAGCACACCGACGAGGGATGCATAATGAGAATATCAAAGCAGAAAGCTTGAAAAAAAGCAACTGAAAGAGTCCCGTTCAAGATTGGACGAGTAATATCAGGCGGCAGATCTGGATCTGCCCTCTTCGAGCTCTCTGCTTTTTGCATCGGCCTTGGAGAGAGCCGTCTCCTTGGCCAATTCTCTTGCTTTCGTCCGCTCAGACTGGGCCTGGGACCGAAGATCTGCGGCTGAGGCCTTCGAGTCAGCAGCTGCAACATTGCGATCGGCTCTCATGACTGCTATTTTTTCGGACTGCTCTGATCGGCTGCTTTTCAAGTCCCTGCTATTCTCGATTGCCTCTGTCCTCTCTTTTTGCGCCTGATCGCGGGAGCTGGAGGCAGAGGCTTTAGACAGGGATGCAGAATCCTTTTCCTCTTGTGCAGGGGGAGAGGATTGTGCAGACGCGGAGCACTGGTCATTGCTTCCAACTTCTTTCTGAGGATCTGATGCTTGTATGGATAGGATCGCAGCCGCATTATTGCTTTTCTCTGAATTGGATGGTGCTGCAACAGCCTTTGCACTCATCGCTTCATCATTGCGTTCTGCCCGTTCCTCGGCCAGTTCGTCCTTATTCACAGATTGGCTCTCCTGCCGCTCTGTGCTTCTTTGCGATGCTGTCAAGCTCGCTTTTTCTGCAGATTGGCTCGATGACAGAGCTTTTTCATTTGCCACTTTTTCATTATGCTCTGCCCGTTCCTTTGCCAGTTCATCCTTCTTCACAGATTGGCTCTCCTGCCGCTCTGTGCTTCTTTGCGACGCTGTCAAGCTCGCCTTTTCTGCAGATTGGCTCGATGACAGAGCCTTTTCATTTGCCACTTTTTCATTATGCTCTGCCCGTTCCTTTGCCAGTTCATCCTTCTTCACAGATTGGCTCTCCTGCCGCTCTGTGCTTCTTTGCGACGCTGTCAAGCTCGCCTTTTCTGCAGATTGGCTCGATGACAGAGCCTTTTCATTTGCCACCTTTTCATTATGCTCTGCCCGTTCCTTTGCCAGTTCATCCTTCTTCACAGATTGGCTCTCCTGCCGCTCTGTGCTTCTTTGCGACGCTGTCAAGCTCGCCTTTTCTGCAGATTGGCTCGATGACAGAGCCTTTTCATTTGCCACTTTTTCATTATGCTCTGCCCGTTCCTTTGCCAGTTCATCTCTCTTCTCAGATTGGCTCTCCTGCATCTCATTTGCCTTTGCAGGTGTCGAGCTTGCCTCCCCAGCGGCCATAACCCGGGCATCGATATCGTTTGGTGTGTCTGCTTTGACCGTTGTCCCGGTCTCTGTCGTCTCTGGCTTGGCCGGTGTCTCCGCTTTGGCCGTTGCTTTAGCCTCCGCAGATGTTTCAATCTCTGCCGGCGTCTCTTCATTTGCCTGCTTTCCGGCCTTTTCGTCCTCGTCCGCCTTTATCGCTCCCTCATCAGAGCTTTTTTCTGGCAATTGACTTATGGATGTCTGATTTTTGGCAGTAGCATTTGCGCTCTCATTATCCGGGACGGCTGCTTTCTCTTCCTTCTCCGACGAGGACTTTGAACGGGATGAGCTTGAAGAGCCTGATGAGCTATGGCTTTTCTTGCTGCTGGTTGATGAGCTGGTCTTCTTTGCAGAAGCGATGGAGCCTGTCGCCTGCCCAGTTGCGGAGCTGTTTTGGGACGAATCAAGCTCCCTGCTCGCATTTCCATTTTCATCCTTGCCTGTTGAATTCGAGGTCGATTGGCTGCTCATCGCCTTATCTGGGGATGCATTGGCATCAAGAGCACTCAAAGCATTCTCCTGTCCTCCGTCATCCGTAGCACCACTGCTTGCTTTTTTGTCGCCCCAAAGAGCTGGGAATATGATGCCCTTGCCGCCCTGAATGCTCATATTATCGTAATCGATGCCGAAAGAAAAGATATCCGAAATCAGAAAAGCGGCTGTGCCAGTCAGTGACATCAGTGTGAGTATCAAAATAAGATTGTATATTCTGGGATGCTTTCCCTTCAATCTATCTTTAGCCAGACTGTAATAGGTGGTTCTCGATCCCATAAAGTCCTTCATACTTAATCAGATATTTTCTAAAGTTTATAACTCTTGCGATTGAATATTCCATTAATTTACGAAGTCTCTCGATTGAGATCTAATTCTACTTGATTACTGATGAGTATAAATAATTTATGTTCGCCATTGCACTGGATAGAGCGGCTCATTCCAATAAGTATTTTCTTAGGTAAATTATATATACTGTTATTAACTGAGTAATCTCATTGAAGGTGAGTAATATGAAAAAGATCATCTGCAAAAACTGCGGAGTGGTAAACGAGATCTCCGATGGAGCTTTAGACGATGGCGATGATTGGCTGGAATGCACCCTCCCTGAGGGCTTTGAATGGATCCTGCCTGCGGGGAAGATAACTCCGGTAGTAGGCGAGCCCCTCTACATCTCCGGCTTTGGCGAGCACCTCTCCCGCCAAGCCTACCGGGACAAATACGACATCGATCCGGAGATAGCCTATCAGCTCATGCGCGGGAGCAGTCGCGTTCGAACTGCCGCTATGGCATATGCCGGCAAGCAGAGGGTCGCAGCAACGGTCAGTTCAAAGAGAAGATCAGAGAGCTGGCTTGATGAAGACGACTGGACCTCTTGAAAGGATATGTATACTGGGCCCATAACAGGTAGAATATATGGCCATCTGCAGCTGCCAGGAGCCTCTGGCAATTGCTCACGACAGCTATAATAATTAAAAATCGCCCATAATGGCCATAATGGCCCATAGTATTCGTTTTTGCGGGGCAAAACACCTTTTCTCTGGCAAAGAATCGCCTGGTCAGTCAGGTTTCCGTTTTATCTCCAAGCTTCCCTCAGTCATCAATTTTGGGTGAATGATTAAGTGATTATTATGTATTTAAGGCACAATTGAGCATAATTGATAATTAAGGCACCATATCATCCTTATTCATCATCCGATATGGATCGGCCCGAATTGAGCCCATTTCCTGAGATAGATTCAAATATAAATGTATGGCAGTCTCAACCCTGCATTACCTGTGGCCTGGATCTACTGCTCTGGACCATGAAGTTGGGATGCGCCGAGGAATGTGCATGAAAGAAACGCTTGAGGAGATAGGAACGCGACTTCGTGAGCTGAGAGAGCTGAACCGAGTATCGCCCGAAGAGATGGCAGAGCACCTGAATGTGGCAGTTGACACGTACAACTGCTATGAGGACGGTATGCTGGACATCCCGGCCAGCATTCTCATAGGCATTGCGCGACGGCTGAACGTGGATACAGGCCTGCTCCTAACCGGCGAGGAGTCCAAGATGAGCATCTTCGCCATAACCCGTAAGGGCGAGGGTGTGGAGGTGGAGCGCAGAAAGCAGTATCATTATCAGAGCCTGGCCAGAAAGTTCGCCAATAAGAAGGCTGAGCCTTTTATCGTCACCATAGATCCCAAGAAAGAGAGCCAATCACATCCGGTCCACTCGCTATACAGCCACCCAGGCCAGGAGTTCGAGTATGTTCTTGAGGGCACACTAAAGATCACCATCAATGAGAACGAGGTCATTCTCAATGAAGGGGACTCGATATTCTTTGATTCAACATATGACCATGTCATGGAAGCTTTAAGTGATAAGCCGGTGAAGCTTTTGGCCGTGGTCATGTAAACCCGTTACAGAGGATTAAAAATGACATCTTTATTGCCTAGGTATGTCTCGCGATTGGATTTCAAATCATACGATGACTTCAGAGAGAACCTGAAGATCCTCGTCCCAGAGAACTTCAATTTCGCTTATGACGTCGTCGATGTTTATGCCGCTGAATGTCCTGATAAATGTGCACTCGTCTGGTGTAACGATCATGGCGAGGCGAAGACCATCAGCTTCAAAGAGCTGAAGAAATTAAGCGACAAAGCCGCCAACCTCTTTCAGGGCTTTGGGATAAAGAAAGGCGATACAGCAATGCTCACCCTCAAGAGCCGCTGGGAGTTCTGGGTGTGCATGGTGGGCTTGAACAAGCTCGGCGCAATCGCCATCCCTTCCACCCATATGCTGAAAGCCAAAGACTTTCTCTATCGCATCAAAAAAGCAGATCTGAAGCTCATCGTCTGCATCGGTGAGAACGGCGTTCCTGCAGAGTTCGATGCCGCCCACAGAGAGGCGGGAGACGTTCCCCTGGTCAAAGCCCTGGTGGGAAGCCGGGATCTGAATCGGGAGGGCTGGATCAACTTCGATCTGGAGCTGGAACGGGCAAGTGAAACCTTCGTTCGGCCTAAAGGAAATCAGGCGACTAAAAACGATGATATACTGCTGGCATACTTCACCTCCGGCACCACCGGCTATCCGAAGCTGGTCAAGCACGATCAGACCTATCCCCTGGGACATATCCTCACCGCCAAGTTCTGGCAGAACGTGGAGGATGACGGATTGCATTACACAGTTGCCGATACCGGCTGGGCCAAATGCGCCTGGGGCAAGATATTCGGCCAATGGATAGCAGGATCGGCCGTCTTCGTCTATGATTACGACCGCTTCGATGCCGGAAGGATGATGGACGAGATGGGCAAATACGGCGTGACCACCTTCTGCGCCCCGCCCACCATCTTCAGGTTCATGATCAAGAGCGATATGTCTCGCTATGACTTCTCCCGCCTCAAGTATGCAGTCACAGCAGGCGAGCCCCTCAACCCTTCGGTATATGAGAGCTTCCTTGAGACCACTGGCCTGCGGCTGATGGAGGGATACGGCCAGACGGAGACCGTGGTCTGCATCTCCAACTATCCCTGGATGGAGGCCAAACCAGGATCCATGGGAAAGCCCGCAGCAGGATACGATATCCTCCTGGTGGGAAAGAACGACAAGATCTGCGAGGTGGGCGAGGAAGGGGAGATTGTGATCAGGACGGATAAAGGAAAGCCGGTGGGCCTTTTCACCGACTACCACATGGACCCGGACAAGACCCAGAACACCTGGCACGATGACTATTATCATACCGGAGATACCGCCTGGCGAGACGAGGATGGATACTTCTGGTTCATCGGCCGGACGGACGACATGATCAAGAGCTCCGGCTACCGGGTGGGGCCCTTTGAGGTCGAGTCGGCTCTCATGTCCCATCCCGCCGTCCTGGAGGTGGCAATCACAGGAGTTCCCGATCCCATCCGCGGTCAGGTGGTCAAGGCTACGGTGGTTCTCACCCAGGGATTCAGCCCCTCCGAGGAGCTGAAACGAGAGCTGCAAGACCACGTTAAAAAGGTGACGGCGCCCTACAAGTACCCCCGAATAGTCGAGTTCGTTGATGAGCTTCCCAAGACCATCAGCGGCAAGATCAGGAGGGTGGAGATCCGGGATAAGGACAAGCCCTATCCGGTGATCAATTCCCTGGAATGCAAAGCATGCGAGAGGTGTGTTGAGGCCTGTCCGGCAGGAGTGCTGAAGATGGGCAGTGAGCTGAACGTCCGCGGCTACAACTATGTGCTATACTCAGGAGACGGATGCATAGGCTGCGCAGCCTGCTACTACACCTGTCCCGAGCCGCTGGCAATTGAGGTCCATGTGCCTCAGAAAGAGAAGTCTGCGCAGGAGAGCTGAAAATGGCATCTGGATTAATGGCGGGGAACAGTGCAGTGATCGTGGGAGCGCTCTATGCAGGATGCGACTGCTTCTTCGGCTATCCCATAACTCCGGCCAGCGAGATATTGCAGGAGGCCTCCAAATTCTTCCCTCTGGTGGGCCGCAAGTTCGTCCAGGCGGAATCGGAGGAAGCAGCGATCAACATGGTCTATGGGGCTGCGACTGCCGGCCACCGGGTGCTGGCCGCCAGCTCCGGGCCGGGAATGAGCCTGAAGCAGGAGGGAATAACATACATCGCCGGAGCGCAGCTGCCCTGCGTTATCGTGGACATCTGCCGGGCGGGGCCGGGCTTGGGCAACATCGGTCCAGAGCAGTCCGACTACAATCAGGCCTGTAAGGGAGGAGGCCACGGCTGCTACCACAACATTGTCCTCGCTCCAGCCAGCGTGCAGGAGATGTGCGACTTCACTCGCAAGGGCTTCGACCTGGCCTTCAAGTACAGAAATCCGGTGATCATCCTGGCGGACGGAGTTCTGGGGCATATGGTCGAGCCCCTCCAGTTTCCCCAGGAGGCAATAGAGCATACCATTGATACCACCTGGGCGGTGGCAGGCAGGGCGGAGACCAGAGGAAATCTGGTTACATCCATCTCTTTGGACTTCGGCGACCTGGAGAAGCATAACCTGATCTTGCAGGAGAAGTACCGCCAGGTGGAGGAGAACGAGGTTTTGTGGGATGGATACCGGCTGGAGGATGCGGATGTGGTCTTAGTCTCCTACGGCATCAGCAGCCGGATCGCCCGATCGGCGGTGGACAGTGCCAGAAAGGAGGGAATCCGGGCGGGGCTCTTCCGGCCCATAACCCTCTATCCATTCCCCACGGAGCAGATCGCCAAGCTTGCCGATAGGGGCTGCAAGTTCATATCGGTGGAGATGAGCAACGGCCAGATGCGAGATGATATTCGCCTTGCCAGCGGCTGCCGGCCGGTGGAGCTTGTCTGCCGTTACGGAGGAAATCTGATCAACATCGACGAGATCATGGATAAAATCAGGGAGGTGGCATAAATGGCGGCAAAAGAGAAGCTGTTTGGCGGGCATCCGGGAATGTACGACGTCTTCCCGCGCAAGGGTGGGTCTGCTCCTACCGCCACTCATTACTGTCCGGGCTGCGGGCATGGCATACTGCATAAGCTGATCGGCGAGGCCATGGCCGACCTGGGAATTCAGGACCGGTGCGTTGTGATCAGTCCCGTGGGGTGTGCTGTATTCGCTTACTATTATCTGGATTCGGGACACGTGCAGGCCGCTCACGGCAGGGCTCCAGCCATAGCCACAGGCATCTCCCGGGCAGAGGATGATGCCATAGTCATCTCCTATCAGGGGGACGGAGATCTGGCCTCCATCGGCCTGAACGAGACCATCCAGGCGGCCAACCGGGGGGAGAAGCTGGCGGTCTTCTTCGTCAATAACACCGTCTACGGCATGACCGGCGGCCAGATGGCTCCCACCACACTGATCGGCGAGATCACATCCACCACCCCCCAGGGGCGCGACCCCCAGGAGCAGGGCTATCCCATTCATATCTGCGAGATACTGGATACCCTCAGCGCCCCGGTATTCATCGAGAGGGCGAGCCTCTCGGATATCGAGCACATTCGCAAGGCCAGGAGGGCGGTGAGACGGGCGCTGGAGGTTCAGCGAGATAAAAAAGGCTATGCCTTTGTGGAGCTCCTCAGCCCCTGTCCCACCATTCTGAGGATGGATGCCCGGGGATGCGCCCGGTTCATCAACGAGCAGATGGAAAAGGAGTTTCCCTTGAAGAGATTCCGGGACAGGTCGGCTGAAGCAGAGCCCATCATCAGGCCGAACAGCGACTACACCCTGCAGTCCCTGGACAGGATCTTCGGCTGCGAGGATAATGTATGTGTCCAGTTCGAGAATGATCCGGAGTTCGTGCCCAAAGGGGTGAAGATCGCTGGGTTCGGCGGGCAGGGGGTGCTCAGCATGGGGCTGGCCCTGGCCCAGGCGGCCTTCGGATGCGGTCGGTTCGTCTCCTGGTATCCGGATTACGGGCCCGAGCAGAGGGGCGGGACATCCAACTGCTCGGTGATCATCTCAGGAGTGCCCATCGGCTCGCCGGTGGTGGACCATCCCGATGTGCTGGTGGCTTTCAACCGCCCATCTCTGGAAAAGTTCGCCCCTACGGTCAAGAAAGGGGGGGTGATCTTATACGACTCTCTGGCCGGCCAGTTTCAGGCTCCGGAAGGAGTAAAAGCCATATCCGTGCCTGCAACTGAGATCGCTGCGGACAAGGGGGCCAGTATGGCCGCCAACACGGCCATGCTGGGGGCCTTGATGCAGGCCGGAAAACTGGGTCTGCCGAAAGATGCCTATGGGGACGCCTTCCGCGTTACCTTTGCCAAGAAGCCCAAGCTCATACCCAAGAACCTGGAGATCATGGAGGCGGGAGCGCAGGCAGTCAAGGTGCTGGAGATGGCGGCAAGGAAGTAAGCAGTACCTTGGGCAAGATCGAAGAGATCCACTTAATGGGCTGGTGGATTTCATTCTCTTTTTTTTGATGGGGCAAAAAGCCCGTTTCATGATCGTTATATTAATCTCAAAAGAGGTTAATGTCATACTCAAGCAAAGGATGTCATCTCTATGTCTGAGCTGGAAGAAATAATCAAAGAGCTGCCTCCTGATTTACATCAAGAGGTTGTCGATTTCGCAAGGTTCCTGATGGAGAAACGAGGCCCAAAGCGGAAAGGTCGGATGAAGCTGGAGTGGAGGGGCGCTTTGCAGGATATGAAAGATGAGTACACATCAGTAGAGCTCCAGCACAAGATTCTGGAGTGGAGAGGGGATTGATGTACCTGCTGGATACCAATATTCTACTGGAACTGCTACTTAACCAAAAGAAAGCGGATGAGGTAGAACGGCTTCTTTTGGAAACACCTCCCGAGATGCTCTCCGTATCGGAGTTCACAATAGATTCAATTGGTGTTATTTTGATACGTCGCATCATGCATGATATCTTCCTAAAAGCGATGGAGGATATGCTCTTGGTGGGAGGTATTCGGCTAATGCGGATCGGCCCAGAAGATATGCAAAGAGTTGTTCTGGCATCAAGAAGATTCAAACTCGATTATGATGATGCTTATCAATATGCTCTGGCGGAAAAATATAATTTAATCATTGTGAGTTTTGATAGCGATTTTGACAGAACAGAGCGAGGAAAGTTAAAGCCTTCTGATATTAGATAATGGGGTCGGCAGTGAGGCGATCAGCTCCCGCGGATTGATCCACGGTCATCGGGCTGCCCAGAGCCATGGAGGCAAAGACCAGCACCATGAAGAGATTTCCCAGAATCGAGCTGGTGAGGAAAGCCAAGACCAGCTGGATCTGCCCGGCGCGGATGGCGGAAAGGATGATTATCAGGAAGAGCTGGAGCAGTAGCAGTCCGCATTGGATAGTCTTCAAGACATTGGCTTTGAGGCTAGGATTTTGCTCTCAGGGCAAACCGGATCCTCTGCAGGGCAGTGGCATTGGCCAGTAATGCGGTCAAAGCTATGACCGCCATCAGCCACTGGATGTCAAACAGGCCCAGAAACATCCCGAAATAGAGCAGCATGAGCCTCTCCAGCCTCTCGAGGAGACCTCCCATCCTCTTCAGCTCCCCCGGGTCTTTCACAATCCCCCGGTGGTCGGCATAGGCCCGGACAAAGCTGGTCATGAGCCCGCCAAATATCAGGAGCACTATCCAGACCTCATTGGGAAGGCCAAAAAACTCCCCTCGTCCAATATAAATGAGCAGCCCCAGGTAGAGCATCAGCTCCACATACCTGTCAACCACCCCATCGATATAGGCCCCTTTGTCGCTGACCTGATTGGTGACCCGGGCAACCGTCCCGTCCACGATATCGATGAAGGCAGATAGGGCGAACATGGCCAGGCCCAGGGCGAGCTGGTGCATGACCAGGGCCACCAGGCCTGCCAGTGCCGGCACCAGGGAGATTAGGGTCCAGGCATTGGGACTGAGTCCTATTGCTGCCAGGCCTCCTGCCAGGCGGTCGGTCTTCTCCGATCGAAGGGTGGCTTTGAGCATGTCTTTTTCTTCCTCTTTTCCTCTTTGCTCTCACAGGCTCTTGATGAATATCTCCATCCGGTCCAGCGCCTCTATCAGCTCCTCTCTGCTGGTGGCATAGCTGCAGCGCAAAAATCCCTCTCCGCTCTCGCCGAAGACATTGCCCGGGACTACCGCCACCTTCTGCTCGTATAATAGCCTTTCCGCAAACTCCTCTGAGGAGAGGCCAAACCTCTGGACTGAGGGGAAGGCATAAAATGCCCCCTTGGGCTCGAAGCAGTCCAGGCCAATGCGGTTTAATCCTGAGACGAAAAGGCGCCTGCGCAGGTCATACTCATGCCTCATGTGCAGCATCTCGTCCTTGCCCGATTGCATGGCTTCGAGGGCTGCCACCTGAGCCATGGTGGGGGCACAGAGCATGGTGTATTGATGGATCTTGGTCATCGCACCGACCAGCGCCGGGTCTCCCATCGCATAGCCTATCCGCCAGCCAGTCATGGCATGCGACTTGGAGAGGCCATTCAAGATGAGGGTCCTCTCCTTCATACCCTCCAGCTGGGCGAAGCTGATATGGCTTTTGGAATAGGTTAATTCTGCATAGACCTCATCGGATATCACTATCAGGTCGTTTTCCACCACCACATCAGCCAGGTCCTCCAGGTCCGAGCGGGTCATTATAGCTCCGGTGGGGTTGTTGGGATAGCTCAAGAGAAGGCTGCGGGTCTTCTCGGTCACTCTTCTGGCGACATCCTCCGCCTGGACTCGAAACTCATTCTCCAGCCGGGTGGGGACCGTCTTTGGCACTCCACCGGCCAGGATGATGTCCGGAGTATAAGCCACATAACAGGGCTCGGGAACCACCGCTTCCTCGCCGGGGTTCAGAGTCGCCCGGAAGGCCAGGTCCACCGCCTCGCTCACTCCAGTGGTGATGAGGATCTCCTCATTGCAGTCGAAGTCGATCCCCATATCCCTGCTGACCTCCTGACAGATGGCCTCCCTCAACTCGGGCATGCCTTTATTGGAGGTGTAATGGGTGTTTCCCAGTTCCAGTGAGTAGATGCAGGCCTCGCGCACATGCCAGGGCGTGACGAAGTCTGGCTCGCCCACTCCCAGGGAGATCGCACCTTTCATCTCGCTCACCAGGTCGAAGAACTTGCGTATCCCGGAGGGAGGCATATCCCTTACCGACTGATTGATGTGATCTTTTGCATTCCAGGGGAGGACATTCTTGAGGCGCTGCTTTTTTGTCTGCTGCTTCATGGAGTTATCACCAGTCTCTCGGGCTTGGGCTGCTCAGTGAGGATAGCCCCATGCTCCTTATAGCTCTTGAGTATGAAATGGGTGCAGGTGGACTGGACACCATCCAGGGGGGCGATCTTCTCCGCCACAAAATAGGCGATATCCTTCATGGATTTGCCCCGCACGGTAACGGACAGGTCGTGGCCTCCGGAGATCAGCCGCACTGACTCCACCTCCGAGAACCTGGCGATCCTCTCTGCCACTGCATCGTAGCCCGTCTTTCTCTGCAGAGCTACCTTCAGCTCCAGGACGGCGAAGACGACGCTCTGGTCGAGCTTCTCCCAGTTGATCAGAGTGATGTATTTCCTTATTATTCCTGCATCCTCCATCTCTTTGATCTCCCGGGCCACCTCCTCCTCGGATTTGCCCAGCAGCGCTGCGATCTCGGAAGGTGTTGCCTTGGCGTTTTCGTAAAGGATCTCCAAAATCTCGTGCATGAAATTCTCTCTTTTCCCTCTCTATTCAATTATAGGCTTTGCGCTTGCGGCCATAATAGGGATAATCATATACTATCGAAAGTTATTAATACTCTTATTACAACTGTATTAATATGAAACAAATGAAATGCCCCAAATGCCATTATGCATGGGAGACGCGGGTTAGCCGACCGAAGGCCTGTCCCAGATGTAAGACCAGACTGGATGTGAGAAGGACGAAGAAGGCTTAAGTGGATATTTCTGCCCAATATCCATATCCCTGGATTGAAAGGCGGCTCGCAAAATTTGAGCCAAGCCTATCTATTTTATCCAGGGGAAGGATAGAGCCCCTCGGATGGGGAGGGGAAATCAGACTTGATTGTTTTTCTTGTCTTCTTAATTATTTTAGGATTAAATCCTTATTTGCTCGACTTTAAATTTTTTAAAGAAAAGCCCCGAGCGTGATTCGAACACGCGACCTATTGATTACAAGTCAATCGCTCTGGACCAGCTGAGCTACCGAGGCACACCTCTCGGTTGTTTTTCATCATCACTTAAAGGCTTTGCTCCTCTGGGATCCAGATCGATCCGATCTCTCTTTATCCAGCTTCTCCAGGCTGCGCAACAGGGAATACTTCGTTCCCGGATGGCGGGAGTCAAAGCGGCAGAGCTCTTGCCTTGCCTCTTTATGCAGCTCGTCCTCTAATCTCATCTCGGCAAAGCACAGACCATGCTGGAGGGCATAGAGCCGGACCTCCTTGCCGGGTATTCGCCGCAATGGCTGGATGGTGGGGATCATTCCCTGCTCATATCCCTCCTGCCTCGTCTCCTGCCGTCCATATTGCAGCCCACAGATATTCCCCTCCAGATAGCTTATGAATACCTCCGTGGCCATATCGTCCAGGTCATGGCCGGTGGCAATAGCGTTCGCTCCCATCTCCCTCGCGAGTCCGGTCATCATCCTCATCTTTTGAGCAAAGCTGATTGGATCTGGGGCTGGATCGCTCGCCACCCTCTCATTCAGGAGCGATACAGGCAGAGCTTTGATGGACACGCGCAGCCCTAGCTGCTGGGAGGCGATCCAGGCCGACTTCGCGCCAGGGCCGTGGTCATCGAGGATCAGGAGGGCGAGGTCGATATCCCTTCGCCTCGCGAACAGCTCCTTTATGATATTGGCCATAACTGCGCTGCCCTTTCCTCCATCCATGGCCAGAGCCAGTCTCAGGCCGTGGGCAAAGAGCCCGGTCTGGCGAATTGTCTCCCTTACCTTTCGGTGGACATCATCATCAAAGTGAGATTGGCATAGATGCATTCCTGAGTACTTCTGATAGATTACGGCAGGCATAGGACACTTGCAGCATCTGGTCATTTCATCCCCCTTTGATCATGCTATCTTGAACCTGAGCAATGCCGCCACTCCGCCCAAAGAGGCCAGCCTATCCCCGGGCTCAAACTCAGAGCTGAATACGATCACCTTGCCGCGGGAATTGCCTACCTGTCGCATGATATCGTCCACATCACCCCGGCGGGCGAATTCGTCCAAGACCAGCAGGCTCTCTATGGCTCCGTAATTCATCGCCTTCTGCACCTCGGCGATGCCGTAGGCCGCTTTGCCGCCCGTAGCGATCTCCCTGAATAGCTCCTCGATCAGCTTTGCCTCCCTGGCTATGCGGCTGGACTCAAGGACGCTTTTCACCGCTCCCCGGCGGAGCACCTCCTGGAAGCCCGATCTGCCAATTGAGGAGGCATCGTCCATGGCGATCCTCCCCGCCAGGTCGGGGTAAGAGGAGTCTATCACCTTCTTCAGGTCGTCCTTGGCAAATCCCGGGCCAGCGAGGATCACGTCTGCTCCCCCTCCGGCGGCGTTATCTATGGCCTCGGCCACCCCTCTCATAAACGAGGCCCGGGTGTCCTCGCCGCTCCCTTTGCCGCTGCTCATGCGAATCTCTGCTGCCATCTGCACCCCGAACTGGCGGAGAAGGCCTATAGTGGCCTCTCCCTCCTCCACCAGGGCCAGCACCACCTTGGGCCGTTGCGATTCTTTCACCGCATCATCTATGCGCGCCAGGAGGTCTGGCCTCCAGTGATATTTGAGTATGGACAGGTCCGTTCCCACCTCGATATTAAGGGTGTGGTACGATCCCACATCCATGCCCGATACTATGCGTCCATGCAGCCGCAGCCAGTTGGAGTACATGTGAAACTCTACATCTTCTATCTTGACGCCCAGGCGTACCGTCTTTCTCTCCATCTTCTCCGGCCTGGCCTTGTCAGCAATCGCTGGAACCTTTCTCTGGCTCAGGGCGAATACCAGGTCTCCCCTCTCCACTAAGTGGCGCAGGTGCCACAGGTCATCCAGGGACTCGGGAAGAAGGGCGATCTCGCCCTCCTCGCCACGCAGATCTTTCTTCAGGACGCGCATAGGATATCCTCTCTAATCAAAAGGCTTAAATCATTGTGCATCCAGGGTGGTGGTCGAGCCGCCATAACTCAGATGGTAGAGTGTCTGGCTGTTAATTGAATAAGCAGCAACCAGAATGTCACAGGTTCGAGCCCTGTTGGCGGCGCATTCCTCTGGGCCTGTAGCTTAGTCCGGTTAGAGCGCTCGGCTCATAACCGAGTGGCCGCCGGTTCAAATCCGGCCAGGCCCATGCTGGCAACTATAGCCATCTTGGCCTTTCCTGAATTTCATATCTTTGAAAAGCCGAAAAAATTGGTGATGAGGGATATAGCGCGTCTCAGCTCAGGGCTTTGGCAGCGCTCTTCCAGGCGGCGATCTTCTTCTCGGACAGGCCGGTCTTGGCGGCGAGGCTCTTGGCATTGGCACCTGCCAGCTCTCCAGATGTCTTGATCCCTGCCGATGCCAGCTTTTCCAGGGTCTTGGGGCCAATTCCCGGCAATCTGGCGAGCCCATCGCCATCTGCATTGGATGGCCCGCTGGCCTTCTTGGCAGCTTTGGCCCCTGATCCCCTGACCGTCTTCTTTGCCGGCCGCGCTTTTGCCCCTTTTCCTTCCCCGCTCTCCTTGCCCTCCGCCAACTCCAGAGCCTTCTTCGCCTGCCAGTCCAAGAAGTTGCAGTGGGGGCAGCCCAGATCCCAGGGCCTCTTGCCCTTGTTTATGATGCGGATATGAAACATGCCGTGCTTCTCACAGACCTTATCCGTTACCACTACTGCCCCCGACCTGGGGAGCGGGAGGGTGAATCTGCATTCCGGATAGCCGGAGCAGCCGATAAAGCGCGATCCCCGGTGGCCGCGCCTGATTATCAGCTCGGAATTGCACTTCTCGCAGGTCCCCACGATCTTGTCTGTCCTCAGGCCGTCCTTGAGCGACTGGCCTATGTCCTCTTGGTTGCAGCTCAGCTCGTCGAAGACACTGGTGAGCATGACCCTTGACTCCTCTATCACCTCATCCTCCTTGATCTTCTGCTCGGAGATCTGGGTCATGTCCTTCTCCAGGGTCTGGGTCATCTCCGGTTTGGTGATGGTGGGAGCGTACTTCTGCAGGGTGTCCACCACGGCATAAGCGGTGTTTGTGGGCCGCATGGGATTGCCCTGCACATAAGCGCGGGCATAGAGCTTGCTGATGATATCATGGCGGGTGGACTTGGTCCCCAGGCCCAGCTCGTCCATCAGCTTGATCAGCTTTCCCTGGCCGTATCTGGCCGGTGGCTGAGTCTCTTTGGCCTCGACGCTGTGGCCCAAGACCCGGAGGCGTTCGCCCTCTTTCAGGGCGGGCAGGATGCGCTCTTCAGCTTTGCTGTAGGGATAGTAGTACCTCCATCCCGGTTCCACCAGCCGGGCACCGCTCGCCCTGAAGGGCTCGGGGCCGATGTCCACCTTGAGGCTGGTGGCATCCCAGACACAGGATTCGGCTAAGGTGGCGAAGAAGCGGCGCACCACCAGCTCATATATCTTCCACTGCTCCTCCTTCAGCTCGCTCTTATTGACAGGAGCGGTGGGGTAGATAGGAGGATGATCTGTGGTCGACCTCTTGCCCCGGGTGGGCACCATCTTTCCTCCGAGGAGCTTTTCCGCTTCTTTGGAGAATTCGCCCTTGAGGAACAGACGGGTGAGGGCGACCAGGTCGATGGATGGGGGATAGACGGTATTGTCCGTCCTGGGGTAGGATATGAATCCGTTGACGTAGAGCCATTCGGCTATCCGCATGGCGTTGGCCGCTGAAAAGCCGATTCCACTGGCTGCGGAGATGAAGCTGGTGGTGTCAAAGGGTGCTGGGGGCTTCTCGACGCGCGGCTTTGTCTGGATGGAGCGGATGATGCCCACCGGGCCCAGACGGGCCACGATAGAATCAACCTCATCCTTCTCCCAGATGCGGCCCCGGGCATGCTGGACGCGCAGATCACGTTCCAGGTCAGCATATATCTCCCAGTATGGCTTGGGGACAAAGGACTGGATCTCCTTCTCTCGATCGACGATCAGGGCCAGGGTGGGTGATTGGACCCTCCCCACGGAGAGAAACTCTTTGCCCAGACGGCCGGAGGTGAGAGATATATATCGGGTTAAGGCTGCTCCCCAGACTAGGTCTATGATCTGTCTGGCCTCTCCAGAGGCTGCCAGGTCGTAGTCCACCTTGCCGGCGTTCTTGAAGGCCTTGAGGATCTCATCCTTGACGATGGCGCTGTAGCGGACCCGGTCCTCCCTAAGGCGAGGGTTTGCCTCCTTTGCGATCTTCAGGGCTTCCACTCCGATGAGCTCTCCCTCCCGATCGTAGTCCGTGGCCACAGTGATGCGATCGGCTTCCTTTCCCAGGGAGCGCAGGGCATTGACGATCTTGTCATTGATGGGACGGACGACTATCTCCGCCCTGATCAGTTCTTTGCAATCCACCTTCTGCCAGTTGTTGTATCCAGGAGGATAGTCCACTCCCACGATGTGGCCGGATAGGCCCATCACCACCTTATCATCGAACTTGAAGGCCTCAACCCCACCTATCCGGTAAGGTCGGGGCTTATTGCCCGATAGGATTTGGGCAATCCTTTTTGCAGCATCGTGCTTCTCCGCTATTATGAGATGCATTCCTCAAAGGCAAAACATGGCATCGATTTAAATTTTTCTGTAAAAAAAATCGCTCCGATCGGTCAATCGTTCTCACCAGGTGGGCTATTATTCCTATCATTCTGAATCTGAGATTTTCGTAGTCTGGTATTCTGTATATTATTTAATAATGAAGTTTATTGGTCCAACTGACACGATTATTCTACAAATTTTAACTTTTATTATTTCGATATACCTCAATAAAATCGCTTTTGACCGGCGGTATACTCTCTCATGAAGATCAATTCGAATACCTATGTGAAATTGAACTTAGATCAATTATTTTAAAAGCATATATCTATTTATCGATAGCTGAAATAATATTCCTTCATCGGATCACCACTACCAGCAATCGCGATACAAGAAAAGAGGAAAGGTTTCCTTTGAATGCCGTGGAGGGGCCACATGTCAAGAAGCATAGAATTGCACAATTAAAGAGATATATTTTAATAAAAATTAATTTAAAAAAATTTTCGTTTATATCTACTCAAAGTCCACAGATTCATATAATATAATAAGTAATAATAATACCACGCAAAACCTTTAAGTATCAATGATGCAATGGGGAAAAAGGCGGGAGATTGTAACGAACTGCGAGGATGCTGGGTATGATACCTTTTAGACTTGGCGGTCATGCCATCGCTCCAGTATCATCCTTCGTTTCGGTCTTGCTGCTAAAAAGGTAAAGGAGGATAAAGAACGTGTCTGATAAGATAGACCTATATAGCGACCGCGGAGTTCTTTTGAAGAGCGACGTCGACCTGAGCGCCGTCAGCCCTCTCAAGAACGCGGCCATGCAGAGACTTATTTCTCTCACAAAGCGAACTGTAGCCGTCAATCTGGCCGGCGTCGAAGGTGCCTTGAAGACTGGAAAGGTAGCCGGAGGCCGCAGGCAGATCAAGGGACGGGAGCTCAATTACGATGTTGTTGCCAATGCAGGTGCCCTGGCTGAGAAGATCAAAACTCTGCTCCAGGTTGCCCCCGGCGACGATACTAATGTGCAGATCCTCGGCGGCGGCAAGCAGCTGCTCGTCCAGGTCCCCACCGCCAGGGTCAACGCTGCCTCTGAGTTCGTCGTGGGACTGACCGGCGCCGCATCGGCCACGGTTGAGGCTCTGATCCAGCAGTTCAAGGTAGGCATCGTCGAGGCTCCAATGGTCCACGCCTCCGTCTGGGGCGAGTACCCGCAGACAGTGGGCATGAACGGTGGAAATGTAGCTTCTGTTCTGAATATCCCCCAGAACGATGAGGGTCTGGGATTCGCACTCAGGAACGTCATGGCCAACCACCTGGCAATGATCACCAAGAGGAACGCCATGAACGCAGCTGCTCTTGCCTCTATCTACGAGCAGATCGGTGAGATGGAGATGGGCAATGCCATGGGCATATTCGAGCGCCATCAGCTCCTGGGCATGGCATACCAGGGCCTGAACGCCAACAACATGGTCTATGAGACCGTCAAGGCGAACGGCAAGACTGGAACCATCGGCACTGTAGTGCAGAGCATAGTGGGCAAGGCCCTTGAGGACAAGGTCATCAAGGCCGGCAAGAAGCTGCCCTCTGGCTATGTCATGTATGAGGCCAACGATGTATCCAAGTGGAACGCCTACGCCGCAGCAGGCGTTCTGGCAGCCACCATGGTCAACTGCGGCTCCCTCAGAGGCGCCCAGGCTGTGTCCTCAACACTGCTTTACTTCAACGATATCATCGAGAAGGAGACCGCCTTGCCCGGATGCGACTTCGGCAGGGTAATGGGAACTGCCGTCGGCTTCTCGTTCTTCAGCCACTCCATCTATGGCGGCGGCGGCCCCGGTGTGTTCAACGGCAACCACGTGGTAACCAGGCACTCCAGAGGATTTGCCATACCCTGCGTGGCTGCAGCAGTAGCGCTAGATGCCGGCACCCAGATGTTCACTCCTGAGATGACATCCGGACTGGTAGGCGCCATATACGGAGAGATCAAAGAATTCCGTGAGCCGATCGTATCGGTTGCGGAGGCTGTATAAGGCGGAATAATGGTCACTCCATCAGGCACGGAATCGATACAGGTCGAGATAACACCACAGAGATATCTCATGCCTGCTACGGCTCAGAAGCTGCTGAACGCGATCTATGAGAATGGGGGGATAACCAGGATAATGATCCATGGTCCCAACCTGCCCCGGACAATTCCCTACGGTCCAGGCAAAGGCACCCCCATCGATGAGCATAAAGATCTGCTGATAGAGGTAGCTGGACAGGTTTTCGAGTTAGGCGTGAAGGTTGGAAGGGTGAGGCTGGAGCTGGAGAGCGAAAAATACATGCCCGGCCTCGAGGCAGCGTGTGAGCGAGCGCTTCCCTTTTCCTTTCAGATCAAACGCGGCAGGTTCTTCCGCAACAGTCCCACTCTTTCGGACTATGCCAAATATGGCGATGTGGAGGACAAGAGACTCCTGGGGCTGATCGATCCCAAGGCCAGGAAGGAAAAGCTGGCCATTCTGTCTGAAGTTAAAGTGACTATGGAAGATGAGGAGAGATAATTATGGCATACACACCACAATTTTATCCCGGAAGCACCTCTGTTGGCATCAACAGAAGAAAGCACATGTCCGGCAATGTCGAGAAGCTAAGAGATATCCCTGAGGCGGATGTCGTAGCCGTCATGGGCCATAGAGCCCCCGGCGCAGATTACTCCAGCACTCACCCACCCCTCAAGGAGATGGGCGAGCCAGACTGCCCCATAAGGCAGATCGTGGCACCCACCGCAGGTGCTGCCGCAGGTGACCGCGTCAGGTACTCTCAGTGGACAGACTCCATGTACTTCGCCCCCTCTATCCCCTACTTCAGGTCCTATTGGGGAGCAATCAACTGCAAGGGCTGCGATCCAGGCACCCTGTCCGGCAGGCAGATCATCGAGGCCAGGGAGAGAGATATTGAGGATTACACCAAGGCCCAGTACGATAGCGAGATGACCGATGTCGCCCTCTGTTCCATGAGGGGCTGCACTGTGCACGGCCACTCCCTGAGGCTGGAAGAGAACGGCATGCAGTTCGATATGCTGGCCAGGACCGAGCTGGGCAGCGATGGAAACGTCTACGGTGTCAAGGACCAGGTAGGTATCCCTCTGGACAAGAAGGTAAACCTGGGCAAGCCCATGTCCGAGGCCGAGGCCAAGAAGAGAACCACCATCTTCAGGTTCGATGGTGTACCCATGGGTGGAAAGGTCGGCGCCAGACAGTTCGACGAGGCCATCGAGATGACCCACCACATGTGGGAGCGCAGAAGCAAGTGGGGCTACAGGCCGGAGTAAGAGGGGTGATTTAAATGGCAGTTAAGCACACTAAGAAGCTATTCGTTAAGGCTCTGAACAAGAAGTTCGGAAAGGATTTCGATCTGGCCAGCCAGAAGGTCGAGTACAAGAGGCTAGGCCCTGAACAGAACGCCCGCAAGCGGGAGTTCATGGAGTACGCCAAGAAGCTCGAGGGCAAGCGCGGCATGACCGGCTACAACCCCTATGTCCACGCTGGCGGCATTCCTCTTGGACAGAGGCAGCTCGTGCCCTACAAGCTCTCATCCACTGAGTATGTGGTAGAGGGCGACGACCTGCACTTCGTTAACAATCCAGCCATGCAGCAGTTCTGGGATGATATCAGGAGGACCATTGTGGTCGGCCTGGACATGGCCCATGAGGTGCTGCAGAAGAGGTTGGGCAAGGAAGTCACACCCGAGACCATCAACAACTACCTGGAGATCCTCAACCACGCCATGCCCGGCGCAGCCGTGGTTCAGGAGCACATGGTGGAGACCCACCCCGGCCTGGTAGATGACTGCAACGTTCGTGTCTTCTCCGGTGACGATGCCCTGGCTGATGAGATCGATGACCAGTACAAGATCGACATCAACAAGATGTTCCCCGAGGATCAGGCTGAGACCCTCAAGGCCGCTATCGGCAAGACCACCTGGCAGGCCATCCACGTCCCGACAATCGTCGTCAGGACCTGCGACGGCGGCACCACATCCAGATGGAGCGCCATGCAGCTGTGTATGACCTTCATCGATGCCTACAACATGTGCGCCGGTGAGGCCGCTGTGGCCGACCTGGCCTATGCTGCTAAGCATGCTGCAGTCCTGCAGATGTCCGATATGCTGCCCGCAAGGCGCGCTCGCGGACCCAACAACCCCGGCGGCATTTCCTTCGGCTTCATGTCCGATATGGTCCAGACCTCCAGGGTAAAGCCCCAGGATCCAGTATATGTATCCCTGAACGTGGTCGCCGCAGGCTCCATGTTCTATGATCAGATCTGGCTGGGAAGCTACATGTCCGGCGGTGTCGGTTTCACCCAGTACGCTACTGCTGCCTACACCAACGATGTCCTGGATGACTTCTCCTATTATGGTGTGGACTACGCCAACGACAAGTTCGGCGGATTCGCCAAGGCACCCGCGACCATCGATGTCGCCAAGGAGCTGGCCACTGAGGTCACTCTGTACGGCATTGAGCAGTACGAGGCCTTCCCCACCCTGCTTGAGGATCACTTCGGCGGGTCCCAGAGGGCAGCCGTTCTGGCAGCCGCTTCCGGTATCACCTCCGCCATCGCCACTGGTCACTCCCAGATCGGCCTGGCCGGCTGGTATCTCTCCATGCTCCTGCACAAGGAAGCCTGGGGCAGACTGGGATTCTTCGGCTACGACCTGCAGGATCAGTGCGGTCCAACCAATGTGTTCTCTTACCAGTCAGACGAGGGCAACCCATTGGAGCTGAGAGGCGCCAACTACCCGAACTACGCCATGAACGTGGGCCACCAGGGCGAGTACGCAGGCATCACCAGCGCCGCACATGCCGGCCGCATGGACGCCTTCGCTGTGAACCCATTGATCAAGGTCACCTTCGCCAACCCCGGATTGGTCTTCGACTTTGCCAACGTCCGCGATTGCTTCGGCAAGGGCGGTGCACGCGAGTTCCGCGCTGCAGGCGAGAGATCCTTGGTTATGCCCGCTGTGTAGGTCAATCGACCTACGCACCATTTTTCTTTTTTTTATCACGCGAAAAAAAGCTTTTAATATATAATAAGATTAATGGGGAAGTACATCCCGGTATTTTTCCAGGAGCTCAATGACCCTCTTGATATCCCTGCCCTGGCCCCGGCTCTCGTCCAGATAGGCATTGTAAAGATCCTGGCTCAGCGCTCTGGGAACAGGCTTGCATCCCTCTCCTTGCAGCATCAGCTCAAAGCAGCGCGCTTCCGCCTCGGAGAGCCGGAGGGCCTGATACTCTCCCTGATGCTCCTGGTAGAGTGCCAGCACATCTTTTGGCATATCCAGGACCTGCGCAGACAGTGGGGTTCCGGGGATGGGCTCGGCTATGCTTACAAACACATCATCCAGCATCGACTCCTCTACGAAGCTCATCGTCTCCTCAAAGTCCTCCCGGGTCTCCCCGGGATAGCCCACAATGAAGCTGCCTCCTACCTTCACTCCCAGGCTCTTGGCAAGCTCCACTGCCCGGAGGTTATCCTCCACTGTGACCCCTTTTCTCATCGCCCTGAGGATCCTGTCGCTCCCGCTCTCCAGGCCGAAGAATACCCAGCCGATGGTATAGTCGCGAACCGCCTCCAGCACTGTCTCGTCCACCAGATCCACCCTCATGTCCGGCACGGATAAATTCCTCTTGCCCAGGATCTGGGAGAGGGAACGGATCATCTCCACAAAAGCCTCTCGATTGATCTTATTGCGATAGCCGAAGAGAGATCCCGTGCCCCCGCTTATGGCTACCCGTTTCACGCCCAGGCGCTTCATCTCCTTCACCTCATCCACGATATTCTCGATGCTCCGGCTTCTGATGCTCCGGCCGAAGAAGCGAGGGACCTGGCAGAAGGTGCAGCTTCCCAGGCATCCTCGGTGGGTCTCGATGTAGACGTTGGCTCCTCGGACGTTTTGCTGGCCCAGGTCATCTGGAATCAGGGGAAGGATATGGTCCAAGGAGCCGACGGGCTCTGGGGGCGACTTTATGATCTCTCCCTGATGACGATAGGCTACGCCTGCCAGCCCCTCCGGCCCGTTCTCTACTAGCGGGGCCACTATATCCTCACCCTCACCGCTGACCACCGCTTTGGGATTCAGCTCACCCAAGACCATCTCCGGGCAGAGGCTCACCGGACCTCCCACGCAAACATTCCCTCTTTCAGCCACAAAATCTCGGATCTTTGGGTCGAGGAGCTGAAGGGTGGAGAAGAGGCTGAGGAGGACTGATTCACCTCGGGACTCCAGCTTTCTGGTGATCTTTATATCATGCCCTCTGTCCCTCAGCACCCCGCCCAAAACCAGGGAGCCGTAGGTGTATGTTCCCGGTGATACAATGTCTATCATCATCTGCAATCCCTGCTGGCCTGCCAAATCAGAAAAAACCATGCCCGCTCAAGATATAAATCCGCTTGCCAGAGCTGGCTGGCAGAGAGAATGGATAGGTCATGAGCAAATCGATATCAAATAAAAAAAGGGCTCCTCGCTATTTGGTATGGGTGGACTTGAATCGGAAATCCTCTGTGTCTCTATGCTTCCGTGGTGAACCGCGATGCACTGACCTAACCACAAAGATACAGAGGAACAGAGGCTATATTCTCTGCCGGACCTCACCCAATAATTCAGCGAAGAGCCTTATCCTTATTCTCTGCCTTTATGCCTGAGCCAGAACATCTATGATGAGCACATTGCTTGGCTGGCTTTCTATTATGAAGTAGAGCATATGCCTTCCGATCTCATTTGCCTGGAAGTTCATGCTGTTGTAGCCCTGGCCGAATTGATATGTGCTGAACTTCGAGCTGGTGGTATCCGTCTGCACCATCTCATAGAAGCCTGCGGTTCCCGCAGCCGGGGCGTGGGCGATCAGCTGCAACCAGGTTCCCGTGGGGCATATCACATACTGGGTCCAGTTGGACTCTCCCTGGATCCATAGGTCGTTGGTCTGCGATTGCACCGATGCTGAGTACTGAGAGAATGGCAATCCTGCACCGCTACCATAGTAAACGCTTGAAGGGGATTTCTCTGCGATATCATATCTTGCTGGATTGCTTATGATCCCGCTGCCGGCAGCAGTCCCCACGGCTGAGCCAAGGGCTGTATAGTACTCCTTATAGGGAGTGAAGGTGGTAGCTGGTGCTGCTTGCTTATAAAAGCTGGAATCGGAGCTGTACCATGGCAGATTGACTGGCCGATCCAACCACTGAAGCATGCCGGATATACCTGGGTCGGCCATGGAACGATCACCGCTGGCGACATATCCCCCTTCCAGGAAATCCGCCTGTCCAGATGCAGTGCTGAGAAGCAGGCATGCGGCAAGCGCTGCCATGCAAATTAAAATTACGTTATTCTTTTCATATGGCATATAATCACCTATGACAAGAAATGCGCCCTCCTTCGTATCATTTTCGCTCGTGCCTTGATATGCTCTTTTCCAGACGGCGGATGCAGTTAAGGAGGGTGGGCCGACACATTTGTCCTGGGAGGATGATCCTTTCAGCATTTGAAATTGTGCCGGCTTTTATTCGATTGTGTCTGGCTACAACACCGCCTGCGTGAGGCCTAATTAAGAGCTAATACGACTAAATATTTAATGATTTTGGTCGATCTGCGCTGGAGATGGGCCTTGCAGTCAAGCCAAAAAAGATAGGAAATATCGATTGCGAGCCCAGAATAAGCGGGCTCTATCTGAACAGCTCTTTAACGACCTCGGTCAATATAGGGCCGGACTGGTCTATCACTGAGGCCTCGTATAGCCATCCCTTGTGCTCAGGGAGAGAACCGGTTACCATAATGGCTTTGCCTTCGTATTCAGCCAGATTTATCTCATGTGATGCTACCAACTCCTCAGCTATGGATGCCGGCTTCATTATTCGTGTAAGCCTGACGGTGCAGCATTGAGGGCGGGGCAACAAAATCGAGAATCTGCCACCCTCTACTATGCCCAGAAATTTGTCCATTTTCGAAACCTCCTTGGAAAATTATCTATGCTTTTTGACAGTATAACAATTAGCTTTATCAATTAAATATCTTGTGACTCAGAAAGAAAATTAAGGGTTGCTGCCCCAGAAAAGAGGATGGACCGACACATCCCCCTCTCTATCCGAGCTCCTTTTTTTTTTAGGACGAACTCAGGGCTAATCCCCGCTTTTTCAAAGGCGGGATACAGCCCGTGCCTACCGATAGATATATATGTATATGGTCACCATATGTATAGTTCAGTATGAATAAACAAGGGCATTGGATACGCGCAAGAGGATGCGTCTATAATGTGTATTACCACTTCGTATGGTCAACAAAGTATCGAAGGAAGGTTCTTATTGGCTCAATCGCCGAAGACCTTCATTGGTTGCATGAATTGATAGCAAAGCAGAAGGGTATTACATTGATCAATCAGGAGATTATGCCCGATCACGTTCACCTCTTTGTGACGGCTCATCCTATATTTGCTCCTGCCAACATTGCCAAGATCTTCAAAGGCATTACGGCAAAGAAGCTCTTTGAAAAGCATCCTGAACTAAGAGATCAGCTTTGGGATGGACATCTCTGGAATCCGTCTTATTATGTTGGCACCTGTGGAGATGCGACCAAAGATGTAATAGAACGCTATGTAGAGATGCAAAAGGTGAAGTGATTTGCTGAAGGTGCTTCGCTATAGGATCTATCCTACAAAATCTCAGAGAACCAAGATGGATGACGCCTTGGAGCTTTGCAGATGGACCTATAACGAAGTAATAGCCATCAGGATGAACGCTTACGAGCAAGAAAGCAAATCTCTCTCCTATTACGATACCAAGAAGCTTTTGCCAGGATGGAAAGAAGAAAAGCCCGAATTGAAGGAAGTCCATTCTCAGGTTCTACAGGAAGTCGTCAAAAGAGTTGATTTGGCCTATCAAGCCTTCTTCCGAAGAGTCAAGGCAGGAGAAAACCCAGGATATCCCAGGTTCAAGGGCTATGGCAGGTACGATAGCTTCACCTATACTCAATCAGGCTTTTCCCTGAAGCCTGGCAAACTATGGTTATCCAAGATCGGAGATATCAAGATCAAGCTTCATAGAGCTGTAGATGGAGAAATCCAGAGGCTTAATATCAGAAGAATGCCTACTGGGAAATGGTTTGTATCCTTCCTGGTTGAAGTTGAACCAGATGAACCTCTTCCTAAGACGGGATTATCAATAGGCGTTGATGTGGGTTTAAAAAGCTTCATCACCCTATCCAATGGCGAGCAGGTAGATAATCCAAGATTCTTTGTTCATGAAGAAAATGCTCTGGCAAAGGCTCAGAGAAAGCTATCAAATGCAGAAAAAGGAACACCGGAAAGGGCTAGAGCCTTAAAAGTGGTTCATAGGGTTCATGAAAGAATTACCAACAAGAGGGATGATTTTGTTCAAAAGCTCTCCATATCTCTGGTTAAATCCTATGACTTGATAGCCTTCGAAGACTTGAATATCAAGGGCATGGTCAAGAAGGCTCTTCGCTGAAATATGTGGGTGAGTTAAGGCAGGGAATATGGTCTTTTGTTCCTCTGCGCCTCTGTGGTTGGGTCAGAGCATCGCGGTTCACCACAGAGGCGAAAAGATACAGGGAATTTCCGATTCAAGTTCACCCATTCCAAATAGCGAGGAGCCGTCAAGAATCATTGTCTTGCAAAGCATATTACAGATGCTGCTTGGAACAAACTGATAACTACCACGTCTTACAAGGCAGAATGGGCCGGTAAACGTGTCGAACTAGTGAATCCCAATGGCACATCTCAAATATGCTCTGGTTGCGGTCAAGTGGTTCAAAAAGATCTATCAGAAAGAGTCCACAGATGTTCTTTCTGTGGTCTGACTCTGGACAGGGACCATAACGCCGCTATAAACATTCTCAGACTGGGGCTACAGTCTGTGGCGAAAGCCTAGATGCTCGCCAATTTATTGGTGGGAGTGGTCACTTCGCTTGCTGGGCTTCCAGACGGTCCAGAATAGACTTTACGATCTCCTCGAATGCCTTGGCGGCAGCTGTCTTGCTGTTGGCGAAGGTCTTTCCCATATCTCCCAGGCTTCCAATCTCCGTGTCCAGGGGGATGGCTCCCAGGAATGGCACACCCAACTCCCTGGCTGCCTCTTCCCCTCCACCCGTCTTGAATACCTCAATTCTCTGGCCGCAGTGGGGGCAGATCAATCCGCTCATGTTCTCCACAATGCCCAGCATGGGCACATTCATCATCAGGAACATGTTGACTGCTTTGCGAGAATCCAGGAGCGCTACCTCTTGCGGGGTGGTGACGACGATCGCCCCGTCAAGACCCGGAATGAGCTGGGCAATGCTAATGGGCTCATCGCTGGTTCCTGGGGGCAGGTCCACCAAAAGGAAGTCCAGCTCTCCCCAGTTGACCTCTTCTATGAACTGCTTTAAGGCCGCCATCTTCATGGGGCCCCGCCAGACCACGGGCGAGTCCCGGCTCTTCAGGAGCAGGGCCATGGAGATGGCCTTGATGCCCCCGGCATCCGCAGGCTCAAGGCCTGACGGGCCGGCCACTAGCTTCTGGTCTTCGATTCCCAGGAGCTTGGGTATATCCGGGCCGGTGATATCGCCGTCAAGGATTCCCACCTTATAGCCCAGGCTTCTTAGGGCGGCAGCCAGGTTCACAGTAACTGTGCTCTTGCCCACGCCGCCTTTTCCGCTGGCAATCGCGATCTTGTACCCGATCCTGCTCAGTCGGTCATTGATCTTATTTTGCTGGGCTTTTGGGTCATCGCACTTTTCTTTCTCGGCGCATGAGCTGCAAACGCCGTCACAGCTATCATTGCTGTTTTTATTTGAGGGGGATGGATTCATGTCAACACCAGGTTATTCTCGATCTCTTTCTCATCAGCAGAATAAAGAGCCTATGAGAGCTTCTATTTAATTCTTTGGAGAAATAGGATTAAATCTAATAGGCGCGTTAATGGCCAGAGGTGAGAATGATTATGAATGGCGGAATTCTTTTTCCTTTAACGGTGCTTGCTGCTCTTTCCCTCCTGGTCGGCTCATCATCAGCCGATTGGCTGGAGGGCGGATATGTGGGACCGATCGACCGCAGCTCGATATTACCCTATTTCTCAGATCCGATATTCTATATGCCCGTTCCTTCCCATAGCCAGAGCTATCCTTATTTGAATTATTCACGCCCCGATGTGATTCATCTGGGCAAGAATCCATACCTGGGTTCCTTAGCGGTCTATCCCCGGGGAGGATATCCGCCCAGCGAGGAGCCCCGCAGCTCTGAGTTCAGAGTAAGCTCTCTGGCTGCAATGCAGTGGACGCCCTTCCATAAGAACTGGACTGAGACCGTGAGCTATGCTCAACAATACTCCTCTCTGCGAGTGAATCAGGGCGGGGAGTGGAAGACGGCTTTGTGATAGAGGTGAAAAAGGCAGGATGACTGCCTTAGAAAGGATGAGCTATTCATTGATCGGCCTCTTTCGAGACCGATCTCGGCTTCGACGCTGGCCCAGAATCGGCCATCTCTTCGCCCTTCAGGGAGGCCACTCTGCTGCTGAGGTGTTCCAGCCTCGACCCAAGGAGGGCGATCTCCCTTTCCATCAGCGCCATCTCCGTGTGGTGTTCCTGGGAGTCTGCGGTCGTTGATGCCTCCTCTCCTCGCAGGGCAAAGCTGCCTCCTTCAATTCTCAGGCCCATGCCGTAGACCAGGGCCGCAGCTATCTTCCTTCTGGCGTTCATCAGGTCATTCCAGAAGGCTTTCCTGGATATTCCCATGTAGAATGCTGCTTCCTCCTGGTCCAGGTCCAGGAGGTCCACCAGTCGCACCGCTTCCAGCTCCTCTAAGGTTATGGATACGGCCTCCACTCTGGGGCAGCCCTCAGGCAAAAAGCTCCTTACCTGAGGGACCTCTGATATCCAGCGCCGGCCCCTTCTTCTTCCTCGACAGGGAGACATGCTCGTCTGTTATGCATGGCGCGGTATTTCAACCTTGCGAAACAGAAAGCTTTAAATATATTATCTCATAAGTTACTATTGAGGTGTAAAATATATGCCATGGGGAGATTGTACGGGGCCCTGGTGGATGGGCTCTCGTGGGAATAGAGCAGCAGGATATTACAATCCCTGGTGTCGCCGGGCAGCCGGTTTCGGCATGGGCTATGGTAGGGGTTATGGATACATCCCAGCAGAGCCTTTTCGCCAGACCACCCCGGAGGAAGAGAGAGACTATCTGGAGGCAGTAGTTAGGAATCTGGAGGAAGAGCTCAAAGCGGTTCGTGCTCAGATCGAGAGATTGCAGTCCAAGCCTTAGAGACCATCTGGCCGCTCTCCTGCCGGTAGTCGGTCTCTATTCTATTTTCCAGCCCTATTCGATGAACAACGTTTTTTCACAATTTGAAAAATTTTATATCAGATCAATTCAGCGCAACTCTTTTATGTTATAACTAATTCTCTTGTTTTAAATAAACTTTATTTGAATAGGTGCGTCATATGAGAAAGATAGCATTAGGACTGGCGGCATTGATCGCCGTGGCGTTTGTGGTTCCTTCATACGGGGCCATGGACAGGCCTGCCAAGGAAGATCCGGCCATACTTCTGGTGGTATTCGGCACCAGCTATCCTGAGGCCCAGGCAGCCTACGAGAACATAGAGAGAGTCTATCGGGAGGAATTTCCCCAGGCGGAGGTAAGGATCGCTTTCACCTCAGACTATATCCGGAGAAAGCTGCTGGATAGGGATAATGTCACCATAGATAACCCTCTCACCGCCCTTGCTCATCTCAACGATGAAGGTTATACTGATGTTGTAGTCCAGTCGCTGCATGTGATACCTGGCGAGGAGTTCCACGACCTGGCCAACATCGTAGAGAGCGTAAGGGGGATTGAGGGAAAGTTCGGCTTTCGGAATCTGGTCCTTGGCGAGCCCCTGCTCATGAATTTCGTGGATTATCGCAACGTCTCCAGAGCTCTTGCCAGCCAGTTTGAGCAGAATACCACTGGAACGGAGAGAACTCCTCATTCCAGCCCCAGAGATGCCGGGCAGATGGCAGTGATCTATATGGGGCATGGAACCGAGCATTCGGCAAACAGCGCCTACTCCCAGATGGCCAACATACTGGCAGAGGATCACGAGAACGTCTTCCTGGGCACAGTGGAGGGATATCCGGGCTACGATGAGGTGCTGGCCCGCCTGAATGAATCGGGCGTGAAGAAAGCGAGATTGATCCCCTTCATGGTCGTGGCAGGAGATCATGCTTTAAACGATCTCACCGGCAATGAGTCCGAATCCTGGAAGAGCATGCTGGAGAAGGAAGGAGGATTCGAGATCGACTACAATCTCTTGGGAATGGGTGAGAACGACGGCATAGTCGAGATATTCGTTGGGCATACCAAGGAAGCCTTTGCCAAATTTAATAATTAATTATAAAATATATTTTAGGAGGCTTTAAATTGAGATATTCAATCTATCTGCTATCGATGCTCCTGCTGGTAAACCTGGCTGGTGCTGATGTGCTGATCAATGAGATGCTGGCCAATCCAGCCACGGATTGGAACGACAACGGACAGGTTGGGGGAATGGATGATGAATTCATAGAGCTTTACAATTCCGGAAACGAGTCCGTGGATGTCAGCGGATACTCTCTTAAAGATAAGGTATTCCGGTCGACGCCCACAGAGTACTCGATTCCCAATGGGACTGTGATAGGCCCTGGAGAATTCCTGGTCATATTCGTCTCTGAGAGCGGCGTATATCAGGGAAATGAGGGTGACGCTATAATGCTGTATGATCCCACTGGAGACCTGGTGGACGAAAAAGAGTATGATGCCGCAACAGAGGATGTCTCTTTTGCCCGGATCCCGGATGGAGGGGAATGGCGCAACAGCACCGCTCCATCGCCTGGCAAGCCAAACCAAGAGGCAGCTTCCTAGAGAGCAAGATGTGGTGCTTTAAATGGAGAGATCTCATGCTGCCATAGCCTTGCCGGAAATGGATCTTAAGGAGGAGTACGCTAGATTCCTGAAACGCAAATTCCTGGTCTTGGTCGCTGCGCTGCTGGGAATAGTGGCTCTGGCAGGAGTCGCAGTGACGCTTGGCTCGGCCCATATAACACCGTTTCAGGTTTACTCCTGCATACTGGCCAGGTTCTTTCCTGACTACTTTCAAACCACAGACTTCTTGGATACCATCGTCTGGAAGCTGAGGCTGCACCGGGTGATCTTGGCCATTTTTGCAGGGATGGGGCTGGCCATTGCAGGAGCAGCCATGCAGGGCATTCTCAAAAATCCTCTGGCCAGTCCTTTTACTCTGGGAATCGCTTCTGCTGCTTCCTTTGGGGCATCGCTGGCGATAATTCTCGGAGCAGGTTTCATCGGCGGCGAGTATCTGATCGTCGGCAATGCCTTCATCTTCACCATAATGGCCTCTTTAGCGGTCTACGGCCTGGCCAAGTACCGTGGGATCAGCCCGGAGACCATGGTCCTAGCTGGCATCGCCATCATGTACCTCTTCAGCGCCATGACCTCATTTCTGCAGTATGTGGGCCATGCAGAGCAGGTTCACGAGGTGGTCTTCTGGATGATGGGCAGCCTCGGTCGCTCCTCCTGGGACAAGGTGGGCATAATCGCCCTGGTGACGGTGCTCTGCTCGTTGATTTTGATGCGGCTCTCCTGGGACATCAACACCCTGGGAGCCGGAGACGAGACCGCCAAGAGCCTGGGGGTCAACGTAGAGCTGGTAAGGGTCTCGGGAATGATGCTGGCCGCTCTGATCACCGCCAGCGTGATCTGCTTTACCGGCACCATCGGCTTCATCGGCCTGGTGGCTCCTCATATTACCAGGATGGTTGTGTCGGGAGATCACAGGTTCCTGCTTCCGGCATCAGGGCTTTTCGGTGCCCTGCTGCTATTGGGTGCGGACACGGTGGCCAGGACCATCATGGCTCCGGTCATTTTGCCGGTGGGGATCATGACCGCCTTTATGGGAGTGCCATTCTTTCTGTATCTGTTCATGAAAAGGAGGAAGGCCTTTTGGTAAAAGACATCATTCTCCTAGCATCGCTGATCTTGTCAATCTCTCTTGGCTGCTGCCAGGTTCATCCGGCAAGTACGGCGGATAATGATAGGTCGGTGATGATCTCTGATGGGATGGGAAAGAAGGTCGAGGTTCCGCTGTGCCCGGATAGAATTGTCTGCGTGAATTCAGCTGCAGCAGAGTTGATATGCGCCCTTGGTTGTTCGGACCGCATAGTAGCTGTTACCTCTGCATGCACAATGCCTCCTGTTCTCCTGGAAAAGGAGGTCTTAGGCAGGTCGGCCCTGAGCCTGGAGGCTGAGCCTATCATCGCCCTAAAGCCTGATCTGGTAGTAGAAGGAGTGCCTCCACTAAAAGAGGATGTGAGACAGCAGCTGGATGAGGCAGGCATTCCCGTCCTTCAGTACTGGGCTTTGCATGTGGATAGGATACTGCCGATGATCGACGACTTTGGGGTCCAGGGGCACGGCCACATTCCGGCCGTCTTCGTCCGTGACCTTCTCTTCTTCCTCTGCTAAGGCAGGGGCTAGAAGAAGAGCAAGGACGATCAACAGTGTGGTTGTTCTCATTCGATCTCCATCTCTAGAAAGGAAGATGAGGGAAAGGCGTAAGCCCCCTCTAGATCAAGACCATAGAACTTATCTATGAGCTCCCGGTGCACAACATCAGGGTCCACATCTTCGAACCGTTGTGGATGAAGCCATTTAGCTAGATAAAGCTCACCAACTATGGCCCGTATTCCCGATGTGATCTTGCCGCTCATCACAAAGACCCGTCCGTCTTCTACCGCCTTTATGCTCTGCAGCTCCGGCCGGCTCATTATCTCATCCCTCAACTGGGCCAGCTCATCCTCAGTGTAGTTCTTGGTGCTGGGCTCCGACTGAAGGATTACATCTGGGTCGATCTGTACTACCCACTCGGGGCTCACGTCAGGATACGAATTCGATTCATTTCCCAGGTCAGCGGCAACATTCAATCCTCCGGCAAATGTTATGAAATTCTGATAAGAACCGCTGGATGAAACGGTATGATAGGGCGTTCCATACCACTCGAAGAAGACTCTTGGCACGTCCTCTTCCGGCAGATCAGCAACTTGATTCTGGATTTTATCCTGGTAATTCTTGATAAATTCTACGAGCTCTTGAGCTCGCTTTTCTTTTCCTAAAACCTGGCCCAGGTTCTCCATAACCAGGATCGTCCTGGAGGGATCTATGAATTTCTCCTCCATTACCGGTATTCCCGCATCCTCCAGGGTCTTCTTATCTCCGTCGGAGATCATTGTGTCGGCAACTACCAGATCAGGGTCCAGCTCCAATATCAGCTCAATATCAGGCGAATAGGAGTTCTTCCCCACCTCTGCAACCGTGGCCAGATAGGGAGGAAAGTCGGAGTTGGTCGAACGTCCCACCAGGCTCGCTCCCCCGTCCAGTGCACAGATGATCTCTGAAGCTCCTCCTGCGAGAGAGACGATGCTTTTTATCGGCGCATCCACGCTCACAGAGTGTCCGGTAAAATCGACTACTGTGACCATTTCTCCGCTTCCAGTAATGGAAAGGAGGCCGATACAGATAATAACTAGAAAGGCTGTCCTCATTAATGCCACCACACATTGTTTTCGTGCTACCATTGCTATCTCAGGCATTGGAGGGATAAGCATATCCTCCCTCCAGCTTCATGTTGTAGAACTCCTTTATGAGCTTCTCATGCTCGACACCCGGATCTATGTCCTCGAATAATTCGGGATAGAACCACTTGGCCAGGTAAAGCTCGCCGATCGCAGAGCGGACTCCCGTGGCCACCGTACCGCTTAAAACGTAGACCCGTCCCTCTTTGACCGCCCTTGAATTCTGCAGCTCCGGCCGAGATATGATCTCATCCCTCCACTGCTCTAGTTCCTCCTCTGTATAGTCCTTCGAGCTTCCCAGAATGTGAAGTATGACATCAGGATCTTTCTCTATCACCCATTCCGGGCTGACATCGGGATAATCGACCGATTCATTGGCTGCGATGTTGACTCCGCCGGCAAAGTCGATGAAGTTGTCATAGGATGTGCCGTTAGATGCCGAATGATACGGCTTTCCCAGCCACTCGAAGAACACGGTTGGTCTCTCCTCCGAATTTGTGCCCGAGATTCTCTCCTTTATGAGATCATGATAACCTTTCAGCTGGCCCGCCAGCTCAGAAGCGCGCTCCTCTTTTCCAAGAGCCCTTCCCAGGTTCTCGATGACCAGGAGCGTCCTATTGGGATCTATGAACCTTTCCACGACAACGGCAATTCCGTCCTCCTCGAGCACCTTCCGGTCCTCCTCCGAGAGCATGGTATCGGCAATTACCAGCTCGGGTTCAAGCTCCATGATGAGCTCTAAATCCGGTGAGTTGGAGTGCTTTCCCGCGACGGTTAAGCTCTCGATCATTGGGGGAAAGTTGGAGCTGGTGCTGCGTCCGACCATGCTTTTTCCCTCATCCAGAGCCCAGAGGATCTCAGAAGCAGCGGCTGAGAGAGATACTGTCTTGGTTACGGGAGCGGACAGCTCGACCTGATGCCCAGTAAAATCGATCAGGGTTACCGTCTCTCCACAGCATACTGATATGAGCAATAAAAGAGAGATCAGGATCTGCAAAGCCTTTTTTCTCAACGTTACTACCTCCCATTTAGTCAAATTAATTGGCTTTTAGACAAATTAAGTTGTATATAAATCTTGGGCCGGTGCGTCATACTGAGAGGCAATGAATCAAATGCAGCCTCGTCCGGATGAGAAAGACTTAAATCAATTAATCTTTCCTTTAATCAAAAAATGGTGATCGAAATGCTTAGTAAGACGCGAATATGGATACTATTGGCATGGTTAATGCTGTGCTCACTGCCGATCCTGGCATGCGGATCTCATCTCACCCTGAAGATCTATGGCAATGCAAACCTGGATGATACCATAGATCAAAGGGACGTCGATTATGTTGAAGGGATCATCAATGGCACACAGGAATATAGCGAGCTGGCCGATGCCAATAACGATGGCAATATCGGCCAGGAGGACATCGCGCAGATCGAGGACATCGTAGCAGGCAGAGAAACGAATCTCATCTTGAAGGATACTGCCAACCGGACGGTGTCAATCGATATACCTGTGGAAAGAGTCATCGTTCCCAGCGGCCTTACCGCTGAGGCATTCAAGGTTTTGAAGGCGACGGAGAAGGTCGTCGGCGTCTCCAATGCCATTCATGAAAAGACTTACTTCTTCCCCGAGTTTGCCGATCTGCCATCAGTCGGCGGCTGGAAGATAGAGGATTATGAGGCGGCCATCTCCCTTGATCCGGATCTGGTAATCAGCTACGAAAAATGGCCGCCCATATCCGAAGCAGAGGAGAAGCTTGATCCCGCAGGAATACCCGTAGTCGTCCTGGAGTTCACAGATCCGAACTTCGTGACGGAGGAGCTGGTCAAGCTCAGCTACATTCTGGGCACGAATGGGGCAGAGGACCGGTATATTCAATGGCGCTCCGGATATGAAAGGCAGATAGATGATTATGTGAACAATTTGAGCCGGGATGAGCGGCCCAGCGTCTTTTTGGAGACGGGCTTTAAGGGTCTAAATGATGTTGGGACATATGGAGAAGGGGCAAAGGGAAGCCTGGTGCTTGAACTGACCGGCGGCAGGAACATTGCTGCCAATATGTCGGAAGCTTATCCGCATGTGGATAGCGAGTGGATCATCACCGAGAATCCAGAGGTCTTGATGAAGTACGTTTACAGCTCAGAGTTGGACTGGGGCTGGAACAGCACTGATGAGCCCGAGGCGTTGATCGAAGAGATCTCAAGCCGCGATGGATGGGAGAGCATAGATGCGGTGAAAAACCAACGGGTATACTTGATCAGCAACGAGCTGATGACGGGGCTGGATAGCGTGGTAGGATACCTATACTGGGCCAAGCTGCTCCATCCGGAGTTCGCTGCAGATCCGACAGAGGCGTATAAAGAGTATATGACCGATTATTTAGGTATGGAATTTCCTGATTTGGTATTTGTTTTCCCCAAACCCTGAAGATGCTCTTGGGGAGAGAGTCTCAGCTCCATACCAATTTTTTATAAAAATTATTTTAAGCGTTTATAGATCTTTTAACCGCAAACTTTAAGTAAAATTAATTTGTATTAACTCAAACTTAGTGGATTAAGAATTCCACACAACCATTCAAATCAGGAGGTTGGGGCTAACCTGCGGTTTGTCACCACCTCCATCTCCCACTTAAAAAGGGCTGAAATGGTCAAAAGAGGAGGACAAAATGGCAGATGAGAAAAGTTCCATGAAAATGAAAGACATAAACGAGGCGTTATCCGATTACCAGGTTCAGAGCCTGGAGGGGGTCATCCTGGAGGGCGACATAGAAATTGAGATGGACATCTCCAGCGGGGCGCAGTCGCTCCTTTCTCAGTCGCTGGGCCAGGAGTTCACCAACCTTGCCCTACAGCTGTTCAACTTCTCCAGGTCTATGGGTTACCCGGTTGATTCCATGAATCAGATCATGAATACGGGTGGAGGGACGAACAGATAAAATGCAAGTTTCCGTCAGATGACCTCCTTGCTTTTTTAATTCCATCTTATAGGACTACAGTGCTGGGGCGCAGGGGTAGAGAGGGCTCCGGTCTTTAGGCCGGAGATGAATCGTACCCCGCCCTACGCTATGAACCTTAATATACTATAACAGCTTAGAACTGTACATGCTTAAGGCTTACAAGTTCAGGCTTTATCCCACAAAGAGCCCATGATCCTCAGGCGGGGATCATGCCCAAAGCATGAAAAACCCATAGAGCCATAGGCAAGGCTGATATGGGCAGTGAAGGTTGATCTGTGACCTGAGACATGATCTCGACACAAAGACAACCATGATCTCGTGGATGCCCAAATGCGTCTTTGAACGCGTATGTGAAGTTGCACGCACGAGTGATCATCATCTGCCCATATCAGGCAAGTGAGACGATGGACTCAGATAAGGAAATAGTTTGCGGAGCAGATATCCACAAGGATTTTCTTATTGCTACAATGATATCCCGAAGTGGATTGAAGCTCCAAGAACGTTTTAATATGAACCAAGATGGCCTCTTGGCATTCAGATCCTGGATAATAAATCACAGATGCCAGAGGCTGGCTGTAGAATCCACGGGAGGTTTTTGGTATCCTATCTTCACCATTCTAGAAGGTCATGTCGAATTTATCCTGGCCAATGCATATCAGATCCGGAATATTGAGCACAAGAAAACCGATAAACTTGATTCGGAACGAATCGCGATATATTGTCTCAATAATCTCATCACGCCCTCCAGAATCTATCCAAAAGACTACCGAGATCTAAGAAGCATAACTCGTGCTCGTGAGACACTGGTCAATGCAAGGTCCAAAATCAAGAACCAGATTCATCAATCACTTTCGGCCTGCTGCATCAAGCTCTCCTCTGTCATATCCGACTCTTTTGGCAAATCTGGAAGATATATCATTGATAGGCTTCTGGAAGGAAAGACGATCGATCAGATCATATCTGGAATACCTTCGAAGAGGATTCGGAAAAAGGAAGACGAACTCAGAGAAGCCATCAAGAATGGATTAGATCCCGTTCAGGTATTTTTGATCAAGGCAAATCTTGATGTCATAGATGATATTAGCAAGAAGATAAAAATTCTGGAAGCTGAGATCGCCGAAAAAGTCAAACCCTTCGAGGATGATTTGAAAATTATTTTGTCTGTTCCAGGTGTTGGATTCATTTCGGCAGCTACCATTATTGCAGAAATGGGAGATTACAGGGACTTTCCGAGTGCGGATAAGATGGCAAAGTACTTCGGTATTGTGCCTTCGGTCTACCAATCGGCAGGGAAGCTGCGAACTGGGAAGATCACTAAGACGGGATCTAAGCATATGCGAAGGATCTTGGTGGAAGCTGCAAAAGCCATATCCAGGACCAAGAAGAATTCAAGGTTAATGAGATTCTTCCAGAGGATATTGGCAAGGTGCGGAAAGAAGAATATTGCAACCGTTGCGCTCGCCAGAAAAGTGCTCTGCATCATCTATCATTTGCTTATGAATCACGAGAATTATCAAGAACCAGAGGTCACGAAAACCAAACCAAAAATTCCCAGCTCTGTTTCGCCCATAAGAATGATGGATATCGACGAGATGATAAAGATCATCAGTCAGGCAGGATACTTGGTGGAGAAAGATTTGAAGGAGGGATGCGGATGATCCGCAGCATCTTGTTTTTTTAAGTTTTTCATGTGGAGACACAGAGGCCATATTCTATGCCTGACCTCACCCACATAATTCAGCGAAGAGCCAAAAAGATCAATAGATCCGGATGGCACCGGATCAGCCTGCGTTTTATTCTGCTATATTCACTGGATAGATGAGCCTCTCAGCGATGGTGCCGTTTTCCCAAGGCTGAAGGAGAAGAAGATAAACCTCCGTCTCTCCAGGGATTACTGCCCGGTAGGTGAAGATCTCGTTCTCCGGCACTCCGACCATCTCCAAACTGACATTGTCCTGGGTTGATCTCGCTCCCACCAGGGTCAGGAATTGGGGATCGAATTCAGTCCACCACTCAAATCCAGTTGAGGGATTAGAGGGGATGGTGATGTTAAACTCCTCACCCATCGTGGCATTGATCACCGGCTCACAGGGAGCATTGTCACATACGCTGCTGCCAAGAGTCTTGGACCAGGACTGGGCTTCTATGCCAGTAGTGCTGGTTGTCTGTTGCCCTACGCGCGATTGGTCGATACTAACCGCTTCTTGAATTGATTCAGTGACCGTTTGGCCAATAGTTTTGTTGCCAGCCTCCAGCCGCTCAGACGTGCCTTGTTCAGCTTCATCTTCTGGTGCCTCCGGCAGCCTTAGCGGGGTCCTGCTAAAGGCGTCTCTTATGCATAGCACTATGTGCTTGTCTCCCTGATAGAATGGTCCACCCGGGTGAGTGGCCCCCTTCTCGTCCGGCCCTCAGTCCAGGTTCAGCCATACGTCTTTAGTGTCAGTATCGATATGGGTGTAGATCTTATCCGCATCAAGCTTCTCTTTCAGCCAATCGATGATTGCTTCCACCTGGCCGCCGCTATCACTATTATTGATCCTCCCCAGATAGACTTCGGTATAAGCATGTCCCCCGGTGCTGTTGTTTCGTGCGAGTATGATCCTTGTCGTCCCGCCGATGGACTCCACTAATGCGGACATGAGTATGGCAAAATCATCGCAATCGCCACCGCCCACACAGTTCGCTCTCTCGCCATTCCTGAGAGTCTGGTTGGCGAACATGAAATCGTCTATGCCCCTGGGATCGGATACGTATCCCCACCCTTTTTTGGATTCATCACCATTCTTCAGGTAGTCATAGATGGAGACTATCTGATCGATGGTCTTCTCGCCGGGATACTTGAGCGCCAGAACCACCGCCTCATCTCGCACCCGCGGATTATCAGGCTCTACCCTGGCATCCAGGGTCCTCTTGAGCTCTCCGATGTTCTTCTCCTGTGTCCCTGAACCACTGCCTCCGCCTGTGATTGGGATCTCCAGGGACTCGTTATCAGACGGCGAAGAGACGATGGGCACTCCGGCCAGATCGGGAGAGGTGGTATGGTCCTGCTCAATCTGGGCGGAAGTGTAGCCAGCTACGCCCGAAGTGCTCTGGTTAAAGACGAAGGGCACATCTGCCGCTGACCCTGAACCGATTAGAAGAACCATGCACAGCCAGATTGCCCCGTGAGCCATAGTGATCTGCATTTGCTTATCCGCTATAAATTATCTAATTCATACGTGTGATGCTTCTCTGCTCCTCTTGGCACCACACAGTCCTGTCACAAGCAGCTCATGGATGACACTGGCATCATACATTACCTTCGGCATCGGTCTTGATCAGACACAGATCCCAATCATATCCCTCGGAGAAGCCTGTTATGCCAGTAATGATATAGCCGCCATCGTGGGTCTGTTGGACTGAACTGAACTGATAAAAATTTGCAGTGGAAAAGGTCCTATCCCATAGCTTATTGCCGTTGGCATCGGTCTTGATCAGCCACAGATCATCAGTGTCTTCCACGTAGCTTTTGCCCATAATGATATATCCGCCGTCGAGAGTCTGCTGGACTGAACGGCCCTCACCACCATACCCATCTCCGCTAAAGGTTCTATCCCATAGCTTGTTTCCCTGGTCATCGGTCTTTATCAGCCACAGATCGGAATTGACTGCCTCGAAGGAGCGTTTTTCGCCAGTAATGATATACCCACCATCACTGGTCTGCTGGACTGACGCGCCCTCATCAAAGCCTCTTTCTCCATAAGTCCTATCCCAGAGCATGTTTCCCTGGTCATCGGTCTTGATCAGCCATAAATCGGTACCGCTACCCTCTGCGGATCTTATACGGCCAGTAATGATATAACCGCCGTCGAGGGTCTGCTGGACTGAGTTGCCCTGACCACTATATCCAGATTTGTCAATGCTTCTATTCAAGAGAACGTTTCCCTGGTCATCGGTCTTGATCAGCCATAAATCGATACCGTGTACCCCGAAGGAGGATGTCCAGCCCGTAATGATATACCCACCATCGAGGGGCTGCTGGACTGAATCAAATCCATGACCTTGTCCGACAAACCTTCTCTCCCATAGCTTGTTTCCCTGTTCATCGGTTTTTATCAGCCATAAATTGCCGTAGATTACCCCGAAGGAGGCTGTGTCGCCCATAATCATATACCCGCCATCGGTGGTCTGCTGGACTGAATAGCCTATATCATCTTTTGCTCCGCCAAAGGTCTTATCCCAGATCTTGTTTCCCTGGTCATCGGTCTTGATCAGCCACAGATCTTTTTCGCCTGCCCCGAAGGATTCTGTAAAGCCAGTAATTATATACCCGCCATCGAGGGTCTGCTGGACCGAAAAGCCTATATCATCTTTTGCTCCGCCGAATGTCTTGTACCAGGACTGGACTTCTATGCCTGAGGTGCTGGTTGTCTGTTGCCTTACGCGCGATTGGTCGATACTAACCGCTTCTTGAATTGATTCAGTGACCGTTTGGCCAATAGATTTGTTGCCAGCCTCCTGCCGCTCAGGCGTGCTTTGTTCAGCTTCATCTTCTGGTGCCTCCGGCAGCCTTAGCGGGGTCCTGCTAAAGGCGTCTCTTATGCATAGCACTATGTGCTTGTCTCCTTGATAGAACGGTCCACCGGGGTGAGCGGCCCCCTTCTCGTCCGGCCCCCAGTCCAGGTTCAGCCATACGTCTTTAGTGTCAGTATCGATATGGGTATAGATCTTATCCGCATCAAGCTTCTCTTTCAGCCAATCGACGATTGCCTCCACCTGGCCGCCGCTATCACTATTATTGATCCTCCCCAGATAGACCTCGGTATAAGCATGCCCCCCGGTGCTGTTGTTTCGTGCGAGTATGATCCTTGTCGTTCCGCCGATTGACTCCACCAGTGCGGACATGAGTATGGCAAAGTCATCGCAATCGCCACCGCCCACACAGTTCGCTCTCTCGCCATTCCTGAGAGTCTGGTTGGCGAACATGAAATCGTCTATGCCCCTGGGATCAGATACGTATCCCCACCCTTTCTTGGATTCATCACCATTCTTCAGGTAGTCATAGATGGAGACTATCTGATCGATGGTCTTCTCGCCGGGATACTTGAGCGCCAGGACCACTGCCTCATCTCGTACCCGTGGGTTATCTGGCTCCACCCTGGCATCCAGGGTCCTCTTGAGCTCTCCGATGTTCTTCTCCTGTGTCCCTGAACCACTGCCTCCGCCTGTAATCGGGATCTCCAGGGACTCGTTATCAGACGGCGAAGAGACGATGGGCACTCCAGCCAGATCGGGAGAGGTGGTATGGTCCTGCTCGATTTGGGCTGAAGTATAGCCAGCTACGCCCGATGTGCTCTGGTCAAAGACGAAGGGCACATCTGCAGCTGACCCCAATCCAACGAGAAGTACCATGCACAGCCAGATTGCCCCGTGAGCCATAGTGATCTGCATTTCATTATCCGCTATTAATTATTTAATCCATACGACATCCCACGAGCTTATGGCATCCATGAACCTGTATCCGCTTTTCTGCGCATCCTCAGGCTCTGGCGCCGCCAACCACAATGCTCGATGAGACATAGCTACCAATGCTCATTTTTTAATAGTGATTGTTATTTTTATCATGCTATTGTTGCAGATTTTTTGCTATAATCTACCTATTGCCCAGCCAAACCTCCAAAAATTAACCAAAAAAGGGGATAGAGTAATGAGCATAATCCCAGAACTCTATACCACATCGATGGTTATGTAGTTGCTTGGCTTATCGAATATGGTGAACAGCGATACATGCCTTCCCGGTGTATCTGCATAGAACCAGATGTACTTGTAGCCCGGATTGTTGAATCCATAGCTGTAGAGCTTGACAGTCCCGTCAGGATAGAACTCATACATCTTCATGGTTCCGGTGTAGGGCACATACATTAGATTCTGGATCCAGCCGCCAACAGGACAAGTCGCTTGCCAGGACCAGCCAGCAGACGATGCCACCCACAGCAAGGGCGAATTCGCCTGGAATGTTTGCGAGAACGATGCCCAGGGCATGAAAGTGCCGCTGTAATACACCGCCGTTGGTGGGGCAGTCTGGACATTGTAGTTCAGCAGAACCTTCTGTTCAGTGACCGGCGGGGCCTGGGTGGTATAGGTCGCGGTTATTTTGCTATTGGTCGTTACGCTCTCCGCTCTGCCCACTGAGCCAATCTGAATCAACGGCTTTCCTGTCTTTACCGTGGATGTAACTGATTCCTGAACCACGGTGGTGGCTGTCTGGCCAGGCGTAGTGGTGCTGACTATAGTCGCCTGCGCCTGCTGCCCGGTGACGGGCTGTGGTCCCCCAGGATATGCGTCATATGTCCCATCACCCTGATTGTCTGCGGCCAAAGCAAATCCGACTAAAACGATCCCGGCCAATGCAATGCCCAGGCAAAGAAGGCTCACCAGCGACCTTTTAGCTAAGTTGAATATCATATCATCATCCTTTCTTGATCATTCAATTTTCCACAGCTTGAAATGAGATCGGTTGAGCTATGCCGCGTCGACGATGATGTAGTTGCTCGGAATGTCGGCTATAGTAACCATGGTCATGTACCTGCCGGGCGTATCGGCGCGGAACCACCTGAGCTTATAGCCCGGAGTGGCAAATCCGTAGTTGACGTATCTTGTTGTGCCGTCGGGGTACAGGTCATACACCTTCATGCTTCCCGTGACCGGGACATACATCAGCTCCTGCACCCAGCTCCCCGCAGGACTGGTGGCATACCAGGCCCATCCCAGGGATGATGAGATCCAGAGTGCTGGGGCGTTTGCTGAGAATACCTGATAGAAAGATGTCCAGGGCAAATATGATCCGCTGTAGTATACCGCCGAGGGAGGAGCGGTCTGAACATCGTATGTCAGCACCTGAACAGCGTGGCACTTACTCCCCACTAGAATTTATCCTTCTGTTAATGAGCCATTTCTGAAACTGATTTTCCAAAATAAGCCACTATATTAAATTATCCTCGTACCGAAATATACTTATGCTTGTAGGGAGTATACTCCCCACATGGCTATCAAAAGGCGCAAGCGAGGAGGTCATGTTTACCTTGAGGAATACAAAACCACAAGGGAAGAGGGAAAAGTAGTCAGTAAGTTCGTGCGCTATATTGGACGAGAAGATGCCAAATCCGATACCTATAAACCTCGTAAGAAGGTCATAGATCGACTTGATTTGTCCAGATCATATCGAGCAGGTGACGTTCAATTGCTCTGGTCGATTGCCGAGGATCTTGGTTTTATCCAGATAATCGACGGAATCTGCTGCTCCGATTCAGGCTTAAACGGCGTCTCTCCAGGGAAATTGCTGACTGTTTGGGCAATAAACCGTGCGATCGACCCAGATAGTGCTACTATGCTTGAGCGATGGGTGCAAACTACAGATCTCCCGCATCTTGCAGGTCTTCCCGCAGATGTCTTCACAAAGGATGCATTCCTTTTTGCACTTGATTTCGTATGCAAGGAAGACAAGACCGCAGCTTCTATTACCGATTTGAGTTCGAGGATAGATGACGCTCTGTACCATAGATGGCGAAAAAGCCATCCACTCCCTGCCGATGAAAAAGAGACATTAGCTTACGACCTTACAACTTTGCTGTTTTTCGGAGTTAGTTGCCCTCTTGCTGAGCTTGGATATAATCCTGATAGAATTCGTCGGCGTCAAGCTAACCTCGCGATTCTTGTGTCAAAACGAGATCGATATCCTCTTTCGCATTTTGTGTACAACGGAAGCCGTCACAGCATATCCACAGTGAAAAACCTGCTGAATCGCTTATCTAAAATGGCCATTGAACCTGGAACTCTAATATGGGATCGCGGAAACGTATCAAAAAAACATGTGCAAATGGTAGATGAGTCTGGGTGGAAACTGATATGCGGCGTACCTAAAACATCGAAAGAAGCAAAAGAAATCATCGGCAAAACCAAAATCCCAATTAGCCCTGATTCGCTTGTCCGCAGCAGTCATGCGGGGCATATCTATGCGATAAAGACAGAAAATGAACTTTTCGGAAAAGAACGCTCTACAATCGTTTATGCCAATCGCGAAAGAAGCGTGAAGGATGCTGATGCAAGAAATGAAGCGCTTTCCGTAATCGGAGAAAGCCTCAACGAGCTAAGCCAGACTGGAAAAGACTGGTCCGAAAAACGACTCCATGATCGAATAAAAAACATAGTCGGACAGTGGTCTGGCTTTATTGATGCCAGCGTGCGCAGAAAAAAAGACGGGCCTAGGATTGAATGGAGTTATGATCGACAGAGACTCCGATCTGCGGAAAAATATGATGGAAAATGGCTCATATTATCTACTGATTACTCATTAAATGCAAATAATGCTGTGAACATGTATCTGGAAAAGGACTTCATAGAGAAAGTCTTTCGTGTTTTGAAAACACATGAAGAGGTCGAACCTGTTCGACACAGATTGGAGCATCGTGTGAAAGCTTACCTTTTCGTCTGCATGCTTGCATATCGATTGTTGGCTGTGCTTCAATGGAAGCTCAAAGAGGCTTCTGGCAAAGAAGGATCTTGGGAGAGCGCGGATATGTTTTTGCGGGATCTGGCCGTGGTGCAAAGAGTCGAGGTTCGATTTGGCAACGAGGTCAAAACATGGTATCTCAATATGACCGATTCTGTTTCTGCAAGATTAAAGGAGATCGGAATGAGTGCGTTATTCAAAGAGGAGACTCGACTCGTCGGCTAACGAGAGATGTAGGGAGGAAGTCATCGCTGATCAGGTCAGCAGTACATTCTGCTGTGTTGCAGGAGGTGCCTGAGCAGAGTAAACAGCAGTGGCGGTGGCTGAGCTAGATGATACAACCGGTGTGGTCATGACTGCCGTTTGCTGCTGTTGCGCTGCCGATGGTGCCACAATGGAAGTGGGTTGCATCTGATTCGAGGCAGGCACTGTCGTCTGTACCTGTGAAGGGATAGTCGTTTGGGTCTCGGCCGTTGGTGCCGGTGTGGGGATCTGAGTGGTCACTGGTGTGGGCGCTCCAGGGTATGCATCGTATGTATTCTGCCCTATGGCTAATCCAAAGAGCGATATCCCTATGCATAAGGCCCATAGGGCCAGCAATGCTTTCCGCTGTCTGTATATCAATATGCTACCTCCTACATCCTACATCTATTTTTTATACATATTCCACGCCTTTATTTATAGGTTATGTGATGGCGTATGTTTAGGCGCTCCACAGAAGGTCGAAAGGTGCCCTCTTTCAATTCACTGGTTATTTTATATTTATATCTATATTGAACATAATTGATCTCAATTTACTTTGCCTGAAAAATGAAAAAAAAGGGCTATTCGCTGTTTCCGGTGAAAAACAAAAAAACCAAATGTTAGTGGCATTATCCATTTACCCCAGATTTTTTCCTTTTAACGTCGTATCCTGCCTGTGCTATGCATTGAATCATGTCTTCGATGGTTAGAATTCCAGGCTCTTCGCTAAATTATGTGGGTGAGGCACAGCAGCGATTATAGCCTTTGTTTCTCTGCGTCTCAACATGAAAAACTCTTAAGGCATACTGGTTTTTCATGCCGCTGATGTATCATCCTTGGTCTGTTGTTTGAGCCAGAGAAAAAGCAAGGCGAAATGCTGAAAAAGAGGCTACATAATGGATGAATTGACTTAAAAACGACCATACAGATTGAAAATATTAACGCAAGAATTTAAATCTCTTCTAATTGGTGCTAAACCGAAACCCTCACATGGTGAGCATCCTGCATCACTATGAAATAACTGCTAATGAATGGATATATGGACCTATTTGAGAAAAATTGGCAGGATTTCAGAGGAGCGCAGAAGAATTGAGAAATCATAAGATTTGATATACGAGTGAGGAGAGTAAGCCCCCTTCTGTTCTATGACGGCATTCAGCTTAGCGCCATACCCGAGCTTGGCTGGACGTCCATGTTAGCAGCTCTATTTTGGCTTGCACCCACAGGGTTTCGCCGTTTCATCCGCATTCAGCGCGACCTCAGCCTTTCGGCATCATAGCTTTAACGCTGCGCGGTATCGTTTCTGTGCCAGAGCCGGAGCTCTCGCCCCACATCCTTTGGGATGTCTGTGTGTCCAGTGGTGGAGGGACTTTCCACACCGGCCGGAGCTGGCCAGCGGCAGCCGTCCTTCCTCTCTCGCATCATTCAAGACGCCGGTTTAGGTTTATAATGGCTTCGCTTGCCGGTCATAAACCGCCAGGCTTAACCTGGCCTGGCCAACCCCATATGCCACCCTCGGGCAAGTCTATATCCTATGACAGCCATTCTATCCCGCAGATGGCCCGAGACCAGAAGGATCACTACTACCGCAAGGCGAAAGAGGAAGGCTACAGGGCCCGATCGGCCTACAAGCTCCTGCAGATAAATGAGAAGTTCCATGTCATAAAAAAAGGCGACTCCGTGGTCGACCTGGGGGCGGCGCCAGGCGGCTGGCTGCAGGTAGCCCAGAAGCTCTCCGGAGGAAAGATCGTGGGAGTGGACCTGGAGGGCATCACCCCCATCCCAGGAGTGGTCACCTTCAGGGCGGACATCACCGCCCTGAGCACAGTGGACCAGGTAAAAGATGCCCTTGGTGGGGATGCAGATGTGGTGATATGCGACGCCGCCCCCAATCTCTCCGGGGCCTGGGACAGGGACCATGCCATCTCCATAGACCTGGCCCGGTCCGCTCTTGAAATGGCCAAAAAGCTCCTCCGGCCGCGGGGCAACTTCGTGGTCAAGGTGTTTCAGGGAGATATGTTCATAGATTTTCTCAATGATGTCAGACGGGAGTTTGCCGTTGTTCATGCCCATTCGCCTGCGGCCTCAAGAAAGGAGAGCGCAGAGACCTATGTAGTGGGAAAGAAGCTCCTTTCTGCCCCGGTCCGCAAAGGGGACATGCTCAATGTTCGGATAGAATCTGTGGGCAAATCTGGAGACGGCGTGGCCATGGTGGAGGGCTTCGCGATTATTGTCCGAGGATCGAAGCTGAAAGAAGAGCTTCTAGTTAAGGTGGATGCCGTTTTGACCAACTTCGCCTTTGCCGAAATCGTAGAGAGAAAGAGTTAATAACCTGCCCAAGAAAAGTGAACGGAGGGGCTAAACCATGGAAGACGATGCAGTGATTTTCATTGGAGACAAACCAGTCATGAACTACGTCCTGGCAGTTATGACCCAGTTTAACAAGCCTATTGCCAGTGTGATATTGAAAGCAAGAGGGCGTGCCATCTCCCGCGCTGTGGATACGGCAGAGATAACAAGAAACAGGTTCATGCCCAATCTCACAGTCAAGAACATAATCATCGGCACGGAATCCATTCCCAACGAGGAAGGAAAGATGGTGAATGTCTCTTCGATGGAGATAATCCTCACAAAACAGGAATCATAGATGGGCTACATGAGAAGAAGCGGTAGCAAGATCGAGGAAAGGAAAATATTATAACGATTGGCGCTACTTTTTGTGGCAAAATCGGCCGCAAACCATCGATCCATGAGATCGTATCGATTTTTTATCCGATGATCCTCTCCTATCTTTTCTCCAACTTCTTTTTTCCTGGCAGAAAATAATTTAAATGCCCGAGACACAACGGATGCATGTGACAGTATTCAGAGCTTATGATGTCAGAGGTGTCTACGGCACCGATCTCACAGAGCAGTTGGTGAAGAGAGTTGGTGAATCCTTTGGATCTTATGCTGAAGGTGGTTCAGTCTCCCTGGGAAGAGATACCCGGATCAGTGGCCCAAGCCTCCAGAAGGCGTTCCTGGATGGAGTACTGAGCACAGGCTGCCAGGTTAACAGCTTTGGCATCATCCCCATTGCCATAATCAGCTTTATCACCTGGAAAGAGGAGCTCAAGGCCGCAGCCTACATATCCGCCTCTCATAATCCGCCGGAGTACAACGGCGTGCGATTCAGAACCTGTGACGGTTATGGCCTGCTCTATCAGGAGTCCTCCATAATGAAGTACTATCGGGAGGGGGGCTTTCTCGCTGGCCAGGGGATCAAGACCGATCGCGATCCAGGGGAGGCGATCGAGAGATACAGGGAGTATGTGCAAGGGAAGCTGAACCTCAAGCGTCCCCTCAAGCTGGTTTTAGACATGGGAAATGGTGCAGCCTGCACAATGGCCTCCTTCTACCAGCAGCTGGGTTTTAATCCTTTGATTTTAAACGGAACCACGGACGGCCTGTTTCCCGGCCGAGGTCCCGCTCCCAATGAGGAATCTTTGCGCCCTGCCTGCCAGATGCTAAAGAAAAAAGAGGCAGATTTCGGCGTGGGATTTGATCCGGATGCTGACAGGGGAATCGTCATCGATGATAAAGGAGCTGTCCTGCCCCCGGAGAAGGTGGCGATCATCATCACCCGGGCAAGGTACAAGCCCGGTGACCTGGTCATATCCGGCTTCGACTGTTCAATGATCCTGGAGCGAGAGCTGGAAAAGGATGGCATAAAGGTTCTGCGAGAGAGGGTGGGCGATGTCTTCGTGGCAAACCGGGTGAAAAACTCAAAAGCGGTTCTGGGCGTAGAACGAAGCGGCCACTTCTTCCTGCCCGAGTTCCAGTATTCTGATGATCCCTTCGCCATGAGCCTCGCCCTGGCTGAGATCGTGTCCAGTGGAGAGAAGCTCTCAGATCTGGCGGGCATGATACCTGATTATCCCTATAAACAGATGAGCGTCCACCTCAATGAAGACCCGGCAGCGGTTATGCTCCGCCTGGCCGATTCACTGGCTTTCTTTGAGCCGGACACAACAGATGGCTTGAAGATCACCACCGAAAGCTACAGCGTTCTCATCCGGCCGAGCAACACCGAGCCCATCATCCGGCTGTATATCGAGACCACCAGAGGGGATATGAAAGAGCTGGAGGAGCAATACAAAAAGATCATCCACCAGGCGATGAAAGCCTGAAAATTTCGCCAGAGCTGATTTAAGCGTGAGCCATAAAGACATCTGCATTCTCATACCGACCCTCAACGAAGAGAAATCCATCCAGCCCGTCATCCGCGAATTCCAGGAGCTGGGCTATGATAACATCCTGGTCGTGGACGGCCATAGCACCGACAAGACCGTAGAGAAAGCCAGAGCGTCCGGCGCAAAAGTTTTCATTCAGTCGGGATCGGGCAAAGGCCAGGCTCTAAAGGAGGTCTTCGGCCATATAAAGGAGAGGTACATCCTCTTAATCGACGGGGACGGCACCTACCTTCCTCGCGATGCTGCCAGGATCATGGAGCCCATCTTAGAGGGACAGGCAGATCACGTGGTGGGAAACAGGCTGGAGAACATTCAGGGAGGAGCCATCAAAAGGCTGAATATGTTCGGCAATAAGATGATCAACCGCTTCTTTGCGGCAATCTACCGAGTCCAGCTGCACGATATCCTGTCCGGCTACAGAGCCTTCACCACGGAAGGAATAAGGATGCTCGATCTATCCATGCCTGGCTTTGAGATCGAGTCGGAGATGACCATTGAGAGCGTAAAGAAAGGCCTGAGGATAATCGAGGTTCCCATCACCTACCAGCCCCGGTCCGCCGGAACCAAGACAAAGCTGCATCCGTTCCGGGACGGTCTGAAGATCATTCTCACCATCTTCCGCATGGCCAAGACGGAGAACCCCATGTTCTACTTTGGCCTGATGGGCTCATTCGTGGGATTGCTCGGCTTTCTGGTAGGGGTCTATGTGGCCAGAGACTGGTTATTGTGGAGAATAGAGCATGTTCCCTTAACTATATTGACGGCGATTCTGATCATAGTCGGCATCCAATTGTTCATGATCGGCATGCAGGGAGATATGATGGCCTCCATGCACCGGGAGATGATGAGAGAGCTGTACCGGAAAAAAAGATAAGGCGTTCCGCTAAAAGCTCTTATTAGCGGAACTCGAGCTTGGCCTCCCTCTTCGCCTCGAAGAGATATGCCCTTCCTGGCTCCAGAGTCTCGTTCTCTCCTAGATTGGTCCAGTCCCCGCCCTCATGCTTCCAGACGAATGCTGAGACCAGGCCCTTTTCTACTGCCTCCGGGTACCTGTACCTCTTATGCTCGGCATTGATGGTGATGTTAGCCAGATCAACGGTCTGATTCACCGGCAGTCCGATCATATTCCAGCCCACATGCAGATCCAGTCGGCAGGGGAGGTCGACCGGCTTTCCCGGTATCTCCATTGTGAAGTTCCCGGTGCTGTCTATGAGATATCCCTCACCTGCTTTGAATTGAGTCACATTGAGCTTGCCTGCCTCTTTCATGCCGAAATTCCATCCATCTTCGGCAATGGTGAATATGCTCCTGTAGGGTTTGTTCTTCAGGTATCTCTCCGCAGATGCATCCCGCGGGTTCAGATAGATGGACACAGCATTCCAGCCGGCAGTGACATTGATCCTTTGAACCTGACCGGGTATCAGCTCGTACTCGACAATAAAGCTCCTCTTCTCCCCAAGCTTCGGCCTGATGATGGGCCACATCACCCTCTTCTCCAAGCCCCGGGAATATTCATCATGCCAGAGGGATAACCCCTCCTCCTTTACCACGATCTTCTCTGCGTCCTTGGGCAAGAGCACCTCACCTATGATGGCGGGAGTGGCATCGAGGTTTAGAAGTCCGCTGGAGCTCTTTGACTCAATCCAGTATACCCAATCGGTAGCGCTCTCGTTAAGCGGAATCACTGCCACATTTAAAATCGTCTGATTCAGATCGGTTTCGTTCTCCGCCGAGAGAACGGTGGCATAAGGAAGAGAAGGAGATTTTGGCAAAGCGGGCTTGAAGCTCGGATCGCCCAGGATTACGTTCATGTAAGAGGTCTGGTTGAGCATCTCATGAACGGAGATATCCCAGGCAGGCAGGACCTCATCGTAATCTGAGTTCGGCTTTAGGCTTTCAGTGCCTCTGGACTTCAGCCGAAAGAGGTTGTCCGCATCCAGCTGGGCCTGACCCACTGTGGAATTCCTGAAGATCAGGGACTGATAGAAGCTCTTGTAGTAGTCGTCTGAGAGGAAGATATAGGATAAGGCTGAGCCTCCAATGTAGTTTACCGCTCCCGCCCTTATGAATGCCAGAGCGATGGAATCCTCCAGGTTTCCGGGGACATACATCCTCGTGCCGGTCACATTCAGATAGTATCCCTTCAGGTTGGTGGTAACACAGGCAGAAGCAGTGGTTGTCTGAGGAGGCAAACTCAGCTCTTTTACCTGCGACCCGGTAAGAGCTGAATCCGTCATTGACCAGGCAGACAGCCCCCATGAATCCTCGCTTCCGTGATGATCGAAATGAGCGATATTCTGGCCGTTGTTCAATTGCGATATCGTCTGCTGATAAGTAGCCTCTTCATGACGCAGATCCTTGACCATGAGACCTGCCTCCTCCAGATACTCCTTTATGCGTATTCCCACAGGAGCCTGAGGAAATGAGAGAGCAGGAGAGGATACAACCAGCCCATTATTCTTCCAGCTTCCATTTAGCCGATCATAAGCCATTGTGCGGGCCATGAGCTGGGAGGCATCGTAAACCGATAGCCCCATGATCCTTCCCACAGCCACCGTGCTGTAGTTGTTCAAATCCGGCTTGATCTGATAGTCTCTGTAGACCTCATATTCCATAACCTCCGAAAGCTTCTGGATGAGCCCGGTGGATATGAAAGGAATAGAGCCGGGATCGCCCACCACCATGAGATACTCCGGATCCAGGTTAAGCTCCGCTACCTTTTGATTTAGCGTCTCCTCCACCACCAGGGGATCGATCTTTTGGGGATCACAGGCCACGTCAATCAGGATGGCTTTATGAGATGATGCCGCCCCCGCTGCCACCATAGAGAGCCTGGGGACCTTGGTATGGCTGAATGCTGTGATATTCAAGACCTTGACATTGGAGCGAACCTCTATGGTGTAGTTTTCAGTCCGGGCCTCATCCGTCTCGATATTGAAGAGCCAGTTGCCTGGAGTTTGAAGGGAGACTCTCACATCATAGAGCCCATCCCTGGTTATGTTTGTCAGCTTCAGGCGGCCAGATCTCTCGTCCGGGCTGTAAAGGTTTAAAGCGAGATAACTGCTGTTCCGCTCAATGTTCCAGGAGATATTGGTGCTGCCTGAGTAGATCCATTTGGGATAGGTTAGATTGATTATAGGCGGATCGTCCACATTTCTGAGAGTATGGTTGTAAGAGAAGCCTTCATAGGCGGCAGTAGCTCCAGTGTCCAGGCGCTGCGACCAGCCGGCATCCATGGGATATAGCAGCTCTACCTCAACATTCAGGCTGGCGGACTCTCCAGGCTCGAGCCGGCCGAAATCCCAGCGGATCAGAGATCCATTAAGAAAAGCGGAGGTCTCTGTAACCGGCTTTCTGCTGTAGGGGTCGGTCACATTGACCTCCCCGTATGCGGTGCTCGCCAGCCTTATGAGCCGCCCCATGGGAAAGATATCTCGTAGCTGCACCCCCCTGAGCACCTCATCTCCACTATTGGTGAGGGTAAAATTGAGCCTGACCACCTCTCCATCTTCCTCTGCAGGAACCTGGTCAGGGGATAGCTCCGTTCTCACCAGCAGATCTCCAACCAACGAACGCTCAACCGCCTTGCTCGACGCCGGCGGCAGGAGGGATAGATCATGGGAGTTGGTCAAGACAACCATTGATGGACTCTCGTTCCTTCTTTCCATCTCCTCGACCAGCAGATCACCGCTGCCCTCGATAAGGGTGATATTCATCTGGCTCAGGTTTTGTCTCACCCTCTCCCCTGTCGGACCTGCCAAGATCACATCCTTTGCCCCCAGCCGGACGAGAGCCGATCGGGTCTCCTCCGGCAGCGCCTCATTCACAAACAACAGCGGCCAGTTCAGATAGGATGCAATAGTGGCCGCCTGGAGAGCAGCAGTATAATTCTCACCCACAATTACTGCTCCTGGAGAGCTCGCCCAGCGGCGACTTATCTGCTCACTCAGATCAAAGCTGTTGTTGACCCTTATGTTCGAGTCGCTCCTCCAGGAGATATTTCCCACCGCAAGAACCTCTCCATTAAGCTGCCGCAGCAGCCAACTGGCCGCCGAGGAGGGAGGCTCAAGCTCAGACCAGAGGGGTGTATGGACCACATCGTACTCGAAGACGACTCCCGAGGCACCTGATCCCACCAGATCCTCGATATAGCTTACAGCTCCCTTCACATTCTGGGTGGAGAGGACATAGCCCACATAATCATCATTAAGGCGAACATAAACGGGATTCGTGCTCTCTCTGCTGGCCAGCTTGACATCCTGGGGAGAAACAGGAGATATAAAGGCAAAGTCTGCCACCCCAGTCATCCGGGCAAAGTTGTATCCCTTGCTTCGGTCAAATGGGCTGTCCAGTGCCACTCCGAGCAGCACAGGGCCCAGGTCAGATGTGATGTTCCGGGCATCCATTACGATATCCATGAGCTGGTCCTGCTTCCATTCAGCCCACTTCTCCCGGTTGTAGCTATTGGCATTGACCTTGCTGATATCTATTCCCGTGTCCTGATAGAACTTCTCTTTGCATACATCGCAGTAGCAGTGATTCTCATCCTGGAATCCGAACCGATATAGGACGACTCCATCGACATGATAGTCATCGATCAGCATCTCAATTTGGTTATAAAGACGGTCTTTTACCTCTGGGTTCATCGGGCAGTAATAGCTGCTGTTTCCCCCGATCTCTGGATTTGGCTCCTGCAGCATAGAGCGATCGATGGTGGACCGATCCGGCTCTGTTGTGGCGAGGCCAACCTCAGCCATCATTGCCATCTCTTTGCTGTCCAGACCTTCCAGCGCCTCCGATGAAGCCTGGGATTCAGGAATCTCTAAAGTGACGGCAACATAAGCTTCGATTCCGTCCTTTTGAGCCGCCTTCACCAGCGCACCGACCTTCTCGCCGGAACCATGTATGGTTATAGCGCTGACGTTTGCTCCTTTGAGGGTATCCAGGATTGCCGAAGCACCGTATCGCTCCAGATCGCTCTCCTCAATCCAGCCATTTCTCTCTCCAGCATGCACCTCTTTGGGGAGGATTAGCATAGGCTTGATGACGGTCTCGTTCTCCTGAGAATAGATGGCGAGGGGAGTAGCAGCAACAGATGCATGCCAGTCGTCTGCTCCCACCAGGATGATATCCTCGACCTCGCCTTTCACTCCTCTCGCCAGTGGTTTATCGTCTGCGGCGGAGAGCAGAGTGGCGGACAGTATTGCCACGAATAATAATAAATAAAGACGTCTCAAGCGCTCACCTCCTCTAATAAGACACCCGCTTCGCTAAGTGCCTCTGTATAATCCTCTCCCACTCTGCCCACGACCATCGCCCGAGAGAGGGTTGTATTGCGTCTGGTCATATCCTCAATAGCTTCTATGGAGGCACCAGTGACGTTGCCTCTGCACACCACCATCGGTAATCCCTCGTTCATCGCTATCTTATAGGCTCTGAATATGTCTGCCTCCCTGGGGGTGGTCAAGACAACCTCGGATGTGCCATTATCCCACATCAGTTTCGTGAACAGCCAGCACTCTTCAAAGAGGCTATCGCTTTGAATGCGCTTGAGTTCAATATCTTTCAGTTTCTCCTCAACACCAGAGGGGATCACAGAATCATTGCCCAGGATCACGATTTCCAGATAGCTCTGCAGCTTCTGCAGGTAATCATCGGAGATCTCATCCGCAGGAACCATAAATATGGATGGGCTCCTATTGCCAAATAAGGCCAGGGTACCAATAGTGCCATAGATGATGTCATCTCCGGTGAGCACCGCCAATCCCTCTGGAGGCGCAGCCACAATAGTGACGGTCTCCTCAGGCATGGGAATGCCGTGGGAATCCAATAGCTGGAAGGTAAGCGGATACTCGCCCCCTTTTGATGCCAGGAAGGTGAAGTTGGCCAACCCAGGCACCTCTGGTGTGACCGTTACCATTTGTGACTGGGGGATGACTATAAGCTCATCCGGAGATTGCATCGAGACCCATATGTCCTCTTTGACGTCCAGAATTACCTTGAATTTGCCCTCATAGCTCTTATTGGTGGCGATCTTCTCCGGGACCAGGATATCGGTATCGTAGCCTCTGACCACCATTCCGAACTCGACCTCTGCCTGGATTGAGGAGTTCATGGACCGGTTGCCCAGGGATGTGGCAGTGATGGTGACATTCTCCCGAGATCCGGGCTTGTCTGTCTGTATCTGCAGTTTGATCTCATGAGTTGCCCCGGGATTCAGGGGCAGGTCATAGGGCATGCTCATGGGCTCGTCATCGTCCATCAGCACGACGCTCCAGCCCTCGGGCACAGCTCCCGCGTCAATCGAGGCGATATCTCTGAATGAGCCCAGATTCTTGACTGCCAGATTGAACTGGGCAATATCTTTAGCGCTTGCCCGGAGATAGGCTGATTTGGCATCATCCACGGTCATAGCAATGCCGTAGCTCTCCTGCACAACGACATTAATATGAAAGTCTATTCGCACCGGAATGGAGGGAGGAGCGCTCTCCATCAAGTATACGAATCCGGTGTAGACTCCAGGCTTGGTCTCCGGGGGTATACCGATATAGATCTTGATCTCCGCCTCCTCTCCAGGAGAAAGAGGCTTATCCTCTGGAACGTCGATGAAGATAAAATCCCTGGCATTTCCGATCATTTCGGTTTTAGCGATATTGAAGATGGTTGAGTCCCCATTATTCATCACCTTAAGAATCCTCTCATCTCCATCCCCTGGATGAAGAACGATGTCAAATCTTTCCTTGTCTGGTGCCAGCTGGGCGGCGCCGGCGCCGATCAGCAGGAACAGTATTATAATCGGGTATATCAGCCTCATCTTGCCCCACTTGTCATATACTGGATCTTTGCACAGTGAAATATCACATCTGCTCGCTTTAAATCCTTTGCCCAGAGGATTGCGGGAATTCATTCACCCTCTAATTTGATTGGTCTTTCTGGACAGACTGGTTTATATCTGTTATGTGCGAGAACAGATCTGGTGTGTTTCTTTGGACCGTGAGAAAGAAATCCTCGTGGCCACGCCCTTTAAGAAGCGGGGCAAGAAAAGCCTGAAGATCAGCGATTTCATATTTGCCCTCTCTTTAGACCTGAAATGGGGATCTCCAGAGAAGGTGCGCGCTCTACTCAGAGAAGCGGAAGCTGAGGGGATGGTGAAGATGGATGGAGAGATAGTGTCAGCGGCGTTTGATATCGATGCGGTGGATGTACCCCTGGGATTTAAACCCTCGACGGAAGAGGCCATACTTGACCAGGGAATTAGGCTGATCACCTCCCAGACGGGCATGAGCAGAAAGGAGGTCATAGCCCTCGCTAATGATAAGCAGGATTCGCTGAAAAAGCTGGTGGAGATGGATGCAGTGGTACTCCTGCTAGCGAGAGAGATGGGGCTAGATGTTCATGATCTGGCAGCAAAGGCCTATGAGAATCTCCTTGCCCGCGCCCGGGAAGTTCAGCCGAGCTGAAGAGAGGCGGAATCGGAAAAAAGGCAGGACGATATGGCGAGAATAGCGCTCTATGAGCTGTTGGGAATTACCAAGGAGCGGGCCGATGAAATCGCCAGGAAGGTGAGAGACTCCTTTGCGCAATCGGATACTCCCGAGGAATGGATTGGAAGGCTGATAGAGGAGTCTGGAGTGGACAGGAGTAATGCGGATATCTTTGCCTGCGGGTGGTTTGCCGGAAAGTACGCCGGAGTTTCAGAGGTCTTCAATGTGGTGCAAAATGAGATGGACAGCATGGAGAAGGATAAAGCAGAAAAGCGAGAACTGGAGAGCCGACATCCTGGACAGAATGGATATGCTTAGGCTGCCAGTATCATTTTATTCTGAGCGGCAAAATTCTGTTGGAATTTATATGGAATTAACAAGTGCAATCAGTAATCGTAACCTTAATCTTCCATGGGAGCGATCTTGGGAGTTATGACTCATCGAGTCCTCTTTACAACCGCTTACCGAAATAGCTCTGAGCCATACGACTACATCGGGGCCAACACCCGGTCATGGTTCAGATTTTACTGGCCGCGCATTCAATCCTTCGGCCTGAGATTCCTGAAGCAGAACATTCCGGAGATTGAGATACTGGAGTTCCCCACCTGGGATGAATATGAAAAGAAGCTCCAAGAGGGCTGGGATGTTGTTGGCCTCTCCTTTTACCTTAGCGAGACCCACGAAGCAGTAGAGATGGCAGAGGCGGCACGCAGTGCGGGGGCAGGAGAGGTCTGGGCAGGAAACTATGGAGCCCTAACCACCGCCGTGCAGGACAGGTTCGACAAGGTCTTTGTGGGATATGCAGAGCATCAACTGGCGCCCTATTTCGGCAGGCAGATAAAGGATGTCATCCATCCGCCGCTTATCGAGTATCTGAATACGCCCTTCAATATCAAGGTGAACATCTATGGGGTCCTTTTCACTACCCGGGGCTGCCCAGTGGGATGCAAGTTCTGCCAGACTCCGGTTTTCTGCAATAAACCCAATATAATCTCCCTGGAGAGCATCGAGAGGGTTCTTGCCTACTACAAAAAAATGGGAATAAATGTGGTGATAATCGAGGATGAGAACTTCGGTTGCAACCGCCGCCATGCGGATGAGGTTGTGAAGCTCCTGGACAAGTATGGGATGGTCTGGGGGTGCATGGCCCGGGCTGATTATCTGAGAAAGAAGATCGATGATTGGGCTGACGCCCGGATGAAGAACGGCAAACAGGTATCCGGCTTTGCCGGGGCGGCTATCGGCATTGAGAACCTGCATCAAGAGCGTCTGGACGAAATCAAGAAGAAGGAAGGCACCGAGGATATTCTGGAGACGCTGAGAATGCTGCAGGCTCGAGGCCTGGGGACGATTGGCTACTATATGATCGGATTTGAGGAGGATACAAAAGAGTCGCTAAAGGTGGACATAAAGAAGCTGGCTGCCCTCAAGCTGGACATAACTCAGATATGCGTCATTACTCCTTTGCCCCAGACCCCATTGTGGAGAGAGATCGAGGAGAAGTATGGCATATTCGACCAGGACTATCATCATTATGATGGAAAGCATCTGGTCTGGAACCACCCCCATATAAAACCGGATGAGATGCAGGAGATATTAGACCGGTCGCTCCGCCAGGTCCATTCCTGGTATGTGCCCCTGCGCATCTCTGGAAGGGTGTGGTACAATGCTTATCGCTATGGAGGATGGGATGGGATAAAAGAGGTTGCCGGTTACATCTCCCGGGCAAACAAGTTCGACTGGAATCAGGGGCCCAGGTTCCTCCCCTTGCCGGGAAATAAAGGATCATCCGCATGAATATGAACGCAAAAACCTGAATAAACGAAGGCTCTGGATGAAGATACTCCTCCTATCCTCCCCTGTGGTTCAGCTGGACTTCGACCGCATAGCCCGCCTGCCCAATCTGGGGCTGGCCAGCCTGGCGGCGCATGTGGATGACCTGTGCACAGTTCATGTGGCAGACATTCACGGACTGAAAGACCATCGAGAATATGTGAAAAAACAGGTTCAAGATTACGATCTCGTCGGCCTGACCGCTATGAGCTTCCAGTATCAAGAGGCACTAGCTCTGGCCAGGATTGCCAAAGAGGCAGGGGCTCAGACGGTCTTTGGCGGCTATCATCCCACTCTCGCGGCAGAGGAGATCGGCCAGAGCGATGACAGCCAGCTCATCGACTATATCGTGCGGGGTGAAGGCGAGGCCACCTTCCGGGAGCTCACTGAGTCCCTGCTGGCAGGAAAAGAGCTGAAGGAGGTCCTGGGCCTGTCCTACCATGATCCGGGCAGCAATAGAATGGTTCACAATCCGGCCAGGCCTCTCTTGGATGTATCGGATATCAGGATGCCCAACAGAGACGCCCGGCTCATCACCCGCGGCTTTCTGACCTTTGATGTGCCCATCGATTCAGTGGAGACCAGCCGGGGATGCACTCAGGGCTGCAAGTTCTGTTCCATCAATCTCATGTACGGCCGCCACTTCCGTACCTTCCCCATCGAGAGAGTAGTCGAGGATATCCGGGATGCGGAGGAGCATGGTGCCGGCTCGATTTTTTTCCCAGATGACAACATCACATTGAACCCCAAGAGGCTGGAGAGGCTCTGCCAGGCGATAATCGATGCCGGGCTCACTCACCTCCGTTACAAGACCCAGGCCTCCGCTTCCGGCATTGCCTCGAGCAAGAGGCTTGTCGACAAGATGGGCGAGGCGGGTTTTGACGGCGTCTTTTTGGGGGTGGAGAGCATCAATAAGAGGAACCTGGAGTTCTTGGGCAAGGGCAAGATGTCAAATGATGCCGAGATCGCGGTGCAGTACCTGCATGACAACAACATCATCGTCTCCACTGGCCTCATCGGCGGGAACCCGGATGACGATGAGGAGGACCTGTGGGAGAACTTCCATCTGGCCCGCAGGCTGAAGGTGGACTTTCCCATCTTCTATATCTCCACTCCCTATCCGAAGACCCAGATGAGAGCGGAGCTGGAGGAGATGGGCCTTGTGACCAGGAACGACTTCAACAAGTACGATGGCATGCATGCCAACCTGAAGACGAAGCACCTCTCAGACGAAGAGGTGCAGTACATCACCTGGGAGATGAATGCCCGCTACTATGACCTGGACTGGATCAGGTATAATAAAGTCAAGAAGATCTACCCCAAGTGGTTTGCGGGAGAGATCAAGAGGCTGGTTCCCTTTTATGCTAAAAGAAAGCTGGACCTGGCCACTGGGAGGAAGACGCCCCGTGATTTCTTCCAGGAGGATTTAGAGAGCGGGGAGCTGTGCAAAGGAGTGGTCTAGGATATCGGCATCTGGCTATTTCGAGCCGGATTTCCCACCGCTACGATCCTCTTTCAGCTTGTTTTCAATTTTGATCGAATGCCACCAAATAATTAAAGACCTATCCGCATAAGTCTCTCTTGGATTTGAGGGGATGGCAGGAAAGTGGCGAGGAGAAAAAGGAACAACAATACCATTGGACTGAATTCAACAGGGCAGGTGGCCCCCGCCCTGGCGGAGGACGCCCATCTGGATATTTCAATGCTCGAGACATGGCTGTGGGATGCGGCCTGCGCTATCCGGGGGGCAACGGACGCGCCCAAGTTCAAGGACTTCATCCTGCCTTTGGTCTTCTTCAAGCGCCTCTCCGACGTCTTCGAGGATGAGTTTGCCGCTCACGTCCGGGAATACGGGGACGAAGAGCTAGCCAGGACTATTGTTGAAGAGGACCTGGCCCACTCTCTGAAGACGGGGAGCACTCCCATAATCAGATTCTACGTTCCCGGGGACTATAACTGGAGGGCCATTCGCAATCACGGTGCAGATGGCCGGCTGGGGGAGTTCGTGACGGAATCCCTGCGGGAGGTTGCCAGGCTTAATCCCGACCTGCAGGGCGTCCTGGATATCAAGGACTACAATGAGCGCCAGTCAGGGCAGCGCACTTTAGACGACGACCGGCTGGGGGCACTAATCGAGGTCTTGAGCCGGCATAGGCTTGGGCTGGAGAATGCAGAGCCCGATATCTTAGGAAGGGCATATGAGTATCTGCTGCGCAAGTTCGCCGAGGGGCAGGGGCAGTCTGCGGGGGAGTTTTACACCCCGAAAGAGGTAGGGGACCTCATTGCCGAGCTGATCGATCCCGTGCCCTACAGCACCATTTACGATCCGGCCTGCGGCTCGGGTGGCCTCTTGATCAAGGCCCGGCTGCTGTATGAGCGTCGTCATCCGGATGAGCGGTCGCGGGCGCCAAGGCTGTGGGGCCAGGAGCTGAATCCGGTCACCTTCGCCATGGCCAAGATGAACATGTTCCTGCATGACTACACCGATTCGAGCTTTGCCATTGGAGACACCTTCAGAAAGCCGGGATTCGGCCCGGAGGGCTCGCTCATGCAGTTCGATTACGTGGTCGCCAATCCGATGTGGAACCAGGACAACTATGATGATGCATTTTACGAGAACGACTCCTTCAACCGCTTCAACTTCGGCATACCGCCCCGCTCCTCGGCAGACTGGGGATGGGTGCAGCACATGTTCGCCTCCCTGAAAGAGGGCGGGAGGGCGGCTGTGGTCCTGGACACGGGTGCCGTCTCCCGTGGTTCGGGGTCTAGGTCCTCGAACCGGGAGAAGGCCATCCGGCAGGCTTTTGTCGAAGCGGACGCCATCGAGGGGGTGGTGCTCCTGCCTGAGAACCTGTTCTACAACACCACCGCACCCGGAATCATATTGCTTTTGAGAAAGGGCAAGCCAGAGGAGCGAGCCGGGCAGATTTTGCTGGTCAATGCCTCCAACTACTTTGTGAAGGAGAAGCCCAAGAACGCTCTCACCCCGGAGGGAATTGCAGCGGTGGCGGAGGTCTACCAGAAATGGGAGACGCGAGAGAAGCTCAGCCGGGTGATCACCCTGGACGAGGTGAGGGAGGCGGACTACAACCTCAGCCCGTCGCAGTTTGTGGAGATAAACGAGCGGGAGAAGCATCGGCCCATTGCGGAGATTCTGGCGGATTTGGAAGAGGCAAGGGCGGAGAGGGAGAGGGCGGATGGGGAGCTGGCGGAAATTCTTAATACGCTCAAGCTTGAGGCGTATTAAAATGGATTATGTGGACACCCCTTCTAGTTGGAAAATGATATCACTGGATGAAGTGTGTGAATTACGTAAAGAAGCAATACATCCCAACAAATACCCTGATCTGCCTTATGTTGGTTTAGAACATATTGATTCTAGCAATTCAATACTAAAAAGGAGTGGGAGCAGCTTTGAGGTAAACAGCTCTAAATCAAAGTTTCATTCAGGAGATATTCTTTACGGAAAACTGAGACCATACCTTGATAAATCGGTGTTAGTTGATTTTGATGGTATGTGCTCTACCGATATTCTCGTTTTGAAGACCAAAGAATCAATTGTCCCTCAATTCTTGGTTAATATTATTCATACCAGCCAATTCATAAATTATGCTGTAAATTCATCTAAGGGCTTGAATCATCCTAGAACTTCTTGGTCTTCTATATCTGCGTTTAAGTTTCTGCTCCCACCTCTTCCCGAGCAGCGCGCCATCGCCCGTGCCATGCGCGCGGTGCAGGCGGCGCGGGAGGCCCGGTTGCGGGAGATTGCGCTGGAGAGGGAGCGAAAGGCGGCATTGATGGAGCACCTCTTCACGCATGGAACCAGAGGCGAGCCGACCAAGATGACGGAGATCGGGGAGATGCCGGAGAGCTGGTCCATGATTCAATTAGAGGAGGCATGTATAAAAATTGTCGATTGCCCCCATAGTACGCCTCACTTTTCGCCTGCAGGAGTTCTTGTTGTAAGAAATTTCAATATCAGAAATGGACGATTGGATTTAAAGTTTCCCTCTTATACAACAGAAGAAGAATATTCTGAGAGGGTCAAACGTTGTGAACCTACTGAAGGCGATGTTTTATTCAGTCGAGAAGCACCAGTTGGAGAAGCATGTCTTGTTCCTCCAGATGTAAGATTGTGCTTAGGACAGAGGATGATGCTGCTAAGAGTTGACACCTCAAAATTGAATAGATTTTTCTTGGTTCAGGTGTTTTATTCCAATGCAATAAGATCCATCATGATGGCAATCTCAAGCGGTGTAACAGCCAAACATTTAAACGTGGCAGATGTTAAAAGACTTAGAATTCCGTTTTCATCGATGGAAGAACAGAAACAAATTAGTGATATTCTAAGCGCCTGCGATTCAAAGATCACCGCCTTGGAGCATGAGGCCAGTCTGCATGATGAGCTTTTCCGAGCTATGCTGGAGGAGCTGATGAATGGGAGACTCTTGACCAGATATTTGATCGAATCCGGATCAGATTCTTCCGTACTCAACGATATCTAATTTGGATGAAGGAGGGAGATAAATATGTATTTAAGCAAAATCAGCGTGCACAACTTTCGAAATTTAGAGTCGCTGGAAGCAAATCTTTCTCCAGGCCTCAATGTTATAGTAGGAGAAAATAATGTTGGGAAGACAAATCTCTTGGATGCACTACGTGTTGCATTAGGTTCTGCATGGAATAATTCGGAGCCGATTCATCTTTCAAAAGAAGATCTTCATCGTAGCTCTGATGGCAATATGATAGATAAATCGATAATAGTAGATTTAATATTTTCAGAGCTTTCAGAAGAAGAACAAGCTCAGTTTTTAGAAATACTGAATTATAATCCTAAATTTCCCGAAAAATCAACCGCTAGCATCCACTTTGAGTGGTCATGGAATGAAACTAATGACCGTGGATATTATCGACGTTGGGGGGGCGAAAGGTCAAATTCAGAAACATCGATCTCAGAGGATATACTACAAATGCTCTCAATAACACTACTCGGTGCATTGAGAGATGCGTCCAGCGGTCTAGCGCCCGGTAGACAAAATCGTTTAGGACGTCTTTTAAGAGTATCTGCAAATGCACACGATAAAGCTCAATTGGAGGAAGTAATCTCTAAAGCCAACAACGATTTAGAACAGAATCCATTTGTAAGAAGTGCTGAGGAAAAAATAAGCATGGCTCTAGAAGGTGCTTCTGGGCCGGAGTTCAAACAAGAAGCAATTATCAGATCATCCGAGCCAGAATTTGACCGAATTGCTAATAATTTACGCCTAGTGCTGAAGATTAGCGATTTGGATTTGGCCACAGGTAAGCCGATAACTCGGGAACTAAGATCAAATGGGTTGGGATATAATAATCTAATTTATATTGCTACTGTGCTCAGCGAACTTGAAACTGTAGCACAGGCTGCACTTCCACTTCTACTTGTCGAAGAGCCCGAGGCGCATTTACATCCACAATTACAGATCTTGCTTATAAATTTCCTTCTGAAACGCGGTGCAGGAAGCAGTGAGACTCATGGCGTCCAGGTAATTGTAACTGCTCACTCTCCAACAATAGCGTCATACGTTCCCATCGAAATACTCAGAGTTCTCCATAGAGATCCTTCTGGAAAGCTCCGTTGTATGTGCCTACGTGAATGCGGATTAACGAAAAAAGAGGCTTACCAGCTCAGAAGAATGTTCGATGTTACGAGAGCTACACTTCTATTTGCACGGGGAATAATTTTAGTCGAAGGCGTTACAGAGGCTATTCTTATTCCCGCGCTATCCAGGAGATTAGACATTAAACTTGAGGAGAAAGGGATTTCCGTAATCCCTATTTGCGGTGTACAATTTTCAACTATTGCTAAACTATTTGGAGAAAATAAATTAAAAATACCTCTTTCAATTATAACTGACGGAGATCCTAGTATTCAATACGAAAATGATGGCGAAAAAAATTGGACCAATGAGATTCCAAAAAAAGACGATGAAGGGAATATAGAAGTCTGCGATAGGGTAATCAAGCTCTTAGCCGAATTTATAGACAACCCAGTTGCAAGCGTATTTCCTTCAAAAGTTACATTGGAATATGATTTGGCTGATGCCGGTGAGAAAAACCCCGAGATGATATGTCGGGCCTGGGAAAGTTGTTCGAATCGGCCGAGAACTTTTAATCTAGACAGACTTAAGGCATGTGGTAATGATCATGAGAAGCGTGTACTTGCAGTTTGGCGCGGGATCTGTCGGGCTAATCCAAGCAGTGGGAAAGGCGATCTGGCTCAAGAGCTAGCAGAAATGCTTGAATCCAATGATGAGTATTTCATTGTTCCTGATTATATTAAACGCGCCATCTATCACGCAACCGGGTGTCCCCATGAAGACCTGTGCCGATAATTTTCCAACGCCGGAGCAAAAAGCTGTAATTGACAGCAATTCACGCATAACAGTTGTTCGTGCGTGTCCCGGTAGCGGCAAAACACGTGTATTTGTAGAGTCCTTGAAAATGCGTATCGATTCGTGGACAAAGAAAAATGCTGGCATAGCTTCAATTTCTTTTACGAATGTGGCTCAGGAGCAAATTGCTGAAGGCATCGGCAAACACCTGCCTTACCCTCACTTTATCGGAACACTTGATGCGTTTGCGTTAAGATACGTCGTTCGTCCATTTGGTCACCTTGTAGGATTACCTAAAGAAGGCCATCGTCTCATACCGTCTCCTTTGGATGAAGCAATTGAATATCCGGAAGTAGAGATTGACTCCAGTGGTCAAAAAATTAGTTTATTCAGCATCAGATTTGCAGATGGCCCACTCCATAAACCAAACATGAAAGCAAAGACATTTCGAGGTCAGATTGATATTGAGCCTGATTATACATCGAATATTTTAAAGAAGAAGAAAGCAGAATGGAGAAAGCGAGGCAGAATTACTCACTCAGACTGCCAATATATATCTTCCTTAATTTTGTGTCATCCGGAATTCGGGAAAAAAGTCTCGGAACTGGTTACTCGTAGATTTCCTATGATACTTGTTGATGAATTTCAGGACACTAATTGGTTTCTTGGACTTGCTTTAATAGAATTATTGCGTTCTCCTTTCCTGGAGTCTGGATTAGTTGTGGGAGATCCAGATCAAGCAATTTTTGAATTCGGAGGTGCCAATCCTGATCTATTTAAAGATATTGAAAATTTACCTGGTGCCAAGTCTTTGCCTTTGAATCAAACACATCGTTGCCCGAAGAAGATTGCTGCTATCGCAACTGCACTTTCCGATACCGGCAAACAAGTCTTGCCAAGAGATAACGCAGATCAAGGATCGGCAATAATTTTGGTGCACGATATGGAAAAAATAGATAGAAACAAAAAAGTTATAGCGAATATAAGCAAATTTTGTGAAGAAGAAGATCAGCTGGCTATCATATCGAGACGCGAATTAACCTTAAGAACTTTTTTGGGTGAATCAATCTCTAGCTTTAGAGGGGTTTCTCATTCAGGAAAGAATATCGAAAACGCTGTGCAAATGCTTCGTTCTGACCAATCAAAAGTCGCTTCGCATATAGTGGAAAGAGAACTCGCTTGGATTCTGTTTAAAAATGATTCACCTTCCATGAACGACCTTCGTGATCTTGATGTTGATCTAATTAAATGGCGAAGGATCATTTATCAAATACTTAAAGAAGCCAGCATCGATAAGAAAGATGAGACATGGAATGAGTGGCTGTTGAGAATAAGGAAGCTAATTCTAGATTCCGCGCTCGATCTCAATTGCGAATTTGATAAAAGAAGGATTTCGGATAATTTGAAGCAAAATCTAAAAGGTAATGTACTTCGAAAGATGGCTGAACACCTGGAATCAAGTGATAGTTTAATTGAAAGGGCAACCATAAAAACCATTCACCAAGTTAAAGGCGACGAGTTTGAATGCGTCGTTATATTGGTCCCTAAACCCAGCCCTAATAATTCGCCTTGTCCTTCTGTTGAATGGTGGCCAGATGGTCCTTCAGAAGAACGCCGCGTTGCCTTTGTGGCCGCATCTAGAGCTAAGAAGACTCTAATTCTTTGCATTCATCGCGACACATATAACGCTTTAAGAACATTGAGATCAGATTTTGTCGACAATTTTGAGCAAATTTTTCTATTCGAGAGACAACATTCATTGATGGAATTTTTATGATATGAATTTTTGAAATCAAACATTCCAGGATCTTCGCTTCGATCACGAGGCCCGCCTGCACGACGAGCTCTTCTCTTCCGGGCCAGGCAAAAGGAGCTGATGACGGGCAGGCTGCGGGCGGGGGCGCTTGTGTCTGATAAGTCATAGGTCAATCTATTTATTACGGATTTTATCTTTTTATTATCTTAATCCCTTCCACAAACCTCTCTTTCCTCTTGTTGAGGTATTCCTCAATAGTAAGAGGGCACCTCACTAAATCCACAAAGTCTTTTATGTTTATTCCCAGCTCTTTTGCCATTGGACCTAACAATCTGGGACCGATCTCTTGATTCTTCCCATGACTTACATGAGTCCCAGCTTCCTTTTTCCCATTGATATATAAATGATAGTATTTATGTTTATTATTACTTTGCTGAAAGCCCTTTCGTTTTAGTCCTGCTTCGACCTCATCCTGGTTGAGCGAGGTCATTAATTCACCTCAAAGAGTCCTAACAGGACTTCTCGCAACAGCTTTCCGGTCTCACCTAGATCATCCTCGGGACAGAGTGCATATTCCGTCCATAGTTCATCTATGAAGTCATGGAGTTGATTTTCTGCCTCGTAATAATCTGTGGAATACCCAACGGCGTCGACGTAGGGTATGCTCAGAACCCAGAGACCTTCATCGTATTCAACGCTCACTTCAATGGGAATTCGGGGGACAAAGATACGATCTCCTGCCTCAAATTCTTCCAGCTGATAGCTCTCATAAGGCTCAATTTTATCCACATAAAAATTCTTGATCTTTGGACTGCCGCTAATGCGCTCGGCACGTCCGGTTAATTTAACCGGATGTCCCAGTAGATCCCTGGCACTGGCCTCCAAATCGCCGGGGTATACCGCCTGGAATTTCTCGCCTATTCTTTCGATCTTCATTACCTTCTCAGGGTCAACTCGCAAGTCTGCTAAGAGCCCTATTCGGACTTCCTGGCCCAAATGTCGCTGACGTTGAGAAATTAATCCTTCAATGCGGCCCCGATTAGCGGCTTTCATTTCAAAGCTTCTGCCGCCCTGGCCCTCAAAGTGCAATGCATAATTGGGCTTCTTCGGGTATAGATTAAGTAGATCCAGGAGCAAACGCGATCTGTAAGCATGATCGGGGACAACATCGTCCACTTCTCGACCCTCTTCGCCCTCAACTGAAGCAATAAAATCTGTGATTTTAGTGATCACTCTCGGCCCGGGCGGTTGATACTTTTGAAAATTATCGATCTCGGGCTGTCCATATTTAACTGCCGACTCAACTTCAACTACGACGCTGCCTGAACTGATTGATTTAATTAGAAGACAATAGTCATCCAAAATCTGCTTTTTAAGTCGGCCGCCCTCACTGAATGGTTGGCCTTCCAGAAAACTGCCCATGTGCCAGGCAATCTCTTGCAGGGATATCAACAATTTTCCAGCATCCTCCAATCCGACTTTTTCCCCCTCAGAGGTGCATAATCTTAATATCAAAGTCGATTGCCCTGAATCCATTATGATTAATTTTCTTTCCCATTCTATTTCAATTTAACTGGATTTGGACACTAACATCAAATATTATCTTTGGAGCCTTGACTTCGATTTTCTCAGATAAACAAGAGATGCGCTTTCCCGTTGCTTCGATCACTGGCCCGCCTGCACGACGAGCTTTTCCTGGCCATGACAGAGGAGCTGATGACCGACGGGCTGCGAGCGGGAGGCACTGGTGGAGGCATAGAGATCCTGTTGGAGATGGTGGTTGGAGGCAGGCGGTCAGCTGGCCCGACGTAGACATATTCTTATAATTATAATATTTAGGGCTTCGCTCAATTCTCATTTCGAAAAAATCGATATTGCAGGTGCTGCACTATCCAGCAACCTTTGCCGCCACTGTATCCAAGCCTCCCCGGCGCTGAGGGGGGGCAGGGCACTTCCGCGCGTTTAACCGCGCGCGTCGCCCACTAAAAAAACAGATTTGAAGGATTAATATTAACCTCAATATATCAAGAACAATCGACAGCCCACATGTATTTCCTGGCTCTGATAGTCGCCGGCCTCTATCACGCGCAACAACCGCGCGCTGCGCCCCACTGAAAAGAGGCATAAGAAGCCACAACGCAATCATAATGAAATCATCATTATAATTCCAGGATGTCTCTGAGCTAACTCATGATAACAGTTAAATCCCATACTGGAATAGAATCCATTATGTTCTCAGAGTACATCAGAGCAGCTTTGAGTCGGGCCAAATACGAATCCCTGAAGGATGGCTCTTACATGGCTACGGTAGCCGGCCTTCCGGGAGTGATCGCTACCGGAGAGACGATCGAAACTTGTCGGGACGATCTCATAGAAGTAATTGAAGAGTGGGTTGCCATACGCCTGCAAAGAGGCTTTGCTATACCGGCCATCGATGGTCATACGATAGACGTCTCTGGGGAGCCGATGGCTATTGTGTAAATTGACTCCGGTCCCTTACCGCGTCCTCATAAAAAAGCTCAAAAATCTGGGCCTGGAGGGACCACACTCTGGCAACAAGCACCCTTACATGATCATTGGAGAGACGGTTATCATATTGCCAAATCCTCATCAGGGCAGGGATGTGGATGTTCGCCTGATCAAGACCATTCTGAAAGATGTCGGTATATCTCGAGAAGAATGGCTTTCAGCTTAGTGAAAATTGCAGGTCACAATCGACTGATCCAACCTGCAAGGTGAGTTCTCCCGAGTCATGCGAGAGGGGCTGATGGCCGGCAGGCTGCGGGTGGGGGCGCTGGTGGAGGCATAGGAGGCTAGCGGTCATCTGGCCCGCGCAGTGTATATTTTGCTAATTATAAATGCGCGCGCTCTTTTTGGGCGGCGGGTTCCGGGTGCAACCAGCTGATAAAAACGTCAAATGAATGGAAAACATCTATATCGCTTTTTCATCACCACCACTCATCATCACCAATAGCCCCACTGCTGCTAAAGCCGCAGCTGCAGCACCATATAGAAACGAAGCCTCTGCCCCCCACAGAGACCATATGGCTCCAGCAACTAGGCTGGAGATGATGGAGGCCACTCCCACTGCCCCGTAGTATATGCCCAGAGAGCTGCCCCGAAGTCCGGCCGGACAGAGGTCGGAGACATAAGCCCTCTCCGAGCCGTCCACCAGGGCATAGACCAGGCCGTACATAGCAAAAAGGGCAATCAAGCCCCAGAGGCTGGAGACGGCGGCAAATCCAACTGCCGTCAGGGCAAAAAGAGAATATCCCAGGAAGAGAACCCTCTTTCTTCCCACCCGGTCAGACCAAATGCCCACCGGCATGGCCAGGAGGGCATAGACCAGATTGAAGAGCAGATAGAGAAGAAGGGGCGCTGCCACTGCCATCGATCCGGAGAAATGGTCCTGGGCGCGGAGGATGAAGAACATATAGCTGAAGTTGCCCAGGGCGAAGAGGCAAGCGATGAATAGAAAGCGCTTCAGCTCCGGCGATAGAGAGGAGAGATTCAATCTGATGCTGCTAGTGCAGCAATCTGGAGCGCGAGAGCTCTCTTTTACCCAGTAGAAGGGAAGCAACGCCGCCACTGAGAGGATCCCCGCCAGCATCAGAATGGAAGGGTAGCCAAAGCCGCCCTGCCAGAGGAGATAGGCCAGCATCGAGCCGACGACCGCACCCGCTGAGTCCATGGCCCGGTGCAGGCCAAACCCCCGTCCTCTGTGGCCCTGATCAGTGGACTCGGATATCATGGCGTCTCTGGGAGCGGACCTCACTCCTTTGCCGCTTCTCTCCAGGGTCTTGAGGAGGAAGACATGCTGCCAGGCAGAGGCAAAAGGCAGGAAGAGCTTGCCCATTGCCGATATGGCATATCCGGCCACCACCAGCGGCTTTCTCCTGCCCAGGCGATCAGACCAGCATCCCGAGAGGACCTTGAGGATGCTGGGCAGGCCGTCGCTCACCCCGCCGATGAGGCCCACCGCCATGCTGCCTCCACCAAGTTGAGCGATGAAAAGAGGGAGGATGGGCTGGATGATCTCGCTGCTGATGTCGTTGAGAAAGCTGACAACGCCCAGCAAGAGGACGTTCATCCTCGTCTTTGCATCCGTCCGCTGATCGGGCTTTGGGCCTGTGGCAGGAGTCGCCATTTAGTTCTTCTTTGGGCTTGGCTTTTTTGCTTTTTTAGTGAAAAAAATGGGTCTCGATATCATTCCACCTGAATTCTCTGGGAGTCTACTACCATTAGCTTGGGAAGATGAACCTCCAGGATGCCATTATTGAAGCTGGCTTTAACCTGCTCCGGCTTGACCTCAAGAGGCAGCTTGATCTCACGTTCTACATTTCGGTTCTCTATCTCCTGATGCAGGTATTTTCCCTCACGGGCCGCTGCTTTGGCGCTTATGGTGAGGGTGTCCTCCGTCACTCGGAGATCGATCATATCCTTGCTCCTTCCCGGCAGGGATACGAGAGCGACCAGCTCGTCCTTTCCGTCCATGAGATCTATAGCAGGCTGATCCTGGCTCTTCTCCATAGAGATATCGCTTGGCAGGTCACCCAGTATCTTCTTCGCCGCCTGAATTGATATGCGAGCAACTTCAACCGCTGCATTGCCTATCATCTGCTCCAGATCGCTGCTTCCAGATGGATATGATTTCATATACAAAAATAGGTCGTTGTATCATAAAATCCTTTGCTTCCTTGCCGCGGGGAGAGCAAATTACTTAAACGCCTCTTTCGAGTGGAATGCTGTGAAGGACGGGGAAGCACTGAAACTGAAAAAGCCAGTAATAGAGGCGTGCATCAAATCAGCTCGGAAATATGGAAAGAGCGATGCAATAGGACTTCTGCGAGGCACCCTCTTCCTAGAGAGTGAACCCATGTCCCTGGATATGCTAGCAGAGAGGACCGGCTACAGCAAAACCACCGTCCGTTCCAGCATGAACCTGCTGGAGAGCCTGGGGATAGCTCGCCGAGTGGTCGACCCCCAGGATGTGCATCATAACATCAAGCAGCATCGCTACGCCCTGGTGAACGATGCCGAGGCAAAAAGGCAGGTCATTCTCTCAGCAGCCAAAGAGGAGGTTGATCTGATTCTGCAAGCCCTTCTTCAGGTGAGAGATAACCTGGAAAGAGAAGAGGATGAAGGTTGTAATAGAGCAAGGGATAAAGGGTACAAGCCAGAGAAGGATGAAGGGTACAGGAGAGACGATAAGCTAAAAGCCCTTTTAGCGGAATCCTTGCAGTTTTATGAGGAGATGAAAAGGACGCTGGATCTGATAAGCCGGTTCACCTCAAAGGAGCTGATAGAGATTCTGGAAGAACATGATAGATAAAAGAGCAATCTCTCTGTCGCTCTCTAGCCGGCCAGCTATCGTCGATTAAGATCTCATCTCAAAGCCCGACCTTTAGGATTTATGCTCTGGTCGTTCTTCTTGGCCAGGCAAGAATCCAAGCCGCCAGCAGCCACAAGAGAAGGAATGCAATGACGAGCCTTATCATGATCAATCACAATCATTAATAGTTATGTTTTGGTATATCTATGTTTTCCTCAGTCGAAGCTAGATGAGGGATTGGAGAAAATAAGCTGCAAATGGCATAGCCTGATATATGTTGCAGCCCAAATATCTTGAAATGGTGTTTGGATATGAGAGCGATCAATGCTGTTTTGCTCCTGGCTCTGCTGCTGACCTTTTCTGGCTGCGTTGAGCGGCCAGAGGCCCCGGCGGTCTCAGAGCAGCAGGCTACAGAGGAATGGAAGGCCGATGGGATAGTTAGCGAGGGGGAATACACCCGCAGCATGCTCCTTCAGGCCCCGACCAGGCAGGGCTACAGCGGCGGAGACATGCAGATCTCCTGGAGGAATGACGAAGAAGATCTCTATCTAGCCCTGAACGGCAGCACCCTTGGCTGGCTGGCGCTGGGCTTTGAGCCTCTGGAGTGGATGAAGGACTCCGATATAATCCTGGCCTCGGTGGACAAAGGCACTGCTGTAGTATTAGATGAGTACTGCACAGGCAACTACGGCCCCCATATCGAGGATACCATGTTGGGTGGCACAGACGACATCCAGGAGTTTTCTGGAAGCGAATCAGCTGGCAGGACCACCATAGAGCTGAAGAGATCGCTCCAGTCCTCTGACCGTTTTGACAAGTCCTTCTCCCCTGGACAGGCGGTCTCCATCATCTGGGCGCTGTCCGACAATCCTGACATCAGCCAGAAGCACGATGTGGCCTACGGCGAGGGCATCCTCTCCTTGACCCGAGCGGGGGGTGTGGCGTCCGCTTCCCTCCCAGGATCGCTGACCCCGATAGAGAAGGATGGTCTCATCTTCATCTGGGAGGAGGAGAAGGCAGCCCGAGACATCTACTCATCGCTATATGAAAAGAACAATCTCACCATCTTCCTGGATCTGACCAGATCAGAGGAGAGCCACATGGACCAGGCAAAGGCAGTGATCGATAAGTACGGCCTTGTCCTTCCGGCGGATGTGCCAGGAGTGTTCGAAAACCAGACACTGCAGGATATCCACGACCGCCTCCTGGCAGAGGGATTGGAGTCCGATGAACAGGCCCTGAAGGTGGCGGCTGAATTCGAGGAGATAAGCATCATGGACCTGGAGGCTGAGCTGGCGGCGGCGGAGAACGAGGATGTCAGGACCATGTATCAGGGACTCCTGGCCGGCTCAAGAAAGCACCTTCGCTCTTATGTCGCCGACCTAAAAGAGCAGGGAATAGAATACGAGCCGCGCCATCTTCTGAGGAGCGAGTTTGAAGAGACCGTACGAGTATAAATGGGATGGAGAGGAGTCTTGAAAAAAGCTCCTCTGACAGAGAGATGGCAGAAACCAAAAGATCTCTCTGTGAAAGCCACGATCACTGCCATACTGGAAAGACTGGAAATGCAGATAAAAAGCGGCCCTGACGCGTCATCCTTAAGCACCCAGCGGCCGTATAGTAACCCATGCTCCAGGACCTTTGTCTGACCATTGTGGTTGAAAACTCCTCTTCCCTTGAAAACGACCATCTGCAGGCCCAGCACGGCCTGTCCATTCTGCTGGATCTGGATATGAATCTGGGATCAGAGAACATGAAGCTTCTCTGGGACACCGGGGCCACGCCGGAGGTGATGCTCCATAATCTCGATGCTCTGCATATAGATCCAGAAGAGATCGATCTGATCTGCCTCAGCCACGGCCACTACGATCACACTGGGGGACTGATGGGCGTGCTGCAGAGGAGGAGGGCACCGGTTCCGATCGTTGCCCATCCTGATATCTTCGCCCCCAAGCTGAAGGTCCGGCCCTTTTTAAAGTACATAGGCGCCCCCTTCACCCGGGACCAGCTGGAGGCTGCTGGAGGGATAATGCTTCCCTGCCGGGGCCCGGTAACGCTGGCTCCAGGGGTCATGACCACCGGAGAGGTGCCCCGGATGGAGGCCTTGGAGACGGTTGAGGGATTCTGGACCATGAAAAATGACCAGTATACTCCCGACGCCATGCCTGATGATCAATCACTGGCCATACATCTGCCTGGAAAGGGGCTGGTTGTGATCAGCGGCTGCGCCCACAGCGGCATCATCAACACCATAAGATATGCCCAGAGGATAACGGGAGAGGAAAGGCTGTATGCGGTGATAGGCGGATTCCACCTCATGGGTGCAGACAATAAGCGCATAGATGCCACCGCCCGCGCCCTGCTCGACCTGGACCCGGCAGTTGTCCGGCCGGGTCACTGCACCGGTCAGAAGGCCCTCTCCCGGCTACAGGATATACTGGGGGAAAGCTGCCAGCCTCTGGCGGTGGGAGATTCAATCGAGTTTTAAGGATAATGGAGATGGGGAGATGGAGAGATTGATAGCTTTTGGGCCTGTGCCTTCCCGCAGGCTGGGACGATCCCTGGGGATCAACAACATTCCTGCCAAGATCTGCAGCTATTCCTGCGCCTACTGCCAGGTGGGCAGGACTCTGCAGATGTCGGCAGAGCGCCGCTCCTACTATCTACCCCAGCAGATCTTCGACCAGGTGGCCCAGAAGGTGGCAGAGGCAAGAGATCTAGGCCTGACTATAGATTACTTATCTTTTGTTCCTGACGGCGAGCCCACGTTGGACAGCAACCTGGGCGAAGAGATCGATATGCTCAAAACACTCGGCATAAAAATAGCGGTGATCAGCAATGCCTCCCTGATCTGGGATGAAAAGGTTCGAGAGGATCTATTCAAAGCGGACTGGGTGTCGGTCAAGGTGGATTCTCTGGAGGATAAAGCCTGGCGGCGAATAGACCGGCCCCACCGCAGTCTCAGGCTCGATACGATCCTTCAGGGAATCAAAGATTTCGCCCGGGAATATAGTGGCATCCTGGCCACGGAGAGCATGCTCTTAGCCGGCATAAACGATTGTAATGCCAGCCTCCTGGCCCTAGCTGAGTTCCTGGAGGGGATCGATCCTGAAGTATCCTATATCTCCGTTCCCATCCGTCCTCCAACAGAATCATGGGTACAGATGCCCTCCCCGGAGAACCTGTGCCTGGCTTATCAGATATTCAGCCAGAGGCTGAAGAGGGTCGAGCTCCTGGTCGGATATGAGGGAGACAGCTTCGACTTCACCGGCGAAGCTAAAGAGGATATCCTGGCGATCGCCTCCGTTCACCCCATGAGAGAAGCTGCCTTGAGAAGATTTTTAGAAAAATCTGGAAATAGCTGGGATATAATAGAAGAGCTGCTGGAAAAAAAAGAGCTCCTCCGAATTGAATACCAGGGCAATAGCTTCTACTTAAGGCGCCCTGAGAGACAGGATAAGATAGGAGCCGAATAAGAGTGTTGCGGGATATTTTGCGAAGCCCATCCTGCCCCAAAATCCGCTGTGAGATCCCGATCAAGGAATCTCGATAAGCGATCCTGACCGGTGATCTTGGGAGCGGAATTCTGTTCAGTCTTATCCCATCTGGGCAAATTTCTTGCCCATAATTTTTGGCCTATTCGATCTATGCCTGGCGGCTTCCCTGTATGGTTCCCGACCAGGCCCCTCCCTGAGCATCATAAGCATTGAAGCTGCCGGAGAGATTATCTTCGCTCATGGTGAGAGTGCACCGGTAGAGCATCATGTTCTGCATATCGACCATATCCAGATAGAGCACATCCTTCGCCGTCCATCCGCTGGCAGACAGGTCTTTTGTCGTTCCGAACGAGGTGAGCATGCCCCGGCCAAAGACTGCATCCTTGTTCTGCACGAGCGTAAGATCAACCGTGCCCGGCAAGCTGCCATATAGATTCAGCCTCCAGTTGCCCCGCAGATCCTGAGTGATCTGAACGAAGGGACTCAAATACTCCCGGCCGCTGATCTTATCCAGGTACTCCGCCGAATGCTGTGGATCGATCGGACGCATCAACGGGTCAATGCTCAGTGGATCGGCATTTGGATCGATATAGGTCTTAATATTGTCCTGGCCAGAGATTGCTCTCGACTCGCCTGGCATGAGGAAGATATCGCTTCCCAGTGGATCATAAGCCTGGGCCAGCATGAAGAGGCTGGCCATCAGACAGATCATCAAGGCCCCACGGGCCAGAGGATATTTTGCTTTCATCTTGATCAAAACCCCCAATTCATCTTCGTCGTCTTATTAATAAAAAATTCGCCTTCTAAAGCTGCCCCTCCAGGCCCTTGTACATATCTTCTATAGCCTCAGCCACCGGTCCTCCGATCTCCACCACCGCCTGCGCCTTGACCATTGCCTCGATGACCGAGGTATGATAGGGCAGCCTTCCCGCGATCTTCACCCCTCTCTTACCGCACAGCTCCTCGATCTTTCTTGCCGCCTCAGGGTTGAGGTCATACTTGTTGATGCAGACGGTCGTCTTTATGCCGAAGTGGTCGGCCACATCCAAGAGCCTCACCAGATCGTGCTCTCCAGTGACTGTGGGCTCCGTCACCACCAGCGCCAGGTCGACTCCGGTCAATGATGCGATCACCGGACAGCCTATGCCCGGAGAGCCATCTATGAGGATTAGATCAAGATTCTTCTCTGCCGCCAGGTCGCGAGCCATCTCCCTGACCATGGCCACCAGCTTTCCCGATGCCTCCTCACCTGGATACAGCTCGGCATGGACCATGGGACCGAATCTGGTCTGGGAAATGTAAGCCTCCCCGGCCTGGACGTCTCTCATATCGACCGCATCCTCAGGACAGACCAGCTGGCATACCCCACAGCCCTCGCAGAGGGGAGTTTCAACCTCAAAATCAGCGATAGCACCAAACCTGCAGGAATCCTGGCAGATCCCGCATTGAATGCACTTTTCTTTATCTATGAATGCCCTCTTGATGCCATAGAACTCCCGCCTTTCCAGGATCTCGGGCTGGAGGATGAGGTGCAGGTCGGGTGCGTCCACATCGCAATCGGCAAAGACTGCTTTTCCTCGGGCGAGAGCTGCCAGTGAGGCGATGATCGAGGTCTTGCCGGTTCCCCCTTTTCCGCTCACTATAGCGACCTGCAACATGCTATCATCTCCTCAATCCTATTTGCCAATTCAACAAACCTCTCCTTCCACTCTGGCATACGCAGGACGAATATCTCTCCCTGGGAGTAGATCTCAGCTATCTTTCGGTCCAGGGGAATCTCCATTAAAAGGGGTATCTTCTTCTCCTCCAGGTAGTGATAGAGCTTCCGGTCACCCACGCCGCTCTTGTTGACCAGAACCGCCTGGGGGATTTTCATCTTGTCCAGCACCTTCAAGGCGATGTCCAGGTCGTACAGGCCAAAGGGAGTGGGCTCGGTGACCAGCAGGCAGAAGTCGCTCCCTCGCACCGACTCCACCATAGAACAAGAGGTGCCGGGCGGGCAATCGACGATCACCGTATCGCCCTGGGCCCTCTGTTTTACTGCTTTGATGAGAGGAGTGGTCCTGGCCTCGCCAAGGGCCAGCTCTCCCCAGACGATATCCATGCCACCGGAACGGGCGTGAAATATCTCCCCTATCGATCGAGAGCCTTCGCTTATGGCCTTCTCCGGGCAGATGATGCTACAGGCCCCACAACCGTGGCAGAGCTCGGGAAAGATCAGCACCGTCCCAGGGAGCACGGCCAGAGCATGATAAGCGCAGACTTCACTGCATTTGCCGCAATGGGTGCACAACTCCTCATCTATCACCGGCACAGCAACCTGGCAGCTCTCTTTCTCCAGAAGGGTTCTGTCCGGAAAGAAAAGGTGAGAATTGGGCTCTTCAACATCACAATCTGCGATTGCAATCCGCCCATCACCCAGGGAATAAAGAGAGGCAGCAAGCGAGGTGGAGACCAGAGTCTTGCCAGTGCCGCCCTTGCCGCTAGCTATGGATAGCTTCAACTCATCCCCTCTAATTCAAAGACTAATGCTTATGATCCTGACAGGCGTTATCAGGGCTGGCTCGGCTCAGCACATCCTCTCTCCAGTCATCGATGGCATCCTTGACTGTGCCTGTAGCACCTACGAACACGTCTATGCCCGCCTCGCTGAAGGCCATGACCGCCTTAGGACCCAGGCCGCCTACAATCAGCACCTGCACGCCCTCGGCAAATATGGTCTCTGTGGGCAGGCCCGTCCCACCCATGTGCTCCGATACATTGGGCAGTACGCAGATCTCATTGTCATTCAGGTCCACCACGGTGAAGGTGGGAGCCCGTCCGAAGTGCTGGCAGATGGCCTCATCCAGGCCGGAATTGCCCATGGTGGGGACGCAGATCTTCATTAAAACTGCCCTCCTCTGCCAGCTCCCCGGCCACCGCCTCGTCCCATGCCCTGGCCGCCGCCCCTTCCAGCGCCGCCACCTCGCCCCATGCCCTGACCGCCCTGACCACCCGGGCCCATGCCGGCATGAGCGGGTACGGATGCACCAGCGATCTTTTGAAGCTCGCCACGCTTGAACTTCTCCACCACGTCTCTGACGCTACCTGCTCCCTGATACTGATAAACATCGATATTGGCTGCGGAGAGGGTCTGCATGGCATTGGGGCCGACGTTTCCGGTGATAAGAGCTGCTGCTCCCTGCCTGGCTATCTCCTGGGCAGCCTGTATGCCAGCGCCGCTGGTTGCATTGACATTAGAGTTAGCAATGGATATCTCGCTCATGCTTTCTGTATCTACTATCACAAAAAAGGGACAACGCCCAAACCTGGGATCCATGGGAGCATCAAGGCCCGATGCTCCTGCAGTAACACTTACCTTCATTAAACCTCACTGATTCTGATTTTTCGAACACATCATGCTCTTGTTCTGGCCGTTCTGCTCCTGCCGACAAATGTCGATGAGATGGAAAGAGCAATTACGCTTATATGCGATATTGTATTTAAAGATTTGTACGATTCCTTTCCGCCTCCAATAGATCTGCCATCAGCTCCTCCAGGGTTTCGGCATCCGTCTGCACCGTCTCTACACCCGCTTCCGCAAAGGCATAGCCAGGTCCTTTGCCCTCCAGGCCCTCTATAGAGAAGACGACATCTGGCTTGAAGCCTAGAAGGAACTGGGCCACCTTCAGGCCCTTGCCCTTGCTCAGATCCTTATGGGGATTGGCTATGATCTCCTGCCGGACAAGTTTCATCTCCTCAAAATCCATCTCTACTAGGGCGAAATAACTGGATTCACCAAAATGCCTGCTCAGCCTTCCACCCATATCTGCCAGAGGAGCCGCGTATCTGCGCCGGCTCTCTACAATGGGCTCATAATGAATCTGCACCCGATCCACCTGCGGTAGCTCTCTTTTAATCCTTGACTCGATCCTCTCGCTGGCCAGGTGGGCCCTCTTCAGATCGACCAGCCTTAGGATTAGATCGGCCTGGACAAAGAGATAACGTCCGGAGTTCCTGGCCACCAGCTCTTTGATGGATACAACCTCAGGAGCCTCCAGAATCAGGGCCCGGATCCTCTTCAGAGTCTGTGCGTCCACTGAGGCATCCAGCAGGACCCGCATGCCGTCGACCAGAATTCCCCAACCCTCCTTGACGATCACCAATGCGATTATCACCGCCGCAATCCTGTCCAAAGGAAGAGAGATGCTCTGAGCGATCAGAGCGAGGAAGACCAGGGAGGAGGTGAGGACATCGGCCTTATGCTGCACCCCATCGGCAATCAGGCTGGGCGATCCGGTCCTCTCTCCAACTTTGATCTGGAAGCTGCCGAATAGATAGGGAAGAGGAATTATCGCTGCCACGGCATAGAGCACCCATCCCTGATAATTGATGGGCAGAGCTTCCCCTCGCACCGCCTCCAGGACGATCTCATAAGCGGTAAGAAACAGCAAGAAGGATATGGCGATGGATGCCAGGTTCTCCACCTTATAAAGCCCCAGAGGAAAACTTTCGCTCTTCCTCTCGGAGATCTTCACCCCCAGGATCAGGGCCAGCGAGGCCATAACATCCACCGTGGAGTGAATGGCATCCGCTCGCAAGGCCAGGCTCCCGGATAGGGCGGAGAGAGTGAGCTTGGCCGCCACCAGGGCCAGGTTGAAGAGCAGAGAGTAGAGGGCTACTCTCAGCACGGAAGGGGCCTGGACGGGATCTATTTCGCGGCTAGCTTGCCCAGATGCCATAGATCCTTTGCAGTAGCTTCAGGCTTCCATTATGCTGCGGTACTCCTCCTCCGATAGGTACTGAGGAGTGTACTCGACCCTCTGCCTTTCCAGGTTATTGACAAATGCCCGGAGATGGTTCTCCGATCCGCGCAATAAATTGGCATACACGAGAAGTATGTCCTCTTTATCCGTTTGCGCCATATATTCCTCCAAATCGAGGATATCTATCTCCTCTATGGCCGCTCCCGCCATGAGGGCGTCACTGACCGAAGTGCTTCCCTTGGCCAATAGATCATTGTAGAGATCCTGCAGGGTTTCATTGGCAAACTCGCCCTCTCCCATCCTGGGATCAGGCAGGGAATACCTATCAAGAAGCCTTTTTACCGCCGCCTGATGAGTTAGCTCTGCCCTTCCGATGTTCTCGAAGACGCGCATATCCCACATTTCATCCAGTGCCGAATAGACGTCGCCCGCCAGCTTCTCCTCCTCAATCATAAATAGAAGGCCATCGACCTCTGCCTGGGTAAGCTCTCCGGATGGCTCTCCAGCCAGGGCCAGCACCAAAGCACTCTCATTTATCTCACCGTTCGATATCTCATCATCAGGAATCAAAAGATTCTGATCGGACGCATTTGCCCAATTCGAGGCTGCCAGGAGCAGCAGAAATAGGCTGCACAGGAATATCCGTTTCATTTCCATTCTCCATCCTTTCGTATTCATTATAATTCCAATAGGATTTATAGTGATTCCATCAAGACCAATCCCGCCATCATCACCAAAAACCCGGCGATAAGGCCTATGTTTGTGGTATGCTCGCCACCATATCGGTTGGCTATGGGAATGAGCTCGTCAAAGCTGAGGAATACCATGATTCCCGCGACCATTGAGGTGGCGGCAGCCAGTAGCCAGTCGTTTAGGAATGGATAGAGGATCAGGATGGCCAGAACCGCTCCCAGGGGCTCAGTCATTCCCGCAGCAAAGGAGATCAGACAGGATTTCCTCCGGTCGGATGTGGCGCAGTAAAGGGGAATGCTGCAGGCCAGGCCCTCAGGGATGTTATGGATGGCTATGGCAATGGCCACAGGCACGCCCAGCCGCAGGTCGGCCAGGGAGACCAGGGCCACAGTCATTCCCTCAGGCAGGTTATGGATGGCGATGCCGATGGTGGTCATGATCCCGCTCCGGTAGAGCCTGTCGCATTGGGAGTCCACCTGGCCATCCATGTGAATATGGGGAATGAGGTGGTCGAGCAGATAGATCAGCACCAAACCCATCAGAAAGAAGAGATTGGCATAGCCGAAGCCCAGGACGATCCTGGAGCTGCAGAAGAGGTCCACAAATCCCACGTAGACCATCACTCCGGCAGCAAAGCCCAGGCTCAGCGAGAGATAGCGCATGTCTGGCCGGGGAATGAAATAAGAGATCAGACTTCCTATTCCCGTGGCCAGGCCGGCAAAGAGGCTCAGAGCCAGGGCGATGAGGATATTACCTTCCACAGTAGATCTATGGCGAGAATATATTTCAATTTGCTGCCTGGACCGAATGGAGGTTTCCTCCAAAAGGATTGAGCTGGTCCAAGGCTGCTGTAAAGGGGGTTTGGAAAGAGGCGATATCATCTGCTGCTGCCCCATCTGGAGCGATGACCGGACCAAACATGTTGGTGGTGTTGCAGAGAAGGGGGAGACAGAAAAGGGTGACTAGCATCGCCTTTTTCATTGATCTTGAGGAATGGATTGTCGCCCGGATACCGTGGGGGTATCCGATTCCACCTATTGCTGGCCACACCATAGAATCCTCAAAGGAGACAATCGCTGTTTTCGACTAAAATCTCAATTTGCAATAATCAAACTGCCCGCCGCCACCCGCCCTGTGAATATGGTGTAGGTGATAAAACCATAGTAGTATTGGTTAGCGGCGATGAAATCAGCTGAGCAATTCGAGCATAAAACCCGAAAGTTCTCTCTTTCCTTTTCAGGCAGCTCCTCCGCCGCCCTTCCCCATAGCATCTGAAAGCACAGCTGTAGATCATCCTGGGCCTGATCGCTTAGGGGCCCCTGAATATCGGCCACGAACGTCCGGCCTCTGATATCCATTAATCCCGCCTCATTCATCCAGAGGGGGGCAGAGAGGATATGAGCTCTCGGGTCCCAGCCCTCCTGGAAGGGATAGCATGCCACAAGGGTGGCATTAAGCCTGGCCTCCAGCAAAGGGTGGCCAGGAAGGAGCTTTTGAGATGACCAGAAGAGGAGGGCAACTGTTCCCCCGGGCCTTGTCACCCGCACCAACTCCTCCAGGGCGGGTAAAGGATTCATTCCCAGGAATCCCTGCGACCTGGGGCCGGGCCACAGGCAGTCGGCGCACCAGACCCAGTCGAAGATATGATCGGGGAAGGGTATGGAGCACACATCTCCCTGCAGGAAAGCCAGCTCGCCCTTCAGCCCTGCACTCTTCGCGGATTCAATTGCCCTGACCAAGCCCTCCTTGCAGATGTCAATGCCAAATACACATCCATCTGGCTTTGCCGCCCTGGCGAGCCACAGGCTGTGATCTCCATTTCCACAAGCGACATCAAGCCCCCGGCTGCCAGGGACCAGCGGGAGAAGAGATATGGCAGAACTTACCGCCGGCTCGGTCAGGCGGTGCATGGCCGAGGCTAGGCTCAGATAGTCCAGATCCGTCATCAAAGGACTGTTGCCGCCTCAAATGTTAAAGCTATTCCATACTTCATACTATTATGGATAGCATAGAGGTCTTTGAAGAAAATGCGGCAGAGTATGATGAATGGTATGATGAGAACCCAGCCGCCTACATTTCCGAGATCCAGGCCTTGAGATCGCTCATCCCATCTTCTGGAACCGGCTTGGAGGTTGGGGCGGGAACAGGCAGATTCGCCGCTCCTCTGGGCATCAAGATCGGTGTGGAGCCCGCGCAGGCGATGGCGAAGAGGGCAAGAGCAAGGGGGATCGAGGTCATCTATGCGCTGGCAGAAGCGCTTCCTTTTCGGGATGAGTCCTTCGATTTCGTCTTGATGGTGACCACCGTATGCTTTCTTGATGATCCCCTCCTTGCCTGTCAGGAGGCGAAGAGGACTCTTGTGCCCGGCGGCAGTCTCATAATAGGGATGATCGACCGGGATAGCCCGGCGGGAAGGGATTATGATAGAAAGAAAACCACCAGCAAATTCTACAAATTCGCCCGATTTCGTTCTGCCGATGAGGTCATGAGCTGGCTGAAGGATCTCGATTTCTATGATATTCTAACCCGTCAGACCATATTTAAAAATTCAAAGACGGGTGCAGTTGACGCAGAGCCGTTTACAGAGGGGCATGGCAGAGGGGCCTTCCTGGCCCTCTCCGCCCGGAAGAGGGACAGGCCTCAGAAGTGACAGAATGAGATGGCCTAATTCTTCCATTGCTATTGTGCCCATTGCTAATGCGTCCACTCGATTATCTTCACCTCAGGACCGATCTTTTTAGCGATGCACTCCTTGATCTCCTCGAAGTGAGGGCAGGGAAAGCCGATCGGATTGCCCTTGCTGATGCAGGAGGCAATGACTATCGCCTCTGCTCCCCGATCAACCATCATCTTCGCCCTGGGAACTGCTCTCTTTCCCGGACATCCGCCGCAGGAAAGAAAGCCGACGATCTCAACCGGCCCCGTATCCGCAAAAGCCATCTTCCCCTCTGATGCTACCACAAAGTCCATCGTCCCCGGACACATATCCTCAGTCTGCTGACATCTTATGACGCCCACCTTAATCATTTCATTCACCTCATTCGCGCAATTAATAGGCTCTGCATTTTGCTACCGAAACCTCCTGTGCAGCAGGCTGATTGCTGGAAGCAGAAACAGAATCATAAAAACGAGAAGGGCTGCAAAGTCCTGCCACAAAAGAGAATCCCCATGCTCAAAGAAAGAAATCCTCAGTCCCTGCACAGTGTATGTCAGAGGCAGGAGCCTTGCCAAGAGCTGCAGCCCATCGGGCAGAGCGGAGATCGGATACACCACCCCGCAGAGGAAGACCATGAGGAATCTGGGAAGATTGAGCAACGTCTGAGCCTCAAATACCTCCTTGACAGAGACGCTGAAGAGAGCCCCCATGGAGGAGAAGACCATCAGAGATGGGACTGCTATTATGGCCAGTCCCAGGATGTCAGGATGAAGATCCATATAGAGAATAGATGCCGCTGCTACGATCGCCGTGGTAAAGAGGCCGAAGAGAAAGCCGCCCAACACCTTTCCTAATAGGACTGAGGTTATGCCTATCGGTGCTAAAAGCAGCCTCTCCAGGGTGCCCAGACGCAGCTCGAAGTTGATGACCACGGCCTCAGCGGCCGTAGTGCTGAATACGATGGTCATGGCCAGGAGGCCTGGCACCAGCTCGGCAAAGTCCCCTGGGCTGCGCAGATAGAAGGCCAGCGTCCAAGCTAGTGGAAAGACCATTCCCCAGCTCAGCGCTGGCGGCTTGAGGTAATAGGTTCTCATATCCTTGATGGCGATATGATAGATTCCTCGCAACTCATCCTGCCAGGCCACCGCCCTCACCCCCTCCCCTTGCCAGGGCTCTTCTCTGCCGCCATAACCTGAGGAGAAAGGCCAGCGACTTTGATGAAGGCATCCTCCAGGCTGGGCCGGATGGTAGATGCAGCCTCAATGCCGATGCCGATGTCTCTTGAGAACTGGAATATGGTATCGAATATCTGGGCCGGATCGCCCCCGTAAATCCGGATCCTGCGGGGGTCCAAAAAGGCGGCCTTTGCCTTCCCCAGTCTGCTTTCCAACTCTTTCGCCAGGGGCAAGATATCTCCCCGGAAGGTGAACTCGACCAGCGACTCCGTCTGCACCAGGCGCTTGAGCCCGGCAGGGGTATCGATCCTCACGATCCTGCCCCGAACCAGTATGGCTATGCGATCGCATAGGAGGTCTGCCTCCTCCAGATAGTGCGTGGTGAGAAAGATGGTCAGGCCCTTATCACTCAATCCGGAGATGAGAGCACGCAAGGACCTGGCTGCGGCCGCATCCAGGCCGGTGGTAGGCTCATCCAAGAAGAGTAGACGGGGCTGGTGTATCAGGGCGGCAGCAATGGTAAGAGCCCTCTTCATTCCCCGAGAGAAGGCAGAAAACCGATCGTTTCTTCTCTCATAAAGGCCGAAGTCTCGAAGTAGCTGCTCTGCCCTCGGCTTTTGCTCCTCATGCGGCACACCGTAGAGCTGGGCCATGAAGAGGAGATTATCAAGAGCTGACAGCTCATCGTAGAGGTTTGATACATCCGGCACCACGCCCATGTATCTCTTGGCCTGGTTGATTCCAGCTGGAAGATGGTAGCCCAGAAGGCTGGCACTGCCCTCATCGGGCTGGGCGAGGCCGACCAGCATGCGAATGGTGGTGGTCTTTCCCGAGCCGTTGGGGCCCAGAAAGCCGTAGATCTCTCCCTCAGTTACCTGGAAGCTGATATGATCTACTGCCAGCAGCTCTCCATAGCGCTTAACAAGTCCATCCACCAGTATGGCCGGCTCTTCTCTCGACATTCAGGATCAACCCTTTTGCTCTTGCCAAGCTTTTAGCTCAGGACTCTTCTCTTGAACTCCTCAAAGCCGATGGAGTTTATGAACTCCCTCATCCTCATGCCCGGCTTCGCCCCCTCCTTGTAGACCTGCAGTATTCGCTCTATGAGAGGAATGATCCTTTCTCTAGGCACCATATCGCAAAGGACCCAGCCCTCATGAGGTGGCCAGCTTCCTCTCCCGCCCACGAGCATGATGTACCCCTTCTCTGCCGAGTACTTGGCCGCCTCGGGGCAAACGGCCACACACCGACCACACCGGACGCACTTGTCGTAATCGATGATTGCCTTTTCCTCGACTATCTTCGTTGCTCCCACCTTGCAGACCTCAACGCATTTGCCGCAGCCGGTGCATTTCTCCAGGTCGATCTGGGGCAGGACTCTGCCCATCAGGCCGATCTCATTGAACTGCGGCCTGGTGCAGGGGAATGCACAGCCTCCGATGGCTACCTTCAGAGGCCCCGGGGTCTTCTCGCCGGTGAAGCGGTCGCCGATCTCCCTTGCCAGGGTGATGGTCTCCGCCACCGCCTTGTAGCAGTAGTCGGTGCCAAGGCAGGAGACCACATTGCGAAAGACCATTCCAGCCGAACCGGGATTCAAGCCCACCTCTTTAAGCTCAGCCAGGGCGGGTTCCAGATTCTCCTCCTGGATTCCCAGGATCAGAACCTCCTGGCGCACAGTGAAATGGACGCGCGAGCCGTACTTGGAAGCAACCTCGCCAATCCTCTGCACCTGCTGAGCAGTGAGCAATCCACCCGTTACCTGCAGCTTTATCTCGAACTTTCCGTCCCTTCTCTGAAAGACCGCCGGCATGTTTTTGTATATTACCGGCTTTGGAATTCCTCGCCCTTGGACCATCTTGATCTCCTCCTTTGTAAAAATGCGCTCACCTCTCACAGCGGTGGACGCTTTTATAGGTTAATAATTGCGTTAATAAATATAGCTGCTGGCCAAAACCAGAACCTTCTGAGCTTGGACCCAGGAATAGAATTAAGTATATATTCGCATCAGCTACAAACATGCTATATGGGTCGCTGGTAAGCTCATAAACAGGATGATCTGATAGATGCTCCTTCAGAGGTCTAACGAGATCGATATTGTGAAGACCGACCAGGAAGGGGCGCCCTTGAGGAGATCGACAATGGAGTGCCCAGACCGGGAGAGACAGGATCTGGTGAGACCGGCGCTGAAAAGACTGGTCCCGAAAAGACCGGTACTGGAAGGGTTTATTCTGGAAAGATCGGCCCTGGAGAGAATGGCCCTGGACAGGAGCCTGGACCACCGCATTCGTTACAGAGCAGTGAGAGCTTTGGGCCAGTTGAAGGATCCTCTATCAGAGGAAGTGCTGATCAGGGCTCTCGATGATGATTATCCCATCGTAAGGCATATGGCAGTCTCCGCTCTGGCCGGGATGGGGACGGACTCAGCTGCGTCCAAGCTGGAAGAGATGCTAGGCAGCAAGAGCAATTGTCTCAAAAGCATGGCCGCTCGGGCACTGATAGAGATAGCTGGCGTTCCTGATAGCCGCCTGGAGAACCTGGAGCTGCTATTCAAGCTGCTCAGCTCGGGAGACGAACGGGTGGAGAAGGCGATCCTGCAGATAGGAGATGAAGCCATCCCCTTTTTACTATCCAGGCTCGATCTTGGCTCCACTATCGTGCGCCAGCATGCAGCCCTCGTTTTGGCATTACGCATCAGAAGAGCAATCGATCATCTTCCACCTGGATGGGATCCATTTCCCTGGCTGGCCAGCCACGATATAGCCCCGCAGTCGATATCCGACCTCTACCGCTTCGACATCATCCGCGAGGGAGCTCTCGCCTATCAGGTGGTGAACACGGGATTCGATGGCATCTCCAGTGCCCTATGCCAGGGCAGTGAGATTCATTTTGCCCGGAGAAGGAGTGCAGAAATAGATAGGGAAATAGAATATCATGGTTATAATCTTACAGAATTTTTCGATAAAGCGGGTATAATCGATATCAACCTGAATGATATTATCCGCCAATATAAAGCCGGCCAGCCGCATAGAATGGGAAGAACCCTCATCGCCCCAATAAATAGAGGATTTTTAGCCCTGAAGATGTGCGTCAATCCAGGAGACGAGAGCCGACTCCTACATGAGATCTGCATGCAAGAGTATCTGAAGAAGCTGCCCGGTCTGCAGGGATTGTCTGTGGAGAGCACACTCCCCTGTCCCCTGAAGGGAATCTATAGAATTAGAGAGATCCCCCGCCACCTGAGAGAAGGGATATGCGCAGCCGAGCCCCATGCCATCGGCTATATTGCAGGCCGGGAGTACTTTGCCTATGTCAATGAGCCGCAGCACTCCATTCAGGTGATGCGCCGGAGCCTCTTGGTCTGTGCGCGGGATCTGGCTCGATTGACCGGCATGGGCTTGATTCATGCCTCATTGATGCCGCTCTATCATAGGAGAGGAGATGGCTCAGAGGAGGACGACGGTTATTGCTGGCAGAGAAAGGTCGCCGGCAGGCTGGAGAAGTGGCTTGAATCATGCCGTTATCCTAACCTCCGTCTATCCGGACTAGCCGATTATGAGCATCTAGAGGTTCATCAGGATATCCAGCCCCAGAGGCTGCAATCGCACATAGGAAGGCACCTCTTCTCCTTGAGCCTGCTACTGGCCAGCTACCTCAAAAACAGCGGCCAGCTGGAGGAGAATACATTGAAAAGCATCCTTGAAGAGTGCTTTATCCAGTATTATAGCACACTGGCAAGAGATCCGCCCGGTCTGGATGAAGCTGTTGATTGGGATCTTCTGGCCGGTCAGATGGTCGAGGAGATGGGATCGAACAAATACAGCGACGGAGATTCAGACAGCCAGCACCTCGGCAGGCCGAGAGGGCCATTCCCCATACCGGCACTGATTAGAGCCATTCATATCATATCCGCCTTTCTGGTGATCCAGATGCAGGCGGGCTCTCATTCCCTGATTTGCCACAGGGGCATTGATCGCAGTCCTCCACCCTCCCGGTCTCGCAGTACTTCTGGAAGCACTCCATCCACCCTGGCCGATCGGGGAAGTGGCCCGCAAACTCCACAAACCTCTCCAGCCGCTCCATGGTCTCCCGGCCCACATGGTGCTCGATCTGGCAGGCATCCCGCTCTGCTACCGCTCGGTCAACGCCGATGATCGCCAGGAAATCGGCAATGGCCTCATGCTTACCATTCAGCTCCAAAGCCAGCCTCCGGCCCGATTCGGTCAGTGTAGCTCCAGCATAGCTCTCATACTGCAGGAATCCTTCCTTTTGCAGCTTCTGGAGCATCTCCGTGGCCGAGGAGGGCTTCACATTCATCTCCGATGCGATCCTGCCGGTCGTCGCCCTCCCTTCCTCCCTTTCCAGGGCAAAGATGACCTCGATGTACTCCTCTACAGTCTTCTTTCTCATTGCACCCCCAACCCCGAGAGAGTCCAGCGCATCGCTCCCCCGGCCAATAGAGCGGTGGCCAGCATAATGGCAGTGGATTTTGCCGTATCCCTCATCCCCAGCTCCCGGATCAGCACAGCAAAGGTGGCCACGCAGGGGAAATAAAGGGAGAGCACTAACGTTGCCACCACCATCTGCTGGGCGCTCAATCCCAGGGGCAAGAGCATTCCCACCGCCAGGTCCTTCCTGAAAAAACCAACCAGAAGAGCAGCTACAGCCTCGCCGGGAATATTCAGCCACCCCTCCATGAAAGGAGCGAATATGGCCCCGATCCACTCTATGAAGCCCACTGTGTAGAGCACATTGACCAGCAGCACCCCCAGAAAGAGGAATGGTATGGCCTCAGAGAGAAACCAGCGAATGCGCATCCAGGTCTTCTTCAGGATCATACCCAGTTCAGGCCTTCGGTAGGGCGGTATCTCCAGAAAGATCTCCGGGCTCTCTCCTTTCACCATCCGGTTCAATATCAGCCCTGCTGCGATATAAACAAGTGCCAGGGTTGCAAAGACCAGGAATACGTATCTCTGGCCATAGGAGCCCAACACTCCGAAGATCATGGCCGATTTGGCAGTGCAGGGCACAGCCAGGCCCAGGAGGGTGGCAGAGATGAAACGCTGCTTTCTGGTCTCCAGGGTCCTGATGGCCAGTGCTCCCGGCACATTGCAGCCCAGCCCAAGGAAGAGGGGTATGATGGCATGGCCGTGCATGCCCAATCGATGGAAGAGGTTATCGGATAAGGTCGCCAGCCTGGGCAAATACCCCGAATCCTCCAGGATGGATAAGACCAGATAGAACCCCACGATATAGGGGAGGACCATGGCCAAAGGAACATAGATGCCCGTGGTCAGAATCCCCATGGACTGGACATAATCGATCTCGCCATCCAACAGCTTGCCGATGATAAAATCATGCAGCATCCCCGGGCCAAGCCCAGAGCTGATGGACATGGCTAGGGGGCGGTAGAGCTCAAAGAGCGGCTCGAAGAGGTGGGAGATCAAGCCCTCGCCGATGAACCTCACCGTGCCGAAGGTGGCGATCAATATCAACAGAGCGATGGGCATTCCCGTCGCCGGCTTGATGGTGGCCTCGCTGATCTTGCTTCCGATTCCAGGATGGCGGTGGGTGACCTTCTGCACCTCTCTGGTTATGCGGCCAATCTGGGTCCACATCTCCTCCTCGCTCAGTGCTTCATCATCCGCAGGGTACCTGGCCTGGTCCAGCCGTCGTACCAGCTCCGCGATCCCCTCTCCAGTGAGGGCAGTGGTGGCAACAACCGGCACCTGCAAGCGGGCCTCCAGCCCATCCAGATCGATCTGTACTCCCGATCTCTTCGCCTCATCCCACATGTTCAGGACGACGATCATCGGCTTCTTGCTCTCCAGCAGCTCCAGGGTGAGGAAGAGGTTCCTCTCCAGGTTGGTGGAATCAACCACATTGACGATCAGATCCGCCCAGCGCAATACCTCTACAGCCACTTCCTCCACCGGACTGGTGGGCTGCAGAGAATAGGTTCCAGGGGCATCTATCAGCTCCACCGGCTCCCCTTGAATGCGAGCCTTGCCACGGGAGAAGTCCACTGTGGTGCCCGGATAGTTGGATGTGATCACCTCTGCCCCGGTCAGACGGGAGAAGACCACGCTCTTTCCGATGTTCGGATTGCCCATCAGAACTATTCGCTTCAATCCTCCACCCTCACCATCACTCTCTGGGCGATGCTCCTGCCCAACGTTATCTGTCTGCCATCTATATCCAGAACCAGAGGTCCGGCAAAGGGATGGATCGCCACCACCCTCAGCCTTTTGCCCTCCCTGATCCCCATGGTCCGAAGCTTTCTCTGAAAAGAGCCGCCCTGGCCCAGCAGTGCCGTAACCTGGGCCACTGCCCCCGCTCTCAGGCTAGTAATTGGCATTTGCATTGTGTATCCCTGTTCTCCCTGACTTTAGGCAAGCCTAAAATAAGTGCATGGCAGATAAACATTTCGGCTTACCTAAAATATGTGGAGTCCCGAAATTAATTTGCAGCTCATCTAAGCCAGGGCACATAGTCCAGAATATGAAGTTGAAAAAGAAGAAGGTCCGTTACATTCTTCGTCAACTCAGGAGTATTGTCTGGAAGGGTAAGGCACTTCAATGGATTCCAGTGGTCGAGGAGATAGGATGGGACAATACTGCTACGGAGATGCCAGCTTTCGGCATCTCTGCATGTCGAGATAAGAGCCCATTCACATTGCCCCGTGCCCGCCACTTAGCTTCTCTTATGGCCGATACTGAAGATGCGAGGGTATCATCTATCGTAGACCTTGTTTCGAGGCCCAATTCTTAAAATAAGTACACCATCTCCGGTTTTTGAGTAAATGACACGATAATCATCAATGCACAGCTTTAAGAGGCCCTTGAACTGTCCTGTAAGGGGGATTCCCGCAGCAGGGTCAGACGCTAGCGTCCCTTCCGTATCCTTGAGAATTCGCTTAGCTATATTTTTATCCAGATGCCTCAGGTCTCGCGAGACCGAAGATTTATATTCAATCTTGCAGGCCAAGAAGCTCCCTCATCTCTCCAGCAGAGACGATCCTGTCGTCCTTGTCATTCATTCGTTCCAGAGCGATGAAGTAATCTGCATACTCTTCCAGATAAGCCTCGATCGCCTTTCGGATGATGTAAGTCTTGGGACGATCGAGCGCACTGGCAAGGTCTTCAAGGCCGCGGGCGATGTCATCGGGAAGCCGAACTGAGGCGGATGTGGAGATTTGAATCACCAGGATAATATTCGTATTACAAGTATATCAATGTATTACATGAGATTGATAGAGGTGGGAGAGTTTTAATATATTGGCGCTCTTCGCCGTATTTATATCTCTTGAAGATCCAAGGTCCAGCAGTTTGACTCAGAGTGGGCAGATGTCGAAGTCCTTCTCAAAGGCGAAAAAGCATGAGTGTTAAGAAGACCACCGAAAGTGAAGAATAAAATACGGCCCTTCTAGCTTCTATTGCAGAAGGCAGTTCTTTGCGCTTTTTTCATCAGGCTCTGATCTGAATGTCGGTGTGCAACCAGAAATCCAGTGAAAGGTTTTGCGGATCATACTTCCCAGGCTGCAACCACCTTTTCCACATTTACGTAATCCCTTCTATCATTATTCTCCAAGACAATGACTCCATCAGCGCTGCCCACCAGTTTGCCACGCATCCTCTCCTTCTCATCTCCCCCGAAGTAGACTTCAATGCTCTTGCCAAATAGATGTTCAGACATAAACTTGTCCAGCATACAAAACTCCTCACGCTCTAAATAGCTCAGCTTCATTGAAATAGTTTGTGGTCTTTTTTGCGAAAAATCACTAATTAAAGAAAATTTAATGAAACTATAATTTACTTGATTAAGCAAATTTGACTGCAATCAATTATTCTTTACAGTGAACTCGACCAAATACTATTTAAGCCGATATCGAATTCAATTATGCTTGAAAAAAGAAAAAATAATTTAATCAGATGAGATCAATCAGAAATATATGAATGGGGTTACCGAATGAGAGCAATCGCTTTATTGATCATAATCGCTGTTATGCTTGTACCTGCATTGGCAGCGGATGAGATGATCGCCATCACCGACGAAGAGGGCAGAAATGTGACTGTGCCCTTCAATCCAAGCAGCATCATATGCCTATCCCCAGGAGCGGCAGAGGTGATCTATGCTCTGGGAGAATCAGATCGGATAATTGCCGTTACCGACGACTGCGATATGCCCCCTGCACTGCTGGAAAAAGAGAGCATCGGGAAGTCCAGTCGAAATGCAGACCTGGAGAGGATAATCGAGCTGAACCCCGATCTGGTGATTGCCAAGACAGGAGGCCTCTTCCCTGAGGAGGACGAGCAAAAGCTGACAGACTATGGAATTCCTGTGCTCAGATACCGCCTTTTGCACATCAACGCCTTGATTCCGATGATCGAGGACCTGGGCAGGATCCTAGGAGAAGAGGAAGATGCCCGAGATATGGCCAATGACATCTCCGGATACTATGATTCCGTCCTGGATCGAACGGGGACGATGCCCGATGAAGATCGGCCTTCGGTCTATTTCATGTCCATGGGCCACTTTGATTGGACGGGCAACCGGGATTCGACGGGACATGTCAGGATAGCAGAGGCAGGGGGCAAAAATATAGCAGCTGACCTGCAAACTAAAGTGCCTCATGTCGATATGGAATGGGTTATCGAGGAAGATCCAGAGGTGATAGTCTACTCCATGACCTCTGAGCAGTACGATGGCACAACTCCTACCATCGAAGAGATGGAGGCCAAGCGAATGGAGATCATCTCCCTGCCTGGGTTTGAGAGCATCGATGCAGTCAAGACGGGACGGGTCTATATCACCGACATTAAGATGGCCAGCGGCCTGTCCGAGATGGCTGCTATGCTCTATTATGCCAAGTGGCTGCATCCCGATCTATTCCAGGATATCGATCCGAGAGCTGTTCATGGAGAGCTGCTGCAGAAGTACTTAAATATGGATATCGAGGACATATACCAGGTCTATCCCGATGCGCCAGTAAAATAGGAAGGGTGATCTATTCCAAAACACCCCCCTCTAATTTTTAAAACAGATACAGAAATAATGGCGCTCCCATGAAGGCGGTCATCGTATCCACCGGAAAATTGGCTGGAGCCATGATGGTCCTGGCCACCCGGTCCTCTCCCAATAGCAGCAGGGCTCCGAAAAGCCCTGGCGCCGGCAAAGCTGATCACGCTGGCGGCGATAAGAGCGGCCAGCATCATTCCTGATATCCTCACCGGCATAGCATGGATTTTAAATGCTGATCCTCCTCAAGACCACCATCCCTCCCGCCAGAAACGCTGCAAAGAAGACCAGAAGTATTAACAAAGAGGTCCAGGGCAGGGGCTGGTCTAGGGCTGCGGCTCGCAGAAACAGGCTGGAATGGGTTAGCGGCAGAGCATAGAGAGCATACTTCAGCCCGGATGGGACCTGGGATAGAGAGAAGAAGGTTCCGCCCAGAAAGGTCATGGGCATCAAGATCAAGCTTGCGAAGGTAGCCATGTCCTCATGAGACCTCGCCAGCAGAGCCGCCAGAACTCCCAGAAAGGCAAATGTAAGGCAGGTCAGAAGAAGACCAACCAGAAAAGGCGAACCGATATGAATGGTAGGTGCGATGAGAAAGGCTACAGCGATAAATACGAAGGAACTCATTAAGCCCCTCACCACCCCGATCATCGCCTTTCCCATGAGCATGGAGGGCAGTCCGATTGGGGCCATGAGACATTCATCAAAGCTCTTGTAGTAGAGACGATCGACGTTGAGCCTCGTGCTTGCGCCGTTGAAGCTGGTGGTCATGGCGGTGAGAGCGATGATTCCCGGTATCACGAACTCGAGATAGCTTGTTCCATTGAGATTTATGCTTCGCCCCAGTCCCCAGCCAAATGCCACCAGATAAAGCAGTGGGCTCATCAAAGTGGTGATGAGGTATCTGGACCAGTGGCGCTTCAGGGTCACAAGGTCCGCCCAAAGTATGTTATAAGCATCCATATTAACTCTCCATGACCTTCTGACCGGTCAGTTCAACAAAGACATCCTCCAGGTTCGACTCTCGCATGGCCAGCTTATTGGTTCCTGGCAGTCCCTGAACGAACTGGGCAGCGAGCGACCTATCGGGAAAATATCTATACTGCGTGCCGTTTCCATTAGTCTGCATCTCGACTGCTACCATTCCCAGCTTCTGGCGGAGACCCAAAGGAGACCCAATGGCAATCATCTTTCCTTTATGAAGGATGCCCACTCTTTCGCATAAGGCCTCAGCCTCCTCGATATAGTGGGTGGTTAAGAAGACCGTTGTACCATCTGAGTTCATTTTCCGAATGAGATCCCAGACCTTTCGACGGGTTTGAGCATCCAATCCCACCGTCGGCTCATCCAGAACTAGCAGCTTCGGCCTGTGGATAAGAGCCCTGGCGATCATGGCTCTCCTCTTCATGCCGCCTGAGACATCATCTATGAGATAGTCTGCGTGCTCGGACAGCTCCACATAATCGAGCAGTTCAGATATCC